>JANLPR010000090.1:0-1539 GCA_031367345.1 Bacteroidota bacterium | reverse complement strand
TTTTTCGTCAGCAGACTGTTTTTTTATTTGTAAGTACTTTAATGTTGATTGATGCAGGCGGTGCGTGTGCCTGAAACGAATGGACACGGATCATTCTACCGGTTTTGCAACAAGGGCACACTTCTACGTCGAAGTGTAATTTTGTTTTGGTGATCTCTTTCCTTGGGAGAATGCCACAAGTAAAGTTTGAAAATTGTGCATGTTTTTTGTGGAAATAACCGGTGAATCATAGTTGGTAATAAGTTGGGTAATTAATTACTAGTGTAAATTTTTAAAAGGGTTGTAATCGGTAAAATAACAATGCTCGACTTATAAAAAGGATGAAATAGAAAAATGGGCTCTAAGAACAAAAAGCGCTAAAACGGCAAAAGAAAAAGTACGAGGAGAACCCGAATCTTTTTCCTCACTGGGCATTGGTTCATCCATAATGTATGATTACATTCGTGATTGAACAAGAAGAGCTCCCGCCCTGGCGGGACAAGTTGTATGAATCGAGAGGTTCACGTACAGTTCTGTGGGAAGGTTTGAGTGAGATTCTCGAGCCTGACTCGATTATGCGACATTAAGGGGTGGAGCAAACTTGAAAATTATGAACAACATCGAATGAGAATTTTTTTTATACAAATTAATTTGGTACTGCTTTGCAACTGTTTATTCGCACAAGACAGTATTGTATGTCATTCAAGCAAAGCCATTGTCGCAAATTCAAAATTTAATGTTTTTTATACAGGTGTAGAGAATCCCCTTTATATATCATTGGAAGGACAAAAATCCTTCGTTATTAAAATTGATAAAGGAAATCTAATTGAAAGAGATGGTTATTATTATGTACAAATTGACGAACCTGGCTCATGCATAATCAAATTATATAATATGAAAGGGCGTGAAATGGGCGTATTTCAATTTAGAGTAAAAAAATTTCCATGTCCAACAGTTACTATAGGTGGTAAACTTGTGGTTGGTGCGATAGATAAAAATCTTCTTCTCGTGGCACCTCTTATTCCGATATTAATGAATTTCGATTTTGACGTATTTTATAAACTCGTTTCGTATAAAATATTAATCACTAAAATTAACGGTGAAACAAACCCATTTTCGGCCACTGGAAATTATTTATCATCTGAAATGAAAGAAGCTATTCAAGCATTATCTTCGGGAGATAAGATAATGTTTTACGAGTTGGAGACTATTTTAGCAAATAAGAATAAGGATAATACATGTACTGCAGATCCATTTACATTATCGATAAAATAAACATATAATCAGAAAACACAAGTTAAAAATTCTAACTGCAAATTAACGTCGCATAACACCGCATTGCCAAAACATTATTTTTTGACTCTTTTTATTTTTATATTTCGGTAAAAAAATAATGCTTCGGCAATGCTAACCGTTATGCGGCAAGCAAAAACAACCACGGTTCTTAATTGATAATAGTAACAACCTGGCTTATGGTAGTAGACTTACTACTATGATTTGCAGTTAATACTACAGTATAACTTCCTGCATTTGGGTATTTATGTTTTGTTAAATAGCCTG
>JANLPR010000047.1:0-4130 GCA_031367345.1 Bacteroidota bacterium | reverse complement strand
CAAAATTACACTTCGACGTAGAAGTGTGCCCGTGTTGCAAGACCGGAAGAATGATTCGTGTCCATTCGTTTCAGGCACACGCACCGCCTGATATAATCAACAATAAATTACGAAAGAAAAATCAAACAGTCTGCTGACGAAAAATTTACGCGGAGTGAAATTCTATTGGCAGTGAGTAAAAAAAGTGTAGTACTTCATTGGTAAAATATACTTGTCAACTAAAACTGAAAGGACTAAAGTGAACTAAACGGTCTTAATTTGTTTTCTTTAGAAAAAAAATATTCGTTTTTATATTTATAAAAACTTCTTCTGTCTTTTAAAATTGCATAACAGAAATTCTCTCCCACCACAGCGTGGCTCCCATCGCATCAGTTCAACACAGGATTTAAACGCAGCGCCGTGAAAAATGGAGTGGGCGTTTAATCCTTATATGTTATCGGCTGCCCTTCTGTCCGTCCGAAGTCGGTCAGTTGAGTTTATGCTGTGTTGCCACAATCTTCCAGTGTCCTTCATTAAATTTCTTTTTGTAAATGTCAAGTGCCTTTTTGTAATTGTCTTGTGCAACTTCCTTCTGTCCTTGCTTTTTAGCAAGGTCGCCAAGTGCAACAAAAATGTCAGCGAAAATGTCATGGTCGTTTTTGAAAAATTGCCTGTCAATAGTCAATGCTTTGTTTAGTTTTTCTTCTGCATCTAAAAGTTTGTTTTCCAGAATACATAATGTCCCAAAGTTTAAATAAACAATTGCTGTCAAAGGATTGTTGTCTGTAAAAAGTTGTTTGTGCAGTTCTAATGATTGAGTGAAAAGTGAATCAGCTTTCTTGTAATTCTTCTTTGCTGTTTCAATTAGTCCAAGTCCGTTCAAAGCAATTGCAGTTCTGGCATCTGAATGAAGTCCGTAATTGTCGTTGATGGTGATTGCTTTTCTGTAAAGAGTGTCAGCAGGTTTGTATAGTCCTATGCAGTAGTCAACATAAGCGGCATTGATTAGTAAGTCGGTGGTGCTTGGAAATGTCAAGGACAAATAGATTGCAGCAATAGAAAGTGAACTGTCAGAATATTGTTTAGCAGAATTGAAATCGGAAAGAATAATTTCAAGGTCAGCTAACCCAGCAAGAACACTTGGAAGTTTGCTATTTCTGTTACCTAACTCATGAGTGTAAATCTCAATCACTTGGTTGTATTGTGTTTGTGAAGTTGGATAATCGCCTACGATTTTGTTTAAGTGGGCAAGAACTTTCAAATAGTTTGCATATCGTGAACTGTTAGAACCAAAATTCTTTTCGGTGATTTCAATTCCTGTGTTCACATACTTTCTTGCATCGTCATACTTTGCAAGGGCTATGTTCACCTGGCTCAGCAAGAGATTACATTCAGCAACATTTTGTTTGTCGCATTTCGGTTGGCTTTGGTAACATTGCAAGCAAGTTTTTAAAACTGAATCTGCCTCTTGATACTTATTCAGTTTGTAAAGGCAAACACCATTGTATAGGGTTGTTGAACAAAATTCACTTTCACCTTTGGTAGCAAATTTCATTGCTCGCTTGATGAAGAACATTGCATTTTCCAAACTGTCTTGCATCAAATAGTTTTTTGTAAGTCCGTTGTAATTGGTTACTAAATCTTTCCTGTTTATTCCGTTGGCGGTGTCCTTCCGTAAAATTCCATTTGCAGCTTGAAACAAATCATTGGAATAACCATACTGCAATTCTTCCGAAAGAGAAAAAGCCATATTGCTGTATAGTTTGGCTAATCCATTGTCTGCTGTATCCTTTACTTCCTTGTAACTGTTGATTGCTTCAACATAAAACGAATCAGCCATTGCAAGTTTATTCAGTCCCTTGTAGCAAAGTGCAATGTTGTTGAATGACCACGCCTTTTCTTCATCCCAGTATTTTGAGTTGTGATTGACAGCGGTTAAACTTTTATGGGCTTTGTCATAATCTTTGAGAGCGTTTGAAAATTGATTGTTGTCGTATTCTGCATCTGCTCTACATTTATACGCTTTGTAAAGGTTGGTGTAAGTTCCGCTGATTTTGTAAAGTTCATCTCCTCCAACAAATGCTTGCAAAGCATTTTGAATTTCGGGGGAAATTTTGTTGGTGGAATCCTTCAACAAACCCTGTATGAGTTGACTTGTTGAATCAGGCATTTGCTTTTCTTCTTCTTTTATTCCAAGCCAAATTTTTCCTGCTTTGTTAGCCATCTCCGCATATTCAATTGCTCTGTCGCAATCACCCTTATCTAATGCTTCCTCGCATTCTTCCGTGTAGTCAAACATTAAGAGGTTGTTCACCAAATATTCGTTTCCGTTATTGAGTGCAATCAGAATATGTCTGTAAGGTTTGAACGAAATTGGTGTGTAAGTAAAAAGTGAACTGACTGCTAAAATCACAATAGCTCTTTTGAAAATACTTTTAATTGAGCTTGTAAGCTTATCGGTATTTCTGTTTTTGAAGGCATAAACTGTCAAGCCAATGCAGAGAAGTCCGTTTAAGATTGGGAAAAAATAATAAGAGTCATCTAAACGCAGTCGGATAATAAATGGTATTGCAATAATTGAAACAGCAAATGCAAGTCCCGCAGTTATTGGCAGAAAGTATTTTCTGTTGGCTTTTTGATTGAATAGCCAATAACCGCCAATAAAGTAAGAGAGTGCTAAAAGCCAAGTCGTCAAAGCAAACAATGCCGACTTACCTGCAAAGTTTGGAAATAGTTGAACTACGAATAGTCCGACAACAATAATGGTTAATATTTTTTCGTAGCGTTTCATTTTTGCACTGTCAGTTCGATGTTAGCACTGTCGTCATAGGGTTATGACTAACGTTCCATAACTTCTTGAATCACACGTGCAAATCAAGATCATTAGTCGATATGTCAAACTTAGCAATTAGTTTTTTCATTGCTGATATTTTTTTTCTTTTTTGATCCAGAAACTGATATTCGGTTTGAGGAATGTACGGTGTTTTCTTCACTACCATATTCCAAATGATTACTGCCAACTTTCGCGCTGTTGCAGAAATTGCAGATACGCGCCCTTTTCGATGAGAAATTCGGCTAAAGAAATTAGAGAGTGCTGTATTCTTTAGATTGCCGATTGCATTGGCGGCATTGCGTAATGCAATTTTTAATCGATTACTTCCTTTTGGAATTTTATTGCTTAGCACTTTTCCGCCACTTATTTTATTGTTTGGCGATAGTTTGTTCAAGGCACTTTGTTAGTCGTAATCCGTTCAAAATTTTCTGCTTCTGTTTATTAAATTCTTCTTCCGTAAATATTCCTTTTTCCCTTAGGTCATTAAGTTTTACAAGTTCGCTTGTAATGTCATTCTTAGTTATTGTGTTCGGTTTTAATTTTTGTTTCTTGGGAACTAATAAGCAGATAAGAACTGTAAGAATAGGACTAATAAAGATTGTTGAGTCAAAGCCAATGAAGATTGAAAGTATTGGTGATGATAAAACAGAAATTGCAAATGCTCCCCAATATCCTATCGTCCTATTGTTCCCGAAGAAAGCGACAATAAAGTAGAAGAAAATAAGTATTGCAATTCCGCCAACAAGAGCATTTGTTGCTCTGTCTGTTTGACTTTGAGCAACTAAAATCAATGGTAAAATTGAGAGAAGAATAAGGTGTGATTTTTTTATTGCTGATTATTTTATTTCATTGGGTATCGTTTCATTTCTTGCGAACCATTGGGATAATACCAATAACCACCTACGCAATACTTATCATATTTCTCCGCCCATTCAAGTCCATTGTTTAATGATGGTGTATTTGCTTTGTTGCTAAAAAAGAATACAACAGTAAAACCATTCGTGTCATGCGGTTTGCTTTTTGCCTCCGCACTCATATCATCCCAAACATTTTTATCTTTGTCTTTAAAATTTTCCACATAAATGGAATACAAATTCTTATGCCCTGGACTTGGATTGCCTGGACTTTTTCCCATAGGTTCGTGAACTTCACTTACAACAATAAAATTTGCAGAACTTTTCTTTTGAACAGGTTCGGGAACAGTTTGTGTTTCGGTTATCGGTTCACTTTTACTTTCCTGTGGTTGATTGCAACCAACAAGCGTTGCAATTCCAAAAATCAATATTAGTTTTTTCATTGTGGTTAAATTATTTATAGT
>JANLPR010000145.1:0-3824 GCA_031367345.1 Bacteroidota bacterium | reverse complement strand
CCTTGTTCAACGGTTTCGGGCATTACTTCAAACGCTGATTTGCCAATGATGTCTTTGCCCTTGCCCCAGCTTTCTAAAACTGCATCGTTGGCAATTTCAATGATCATATCTTCCCCTTTAAAAATAGCTATCATTGAAGGTGAAGAATAAATCATTTCATGATAACGGTGTTCGCTTTCTTCTATCTTCCTTTTTGCAATCACCTGCTCGGTTACATCATTACCAATAATAGTAATACCGGAAATAGTTCCGTCTGTTTCCAAATAAGGCTGGAAAACAAAATTGAAATATTCTTCTTTCAATTCCCCCTTCATATTTTTTGGGCTCTGTACATCAACACCATGAAAAGGAATACCGGTAGCATACACCTGATCAAGTAAAGCCGGGAATTGCGAGTCTTTAAGTTCGGGCATAATTTCATACAGCGATTTACCTTCTATGTCTTTACCTTTTCCCCAAACTTCTTTAACCCGGTCGTTGGCAAAGGCAATCACTTTGTCCTTACCTTTTAATACGGCAAAAGTAAATGGCGAATTCATGAGCATCATATTATACCGCTTCTCACTGTCTTCAATTTGTTTTCTTAAATTTTTTTCTGCATTAATTTGCATTAATAAAATTTCTTTTTCTTTATTAACTTTATCTAATGCTAACTTTCTGACTTCAGTAACATCATAAATCGCGAGTAGTATTAATTCTTCGTGATTCATTTTCTGAATAATGCGTTTTGCATTTAGCAACATTATTCTTTCGCCAATGACCGGGAAGATGTGCGTAATTTCAAAATCATGGAAGTGAGTGTTTTGGGGAAGCAATTCTTCCAATAGCTCTCTTAGACGCGAAATATTCCATTGCTTGTTTCCTAAATCATACAACAGTACTCCTTCAGTTTCTTCCTCACTAACATTAAATGTTTTATAAAAAGTTTTGTTGGCAGATTTTACTCGGAGATTTTTATCTAATACAAGCATGGGCTCATGTATCGTGGCAAATACAGCCTCGGAATAACCATAAGCTTCATTGAGCAAATCATTGCGGGTTTGAAGTTCCTGATTGGTAGTGGTGAGCTCTTCGTTAGCAGATTCAATTTCTTCTTTTGAAGTTTCCAATTCTTCATTTACTGTTTGCAATTCTTCGTTGCTTGACACTACTTCTTCGTTCGCACTCTGCAATTCTTCGGTATACGCTTCCTGCTCCTGCGCAAAGGCAAGCGCATCAGCGTGTGCTGCTGCTAATTCTTGTTCTAATTTTTTTATCCTTCGGTCTTTTGCTGCCCCGATAGCCGCCGGAGTGCTTTTTCCGCCATCCACTTGCTGCGAATAAATTTCTGTTTGTTCCTGCTCTGTAAAAAGAATTAAGAGTAGTGGTTCTTCCGATTCTATCTGAAGCGGAACCACTTCAACACCTATACTTCTTATTTCAGATTTTATTTTTATTTCAATTCCGCTTTTGCGAATGCGCTGCTTCGTTTTGATAACCTTTGAAATGGCATTGCGCAATTCAAATGCAATTTCAGGTCTTGCCATTTTTAAAATATTAAAAGTGGCTTTACCTTTTGGATGTGTGAGAAATAAATCTGTTGTTCCGCGAAACTGCACAATTTCCATTTGGTGATTAATAACAACACTTGCAGGCATAAACTCAGAAACAAGCACGGCATCAATGGCGATGTCAAGTCCGTGATGATTAACACTCCCGATAGTTATCGGGCTTCGTTTTGTTTTCGTTTTATTGGTTTCCGGAATATTTTTTTCGGTAACGGTTTGTTGCGCATAGCTTGGTAATAGTGCAGGTAGGGTGCGGGTGCCTGAATTTGTTTTGCGTGAAAATATTTTATACTTTTTATTAAAGTCGGTAAAAAGATTTGCAGAATGACTGATGTTTTCTGATTTGCCAAGCATCAAATAGCCATCTTCATTTAAGGCATAATGAAATGTATTGACTACTTTTTTTTGTGCCGGAATATCAAAGTAAATAAAGAGGTTGCAGCAACTGATAAAATCGAGGCGAGAAAAAGGAGGGTCACGTAAAATATTATGCGGGGCAAATACGCACATATCGCGCAGAGATTTGTTTACACGGAATCCACCATCTGCTTTGGTAAAGAAACGCTGGATGCGTTTTGGTGAAACAGTTTCCATGTCGTGCTTGGTGTAAATGCCAATACGCGCCTTGATTATTGCCTGTTCGCTTAGGTCTGTTGCAAAAATCTGAATGGGTATATTAGTTGCTTTACTTTCCTGAATTTCGAGCAACATCATTGCAATGGAATACACTTCTTCGCCTGTGGCACAAGCGGGAACCCATATACGTAGTGATTCTCCGATTTTTTTTCTTTTGAGGAGCTTTGGAAAAAAAGTTTTTTTTAAATATTTATGCGTTTCAGTATCACGAAAAAAACTGGTTACATTTATCAATAAATCCTGGTAAAGAATATCTATTTCTTCCTTTTTTTGTGAAAGCAGTTTTGCATATTCATTGAGTTGCGTTATTTTGTACAACAACATTCTGCGAATAATTCGTCTCTTAATGGTGTTCATTTTATACACGCTGAAATCAACACTTGTGGCTTTGTGTAATATGTTGAGAATAATTTTTAAATCGGGATTGTTGTTTTCAACTAAATCTTCTTCACCATTTTTTACACCATTGTTTTTTATAAGAGGATGTTTACTTAGCCGCGCCAGTTCAAGTGCTATTTCTTTTGGCGGCAAAATAAAATCTACCATACCTGCCGCAATAGCAGAGTGAGGCATACTATTGAATTTTGCAGTGTCGTCTTGCGCAAAGGTTAATCCGCCCTCATCCTTGATGGCTTTCATACCTATTGTTCCATCGCTTGCGCTGCCGCTCAAAATAATTCCGATAACTCTTTCTTTTTGTGCTGCGGCAAGTGTAGAGAAAAGTATATCAATAGAAATTGCTGCACCGCTTTCTGTACGGGGAATTAATTTTATATGTCCATCAGTTACTTCAATTCCTTTGTTGTATGGAATAACAAATACATTGTTGGGTTGAATTAAATCCATGTCATCTATCTCCTGAACTGCCATTTTTGTTTTCTTGGACAAAATTTCGGTCAACAAACTTTTGTGATCGGGGCTGAGGTGCTGCACATAAATAAAAGCCATACCTGTATCTGCCGGGAGATATTTTAATAACTCCATCATCGCCTCTAATCCACCTGCTGATGCTCCAATGGCAACTACCGGAAACGTATTTTCTTTCACTTCAGCTTTTGCAGGCGATTTCCTTTTGCTTGGTATTGCGTTCATATCAAAGAAGAATATTAAGATTATCTGAAATCATTTTACGAAGTTAGTAATGTAAGTAATCAATAGCTATTTATAAAGCAATTAAGTTCAATTGAAGCTAGTGCTATGGGGCAAAATAAAACGTGAATCAACTTTTCAATGGGTTTTTGTGCTGTTTTGTTGCCTCCTTTTTTGTAATGTGAAGGATGGTAATCACGGCTTATCCGAAAAGTGCGTAGCTAGCCGCGATTTTATTTCCGCTTCTCAGAATTTCCAAATTCTTTTTTCGAATCGTTCAATTTCCAATCCACTAATCAGGGCTCATCGTAGTTCAATTCTGACGAACGGGTTTTTCGAAGATTCCACTTATAGAATTATTTGACGCTCTTTTATTATCATGTAGTAAGGTTTTTCTACACCGCTTCCCGCTTCCTAGAATTTCCAAATTCTTTTTTCGAATCGTTCAATTTCCAATCCACTGATCAGCGCTTATCGTTGTTCAATTCTGACGAACGGGTTTTTCGAAGATTCCACTTATAGAATTATTTGACGCTCTTTTATTATCATGTA
>JANLPR010000133.1:0-18659 GCA_031367345.1 Bacteroidota bacterium | reverse complement strand
ACCTTCTCCACCAAATTCTCCTCCTTATGCTAATGTGGTTTATCTCAATCCATATTCTCTAACTAATGTTTTCGGAGGTGCTGCTTTGCACATCGATTCTGTAACCGGAATCTTGAAAGCAACGCCTAACTCTTTAGGTCAATTCGTTTATGGGGTGAGTGTAAAAGAATATCGAAATGGTGTTCTACTCAGTGAAACACTTCGCGATTTTCAAGTCAATGTTGTGAGTTGTCCGCGCTTAACTGTTGCTTCTATTTTTTCTCCAACCATTTCTTGTGGTAGCCTTGTTGCCAATTTCCTGAATACAAGTTATAACGCTTCTACTTACCAATGGGATTTCGGTGACCCTTCTGATCCCTTCGATACATCGACGGTTAAAAATCCGAACTATGCTTATTCCGATACCGGTGATTATATGGCTACTCTTGTTGCGTATTCCGGTTTTAACCCTGACTGTAATGATACAGCTCGTGGTCTTGTTCATATTTATCCTACTTTTTTGGCTCAATACAATATTCAAAATAAAAATTGCGATAATTCATTCAACTTCATCGATAAATCGTATGGAGTAGGAGGTGTAGCAAATTTTTGGCATTGGGATTTTGGTGACAATACTAATTCACTCGATTCAAATCCAACTCACGTTTATCCCAATGCAGGTCCATACGATGTTACGTTGATTACTTCAACCGATTCTTCCTGCTATGATACGCTTACTAAAAAAATTATTGTTCAAAAAATTCCTGTATCTAATTTCAATCTTCAATTGGATACATGTTCGTATTCAATCGTCGCAATCGATTCTTCGTTGAATGAAGCTACCTCCAGATGGGATTTTGGAGATGGCAATATCAGCTTCGATAAAACACCGTCTCATCGTTTTGGTTCGGCTGGTAATTTTACCATTCAACAAATTGTATTCACAGATTCTTTTTGTGTCGACACTTCATTCATCAACATCGATATTCCTCCTTTACCCAGCAGCGATTTCAGCTATTCGGTAGCTGATTGCGATTCCAATGTTTATTTTACGAATTTTTCAAAACTTGGCGCTACTTATCATTGGGATTTTGGTGACGGTTCTGAATCAACGGATAATTCGCCCTCTCATATCTATGAGCTTGCAGGAAACATCCCTGTTACTCTAACAACTACTTCGTTTTATCATTGCAATCAGAAAATAACTAAGAATATTAATTTTACTTCATTTAAAGAAGCAGCTTATTCTGTCGCTCAAGATTCGTGTTCGGGTGCTGTGAACTTTTATGATGTAACCAATAATGCAGTGTCTTATTATTGGGAGTTTGGTGATGGTAATACTAGTTCAATTAAAAATCCTGTTCATCGTTACTCGCGTGAAGGTGATTTCATGACTCGCCTTATTGTCAATAAAGAATCTACTTGTATCGATTCTACTTCCCAAAAAGTATCTTCTGAAACCTTATTGGGTGAAATTTTATATATACCAAATTCTTTTACTCCAAATGGTGATGGAAAGAATGATTATTTTGCACTTAGTGCATTCCGTCCGTGTGTTGTTTATTCGATTGAAATATTTGATCGTTGGGGAACAATGATCTATAAAAACGATGACGCATCTACTATGCAATGGGACGGAACTTATAAAGGTTCACAAATCCCGAATGATATTTTTGTTTACTTGCTGAAAAACGGAACTGAAGTTAGACAAGGATTCATTAATTTGATGCGTTAATTAGTTCTGTCAATTCAATATTTTTCCAGAATAGCTAAAAGTTTTTCTTTTCTCTTACTCAGTGTGTAGTTTTCTGAAATTCGTTTCCTTGCCATTTGGCCTACCATTGAATTATCTATCAGCTGAATTTTTTCTATGAGATCTACCAGCTCTTCTGCATTTCTTTTTTCCAATATGTATCCGGTATCACCAATGATTTCAGGTATCGAAAAAACTGCTGACCCTATCGGAATGCATTCACACAGCATTGCTTCGCATAATGCATTTGGAAAACCTTCTGCCATCGACAATTGCAAATAATACTGATGCTGAGATAATATATCCGTTAACTGATCATTCGGAACTTTAGCTACTAATTTTATGTTTTCAGGAAGTTCCTTAAAAACAGCATCTCGGTTAATTCCTAATATAGTGAAGCTGCAATCTGGTAGTAACTTCGCTGCTTCTATAATAAGATCTATTCCTTTTAATTTACGCTGCGATTCTCTTTCTAATAATCCGCTGATGGTGATAAAGCTATTCTTTTTAGCCGGCAATGTTTTTTTAAAACGATTTGAATCAAAACCGTTTTCTACTACAATATGTGGCGTATTAATTTCTGGTATGAAATAACTTATTCCTTGCTTATTATAATCAGATGAATCGTATGTATAATCCGAAAGCCAAAGCGATTCATGCTTAGGTATTATGAGACTACAATTTCTAAATGAAAATTTTGTGGCCATTGATAAAAACATCTTGTGATAATTGCCATAGCCGATAGAAGGGAAGGAATGGCAATCGGTCCCGGCTGCAATTATAACAACTCTTTTTCCTGTCAATTTAGAAAATAATACTGGCAATACTGAATGAAATCCTGCCAATTGAATGATGATTACCTGTGATGAAAAAATATGCACCAGTAAAAACAGAAACTGGCCGAGCAGTTGAAAAGGAATTTTCCACTTTGCTCCAAATTCAAAATTGAATTTCTCAACAATAAATTTTTCTTCTAAAATTTCTATGTCTTTGTTAACAAACGATGACCTTCCAACAAAGAAGTAAAGTGCTTTTACTTTTTTCATTCCTGTTTTTTAGCTGCAGTAAAAACACCTCCCGATAAATATTTTCCTGCGGGTAAAGGATGTGTTATATTCTCTACTATCCAAACTAATTTTGATGTGTATCGAATAGTCTTTACAAAGAATTTTTTAAGTGCATAATTTGGTATTTTTTTTCCATCTCGGCCTTCAAGCGTTATAGCAAAACTCAAGGCTAGAAAATACTCGTTTACCAAAGGCAAAAGTCCTGCTCGTTCTATTGCTACTTGCATATCATGTTTATCAAGTGGAACATGAACATCATATACCGGTCTGTTAAGCCATTTATGCAGTAGTCCTGTAGCTCCTTTCATATTTGGAATAGATGAAATTAAAATTCCCCCTGGTTTTAAAAATTTAGCAAAAGCTTCCATTGTTCCTGCGGTATCTTCAAAATGCTCTACTACTCCAAACGAACAAACGATATCGAATTGTCCAATAAGATCGTTCGGTGGATTGAATGCATCGCCAAGTATTATTTTTCCTTCAATGCCGTCGCGCTCAAATATTTTCTCAGTTTGCTTGCAACCAAATTCGGAATAGTCTAAACCATACACTTCAAAAGAAAATTCTTTTTTAAAATAAGTAAGGAAAACAGAATTGCCGCATCCTATTTCTAAAAGTTTTTTTCCATTGGTTGTTATTCCGGTAAACGATTTTTTAAATAATCGATGTAGTAAACGATTTGGATATTCATTCACGTTCGATGAATGGATATTCATCGGAGTTGGCAACTCAAAATTTTTCCAAAATTGTGTCCAGTATTCTTCTCCGGCCTTATCACCGTCCCGCTGTTGGCTTATCCCTATTTCTTCCATGGTTGTATTCGACGGTGAAAATAACCAAATCCTTTAAAATTCTATCTTATTAGCATTATTTTTGTGTAGTTTAGCCGCCTTACTATGTGTGGAATAACAGGATTTATTGATTTTTCAAAGCGCTCTGACATCAATACGCTTAAATTGATGACAAAGTCGATCATTCATCGTGGTCCGGATGATGAAGGTGAAGAGTTATTCGATTTATCGAATGCTACAGTAGGTTTCGGTTTTCGTCGGCTTGCTATCATCGATCTCAGTCCGTTTGGTCATCAGCCAATGAAAAATAGTTCGAATAACGATTGGATCGTTTTTAATGGTGAGATCTACAACTTCAAGGAAATTAAAAATGAACTGATCGCACAAGGTCATACATTTATTAGCACTAGCGATACGGAAGTTATTTTAAAAGCTTACCAGCAATGGGGTGTTGATTGTGTTCAGCGCTTCATTGGAATGTTTGCAATTGTCATTTTTGATGTCACTAAAAATAAAATAATCTGCTTTAGAGATCGTGTTGGAGTTAAACCGTTTTTCTATTATCAGAAAAATAACTTATTCCTCTTTGCTTCTGAACTAAAATGTTTTCATGCACACAAGAATTTCGAAAAGGAAATCGATGAATCAGCATTAGCCTCATTCTTTCAACATGGATACATTCCGGCTCCTTCATCAATTTTTAAAAATGTATTTAAACTGAAACCCGGTCATTGGCTTGTGTTAGACCTTGCAACTTCAAAAATTACAACTCATCAGTATTGGAATATTAATTCAACTGCTGTTAAAGAAAAGTTGAAGATAAATTATCAAGATGCAAAAGTACAGTTGGAATCGCTCCTGGTTTCTGCATTTAATTATCGATTAATTGCAGATGTTCCGGTTGGTGTTTTTTTGAGTGGAGGTTACGATAGTACATGTGTTGCAGCTATCCTTCAAAAGACTAACAATACTTTAATTAAAACATATACGATCGGTTTCGATGAGCCGGGTTTTAATGAAGCAGTGTTTGCTAAAGAAGTTGCTAAGCATATTCAAACAGATCATCACGAATACTATTGCACTTTTAAAGAAGCCCAAGAAATTATTCCTCTTCTTCCCGATATTTATGATGAACCCTTCGGTGATTCGTCTGCAATTCCAACTACGCTTGTAAGTAAAATTGCCCGTCAACATGTTACTGTGGCTTTGTCGGCCGATGGTGGTGACGAATTGTTCGCCGGTTATCCTCGCCACTTAAAAAGTTTTGATCAAATAAAAAAACTGAATTCAGTTCCAACTGCTTTTAAATATTTATCCTCTAATTTTATAGGCGACACAAAACACGATTTAAGTAAATCGGATAGAAAAAATAAATTAAAGCGATTACTTGAAAGTAGGACAGGTGAAGAGATGTTTGATATCATCAATCAAACCTACACTAAAAGTGAACTTGCTTCTTTGTTGGTTAATAATATCTCTTTTCCAATTTCCGCTTTCGATGATCGGATTTCAGAAAAAAATGTAGATCTTCTTACAAAAATATTGTCACTCGAATTCAATACATACCTTCCGGATGATATCTTACATAAAGTGGATAGGGCGTCTATGTCTGTGAGTTTGGAAGGACGTGAACCGTTTTTGGATCATCGTATTGCTGAATATGTAGCTCAACTTCCTTCTGCTTTTAAAATGAATGCCGGTAAACAAAAAATAATTTTAAAAGATATTGTTCACTCGTACGTTCCTCGTGTGATTATGGAACGACCAAAAATGGGATTTGGTGTGCCGGTTGAAAAATGGTGTAGGGGAGAGTTAAAAGTTCTATTTATGGAATTTATGAGCGATAAAGCATTGGGAAAATCAGGGTTGTTAAATGTTGAAGCAATTATACCAATTCGTCAATCGTATCTCAATGGCTCGTTGGAGAACTTCGAGCGCATTTGGTTTATTTTTATTTTCCAGCAATGGTATCATAAGTGGATGTAATAATTATTAAGTGAGAAATTAGAATTTATGGGTGTCATCAGACGTCAAGGTATTAAAAACACAATAACCGGTTACATCGGAATATTTATAGGTTTCGTAAATCTGGTTGTCGTACAACCTCACTTTCTTACAAAAGAAGAATTAGGTTTAACCAGAATCTTATACTCTTTTGCTTTGTTAGTTGCTATGTTCGTTCCGTTAGGAATTGGAAATGCTACATTGAAATATTTCCCTTTGTTTAAAGACAGTGAAAAAAAACATCATGGCTATTTTGGTTTCATGAATTTGTTTCCAATCATAGGATTTATTCTTTCTGCTCTAACTATTTACCTTTTAAAAGATTTAATTCTTAACTCTTATAGAAGGGAATCGCCTTTACTCTTAGAGTTCTTCAATTATGTATTTCCACTTATTTTTTTCAATTCCTTTATATCTGTACTTTCTGTTTATTGTAATGCCAATTATAAATCTACAATCCCTTCTTTCATAAACGATGTTGGTGTAAGGCTTATGACTATTGCTGTTGTGAGTATTTATTTCCTTCGCTGGATTAATTTGGATCAATTCATTTTTTCTTTTGTTATGATCTATGGTGTTCAGTTGCTTTTGTTGTTGGTTTATATTTTCTCTTTTGAACGACCCGGATTTAAAATAGATTGGGAATCGTTTCGACAAAAACGGATGTTTGATTTAATACGTTACGGTCTTTTACTTTGGTTCGCCAGCGTTGCTTCTATCGGATTGAAATATTTCGATTCTATTATGATCGGAAAGTATATCTCGCTTTCGGCTGTTGGTATTTATACGGTGGCTGCTTTTATTCCTACAGTTATTGAAGCGCCGCTCAATGCACTCGATAGAATTGCTTCAGCAAAGATTTCTTTTGCTTGGACATCCGGCGATAAAAGTCAAATCGATGAAATCTATCATAAATCTTCGCTCTATATGTTTTTACTTGGCGGGTTTCTTTTTCTTTTGATCAATCTTAATATACACACGCTTCTTACTTTCTTGCCTGACGGCTTTCAGCAAGGAGAATTTGTAGTTCTTATTATTTCAATTGGAACACTTTTCAATATGGCAACCGGATTGAATTCGCCTATTTTACTTAATTCGGATAAGTATCGTTACGGTGCTTTTTACCTTATTACACTTGCCATTCTACTCATCTTGTTGCAACGAATATTTATTCCGCATTATGGAATTATTGGCGCAGCAATCGCTACAACGTGTGCATCGGTAATTTACAATACAATGCTTTTCATTACAGTTTATTCGTTTTTTAAACTTCAGCCTTTTAATAAAAAAAATTTACAGGTCTTGGCAATAATTATTGTGATCTTTTTTTCGATCTATTTCATTCCACACTTGTCTAATCGAATTTTTGATATGGCGATCCGTATAGGAGTAACTTCAATAGCATACATTACATTTGTTTATGTTTTGAAGATAGTTCCGGAGTTTCATAAAATTCTTTCGAAATTTCGATCGTAAAAAAAATATTTTAAAATAAATTGATTCGAATTTCGATTATTTAATTTTTGAAGCTGCCTCTTTTTGGTAGGCCTTATCACTTTCGTCTAATGCTTTCATGTCAAGAACTTTCTTAAACCAAACATTCGATAAAATATCATCTCCTTTATTATTTCTTTCGCGATATGTTTCTGCTAATTCGAATTTATGCAATATATCGTCCGGTTCTAAAGCAATAGCTTTTGTAAAGTTTGCAATAGCAGAATCGTAGGAACCTCCTTCAGGGACGCCGCCATATAAAGTGTTAATTGCAGCCTTCTCAATGAAATTGAAGTTGGCAATTGTCCTGTGCCAACGTCCTAAAATGTGATACGCTCCGGCTAACTTAGGATCATATTTTATAGCCTCGTCGCACTCTAGTTTAATAACTTTTGCATTCGCGATTTTCTGTTTACTCGAAGCATTCTCATTGATCCGACCAAGAGCAAGTGCTAAATTGTAGTGAGCTTGTCCACTCGAATTGGCTAATGCGATTGCTTTTCTTGAAAGATATTCTGCACGGTGAAAGAAATATTGTTTCTCACTTTCGCTTGATTTCAAATTTCCCAACTTACAATATAAATATGCTGTGTTCGTCAGATAATCTACATTGTTACTGTCTGACTTTAATAATTGTTGAAATATCTGGAAAGATTCATTCCATTTTTTTTCTGATTTCAGTTTTAAACCTGCTGCTAATTCCGTTTGTGCAAAAATTTGACTGAAACTAAAAAGGAAAAGTGCAACACTAGTAATTTTTTTCATATTGCTTTCTTTGTCTGTTGAATTTTTTTCTTTGCATTATCTATACTCGCATTAAGTTCAAAGCCTAGAATTAATATTAAAGAGTTAAAATACATAAACAACATCACAACAACCAGCGTACCGATAGATCCATAGATTTTATTATATGATCCAAAATTATTTACAAAATAAGCAAAACCGGTTGAAACCAGAATAGAAAGCAAAGAAGCAAAGGTTGATCCGGCTGAAATAAATCGCCATCTCTTTTTAGATGATGGAGCATAGTAATACAAAAACGAAATTGCAATGAACAATAATAAAAGTACTATAGCCCATTTACCCAAAAGAATGAGTGCTATCTGTGTTTTTGACTTTAGAATACTTTTTGTAACCAAATATTTTGTTACAGTAGAGGAAAAAATGATTAATGTAGTTGCAATTAAAACTAGTACTGATAAAATTAGTGTTAATACTACTGCTACTGTTCGTTGTTTTAAAGCTGTACGTGTTTCTGAAACATGATAAGAACTGTTGAATCCACGCATCAGTGTCATAAATCCATTTGTAGTAAAGTATAAGGCAGATATAAAACCGACCGACAATAAACTTCCATGTTGAATTTTAACGATGTCTGTAATGGTTGTCCTAGCACTTTGATATGCTGCTGATGGCAACATTTTTTCTATGATCTCCAATAATTGATTTTGGAAATTATTGATAGGGATGTAAGGTATGAGTGAAAACAAAAAAATTGTTGCAGGAAATAATGCAAGAAAAAAACTGAATGCTAATGCCTGTGCTCGCGTTACAATTCCGCCTTTCTGGATTCCTGTAATGAAAAATTCAGCAACATTATAAATAGGCATATTGTCAAATCCGGGTAAGGCGACTCTTTTTGTATAAGCAAGAAAAGTTTGTACCGGACCTGATTGTATTAGGTATCGTAGAGTTACCAATAGTATTTTTTGAAATTTCGACCTACCCACTTTAATTTACTATTTTCATACTTATATCTAAACTTTTATACGAGTGTGTAAGTGCTCCAACTGAAATGTAGTTTACTCCTGTCATTGCAAACGATCGGATGGTTTCAAGTGTAATTCCTCCTGAAGCTTCTGTTTCAAATTTGCCACCTATCATTGTTATTGCTTTCTGTAATTCCGGAGGAGAGAAATTATCCAGCATTATTCGATCAACTTTCCCTAGAGCAATCACTTCATTCACTTCCTCGAGATTTCTAGTTTCGATTTCAATTTCTAATTTCTTGTCAAGTTTACTTAAATATTCATTTGCACGAAGTATTGCATTTTTTATTCCTCCTGCCGCGTCAACATGATTGTCTTTTATTAGGATCATGTCGTACAAACCAAACCGATGATTTTCTCCACCACCAATTTTAATTGCCAGTTTCTCAAATTGTCGAAAATTAGGTGTCGTTTTTCTAGTGTCTAATACTTTCGTATTTGTCCCTTCCAATTCCGTAACGTATTTTTTAGTTAACGATGCAATTCCACTCATGCGTTGCATGCAATTTAATACCAACCGTTCTGCTTTTAAAAGTGATCTTACACTTCCGTAAGCACCGATCACTATTTCTCCAACATCCACTTGTTTTCCTTCTGTGGTGTAAATTTTTAACTCGATCTTGGGGTCTACTTTTGCAAATATCAATTGAGCAATTTCAAGTCCGGCTATAATTCCTTTCTCTTTTACTTTTACATTTGCCTTCCCTACTGAATCTAAAGGAATAGTAGAAAGAGAAGTGTGATCGCCATCACCAATATCTTCGTTAAGCGCTTGGTCAATAAATTCGTCAACCGTTAAACCGTAGTGTTTTCTCTCGTTTATTATGGAACTCATGTGCGTGAAATTAACAATCAATTAGTAGGTAGCGATTGTGATCTGAATGAAGATATTCACAATATTAGAAATCTGAATGCGAACATTTCGATATTTCAAAAAATACAAAAAATTGGTGATTTACTTTTTTAAAAATGATTTTCTTAAATCATTGGTATTTAAGGCTATAAGTCTTCTTGGAAAAGAATAATAAAATCAAAGGGAAATATCCTACTTATGCCTTAATCAAACTCAACTTCAGTTAATGCTTGTATCGAAAAAGTAAGATGGTTTTTGAACTTATTCTGATTCAAATCGGAGTTCTTGAAGAATATTTTTACCGTTTGAACTCTTAATATAAAAAGATGTCCTGAATGTTTTTCCGTTAGTTGTCACTAGGCTTCCGATAGCATATTGTGTACCTTCCGGAGAAGCGCCTTTATGGATGATCGTAAATGACTTTGGTGTGTTTTTGCTAAAAAAATCTTTAATTACTTGTTCTGCTTGTGCTTTACTATATACATCTTCTTTATTAATTATGGTAAGGTCGATGGTTGGACCGAAAAAGGAAGAAAGTTGTTTTGCGTCACCACTTCTTATAGATAACGAAATTTCATCGTACACATCCATAGCGAATGAAGATCCGATAATTAAGAAAAGGGCTAAGAGAGAACTGATTTTTTTCATTGATTTATTGTCACTTGGCAGAGGCAAATATCAAGCCACAGATAATTTAGTTTGAAGCTAAAATAGTAGATTTGGGTGAATAAATTAGTAAAATTTACTATGTTTATGAACATCTTATCGTTATGAATAAATGCCTAAAAATACCTGAATGAAAATAGAGTTCATTTTCATTGGTAAAACTACTGAGAAATACTTGATGGAAGGGATTCAAGTCTATTTCAAGCGATTGCAAAACTATATTCCGTCCGATATTTTGGTTTTGCCGGCTTCCGCGTATAAAACCAAAGAGAAAATTATTGAGGATGAAAGTAAGTTAATCATCTCGAAATTTGCAGCTCGTGATTACATTGTACTTCTTGATGAACGTGGAAAGCAGTTTACTTCGAGGAAGTTCGCCGCCTTCATCGAAAAGCAAATGCTTGCCGGAACAAATCGTTTGCTCTTCGTAACAGGAGGAGCTTTTGGTGTTTCGGATGAATTGAAATCGAAAGTGCATTTTACACTCTCTGCATCCGATTTAACCTTTACTCATCAAATGATCAGATTGCTTTTATTAGAGCAAGTCTATAGAAGCATGACCATTCTTAAGAACGAATCGTATCATCACGATTAATTAGTTCTAAAGATTGTTAACTTTGTCAAGTTCCTCATCTGAGCCATGCAAGAATATCTTTCATTTATCGATTTAATTGTACCGATTATTTTTTTAGTGGTCATTTACTTGATCGCTAAGAAAAAACAATTATTGAATATAGAGACGAATTCAAGCTACAAATACTATATGTATGGTTTAGCTGTTAAAATTTTTGGTGGAATTGCTGTTTGCTTAGTGTATGCACTTTATTACGGTTATGGCGACACGCTTAATTACTATAATGACTGTGTTGTACTTTTGAACTTAGGAGAAAAATCTATTTTTAATATTTCAAATTATATTTTGGGTCCTAACACAGACTTGTATTATGAGTTGGATAATAAAACCGGATATTTTCAGTACTTCCTGGATCCTCATGCAAGAGCAGTTGTGAAGCTTACTGTGCTTTTATGTTTTGCATCTTTTAAAAGTTTTATTGGCATGACAATTTTGCTAGCCTATATTAGCTATTGGGCTATCTGGAGATTGTATCAAGCTTTAATTGTTGAGTTTCCAAAATTAATATGGGAATTTGCCGTAGCCTTATTATTTATTCCTTCGGTCTTTTTCTGGGGATCTGGATTGCTCAAAGACACAATTACTTTTGCAGCCGTTTGCTTGTACTCGTCGTCTTACCTAATCATCCTCACAAAAAAAAAATCATACATAAAAAATATATTTTTTATAATACTTAGTTCTGTACTCTTAATTTGGATCAAACCATATATCTTCTTTGCGCTGTTACCCGGATCTATCTTGTGGTTTGGTGGAATTCAATTGGAGAGAGTAGATAATAATTTAATAAAATCATTGTCTACTCCTTTTTTAATTACTTTCTCATTGGTGTGTGGTTACTTAATGTTGAACCTTATGAGTGGTTTTTTAGGTGACTATTCTCTAGATAATGTTCTCGATAAAGCGGTAACTACTCAGATGGATTTAAAAAGCGAGCATTACCAGGGCTCAGCGTTCGATATAGGTGATTTTGATCCTACAATCAGTGGAATACTTAATAAAATGCCTGCAGCAATTAACGCTGCATTGTTCAGACCATATGTGTGGGAAACTTACAATATAACAATGTTCTTGTCAGGTATCGAAAACTTAATCATGTTAGGGTTTACTATTTATCTTCTCATCAAACTTAAAATATACAATCTCTTCCGGTTGATGTTCCGACATCGAATTCTTTTCTTTACTGTTTACTTTAGTCTTTTCTTTTCGTTTTCGGTTGGTCTCACCACATCCAATTTCGGTAGTTTAGTGAGATATAAAATCCCCGCCATTCCTTTTTATGTAATCAGTCTAATTATTATTTCAAGTTCATACAAAGAACTATTGGAAGAAGAAGCGAAAAAATATTGACTCTAAAAAGATAACTATAAATTATAGTTATTCTGTTTGTAGATTGAATGATAGATTTCTTCTGCTATAGTGTAACTTCTATATTTTTCTGCAATTGCATGAATCTTTGAGGCTGTATTTTGGGGGTCGGCTATTAAATGTTCAATTTTCACAATCGCATTTTTATATTCGCTCGTAGTCAAACTCCTTAAGACTGCACCAATATTATTATCTTCAATAATATCAGAATCGTCACTTATATCTTTTGTAATAACTACCGGCAATCCAAGCCCCCAGTATTCACCGTCCTTAATTGGAGAACAAAATCTTTTTGTTGGAATAGGTTTAACAGGCGTTATAGCAAAATCGCCAAGTCCCATATAAAGTGGAATCTCATGATGTGAAACAAATAGACAATTGTAACTCTTTTCGGATAGACCAGCATTGGTGGCCCAAGTTTTAATTTCTTGCCGGTTATGGTTCGTTAGTAATAATGCGGTAAACCGGTTTCCCCAATGATTTTCTGCAACTTTTAAGAAATCAAAAATTTCTGAACTAAGATAGATGCCATTAAATTTTCCTGCATATACACACACTATTTTATTTTCTAGGTGATACCTTTTTAATAATTCTGAATCTTTTCTTTTATTGGTATTAAATAATTTGAGATCAACACAAGCAGGTTTTACCAAAAAGTTCTTGATTGTAAACTGATATTTTTTTTGAATGAAATTTCTCATTCCTTCTGTAGCACTGATTATTACATGAGCATGTAATGTTAGTTTTTTTTCGAAGTAAGAGAGAATGCGGTATTTTAATTGGTTTTTTTTCCATGTTAAGTTTTCAACCATTGCTTCTGCATGTGGTTCAAAACTGTCTATAATTAATTTTCTTCCTGTAAGGATTGAAAGTAGATATCCTAAGCTTCCTGCAGGAGTACACCAGGCATGAATAATATCAATTTTTTCTCTACGAATGGATTGGATTAAATTGATAATAATTGGAATTGATTTTAAAAACAAAAGAATGGATGACCCCGGATATCTAAACTTCTTTAATTTTACACCTATTTTTTCAAGTTCAGAGGTGTCTTGCGATAGTTCCTCGGCGTAGGTTTTTGCTTCACTGTTTTCAAATGTTACAAGAATGATTTTACTTTCTGAAGAAATGTTTTGGCGAATAATTTTAACGTATGGCAATGTATACGCTTGAATAAGTGCATCTCGGTATGGCCATTGTGTTAATATCAAAACATTTTTATTCATGAAGCCAGTTTTAATTTTAAAATTATTCCCCTTCCAATAATAGCTTTCATTAGTAATTTTAAATATTTCAGTTTTAAACCGCCGTATTTTATTGATTTAAAAATAAATAGTAATGTATTCTTTCTATCATGATCAAGATAGGAGTGGATACCGCAAAAATAATTTTCATGTGCTAATAATTTCTCCTGTTCAATTTGCGTTAATTCAACATTCATCATGATCCATTCTGTCGCAAGTTTTGTTTTGTGAATGATCTTATTGTTCCCTGACCGCATAGATCTACCATCATGATCAAACATAGTTATTGTTGTCTTATCTAATAATGTCAGTTTGTGTTTTTTTAAGTTGCTAATTAAAAACATCCAATCTTCTTTGATCGCAAATTTATTATCTTCCTCAAATAAAATTAAATCACTTAATTCTCTTTTAAAACAAATATTACACGCTAGAGGATTTCCATTCAAGAATAATTTGTAGTCATATTGTCCGGCTTTATATTTTTGGATATCTGATTGATAGCTTGAACCACTGTTGTTAATGAAATCAAATTTAGTGGCAATAAATGAAGGGGAATTGTTATCTTGGATACCTTGGTACAATACTTCAAGATGATTCTTATGCATATAATCATCAGAATCGAATAAGATAATGTATTCTCCTTTGGCATTTAAAATACCATTATTTCTTGCCGCACCACGCTCTTTATTTTCTTGCCTGATGTATTTAAAATTTGGATTGTCAAGTAAAAATTGTTGAACCGATGAGTAGATATCCTCCGTGCTTCCGTCGTCAATTAACAATAATTCAAATTTGGTAAATGTTTGATTTAGTAAAAAATCTAAGCTTTTAATCAAAAGGTCGCTTCGATTAAATATCGGAATTACTATTGAAAAGAATGGTCTGATCATTTCTTTTGTTCCAGGCGTAAACTTTCGTAAAGGTCAAGATGCTTTTGAACCTTTGTTGAATATTGGAAGTTTTTTAATGCATCTGCTTTTGCTTGTTGTCCTAATCTTTTTCTCAACGCAGGATCATTGATTAATCTTTTTAACGCAAGATAAATTGCATCTGATGAGGAGTAGGGGACTACCAAACAATTTTCTTCATCTCTTGCTGTAAAGCAACTAATGCCTGCAAGTGTTAATATTTGTGCACAACCGCTTATCATTCCTTCCATAATATTAATTCCAAAAGTTTCACTGTTGGATTTTATTGGTACATGAACATGCACATCAAATAATCGGAACAAAGCAATGTTGTCGGAAACAAATCCTTTATAAATTATATGATCTTGCAAATCATAATTCTTGATATGTCTCATTACTGAATCAAAACTTTCTCCTTTACTTCCAAATATTAAAAGTCTCGTATGCGGATACTCCATTAGTAATTTTCGAAAGGCATCTATAGCAAAAATATGCCCTTTCCAAAATTCAAATCTTGCAACCATTCCTATTATAAATGTCTCAGGTTCTAGATTTAATTCTTCTCTCAGTTTAATAAATCTGCTTTCGTCAGTAAAAATATAATCTTCCGATCGCAAAGAGTGATGAATGATTGTCAGTTTTTCAGGAGGTATATGATAGTTTTTAATTAAAAACTCTTTTGATTCCTCCGTCAAAGCAATAATTTTTTTCGAAAGGCGATACGTGATTTTGTCAATCAGCAATTGCTTCTTATTGTTGAAATCATATGCCCATGTGGTATTTCCGCAGGTTGAAACTCTAAGTTTAATTCCACATACCCATGCAGATATTTGTCCGACAAGATTTCCATAGGGTAATTCTGTATGAACTAATGTTATTTTATTTTTTAGTAAAATATAACATACCTGAAAAAAGTTGGTAAAGAAATGAAAGAAGTTAGTATGTTTTAAATAATAAACTTTTACACCCATTGCCTTTAAGTCATCTGCTAGTAGTGGATAATTACTATTGATGATGATATGAATATGAGGGATACCACGATTTATTAATTCATCGGAGAACCAATTCCACTGAGTCGATTGGTTAATATGTGAGGTTAAGAAGGCTATTTTCATCTGTAAAAAAAAGTTCTTGAGATCTTTCTTGCTATAACTAAGAGCATTGGGGGGAATTGGGTTCTCCAAGCAATTCTATTAATTTCAGGTTCTCTCGATAAATGACTATGTAATTCTTTTCTCAGATAATTGGCGATTTTTTTTGCCCTGTCAAATCGCTTTGATTCGTAATCGTATTTTAATACAAAAACTAAAAACCTATATAGGAGTCGTTCTTGATCAATATTTTTTGAATCAAAATTTTCTTTGAAAAATAGTAATGTAGATTGATTGTCGGTATGGTTTATATCCAATTCATCTAAAATATCTATCATCGTATTAAAGTCTGCCGCTTTGATAATGCTTGTAAATACTTTAGACCAATCATCTATAAACTTAGATACTGCCGAAACGGTTTTGCTTTCTGAATGTAATCTGTATTTTGAAAAACAAAAGTCGATGCTTTTAAATTTAGTTATAATTGCAAATTTGCAGAAAAGATCATAATCCATTCCGAAATGCAAGTGCAAATCAAGCAGACCTGATTTTTGCAATAATGAACGCCTGAAAAATGTTGAGGGTTGTGGAAATGTCATTCCTGACAAAATATTTTCTAGGCTATCATCATCTGAACCTTTATTGATTCGTATTGTCTTTTTTCCGGTAAATATAATTGAGCTCCCGTGAATCAATCCAACATCATGTGTGAGATTTGAAAATATTTCATTCACCTTATTTAACGAATTCGGCGTATAAAGATCATCACTACATAACCACGTAATTATTTCTCCTGATGCTTCTCTAAAACCTTTGTTAATAGCGTCGCTTTGACCGAGGTCTTTTTCACTTACCCAATACGAAAAACTATTTTCGTATTTTCTAATTATTTCAATAGAGTTATCTGTGCTTTTTCCATCAATTAAAATTATTTCTAAATTGGCGTAATTCTGATTTATTATGGACAATATTGTTTCTTCAAGATAAGCACCTTGATTGTAACTGGGTATTATGACGGATATTTTAATCATATTATTTTTTGATATAAAATATTTTTAATGATTCGCCAAGTCGGGAAATATTGAATAGACTATTCATCAATAATTTTATTTTAGATAGAAAAATATTTCCTTCCATTTTATTTCTGAAATCTCTATCTTTTTCATTGTAATCATATTGGATTGGTGCTTCTTCTTTTGTTTTCTTCCAGTTAAGCAATGCATATTTATAACGTGCAGGACTAATCCCCAATGTTTGTGATTTTATTTCTTTAAACCCATTAAGTGATAACATGGATTTCATTGTCTTCACTGTGTAATAGCAAAGGTGCTCAGGGAATACTATATTATTCCATTTTTTTCCTAAAATAAATCTTGATAAGCAATTAAAGTTAGGTGTTGTCATATACAGTCCTCCACCATTTCTTAATAGCGAATTGATTTCTTGCATGTAAGGTTTAGGGTCGTTTAAATGTTCAATTACTTCGATAGAAACCGCCATATCAAATTTGTTATTTTCGTCAGACGGGATTTGCGAAAGTGTTTTGTAAGTTAATATGTTCTTATCTTTACAAATTTTAACAAGCTTATCTGAGATTTCTATTCCAACAACTTTCCAGTTACGTTTTAATGCTACTTCTAGAAAATAGCCTTCGCCACATCCGAATTCAAGTAGCCTTCCTGTTTGTCGATATGGTTCAAACAGGTCAAGGATTTCATTGTAACGTTTTAAGGTAATTTCTGAAACTTTATTTTCTAAAGGGTATTCATCGTAATGTTTTTCTAATTTTTTTATTGAAGGAATTACTCTGCTGAAAACAAAGGAACATGACGTACATTTAGTGATGAAATGGTCGTCACCAAAAACATTTTTGAGTGTAGCCTTTCCGCACAACAAACAGTTGGTTTGATATTTTAAAGCCTCATTCATTGGCAAACTACTTCAGATTGTTTTTGTATCATATTTAAATTTGGAATTGTTGACGATTTAATTATGTTTAATTTTGATCTGATCTTTTTTCCTAATCATATTATAATTTTCGGTAATGCATTGTACTTTTGAAATGTATTTAAAATTCATAATCGAAGAGGTTAATGTCACGTTTATAATACTTATAAACTAAATCTTTGGTTTCGGAGGTGTATGAATCTTTGTATCCTTTTTCTTTACTTTGATTTTTATGCTCTAACTGAACGTTTATTTTTAAATGATCAGTGATGAGTTTGAAATCATCGACCAAATTTTCGAATTGGCCAATAAAATTAACTAGCTTATTTCCCTTTTGGTCGAATAGATATTCGCTTTGAGTGTGATAAATATAAGGATTACTTGTTTGCCAATTAATAAAATCTCTAAAAGTCGTGATCTGATCTTTAAAGTAAACGTGAGGATGCATTTCCGGTTTGTGCTGATAATATGTGTAGGATGACAACATCCAGTCCCATGGATTACGCACAAATGCAAATTTGTAAAAATTTTCAAAAATGTCTTTGTCTAGATATCGCATCAATTCTATACTTCTAATGTGATCATAAAATTCATCCGAATATTGTCGATAGCCTATCTTTTTTAAAATGGAGGAATACATTGTTTCATTTGGGTAAAGACAATAATTCGATAGAGCAGATTTTACCGAAGTTCCTGCTGTCTTATCAATATGAATAAAAATAAATTTTTTAGAGTAGCTTAATAACATGGTTTTATTATTAAAGTTATTTAATTACTTTTTCTTGTAAGTGATTTGTGTGTAAAATGACCAATTTTCATATTGTGGACCTTTTTAGTGAGTGGAGATTAGTGAGTAGTAAGTAATAAAATTGATTTTTTACTTTTAACCCTTGACTCATATTTAGTGACTCTTATCTTTTAACTTTTAACTTTTAATTCTTAACTTTTGATTCTTGACCTTTAACCTTTTTTACTTTTTACTTTTTACTTTTTACTTTTTACTTCTTACTTCTTACTTCTTACTTCTTACTTCTTACTTCTTACTTCTTACTTCTTACTTCTTACTTCTTACTTCTTACTTCTTACTTCTTACT
>JANLPR010000101.1:0-11680 GCA_031367345.1 Bacteroidota bacterium | reverse complement strand
GATAGCGACCTGGCAGAAATATACAATGTAGAAACGAGAGTATTGAAACAAGATTAGAGAAGGAATTTGGAATTTTTCCCGGATGATTTCATGTTTATTTTGACAGAATTAGAGATTGAAATTATGGTATCACAAAATGTGGTACCATCAAAACAAGTACCCGCTCGACGGAGTATTCAATTTTTTCCAATCCAAATTACTGATAACTATAATTTGTAAATACGCAACACGATAGGCTATTTCTATGTTTATTCCGATGGCTATCGGAAGTTAAGTAAAATTTCATCTTCAATGATAAAGCCGATTCTTCCGGCGGCATTTCGCTTTTGCATAACATAAGTGCAGACAATTACTTAATGTGAAGAATATTGTTTGTCCATAAACTAATTGCCTTCCCACAACTCCGGCGGAATACCGCTTAGCAGCAAGTTAATTTAGAGGAATGTCGTAAATTTTCGCTCAATATTCCGCCTATCATTTTACTATTTACAAATAATAATTGTCGGTAATTAGTATTGGTTAGATATGAAGACTTCGTCGAGTGGAATTATTGTGTCAAATATCAAATCTATAACTATGTACTCTGTATTTCGAAATGTTTAGCGAAGCGAGATTCTGTAGTATGTTACAGTTTTATCCATTGAATAAAATCAATTGCAATGATTATTGAGTCTTCTTGCAATCAGCTTTTATGCGTTATATTATTCAATGCAGTGTAATAAATATTTTTTATTTAACAAGCTGATTGCCCTTTTCTGGAAATATTATTAGTAAACTTGTATCGGATTTATTATCAATTTATAATAGTTCCATATTACGTCTCATGCAATTCAACATCTTCTGAAAAATAAATATATGTCGAATAATTGGTTGAATTTAGTCATAAGAGTATTGCTAGAAATTTTAGCGCTATATGCAATTGGGATTTTCTTTTTTACCATCGGCGAAGGATATGCTCAGTATTTTTTAGCGATAGTTGTACCTACCATTTGCGCAGTTTGTTGGTCGATCTTCCGATATCCCAACGATCCAAGAGAACCTATTTTTCCAATCAACGGAAAACTCCGGCTCATAATGGAGGCTTCATTTTTTGGTTTGGCAGTTTATGGATTAAAACATACAATTGGCTTACCATGGAGTAGCTATTTTTTATACGCCATTTTATTTCATTACTTCGTATCATACGATCGGGTTTATCGATTATGGATGAATCGGCCGTAACATCTTATTAATTTCAGAATATAATTATCTCTATGTCAAATCAATTTCAAAGATTAATTTTTTTATTTTTTTTGACATTCGTTTTATTTTCTGTCGATAGTTTAGCTCAACGGACGATCCAAATTACTGTTGTTGACAGTGCCGACCATCAAAGTGTTTTTGGTGCCTATATTAAAATTGATAATTCTTCAAAAGGAATTGTGTCAAATATTGATGGAGTAGGGAAGATAGCAATTGATGATAAAACAGATTCAGCATTTACAGTTGAAGCAATGCAATACGGATTAAAGCGTGTTCTTATTTTTAAAGATAAGGATAACTATAAAGTTGAACTTGCTTCTGCTTCAAAGGAATTAAAAGAGGTAGAGGTATCATCTACACGATCAAATTCTAGGATCGATGATATTCCTACTCGCATTGAATTAATAGGTGCCGATGATCTTGAAGAAGAAAATGGAATTAAGCCCGGAAATATTTCAAGTATTTTAGGTGACATAGCAGGAATCCAATTACAACAAGTTTCTTCTATTACCGGAAATACATACGCTCGCATTCAAGGCTTAAATGGGAGGTACACTCAAATTCTTCGTGATGGCATTCCCTTGTTTGGCGGGTTCTCCGGGAGTCTTGGCTTGTTACAAATTCCGCCATTGGATTTGAAGCAAGTTGAATTGATCAAGGGAAGTTCATCTACACTTTATGGTGGCGATGCAATTGGAGGAATAATTAATTTGATTACCAAACAACCGGGAGCTGAAAAAGAGTTGAAGGCGACTGTTAATCAGACTACGCTTAAAGAAACAAATGCCAATGTGTATTATGCTAACAGCTGGAAAAAAATTGGACTCACATTTTTTGCCGGACAAACATTACAGAAAAATTCGGATGTGAATGGCGATGGACTTACAGACTTGCCCGACTTAAATTCAGTTATCGTTCATCCGAAATTGTTTTTCAATTTTTCTACTAAGTCCAAATTAGATATTGGTTATTCATTGATTTTGGATACAAGAAAGGGTGGTGATGTTAATTATTTAAATGAAAAAGATTTAACAGCATTTCATCTTACAAACAATTCGAAGCGACATTTAGTCGATATCCATTATAAGTATCAATGGAACAGCGATCATGATTTAAATATAAAAATGAGTGGAAGTGAGTTTGAGAATAAACTGTGGTCAAGTAGATATAATTTCATTGCACAGAATCAGCTCTTTTTTTCTGAGTTAAGTTATCGCTTGCGTATTAAAAAGTTTGAAACATTATTTGGACTAAACTATAACATTTCGAATTTTACGCCGACAAGTACATTTTTTCCAATTGATAGAACTGTGAATAATACAACTGGAGGATTTATTCAAAGCACATTTAAAGCAAATCCGAAGTTAACAATAGAAGCAGGAGTGAGGGCCGACAAGAATTCGTTATATGGCTCTTTTGTGTTACCACGACTTTCGTTATTATATAGGTTTAATAATTATTTCACAGGTCGTATTAATGGCGGTTACGGTTATAAAAATCCGGATCCTCTTACTTTTATTAATATAGAAAATGATCTGGAGGGTTATTCTAAAAATCCGAATTTATTGGCTGAATTTTCTAGAGGAATAAATTCAGATATTAATTTCAAAAAAATTATTGCAGATAAAATTACACTGACATTGAATCAAGCATTTTATTTTACTGCGATCGATTCACCGATAGATAATCTTTCTATGCTGGAGAGTCGGATTTATTTAGTGAATGAGCCAAAGCCAATAAATACACTGAGTTTGCAAACCTATGCGCGACTTTCTTTTGATAAAGCGGAACTGTATTTCAGTTATGTGTTTACCGATGCAGTAAAAAAGTATGATCCCATTTATCCAATTTTAAAAATTACACCGCGTCATAATATAGCTTCAACATTTGTTTATGAGTGGAACGAAACATTTGCAAGCGGATTAGAGGCAAATTATTTTTTAGAACAACGCAATCAGGACTATGTAAAAGTAAAAAATTATTTATTTATGGCTGCGATGATCAGGTGTAAGTTGAGTAAAGTTACACTCGTGTTGAATTGTGAAAATTTATTTGATTTCAGACAGAGTAACTATGAAGCATTGTATGATGGAACTAGGAGTGAACCTCGCTTCAGATCGTTATGGGCGCCAATAGATGGACGAGTGATAAATTTGTCAATAAAATATTCAATCTTTTAGACAAAATTTCTTGGTTATTAATGCTTGACGATGTTTCTAAAGCTAAATCGCAATTGCCTTTCATTTTAATATTTTAAAGGAATAATTTCAGTAGAATTTTAAACTAAATGATTTTTGAGAAAAAAAGGAGACGATCACTTGATTCAAAAGGTCAAATTGGAGCAATTGATAGGTATATTGTTAAAAGAAAGCAAATTTTGTGTTGCAATTCAGTTGATTTGAATGTATATTTGTTAGGAAATTCAGATAAGTTTCTTTTCGAGTTATTTTTAACTTTTTTGATAGAGCACCTCCGCCAACGCAATTTCTTATTCAATGAATAAAAGCATTACATATTTAGTCGTTTTATTATTTTTTTGCTTGAATAGTTCACGTGCACAAACTGATGTGCGCACTGTTCGAATGGCTGATATACAAACCAAAAAAGAGCAAGGAAAATTAACACACGAAGATTACTATATAAATTATCAAGCTAATCCGAATCCTACAAAGATTGCTCCCAATCATACCAATACAATTACTTCAACTAATGGATGTAATTGTTTTTTGCCGCGTGATGCAAGTTGGCAAGTAGCGCAGTTTGATGGGAGTGGGGCGAATGGAGGTCCGGGAGTAGCTCCTGATTATCGCAATGATGATTGGTCTACTGTTCCACTCACTTTACCCTTCAACTTTTGTTTTTATGGTGCCACCATCACCAACAATGTCTACATTAATAACAATGGGAATGTATCCTTTGGTGGTGCATATTCTACATTTACGGCAGATTCATTTCCAAGTAATCAGTATGTAATGATTGCGCCTTTTTGGGGTGATGTAGATACACGAGGGCTTGCAAGTGGAATTGTTTATTATCAGCTAACAGCAACTCACCTGATCGTTCAATGGGAGAATGTTGGGTATTACAATATACACACAGATAAATTTAACACGTTTCAGTTGATCTTAACAGATGGTGCTGATCTGTTGCTTCCTCCAAATGCAAATGTTTCTTTTTGCTACAAAGATATGAGCTGGACGACAGGCGATGCATCGGGAGGGTTAAATGGGTTTGGCGGATTTCCTGCAACTGTAGGTGTAAATCAAGGAAACGGAACTGACTATATACAAATAGGAAGATACGATAAAGCTGGAAACTCATACGACGGACCATTCGGTTCGGCCGATGGTGTCGACATGCTCGATAATCAATCATTTGTTTTAAACGCTTGTCAGAGTGGCTCAAATGTACCTCCAATTTTAAATTCCGTTCAGGTTTGTGACACGCTTACCGTTTGTCAAGGTGATACACTTTTAATTTCAGGAACATTCCTTTCTCCGGAAGCCAATCAAATTACAACGTGTACAGTCGCGTCATTGATGACAGGCTTATCGGTTGTTTCAAATATTCCGGGAAACACTGCAGATTTTACAGTTCAAATTATTGGTTTAGCATCTAATTTAGGAATGAATGCATTTGATTTGATTGGAAGAGATAATGGGAGTCCGGTTCGCTCTATTCGTGTTCCGGTTATTGTAAATGTTATTCCTAGTCCGATTGGTTCATATTCTACAAGTCCTGCCGGTATTGTAAATATAGGTACTCCCATTACATTCACTAATACAACAACAGGTGTTGTTGCAGGTGTTACCTATCTCTGGGATTTTGGAGATGGTGCTACCTCCAATGCAATTAGTCCCGTACATTCCTATAGTGTAGGTGGTACATACAATGTTGTACTTACAATTACAAATCCGGGTGGATGTGTTAGTACTGTTACGCAACAAGTAAACGTATTTACATGTGCGGTAGCAGGATTGAGTGTAACGAATGAATGTGTAGGTGCGCCTTCGACCGTTACTTTCACAGGAATAGCCATCGCAACTTCAACGTTCAGTTGGAATTTTAATGGAGGAACAGTAATTTCAGGAGCAGGAATTGGACCATATCAAGTATCATGGGCAACCGATGGGGTTTATCAAGTAGATGTATCGGTAGACGTAACAGGTTGTCCTACTTCAACTGCATCGCAAAATGTAACGATCTATGGAATACCAATTGCCTCGATAAGTAGTACTGCTGCCGTTTGTGTAGGACAGCAAGCTCCGATGCTTTATAATGGATATTCACCTGCAGGTACAAACATTACTTGGGATTTCGCAGGAGGAATCGGAGGAGGCATAGGAGTTGGGCCATTCAATATTAGTTGGAATACCGCCGGTAATTATGTTGTACAGACCATTGCCAATAACAATGGCTGTGCAGATACAGCCTATGCGAATGTTATTGTGAATCCAATTCCAACATCAACGTTTGCTGCAACACCAGCTGTTTGTGCCGGTGCTAATGTTAGTGTTACTTATAATGGTAATGCAAGTGCCGCAGCTAATTATAGTTGGAACTTCAACGGAGCAACAATCATTTCCGGAGCAGGTCAAGGACCGTATACACTTTCCTGGAATACTCCCGGAACATATCAGCTTTCGCTAGACGTTTCGGAGAATGGATGTATTTCTTCGCAATCACTTCAGTCAGTAACAGTAAATCAAATTCCTATTGCGTCCATAACAGCAATGCCAGTGTTGTGTGTAGGAGCTGTGAATACAATTTCTTTCAATGGCGTAGCTGGACCAACAGCAGTTTACAATTGGAGCTTTGGGAATGGTGCAATTAATTCAGGAAGTGGAGTAGGACCATATCAGGTTCAATGGAACGTAGCAGGAAATGATCAGGTGACAGTATCTGTTACTGATAATGGCTGTGTGAGTAACGCCGCATTTAATGTAAGTGCTACACCTATTCCTAATTCAATATTTACGGCAACTCCAAATGTGTGTGCCGGAAATAATGTAAGTGTAACTTATACCGGCAACGCAACAGCCGGTGCAAATTATTTATGGGATTTTAATGGAGGCACTTCATCCGGTAATGGTCAAGGTCCGTTCAATGTAGTTTGGGCAAGTGCAGGAAACTATAATCTATCGCTATCTGTTAGTGAGAACGGTTGTACTTCTAATGCAACAAATGTTCCTGTCGTTGTTAATGCAATTCCAATCGCCTCAATTCTTGCCGCTACTCAATTATGTGTTGGTGATCAGAATACGGTTTCATTTAATGGTACAGCAATTCCAAGTGCAAATTATTCATGGAATTTTGGAACAGCTACAGTAAATTCAGGATCTGGTAGTGGGCCGTACAATGTTCAATGGTCTACTTCAGGCAATCAATCTATAACACTTACTGTAACTCAAAATGGATGTAGCGATCAAACTACATTTAATTTATTGGTGAATCCAATTCCGACATCACTTTTTGTTCTTCCTACTTCTGTTTGTGAGAATGCACCATTCATTGCAACGTATAATGGAAGTGCTTCAGGAAGTGCAAATTTTAATTGGAATTTTGGTGTGGCAAATGTTGTTTCAGGAACAGGCGTTGGTCCATATAGTTTAACGTCAGCAGCAGGAAATCAATCAATCGGTTTAACAGTAACAGAGAATGGTTGTGTTTCTCCTCTCACAACACAAAACATTAATATAGTTCCGGCACCAATAATTGATGCCGGAATTGATCAGTCCGTTTGTTCAGGAACAATTGTTCAAGCAGGAAGTATTGCAGAAGCGAATACGGTATATAGTTGGGCCCCCGTTAGCGGAATTGATAATCCATCTTCAAGTCAAGTAAATATTACTATGGTAAATCCATCGGTAGGCGCAACTCAAACAAATTATATTTTAACTGCAGTGAATTCCATCGGCTGTCTTTCAAAAGATACAGTTCAGATGAATGCAAAAGCAATTCCTTCAGCCGAATTTGCTGATCAATTGCCACAATGTTTAGAAGGAAATTCATTTACATTTTTGCCATTCGGAACACTTTTTCCGGGTGTAGATTATACGTGGAGTTTTGGTGCATCATCAAATATTGTTACAAGTAACTTGCAAAATCCACCATCGATAGTTTATAATAGCGTCGGAGTATTTCCTGTGAATTTATCGTATACATACGACGGTTGTCCCGGCCAGCCTTACTTATCGACTGTAGAAGTATTAGCAATGCCACAAGCCGAATTTATGCCAACGGTGTTGAAAGGATGTTCGCCATTAGAAGTTCCGTTTGGAAATACCAGCAGTGCCAATAGTAATTTTTTTCATTGGAGTTTTTCGGATGGGCAATCAGATACACTTCCATTTCCGATTCATCATTTCACAGTACCGGGAACTTATTCTGTTACACTTACAGTTACAACAACAAGCGGATGTTCGAGTGATACAACCTTGCCAAAGATTATAGAAGTGTATCCTAATCCGATAGCAGCGTTTACACCTGATCCCGATATTGCAACTGTTTATGAACCGATTATTCATTTCGAAAATCACACTGTAAATGGAGCGTATTATAATTGGGATTTTGGTGATAGCTCAGTCTTAAGTCAATTAACATCTCCGTATCATACGTTTGATGCCGTCGGATTTTATGATGTAACATTGATGGTAGAATCAGATCATGGATGCAAAGATACTGTTCGAGGGATCGTAAGAATTGAATATGGATTCAGCTTTTTCGTGCCTTCAGCTTTTACACCGAATGGAGATGGAGTGAATGATTATTTTCAAGGATATGGTACGTTCATAAAAGAATATGAACTGACTGTTTATGACCGTTGGGGAATACTAGTATACAAAACGACAGATTATAGTAAACCATGGGATGGGAAAGTTAAGAATGAAGTTCAGAACGATATCTATGTTTACAAAATAAAAGTGACAGATTTGAAAAATGAGCAGCATTCGTATATTGGAAAAGTAAGTGTGATAAAATAATATTCTCTTTTTTGTTGAAAGATCAATTGCCGATTTTTGTAGAGAAAAATTTATTGTTTTTTTATTATTATCTTTGATCGATGAAGGTCTACCTCATTATTGTTTTCTTTTTTGTAACTATAAATTTATTTGCACAAATAATTCCCGATAAAAATTTTAATCAATTCAATCGGGAGTCAATTTCTAATTCAAAAGGAGTTGTAGTAATTAATTTTTGGGCTACATGGTGTGGACCGTGTGTTGCAGAGTTGCCGATCTTGGAAAAAATAAATTCAGAAATGATTTTGGGCAATTCCAAATTGTTTCTTGCGAACTTAGACTTCAATAGCAAATTTAAAGAAGTAGTAAATCGATTTTTAAGTGAGAAGAAAATCAAATCAACTGTTGTTCATATAAATGATCAGGACCCAAACAATTGGATTAACAAAATTGACAGCAGTTGGAGTGGTGCGATACCAGCCACAGTCGTATATAATGATGGCAAGAAAATTTATTTTAAAGAGGGCGAAATTACTTACGAAGAATTGAATACAGTATTAATTAATGTTAAAAATAAATAGCCATGAAAAAAGTAAGATTAATTTTATTTGTTGTCTTCGCAATGACAACAAACATGTTTGCGCAAGGATATAAGATTGGTGATAAGGCAATGGATTTTAGTCTCAAAAGCACGAATGAGAATTTTGTTGCCATGAAAGATTTTACGGCAGCCAAAGGATTTATTGTGATATTTACTTGCAATCATTGTCCTTTTGCAAAAGCGTATGAGCAACGAATTTTATTGTTGGATGCAAAATATGCTTCAAAAGGATTTCCGGTGATTGCTATTAATCCGAACGATGCAAACAGAGAGCCGGAAGATTCTTTTGAGAATATGCAAGAGTTGGCAAAAGAAAGAAAATATACATTTCCATATTTAGTCGATGATACGCAAGACATTGCTAAAACTTATGGAGCTGCGAGGACGCCACATGTTTTTGTATTGAAAAAAGAGGATGACGGTTTGGTTGTAAAATACATTGGTGCTATCGATGACAACTCAGACGATGCAACGAAAGTGACAAAAAAATATGTGGAGCAAGCGGTAGATGCATTGCTTGCAAATAAACCTATTGCAACAGCAGAAACGAAAGCGATTGGTTGTACAATTAAATGGAGGCCATAATTTCGGAGTTGAATTAATTTGGTCTGCAAAAAGTTAAACCATCAATTGGGGTCACAGGAATGTAAATAATGCCGTTTTGATGTTAATTTCGAAACATTTTTATATAATTACTTGAGAACAACGGTTGTTTTTCAAGTAATATCTAGTACTTTTACGAAAAATATCTCTAACCAAAATAACATGAAAAAGCAATTACTTTTTATTGCCCTTCTTTTGGCCGGTGCAAGTACGCAAGCACAGGTCGGATCATGGGTTACACAAGCAACAGGATTTACACCGGTATCATCTGGTGTTAGAAACGTATCTGTTGTAGATGCAAATACAGTATGGATAAGTTCTTATGATGGCTCAGGCGGTTTAGCAAGTCGTCAAGATTTCTCAATGACAATGGATGGTGGAACAACATGGATGGCTGGTACAATTCCAGCTCCTGCAACACACGATTGGTCAATGATAAAGGGTGTAGATATGGTTAATGCATGGGCGGTATTTTATAATGCAACTGCAGGTTCAGGTGGTGGCATCTGGCATACATCTGATGGAGGAATGAATTGGGCCCAACAAGGTGTAGGAACAATTTTTAACGCATCTTCTTTTCCTGATGTTGTTCACTTCTGGGATGCAAACAGTGGATTTACTGTTGGAGATCCGAATCCTTCAACTCAATTTGAAATTTACACCACTATAGATGGTGGTACTACATGGACAAGCGTGCCATCTGCAAACATTCCTGCACCTTTAGCAGGAGAGTATGGAATCGTTGGTCACTACCAAGTAATTGGTGATACAGCTTGGTTCGATACGAACAAAGGTCGTGTTTACAGATCAATCGATCGTGGATATAACTGGACAGTATCTTCTACAGGAATTACAGTTCCAACAAATGGTGCAATTGATATTTGTTTTACTAGTTCTTCAAATGGATTAGCAAGGCTCTACACTGCTGCAACAGGTGTTAGTACGATGGTTACTACAACAGATGGAGGTACAACATGGACTTCTGCAACTCCACTCGGAAACTTTTTCGGTTCTGATGTGAAAAATGTACCGGGTATGAACATGATGGTTTCTACTGGTGCTGCAACAGGATTTACAGGTTCAACTTACAGTATAGATGGTGGTATCAACTGGTTAGATATCGAATTAGGAACACAACGTTCTGCATTAGGTATTGCAGATTCACTTACAATGTGGGCAGGTGGATTTACAACATCAACAACAGCTGGTGGAATTTATAAATATGTAATTGTTCCAACTGTTCAGTGTGCAGATCCAAATCTTACTCCAGGAACAGCTGTAGGAGATCTTCCATACATTTGTCAAGGTGAAACATTAACAGTAACATCAACTGCAGCGTACGGTCCAACAGTGGGTGCTTATGCAGGATCTAGCTGGATTATTTCTTCAGCAGATATCACAGGAAACTCTAATCCATTGTTAGATCCAAGTTTAGTAGCTTCATATCGTTTTGAATTTCCGGCACCTGCAACTTCAATGCGTCAGTTGATAAACGATGGAACATTGATCAATGGTACAACAGTGGTTTATGGAACATATTATTTGACTCCGGTTGTATTTGGTAATGCAACAGGTGCAACCCCAACGCCGGTATTTTTAGGAGATCTTTCATTAGATCCAACATGTACTTATACAGGTAACTCAGTTGCTGTGATTGTGTTCGATCCAAACGATCAAACAGCTCCATGTTGGAATGGTGTTCACGAAGTGAAAGCAACTCAATTAGCTATTTATACTTCTCAGGTAGATGCAAACTCAATCGATCTTCAATTGAATGCTGCAGCACAAGGAAAAGTAATAGTGAGAATGTTTGACCTTACAGGAAGACAAATTTCTTCGCAGGTAGTTTATGTTTCTAAAGGTACTAACCACGAAACATTAAATGTAGCTACACTTGCAACAGGTACTTATATGATCAAAGCTGAATTCAACGGAACTACGGTTTCTACGAAAGCAGTTAAGTTCTAGTCAATATTTTTATTTTAAAAAAGGCTGCTTCGTTTATTCGGAGCAGCCTTTTTTTTGATGGATAGTTGAATATCGAGAATTGTAAATTGAGAATTGTAATTTGAGAATTGTAATTTGTAATTTGAGAATTGTAAATCGAGAATTGTAAATTGAGAATTGTAAATTGAGAATTGTAATTTGTAATTTGAGAATTGTAATTTGAAAATCGAGAGATAACGTTTAAAAAAGCGGACTACTTTTTTCTGCGGATTTCTGCGGTTTCTGCGGGAGAAGAACAACAACATTTTCTTCACCAACAGAAAGG
>JANLPR010000099.1:0-35419 GCA_031367345.1 Bacteroidota bacterium | reverse complement strand
TGGAAATCCTAAAAAAATAATTGAAGGTGTTCATAGCTACGGTGGAAAAGTTTTTTGTGATGTCACAAACATTGAACATGCTGCAAAATGTTACAAAGCCGGTTGCGATGGTTTCGTAGCAGTAGGCCAGGGAGCTGGTGGACATGCCGGTCCGTTTCCATTAATACTATTAATTGAAACTTTGAAAAATAAATTTCCTCGTAAACCTATCCTTGCCGCAGGAGGCATTGCCAATGGGAGAGCATTATTAAGTGTTTTGGCAGCAGGAGCCTCTGCCGGTTATTGTGGAACAAGGTTCATTGCTAGTATAGAGGCGGATGTTTCAGGAGAATACAAGAAAGCGATCGTGGATTCAGGAATGGCAGATATTGTAATGACCGATAGAATCAGCGGGACTCCATGTACAATTATAAATACGGCGTATGCAAAAAAAATAGGAACGAGACAAAACTGGTTTGAAAGATTTATGAGTAAAAATCCAAGAACGAAAAAATATTTTAAAATGATTATCCAGCGAAGAAGTTTTCATTGGCTGGAGGATGCTGTGAAACCGGGCAACTACAATAATTTGTGGTGTGCCGGTCAAACCGTAGAATTGATACATGGGATTTATCCAATAAAACAAATCGTCGAAACGATGGAGAAAGAATTTTTCAGTGCATATTTAGAATTACAACGTAACATTTCTAATTAAGCATAATGAAACAGCTTCACAAAATGATGGATCAAGCAGAAACATCACCGCTAAAACGAAAATTTCTGCAATGGGCATTGAGTTATTCTATTCCATTTAACCGTCCACATAAATTTAAAATTCTTGAAGTTTATAAAAATGGAATTCATGTTCAACTCCCCTATCTTAGAGTAAATAAAAATCATTTAAATGGAATTCACGCATGTGCTTTGGCAACACTCTGCGAATTTGTTTCCGGGCTCTCTTTGATGCGCGCTTTGAGAAGAGATGACTTACGTTTGATCATGAAAGACCTGAAAATGACATATCATTATCAGGCTAAGAAAACAGTTAGTGCAGCTGCTCAAATTGCATCGACAGAAATAGATCAAAAAATAATCAGCCCGCTTCAATTATCTGATTCAGTTTTATACCTTATGACTATCGAGGTTTATGACACTGAAAAAAATCACATTTGCACAGCAGAAGTAAATTGGCAATTGAAGAAATGGAATAAAGTTAAGACAAATTAAAAGGATGCTTTCGAAAACGTTCAGTTATTCTTTTACTATATTATTTGCAGCTTTAATTTTTATTCTATCGTGGAATTCACGACTGGCCTCCGACGATTACTATTTTATTTATCTCACGAAAGTGTCTGGACCATTCAATGCAACTTTTTTACAATTCAATCAGTTTAGTGGACGATGGTTCTGTCATTTGATAAGTACTTTCCTTTTAACTTTTGCAGACAATCGATATTTCTTACCCGCTTTTTTCATAGCTACATTCTTAGCATTATACGTTATACTTTCTGCACTAATTTGCAAAATCAATTTTAAATTAAAGAACGACATTACAAAATCGAACTCTAATTTATTAGCACTAATAATTTTAGCATCAACTTTTTTCAACTCTTTTTCCATAGGAGAAAACTGGTTTTGGTTTATTAGCGTCACTACCTATTTATGGAGTTTTATCTGCACATTAATTATTTTATTATTTTTATTAAATGATAAAAAATCTGTTTCTCTGTCAGCAGCATCGCTCCTTTGCTCAATTTACATTGGTAGTTCCAGCGAGTCAATCGCGCTTTCAGTAGTCTTGCTTTTATTTTCCTATTCTGTATACAGCATTTTCATTAATGGGATTCAATCGTTTTTAAAGAAAAAAGAAAACAAGAAAATAATATTTGTCGTTACAATCATTTCACTAGCCTTATTATCCTCGATATTTTCGCCTGGTTCATTGCTGCGACACAAACTGTTACCATCATCTACTATCCTGCTACAATTTGTCATTTTTTGCAAATCGGCCGTGAAAATATTTTTATTCTACCTTCCTAAGCAAATTTGGATTTACTTATTATTTGGAAGTCCATGGTTATTCGTTGGATATAACTTACAGAAAAAACTGAACCTGCCTAGTAAAAACATCAACAAACATATCGTTAAAACAATTTCGCTTACATTATTTACTGTGCTCCTTTGTATTCTTCCAAATACGATTATTCTTGGCGAATTTGGACCTGCTCGGACTTTACTTTTGATACCATTCATCTTCAGTGTTTGCATGGCAATTATTATTTCTTTGCTGGGTATGAAAGCAAACAACTCTAAGTACCAAAACACATTTTCATTCATCACTCAATTTGCATTACTTTCATTTGTATTATTCCATGCAATTAGTCAGTACAAAATAAGTCGAGAATTTTCAACTCAATATGATAACCGAATTAATTACCTAGATCAGATTCAATCACAAGGATTCAAAGGAGAAGCTAAAGTGCCTTCATTACCTGATCAAGGATTTTTGTATAATGCAGAGCTAAGAAGCGACACAAGCTACTTTGTAAATCAGCATTGGAAAAAAGGATTGTTTCTCGACTATACAATGGTTGTCAGCAAATAAAAAGTACATTCACCAATTGAAAAATTAAACTTTCGTTGATATTATGAAAAGAATTTTAAAGACACTCTGGGGCATCTATGGGCTCTTGATTTTTGTAACGACACTCTTGCTAGTAATCATAGCATTTTTCATTGTATTTACATTCTTCCCAAAAAAGAAAGCTCCTTTTATTGCTCATCGTTACATTTCAAGAACATGGGCATCTTCTCTATTTGTACTTTTTGGAATTAGATTGAAAGTGGTGAACAGAGAACTCTTGAAGAAAGAACAAACCTATGTATTTGTTGCCAATCACCTTTCTCAATTGGATATTCCTGCCTATGCTGTTGCTGCCAAACACACATTAAAGTTTTTAGCCAAGGAAGAGCTTACTAAAATTCCTTTGATGGGATATATTATCAGAAATCTTTATATCAGTGTAAACAGAAAAGACAAATTTGCCCGTGCAAAGAGCATGGAAAATATGATCTCAGCAATTCGTGATGGCATTTCTGTTTTCATTTGCCCGGAAGGAACAAGAAATAAAACAAATCAGCCATTATTAGAATTTCGAGATGGGGCTTTTCGTCTTGCTATTCAAGCGCAAGTACCGATTGCAACACTGACTCTTGTAAATTCAGGCAAACTTCTTTCACCGTTACATCCTCTTGAACTTTCTCCCGGAACGCTTACATGTATTTGGTCTGAACCTATTTCTACAATTGGAATGACAGAAGAAGACATCCCTGCACTAAAACAAAAAGTGATCAGCGAAATGCTGAGAAACTTAAAAGGGTAAATCTTAAGATTCGAATTTTATTAAGAGTTGCCAGAATTCCGGCAAAATAATTTGTGTTTTAAAATAATAGTTTAGTAAATAGTTTCAAAAAATATTTTTCATTTATATCTTTACACTTGTGATTAAAGAGGAAAATATTCCCGATGCCGCTGCGCTTTTAGCAATTATTCAGCAGAAGGATATTCAACTTGAAAAACAATCTTCTCGAATTGAAAAACTAGAAAATCAGTTAGATCAACTTCTGCGCACAGTGTACGGAAAAAAATCAGAACGGTTTGCGCAGGTTGTTATTCTCGGTCAACTTTCATTGGCACTGGATGTAGATGTTCAAGAACAAGAGTAAGAGAAAAAGCAAACAATCACTTACCAACGGAAAACGCCTTCCAAAAAATCAGAACACAAAGAAGGAAGAGTTCCATTGCCTGATCATTTGCCACGTGTAGAAATTATTATTGAACCCAATTATGATACAACAGTACTTGTACGAATAGGAGAAGAAGTAACGGAACAATTATAACTTGAACCGAGCCAATTATTTGTAAAAAAAAATATTCGTCCCAAATACGCATTACCCAAAGGAGAAGGTGTAGTTCTCGGCGAGCTTCCATCGTTCCCTATTGAAAAAGTAATTCCGGGGCCTGCATTACTTGCGTGGATCTTTATCACAAAATATGTTGATCACTCACCTTTAAATCGCCAAATTGAACAACTCAAACGTTTAGGGATTGAAATACCTAGTTCAACCATTTCTGATTGGGTTTTTCAAGGAAGTGATTTGATTGCACCTCTTTTTGAAGTACTAAAAAAGAAATTACTTGAAATAAATTATTTACAAGCAGACGAATCACCGATTAAAGTATTAGATCAAAATAAAGAGTCAAAAATACATTTAGGATATTATTACCGAGTCCGCCATTCTGATTCAAATCTATACCTGAATAGTATAATCCACAATAACTGGAAACTCCAGATGCAAACAAATAAAATGTGTTATCCGAGCTTGGGTTTGGAATGATTGTCATTTCAAAATACCAGCCTGCTCCGTATAAAGAATCCCCATTGAGCATAATCTCATGATTTCGATTTCTGATTTGGCCCGTAAGACCTGCTTTTGCAGCTCGAGTATTCGCATAGAACAATAAGTTTCCTATCGAATCAGAAATACTAGTGCAACTACCGCGTGTGTCTAATCCTGTAACTGTAGGAACTGGATTATTTAAGGAACTGAAATTTATTCCTGCAGAATCACCAAAACACCAAAACCTATCAGAGTATTGTGCTTTAGAAACTCCAGTAAAAAGCAATAAAAAATAAAAAAATATTTTATTCGTCTCATTCAATTTTTATTAAAATACAAGTGACCGAAGAAATTTCGAAAATGCTCTATGCAATGATAAAATTCTTGGAAGTCAAAAAGACCGTGTGAGTTCGAAAAAAGGTTTTTGATTTGCGGTTTGAGCATGGTTGGGTTTCACACTCAAATTTCTCACTCCTGCTGAATTTCAGTGTGGGTTTGAGTGCGAGTGTGTAGATCGAAAGTCTAAACTAGTTTCGATTTTTCACACTCACACTTCGTACTCACAATCTTTAGTTGTCGTTGGAAATTTACTATTCTGTTGTCGCATAAATAACTTTGAAGCCATATAAATATATTTCGGATTGAAGCAAAGTCGCCAAGTTCTCTTCTTAGGTATGTTTATTTGTTGCTTCCATTTTCCATCCTCAAAATTTAATTTCGTTTTTATTAACTCCAGATTTCCCAAAACAATCCAGATTATAAATGGTCGTTTCTGCAATGTTTGTTAATGCTGTGTCTGTCAGAAATGCCTGGTGACTTGTTATAAGGACATTCCGGAATGACATTAGGCGGGCGATAGTATCATCCTGTAAAATATCTTCTGAATGGTCTTCAAAAAACAATCCTTCTTCCTCCTCATACACATCAATACCCAATGAACCGATCTTGCCGGATTTTAATGCGTCAATCACATCCTTCGTATTGACAAGCTTTCCACGGCTGGTATTAATAAGCATTACTCCTGCTTTCATCATTTCAATACTGTTCTTATTAATGATGTGTTTTGTTTTTTCTGTCAATGGAACATGCAGTGTAATGATGTCAGAGTGTTTGCAGAGTGTTTCAAAATCTGTATAGGTTACATTGTACTTCTGTTTTAATTCTTCGCTTTCAAACTGGTCATGGGCAAGAACTGTACACCCAAATCCATGAAAAATTTTTGCAGCCACACTTCCAATTTTTCCTGTTCCTATAATGCCGACTGTCTTTCCGTTCATATCGGATCCCACCAAGCCATCCAATGAGAAATTCTGTTCCATTACACGGTTGTGAGCACGTATGAGTTTACGATTCAATGCAAGCATAAGCGCAAAACTATGCTCAGCAACTGCATAAGGAGAATATTCAGCGACCCGCGCGACTTTTATATTAAGTTTTTTAGCTTCCGCAATGTCCACATGGTTATATCCTGCGGAACGAAGTACAAGAAATTTAACTCCTGCTTTGTTCAGGAGTTGAAGTACATGAGCAGTTGCATCATCACTTACGAATATTGAAACTGCTTCACATCCTTCAGCTAAATGTACTGTTTCTGAAGAAAGCGCACTTGTTATGTATTTAAAATTGTATTGATTGTTGTTCGCTTTTTCAAGATAGTCTTTTTCGAATTTGTGGGTGCTGTATATTGCTACGTTCATGTTATTTATTTCTTAAAGCATTTATAATTCTTTGAGTAATTCATTTCATAGTTCTGTTTCATTATAAAACCACCTTTGTCAGTGTAACAATACCAGTAATTAAAACTAAAACCAGCACAATGGATTTAAATTGATTTTCCGAGATGCGGGTTAAGATTTTTTTTCCGATGAAGGTTCCAACTATGCTAACGACTAACAAAATCGGAACAAGATAAAGGTCGTGCGTGTGCACATATCCATTCAAATAATAAACAACACTTCTGCTTGAATCAATCCCTAAATCAATTATCGCAGAGGTTGCAATAAAGACCTCCATTCTAAGACTATAAGCTGCTAAGGTTATTCCTCTTATTGCTCCTCCCGTTCCTAACAATCCTGCAATGAATCCTGAAAAGGTTCCACCAACAATGGAATTACATAACGTAGGCTTCACTGCAAGTTTTTTAAAAATAAGAAAAACCAAACTGACTACAATCAGAAACAATCCCAATGAAATCTCCAGAACTATTGTTTCAATGAATTTACTTAGAAAAGCACCCACTATTACAAAAAGTATCGCAGGCACACCAATAGAAATGACCAGTTTTTTATCAAATCCTTTTCTAAAAAAAGCAATCTTCGTAAGGTTACTTGATACATGAAACAATGCAGTGATTCCAAGTACAGAATGAAAATCTAAAAAGTAAGCAGCAATAGGAACAAAAAACAGTGAAGAACCAAATCCCCCTACTGTGCCAAGAATTTCAGCAGCTAATGCCAATAATATAAACAAGTATAAATTTTCCAATTAATTTGATTTGTATCCGACACAGAAAGTGCTATTGGTTTGCATATTAACAAATAAAAATCTCTGTAACTTAGTTTGACTTAGCATTACTTACTGCTCTCAACATGCGATTCATTCAATCCCTCCTTACGATATTTCAACAAAAAATGAGCAACACCGAGAGCTGCAATTAATAAAGCTAAACCTATTAGGGTATTTACATCAGTTTCTTTTATATTTAATGTAATTATTTTATTTGAAACTGCAATAATTGCTATTTGTATAATTGGAACAGTAGGAACTGTGTCAGATGAAATAATTATTAACAATGATTTTATAAGTTCATATCCAATGGCAATAATCAATATTAAATTAAACACTTCGAATAAAGTGCTGACATCAACTAATAAAAAAGGATGTTCTTTAATCTTTTGATATTCTAAAATCATAAGATGTAGTGTACCCAGAATTAAAGTCAGGGTCATAAGTCCAATTAAAAAACGAATTACAGTCTTATTGATGCCTAAAATTATGGTGGAAAATTTATCGTTGTTTTTCATAAGTATTTTTTTTAACTGTTTTAATTTGAGATTACCTGTTTATTTTTTTATTCCTCGAAATTATTTTTTCAATTTCAACTGCAATAACTACCAACAAGGAAGCTGTTCCAACTAAAATAAATTCATTAATGGTTAAAGCTTCGGTGTGAAAAATCGGTTGAAAAAAAGGCGTATAGGTAATAACAACTTGGAGTAATAAAGCCGTGAGTACTGCACCAATAAGAGGTTTATTGGAAAATAATCCAGCACCAAACAATGATTGGTTTTCTCTGCGAATTACCATTACATGCGACAATTGGCTTATACATAAAAAATTAAAAACAATTGTTTGCCAATGAAGCCCATTTCTAATTGCCCATCCCTGCAAGGACAATGCAATACCTGCCATTAAAATACCCACCCAGATCATGTGAATACCCCTGCCATTTGCAAAAACACTTTCCTGAGGAGGCCGTGGCGGTCTGTTCATAATATCCTTTTCTTCTTTTTCAAATGATAATGATATAGCAGGTAAGCCATCAGATACTAAGTTTATCCATAAAATATGAATTGGTAGCAATGCAATTGGTAAACCAATAATAGGTCCGAGCAGTAAAGTCAATAACTCACTGGAATTGGTTGTCATCAGGTATTTGATGAACTTGAGAATGTTATCATAAATTCTCCTTCCTTCTCTTACCGCCTTTACGATAGTTGAAAAATTATCATCTAGCAAAATCATGTGAGCTGCTTCTTTTGAAACATCACTACCAGTAATGCCCATTGCGATACCAATGTTTGCCCTTTTTAAGGAAGGTGCATCATTTACTCCATCACCTGTCATAGCTACATAATGACCTTTCTGTTGCAGCATTTTTACAATCTGCAGTTTTTGTTCTGGCGAAACACGGGCATATACTTTTATCTTTTCTACTTTAGCCAGAAAACTGTCATTATCTAATGCTGCCAGTTGTTGTCCGGTTATTACAATATCTTTTTCGCTGCTTAAAATTCCGATGCGTTGTGCAATAGTCTTTGCCGTAAGAGGATGGTCACCAGTTATCATAACGGGCACAATACCTGCTGTTTTGCATTGAGCCACTGCTTCAAACACTTCGTCCCTTGGCGGGTCAATCATACTGGTTAACCCTAAAAACTGCAAACCAGATTCATGAATCTCACTATTCGGGTTTTCAGGTAATTCATCCCAATAGCGACAGGCAAATCCGAGTACCCGGTGACCTTTAGCCGCCATATCATCTACTTGTTGCTGAAGTAAAGGAGTATCAATATTTTCACATTTTTGCAATAAAATATCCGGGGCTCCTTTTGTGAATGAAATAATTTTATTTTGATGCGCATGAAAAGTAGTCATCATTTTGCGGTCAGAATCAAAAGCAATTTCTGCCAGCCGTGGCAACGTATCCGGTTTTATCTGGTGTTCTCTTGCCACTTCCATTAAAGCAATTTCTGTACTGTCTCCTTTTATAATATTATCAGCATCTTCAACGGCATCATTATTCAAGGCAAACGCATGAAGCAATAACATAACATCGTCCTGTTGTTTGATTGAGGACAATGCATTTCGTTCATATAGTTGTCCGTTTACAAAAACTTGTTCCACATGCATTTTATTTTTGGTAAGCGTACCTGTTTTATCTGTGCAGATATAGGTTACTGAACCTAAGGTTTCTACCGCCGGTAATTTTCTGATAAGACTATTAAACCGAATCATTCTTTTTGCTGCTAATGCAAGGGAAATAGTTATCACCGCAGGCAGCGCTTCGGGTATAGCTGCAACAGCGAGTGAAATACTGGTTAGAACCATTTTTGCTATATCCTCACCACGCAACCAACCTGCAACAAAAAATAAGACACATAAAAACAGAACCAGTATAGAAAGTTTTTTACCAAATGAAGCCATACGCTGTTGCAATGGAGTGAGGGTTTCATCTTCCTGTAACATTTTAGCAATACGTCCTAACTCCGTTTGCATTCCTGTGGTAATGACTACGCCAGTTCCTCTTCCATAAGTAACAAACGTGCCTTTGAATGCCAAATTTTTTCTGTCTCCAATTGGCAAATTATCCGCTTCAAGCGAATCGATTATTTTATCTACTGCATAGGATTCACCTGTTAATGCTGCTTCTTCAATTTTTAAATTTTTGGATTCAATAATGCGCAAATCTGCAGGGACTGCGTTACCAGCTTCTAATAATACTACGTCACCGGGCACCAATCCTGTAGCAGATAGCCAGGTGATGATTCCATCACGCATTACCCTGGCTTGAGTAACTGACATTTGCTTTAAAGCCTGCATGGCTTTTTCAGCACGGTATTCCTGAAAGAAACCCAGAAAAGCATTTAATAAAACAATTATGAGTATAACGATGGTGTCAGTAAGGTCACCAACAATGCCTGCTATAATTGCTGCTGCCAGTAAAATTAAAATCATCACATCTTTAAACTGTGATAGCAGCATACCGGCTATGCTTTTCTTTTTACCTTCTTCTAATTCGTTGGTACCTGTTTGACGCAATTTTTCCTCTGCTACAATTGCTGTTAAGCCGTGTTGGTTTGTACCAAGCACTTCAAAAACTTCGGGTATGCTTAATTTGTGCCAGTTCATTTGTTAATTATTTCGTATCGCATTTAGTTTGAAAAAATTAGATTGAATAATTAACAGGGGTTGTGTTCGCAAGGTTATCGTTAACAGGGCATCGTTCGTTTACCTGATTAAGCAATTTCTGTAACATTTCCTTGGAAGCGTCACTCTTAATGTCTAATTGAATATTTAATGATTTAAAGCCTGCCCGTTCTTTATCCGAAATTCCCAATAATTTTTCGGGATTAATATTACCAGTAATATTAATTTCAAGATGTTGTATAGCGATATTCATTTCTTTAGCAATCAGGTTAACTACCACATTTAAACACCCGGCATACCCTGCAAGAATGTATTCAACTGGAGTTGGGGCAGAATCTTTACCACCAAAATTTTCAGGCTCGTCCACTGCTATACTGAACTGCCTTACCTTCCCCTCAAATCTTGTAGGGGTAACACTATTTCCGCTAATTGAAAAAATTAAATCTTCCATAATTCTTAAAATTTTAGTTATAAGTGTAAATATTAAAATTAAAAAGGACACTAAGATGGGTTGTAATTAACATTGCTTTAATAAATTTTAAACTATGGTAGTGCAATCATCTGTTTCACGATAGTAATGCAATAATCAGGTTGAATAATTAACTGGTGTTGTATTCACAAGGTTATTGTTAAAGGTGAGCAATGGAATCGAGGTGTGAAAAGCCATTTCGCGGGTAACGCTTTTTCCGAATAGTTTTTCAAAAAATGTAACTTCATGGGTGAACATTGCCAGCATATCTGCTTTTATGTCTGCCACATATTCATCAATGCCTACAGCAATATTATCATTTATTGAAACATGAAATGTAATTTTAGAATATTTCTTTTTAATTGATGCCAACATCAGCTCAGGGTCAATTTTCTTATTTGATGAAGGAGAAATAACATGCAGAATATGAATGTTGGAGTTGAATATTATTGCTAATGGTATAAGCGTTTTTATTTCCGTGTCCAAGTCCCACATATTTGTGGCGTAAACAATGTTTTTTATGCTATTAAATCGCCCAAATTCAGGTACGATAATAACGGGAATATCACTTTTGTTTATTACAGCGGTTGCATTGCTTCCAATCAGCACCTTTGTTAAATCGGATGCGCCTTTGGTTCCAATAATAATGAGGTCAAAATTATTATGGTGAGCAAAATTGGTTACTACATCTTCAACTGGATACCCACAAATAACTTTGTAGCCGATATTGAGTTTACCTTTATGCTCAGTTTTTATTTTATTAATCAATTGAATGCTGTCTTGCTTTGCATCATCAACCATTCTTTCTTCTGCTTTAACAAACAATTGTGTACGGGGAACAGCACTTAGATTAACAACTTTCAGTAATACAATTTGTGCATCCAGCTTTTTAGATAGCTCAAGTGCATAGTGAACTGCCACTATTGATAGTTTGGAGAAATCAGTTGGGATTAAAAATTTCATTATATCAGGATTAATTTGATTTAACTATTGCTTTTCTGATTGCAAGCAAAGGCAATTTTAATTGATTAGCCAACTCCTCTGTTTTACTACTGATAAAAAGGTTATCGAACCAAGCTTTGTCTTCGGGTAACATAACTAAAATTTCCGGCTTGCGTTTTTTAAGATACTTTTTGATTTGCTCTAACATGGTTTGCTCAATGTTTGCTTTTTGTTCAACCAATTTTATTTTTTTATAGCTCAACGATTTTATCTTTCTTTCAAGTAATTTCATCTTGTCTGCATTTTTATCCCATCCATAATTAAGGTTCAAAATTTCAATTGTTGCATTCAATGGTTTAACAATCGAAATAATTCGTTGCAATTCATTTATGGTATTCTTCAAGTCAGAAGCATAAACAATCGTTTTTATTTTTTTGAAACGGTAACGCTGTGGTACTGCAAGAACAGGCATTGCAGATTTTGAAATTACACCCGCAGTATTACTCCCGAATAAAATTCGTTTTAACCCGCTTGCCCCATGTGTTCCCATGATAATAATATTGGCTTTATTTATTTTTGAAGAACCAATAATTTCGTTCACAGGACTGCCAATTTCCACCAAAGTGGAACAAGATGATTTTACATATTTATCACACAACTTTATCATTTGTTTTTTGATTTGCCCTTTTGCCAATGCCGTTTCTTCTGCAATTATTCCTCTAATCATGTTGTAACCACCAATGGATGGAGTATATACATTAAGCAAAACTAATTTACTGCGAGTTTCCTGAGCAAAAGCACTGGCGTATCTCAATGCGTTATTGGCATTGTTTGAAAAATCTGTTGGAACGAGTATTGTTTTCATCTGCTTGTTTTATTTATTTATTGTTGATTGTATATTTGATAAATATTCTAATTCCTGACGGTCGCCGGCATCAATTATATTTTTATCGGAAGCAGTTCGTTTTTCCATTTCCATTGCCTTTTGATTTTGTGCAGCAAGAGTCCATTCATCTGTGGCTGTAGTTTGCAGCCATACATTCCCTGATTTGCGGAATACCTGCACCGCCAACCCGAAAGTTTTAGAAAATGCACTTTCAAGTTCAGCAACTTTCATTACTCCGTTTATATTGATTGTTCCGGACAAATTGTTTTTTCGAACATCACCGATTGCCCGTTCATTGTTCAAAGTGTTTTTTTGGCGAACCTTTTCCATGTGAATGTGCCTGTTTGTAAAATTCAATTTTCAGAAATGAAAATAGTTTTTGAAATTTATTTTGGATTGTACTTAGTTTGTTTCTTTTATTAATAAGTAGTTCCGTTGTTTGCTGGTTTAAAATTTTTAAATTGTATTATTCTTTTTTAATCTATCTATTTAAATTTCACTTTATCCAATTGCGGTTTGCTTTGCTTTACTTTTCGTATTCTGTATTCCTGAACAAAATATTTTACAGCAAAATACACAATTATACTTACCGTTGAACTAACTATAAGCGCACCAATTAAAATGGTTAACCCTGCCTCGCCAAGTTGATGTTGCCACTCCTTTATGTTAAAATCTATTTGAGGGTGCAGAAAAAGAGAGCCGATTTTAAAACTAAGTAACATAAAGAACGGACTGGTAAGCGGATTGGATATAATACTGCTGCTAACTGCTGCAATAAGATTGAAACGGAATATACGGGATAAAATAAGAACCATTAAAATCCCAATACCGAAGGTTGGAAATACGGCAAAAAAAGTACCTATAGAAGCCCCTGATGCAATTTCATTTACACTACCTCTTGCTCTTGATATGCGTAGAATTGCATATTTAATTTTTCTGAAAATATTATATCTTTTCTTAGCAATAGTTTTCATGTTTGTTTTTCCTGTGCATCTTTTATCATAATAAATTCCAAAATATTTTCTGTATCCAAAGTGCCTATAAGTTGATTGTTTGCCATCACAGCCATTAAAGTTGATTTATTTTGCTGCGCTTGCTGATATGCATTTTCCAAAGGTGAATCTGCATTCAGAAAAATCAAATCTCTATTCATCACACTATGGATTATTTCGTTTTCATCCTGCTTCGACAATGCTTTTATTATTTCATCGCGGCTTAAAGTTCCGACAGGATTACTATTTTCTGTAACTAAAAAACTTTTAACTTGCCCGTTTAATAACATTTGCACTGCAGTTTTCACTGTTTCGCTTGCCTCAACGGTTTTATATTCTTTCATCAATACATCTTTAACTTTATATCCGGCAAGCATTGATTTTGCCTGAGTATATTGAGCTTCTGCTTGTGCGCCAAGGAAAATAAACAAACCGATAAACACTAAAAACGGATTGGAAAAAAATCCGACAAAAACAAATCCGACTGCAAGAAATTGTCCGATACGGGCAGCAATATTTGTGGCGATATGTCGCTCAAATTTCATTGAAAGCAATGCTCTGAGCACCCTTCCTCCGTCCATCGGGAATGCAGGAATCATGTTGAACAGTGCAAGCCAGATGTTAACAATAAAAAAGTTGAGAAAGAAATTGCTGCTGTTAATTCCGCCTGACAATTGAATGGTTAAATCTTTTGCATCGGGGATTGTAATAAATAAACCGGTTATAATGGCTAAGCCAATATTTACAGCCGGACCAGTAATGGCTACAACTAATTCTTCTTTGGGTTTTTCGGGAATGGATTCAAGCCGTGCAAGTCCCCCAATGGGTAACAGCGTGATGTCCTTTGTTTTTATGTTATACTTTTTAGCTGCGAGCGCATGCCCGAGTTCGTGCAGAAAAATGGTTACAAAAATGCTCATGACAAATACTAACATCCAGATGATTTGTTCTGCATTTTGCCCTGCACGGTAACTGCTAAAAATGATGTAAGCAATGAGTATGGAGAATGTCCAGTGTATGAAAACACCGATACCTGCAATGTTACCGAGTTTGAATGAGCCTTTCATAATTATAAGTTTGTTTTAGTTAATGTTTCTCCTGAAATTAGATTTTATTAAAAACTAATAACGGAACTTTAGCATTAAAAGAATACTCTGCTGATTTGCTTGACAGAAAAATTTTATCAAAGAAACTTCTGTTCTGCTGTGTAAACATTATCAGCATGGATGGTTTTGATTTCCTAATTGTTGCTTCAATATTTGAAATTAAAGCATCTGCAAGATTTATATCTTCGAGATGTAACTTAATATTATGCTTTGAAATTTTTTTAACTGCCTCAACCATCATTTTTTTATTATTTGTTGTATCAGTCGGAAATTGGAAATGGAGTAGTTCCACTTTTGATTTCAATGGCTTTGTAAACTCAACAACTTTCTTCAATTCCTTTTCAAGATTTACAAGGTCGGATGCGTAAAGAATATTTGTTATTTTGCTTGCTCGATAATTGTGCGGTATTGCAACTACCGGCACTGTTGAATGGTTGATAAGATTAGAAGTATTTGTGCCGAATATTTTTTTTAGCGTTCCTGCGCCCCTTGTGCTGATACATATAAAGCTGAACTTATTTTCTAAAGCATAATCTCGGATATTGCTATCCGTAAAAACAGCACTTTTTATCACACATTTTATATTTTTGGAAACAAGTCCAATGGTTTTATAAACAGATTCCACAAATTGATTCATTTTCTTCTGAATTTTATCTGTTTCTAACTTTTCATAAGCTTCAAAAGTTGCGTCATTCCATGATGTAGGTTTCATAATGTAATAGGAATGAAAAAAAGTCAGCTCATATTTATGCTGCGATGCTAATTGAATAGCAAAGCGCAATCCCGCTTTTGAGTTGGAAGAGAAATCGGTTGTAACAAGAATTTTATCCATTATGTTTTTTATTAGTTATAATACATTTTAATAGGTGCATCTTACAATGTTAATTGGTGTTGTCCCAAAGTTAGTTGAAAAAAAAATAGCAGCAAAGTAAATTGCTGCTATTAAATTGGTTTAAATTTAATGTTTTTGGTTTGCAACTAAAAAACTAAATCAAACTACCTTGAGCAAAACTACAAAAGTTCAACGAGAAAACATCGAATGGTTTTACAAACAACCAGTCGACATCAAATTTGAAATGGTCATGAATCATTTTGAAATGAGTCGAATCATCATTAATCAAATTTTCGAGGAAATTATCCAAGAAAAGACGGGAAAGCAGTACGAACATTCTTTAAATGACCCCAAAAAATACTACCGGCATGGCTAAAATCCGGGAAGTGTCAAAATGGGCGACCACCGTTTACCTGTTGAGATTCCTAGAATTCGAGATTCTTAAAATGGAAAATGTATTCCATTGCCTGGAATAAAACAATTACGCCAACTATCCGAACCTACTGAAGATGTTCTGAAAAAAGTACTACATGGAATTAGTATGCGCGAATATAAAAAAGTAACAGAACATTTAGCCGAAAGTTTTGGATTAAGCTCCAGTCAAGTGTGTCGTGAATTTAAAGAACAGAGCGAAGAGGCGTTTAAGTTTTTTTGTGAGTGAACACATGAAGATCATAATTTTGTTGCCCTTTTAATTGATGGAAAATATCTTGCTAGTGAACACATGGTCGTTGCACTGGGAGTGACGGACAAAGGAATAAAAATACCAGTTGGATTTATTCAGACTTCATCTGAAAATAGCAAAGAGATAAGTCAATTATTAAAACAAATAATCGAAAAGAAATTTACATTTACGAATGGGATCTTAGTAGTAATCGATGGCAGCAAAGGTTTGCATAAAGCCGTAGTTGACGTCTTTGGAAAAAAAGCATTAATACAACGATGTCAATAGCACAAACGCGAGAATGTGCTAAGTTACTTTAGTGATCTAGACAAATCAAATTTTAAAACAAAAATTCAAATTCCCTATCGCGAACCGGATTATCAAAAAGCAAAATCGACATTACTTGCCACGCATAAAGAGTTGTTAAAAATAAATAAAAATGCCGCCAACTCGTTAATGGAAGGACTAGAAGAAACGTTGATGCTACACAAATTAAAGGTAGCGCAAATTTTTTCTCGAAGTCTCGGCACGACAAATTATATTGAAAACTTGAATTCTAAAATGGCTAAATATGTACGAAATGTGAAAAACTGGTCCAATAGTAATCAACGGCAAAGATGGATTGCAGCATCATTGTTAGAAATTGAACATCGTCTAAATAAAATTCATAACTTTAGACACCTAAATAAATTACAAGAAGCAATTAAAAATCACTTAAGTCAAAAATTACTTGTAAAAATTTCAACTAGGAAATAGACATCACCTTTGCTCACCGTCTAATTGATTAATTGTTTAACCATTTATAATTATCGTATGAAAAAATATTACTCTCTACTTTTATTACTCTTTATTTCTTTTCAATCCTTAGCACAGTTCGCTCCCGAATCTGACCCTCACAGAGGAATGTATATAGATGATTTTATGAAATTTTATCCGGGAACATCCATTGTTGATACTTCACGTTCTACTTTGGGTGTTGACCGAAATTTCGATGGCATATTTGAAAAAGAAGATGCAATCCTTCAATATGCTTGCGAAAATCATATTACATACTTAGCGCTTTATGATTTGCATAAAATTATTGCAGCCGATAAATATTTATGGAATGAAAATACACATCAATATGAGAATGCAGAAAAGCATTTATGCCGCTTCATCCAAAAAGCAAAAACACAATACGGAATTACTCAAATTGGTGCTGTTGGAAGTTCAACCAATTTTTTTGATAGTCTAGGAACGTACTTTGATCGATATCCGGTTACTTCTGCTATGAGATTAAACGATGATATAAAATCTTCCCCGTTTTTCAATAATACATTAGCCTCTGTAGAAACAAATTTTTATCCCACACCACAAGCCCAACAAGATGGCGAATATCTTAAACAATGCATGAGAATAATGAATTTCAATTCGCTCAATGATTGCCAGAGTGATATTGATGTAATCAATATTGAATATGAATTTTGGGGTGACTGTGTAGGATCTTTTCCCGGTTTAATTCCGATAGCTCAATCGATGAAGGCATTAAAAACTAATTACAACGCAACTCATCCAAACAATCCTATTATTACCGAAGCTTATTTAGCCTTTCTCTATTATTGTGGCGGATATGAAACGCAAGTAGTACAGACACTCGATGGATGTAACAACTGTTCGCCGTGTACCAATTGTTCAAATCCGCATTCACCATTAATTGACCGAGTTCTATACTCATATTTACAAGGCACTCCATACAATTTCACTTTTGGCGATCAAAATTATTTTGAACAAAGTACTACACAAGACAGCACAGATTTTCATCCGATGTTTTATTCTGAATCGGTAAATTTTGGTGGTGTATTTGATTTTCTTGGCTCTTGGTTTGCTCTATCGTCGACGAATACAATTTTTGCTGTTGAAGAATATTATTATTACCATTGGCTTGTGCTTTCAAATTCAGCCCTAGGAACTCCGCGACAAAATAATGTTCAAGTAGGTGGCGCACATTGGTTCGCTTCTTCTTTTATGGTTGGACATCTTGACCGTCCGAAAATGGTTCAAACGCCGGGCCCGTTCTGTAGCAGTAGCGACTCAACACTTATCACACTCGATTATTATGGCCCTGATGAATATGGAACAGATTATACTTTCGCAATAAGAAGAGATTCCGACAATGTAATTGTTTATCCCACTTCAGGAATTAATATCTCAGGAACATCTATTAGTGTTTCCGTCAATCCCGGTTATCGATCAATCAATTTTCATGATACACTTTTATTTCCAGCATGCTATTTAAAGAAAGGGAATTACACTGCAACACTAAACTTATCGTATAATCACAGTACAGGTTGTACTTATTCTACCACTACGAAAATAACGGTCGATGATCGTCCGCATATCCAACTGGTTGGCGATAGTTCATTTTGTGAAGGCAATAAAACATTTTTGAAAGCACCAACCGGCGCAAATTATATTTGGTATAAAAACGGAGAAGCAATTATTGGTGCAACTGCCAACGCTCTTGCAGTTGCAGACGATGGTGATTATTATTGCAAATTATCTTCAAGTAATTGCAATGGCAATACTGATACAATTCATATTACAGTTCATCCGAATCCAACTGCATCGGTAAATATTTTTTGCAATGGGAATGGAACATATACACTTAAAACAAATACTAACTCTGCAAATTCCGGATTGACAGATCTCACTGGAAATTCAGGAGTCACTTATCAATGGAGCACGGGTGAAACGACTAGCCAAATCGTAATTGCTCGACCAACATCAGCTCAAAGAATTTACGTAATGATCACCGACCCTTATTCAGGCTGCACACGAATGAGGCACGCAGCTCTACTTCCAGTTCCCGATTCATTATTGACTCCTTCGATTACCATTAATTCTACGCCGAGCACTTCATGTACATCTGACGGATCGCTTACTGCACAACTAACGGCAGCGACAGGTGTAGTTGATTTCTTTTGGTCGAACGGCGCTACAACACAAACAGTAAACAATCTACCACCGGGAACCTACAATGTTGTTATGACTCAGTTAGCAAATCCTTGTTCCTATGAAACAAGTGTTACCATAGGAACTCCTCCTACAAATGCACCTATCATTATTCCAACAATTATTGGATCCTCATGCAGTAATAATTCTGATGGTTCAATTAACTTAAATATTACAGGAGGAAATCCACCATTCAAATTTAACTGGAAAAATATTCCGAATGAAAACGGATATTCTTCATCATCACAAAATTTATCGCAACTATTTTCAGGCACCTATACTTTAACTATTACTGATGCAAGTGGATGTAAATTTACTTACGACTATGATGTTCCCTATAACAATACCTTGCCAGTAGTAAGTTCAACTACAACACCGGTAAATACATGTGGAAACAATTCGAATGGAAGTGCTACAGTTGTAATATCTAATGGCTTTGCTCCAATTCAATATCTGTGGAATGATAGTCTGCACCAAACAAATGCAACGGCACTAAATTTACCGGCAGGAACCGTAACAGTTCTGATTACTGATGGGCACAACTGTCAAATAAACTATAGTGCACATATTCCATCTCAAGAAATTAGCTTGTCACTAGAAGTTCTTGACTCTACCAATCTAAGTTCAGATTGCAATGGAAATTCTGAGGGAAAAATATATCTAAATATAAGTGGCGGTCATGCTCCTTATCAGATTAATTCACCATGGATTATTGATTCTAATTTAGTCTATCAAACAAATTTAAGTTCGGGAAATTATGTACTCGTTTTGACCGACGCTTATAACTGTACTTTTCAAAAACAATTTACTATTTCTTCAATCGGCATTGCATTAAGCACATCCCCAACTGCAACAAGTTGTATTGGCTGCAACAATGGTTCGATCATTCTAAATGCTACCAATGGTACAGCGCCATATAATTTCCAGTGGGCACCACCATTAGGAAATCTAAATGCCGATACGATCCAGAATTTATTTTCCGGATCGTATCAAATTTGTGTTACCGATTCGAACAACTGTAATGTTTGCGAAAACGCGACAGTGCTAGATGATCCATTGAATGTTAGTTCGACTAGTCAAACTGAAACAATACAACTTTTTCCAAATCCATCGAACGGTGAACTCACTATTCAATCGCCACTATTGATTGACACTGACTATTTACTGGAAATAAAAGATTTGAAAGGTCGAGTTATTTATTTTAATAAAAGAATGAAAGGCTTTTCAAATCACATTTCACTAAATTTAGCTGCAGGCGAATATTTGGTAAATATCACCATAAAAAACAAAATAGCACTTTCAAAACGATTAACTATTTTGAATCGTTAAACTTGATGACGGATTTCATGTTTGCTCATTCATAAAAGTTAATTCATTTCTTGACTGAAAATGAATTAACTTTCAATTTTCGTAAACCAATTACCCGCTTTCTTGTTATCTTTGATACTTGATTTTACAATTATGTATCGAAACACAGAACACTGGATAAAAACGCTTGAAAAAAAAGGCGAACTTATTCGAATTAAAGAATATGTAAATCCACATCTTGAAATAACAGAGATCACCGATCGAATCTCAAAACATCTTGGTCCGGCATTACTTTTTGAAAATACCGGAACAGATTTTCCTGTGCTCATTAATTCTATGGGAACAGAACAACGAATGGCTTGGGCATTAGGAGTAGAAAAACTTGATGATGTAGCAGCTGAAATTGAAAATCTATTCAAACAACTTACATCGCCGAAAGATAATATTTTAGATAAACTCAAATTACTTCCTACTCTAAGTTCAATTGCTTCTTGGATGCCGAAAACAGTAAATGGAAAAGGTGAATGTCAACAAGTGATTATGAAAGATCCGGACATTACTAAGTTTCCCGTATTAAAATGTTGGCCGGAAGATGGTGGTCCATTTCTTACTCTTCCTATTATTCATACGAAGGACCCACTTACCGGAATGCGGAATGTAGGACTGTATCGAATGCAAGTGTTTGAACCTACAATGACAGGCATGCACTGGCATCGACACAAAGTGAGTGCACGTCATTTTAATGAGTATAAAAAACTTGGTCAGAAAATGCCAGTTGCAATTGCACTTGGTGGCGATCCTGTTTATACTTATGCAGCCACTGCTCCACTTCCCGATGGCGTTGATGAATATATGTTAGCCGGTTTCATTCGAAAAAAGAAAGTGGAATTAGTCCAATGCCTTACACAAGATGTTCAAGTTCCCGCTGATGCCGATATAATTATTGAAGGCTATGTAGACCCTCAGGAAGATTTTATTTTAGAAGGTCCGTTTGGCGATCATACCGGCTATTACTCACTTGCTGATATGTATCCGAAGTTTCATATTACATGCATCACTCACCGTAAGAATGCAGTTTATCCCGCAACGATTGTTGGCATTCCACCACAAGAAGATGCATGGATTGGAAAAGCAACAGAACGTATTTTTCTTGTTCCAATTAAAATGACGATGGTGCCCGAAATTATTGATATGGTTTTACCGGTTGAAGGCGTCTTTCATAATTTGGTAATAGTTAAAATAAAAAAAGAATATCCTGGACAAGCTAGTAAAGTAATGCATAGTTTATGGGGAGCAGGACAAATGATGTTTACAAAAATGATGGTAGTAGTTGATGGAGATGTAGACATTCACAATTCAGAAGAAGTTGCAAAATACATTAGTTTAAATTTTGATCCGGCACACGACCTTTATTTTACTCAAGGGCCGGTTGATGTGTTGGATCATAGTTGTTCAGTAATGGCTTTTGGCGGAAAAATAGGAATAGACGGTACAAAAAAAACAACAGAAGAATTAACAGGAAGAAACTCGTTTTTAATAAATGAAACGATCTCTATTAACAAAGAAGAATTGATAAAAGAATTTCCGGAGATTAAAGATGTAAACGACAAACTTCTAGCTAAAAATATTTCAATCGTATTTATTTCTGTAGAAAAAAACAGACTCAATCACATTCGAGATCTTGCGCAACGCATTCTTATCAGAGATGATTTTTCGGCAGCAAAAGTTATCGTATTTCTTGAACACACTTTCAACATACAAGATACTGCTGATGCAGTTTGGCGTTTTGCAAACAACGTTGACCCGAAAAGAGATCACTTGCTTATACAAGATAAAAATGGCGCATCGCATCTTTCACTTGATGGGACAAGAAAAACAAAAGAGTTTGACGGATTTAATCGTGACTGGCCCAACATACTTGCCTCAGATGACCAAACGATTTCACACATTGATGAAATATGGGATAAACTCGGTCTAGGGAAATTCATTGAATCTCCTTCCAATAAATATAAAACTCATTTATATGCAGGTGGCGCCGTGGCCAAATAAAATAGTTGTCAACTAAATTTATTTTTTATAAGGATCATTTGAGGATCGGATGACAATATTAAAATCATCGATGTAAAATTCTTCTCCTCCGAGATTAGAAAAATATGCTTTTAAAATAGCATTCGGATGATATGTTGTTGGAAACTCTCCACAGAGAAGCATATCGTACCATTTTCCGGGAGATGAACAGAAGTCAGAGAAAATTACATTTTGATATTGCACTGAAACAGTCGAGTCATCAAAAGCAAGAACCATTGCTGCTTTTTCAGGAAGCTTGTCGAAATAAACTTTTGCAGTTACTACTGCGTAACGACGCTCAACATTTTCACCCGGAATTTGACTAACCGCAATTTTGAACGCATTGCTGTAATCTCTTTTCGAATTAACGAACTCACTTGTAGGTTTACTAAAATATTTTTCAATAGAAAATGAATTTGGATTTTCTTTTTCAAAATTCATCTGCGAAAAATTGACCAATAAAGCATCATTCAATGCATGGGCTGAATCTTTTGAATACAAATAAGAAGTAGCATTAAAATATTCCTTTTTCAAAATGAGAAATGGATATTTTTTTCTAATAATTTCATTTACCTCATAAGGATGCCAGGCATTTGACCAAACATAACCAAACTCTTTAGATGAGCATGTGTCGATCGTATGCATCAACTGTGCATACTCACCAGGCCCTTCTACTTTATAAATAATTGTATGATTTCCACCTATGTGCTTTGAATAATAATAATCGAAATATGCAGGATTAATAACATTCACAACTACAGGAGCACTATTAGGAAAATTTTTTACATCATCAGAGATTTCTTTGAACACTCCAAAATGATTTTTACTATAATAACCCGACATAGTTAATGTTCCCAACCCTATGCTTAATAGAAAAAGCAAAGTTTGGATTCGATAACGAAATAAAAAGGAAGGCGTGAATGAAACAATAAAAATAAATAGAAACGGCAATCCAAAAAGTAAAGTAGAATATTGAATTACGGGATGACCACAAACCGAATAAAGATATGCCAGAAGGAAAACTAAAAAGAACCACGAAGCACTCAATATTCTCCATCGTGTTACATTTTTATAATCATTTGGAAAAAGGACACCCAAAAGTAACCATAAAGAAATAATTGTGAGAAAGAAGTAAGAGTGATTAAAAACCTCCATAAAAAAATCTAACAAAAATGTTTTTTCAGGAGGACCTAGCCATCCACCTATGTCGCCGGTTTTCATTTGTTCAAAAAAGATTGGGAGTTCCGGAATAAATGAAACGAGAGCAATTAATCCGCCGAACAAATAACGCTTTTGATCTTCTTTTTTCACAAACAACAATCCACTTAATCCAACAATTCCCACAAAAGCGAAGCTGAAATAATGATTATGAATTGCCAATATCGACCCTATCAACCATATCCACCAAAATTTCTTTTTTCCAAAATCATTTTCGGAAAAAAGATACATGGTCCATCCATAAACTGCAATTAAACCAAAGAAAATTCCGGTACTATACATCCTGGCAATTTGAGTGTATTGCAAAATAAGGCTGCTGGTAATAAAAAAAACTACTGAAAGTTGGCCGGCAAAATCATCGAACCATTTCCTACATATTTCATAGAGTAAAAACGCTGAAGCAATTCCACAAAACACAAAAGGAAGGCGCAAAAGAAAATCGTCGTCACCAAAAATCTTGATCCAATAAAAAATAAAAATCTGAATTCCGGCAGGATGATAATCAATCATTACACCTTTATCGATCATCTCAAAAAAGGTGTCGAATTTTGCTCTCGTAATTGCACTGAGCTCGTCGTTGGAAAGCGACAATGACTTCAAATTAATAAAATGCAAAACAACAGTAATCACTAAAAGAAGGATCAACGATATATTTCGTAGACTAAACCACTTCATTTTAATATTATTTAGTCCGCTGACGAATTGCTTCATACAAAATAACTCCGGCAGCAACAGAAACATTCAATGAAGAAATAGTTCCGGCCAATGGTATTTTCACGAGCTCATCTACAATTTTGATCAAATCGTTGCCAACACCATCTTCCTCCGAACCCATAACAATAGCTAATGGTCCAGTTAAGTCTGAATTAAAATATTCCTCTTTCCCTTTTTCAGAAGCTGCCACAATTCTTATTCCGCTATCGCGCAAATACTCTATCGTCTGACGTAAATTAATTTCCCTACAAATAGGAATCGTGCTCAGTGCTCCGGCAGAAGTCTTGATTGCATCTGCGGTAACTTGCGCCGCTCCTCGAGCCGGAATTACAATAGTATGAACACCGGCGCATTCTGCTGTACGTGCAATTGCTCCAAAATTTCGAACATCAGTAATTCGATCGAGAATCATGATCAACGGCACTTCTCCTTTTTCAAAAATAAAAGGTACTATGTTAGATATCGATTCATAACTGATCGAAGAAATATAACACACCACATCTTGATGGTTGTTACGAGTAATCCGATGCAATTTTTCAATTGGAACTTCTGTATAAGCGATACTCTTATCTTTCAATAAATTTTTTAGCTCCATCATAAGCTCGCTATTTGCTCCTCTGCAAATAAAAATTCTATCCACTTCTTTTCCTGCATTGATAGCTTCTATCACAGGTCTGATTCCATAAACAAGTTGTCCGCTTTCTCTTACCTCGGGACTTCTACCTTTGTATTTACTATTTCTGTTATTGTCTGTATACATATTCATATTTTCTCAATTTAAATTATTGTATGCTCTTCCTTGCCGCCATGTTTCCACAGCCCTGTACCAATTTGCTTCGTAAATTGGACTTCTCGATAAACTAAAATCATTGTCGGTAAACGGATTATTGACTTTGGCAAAAAAGAAATTCAGCGCTAAAGTACTATTTGGAGTGCCATATGTCCAACTTTCTGAATTAGAACTTAAATAAAGTGCATTTGGACCGCCAAAGATAATAAATATCATGCCTCTATCTGTTTTCCAACCTTCTGTATACGATGCAAAAAACCGATTAGCATCTTGCACTCGACTATAAAACTTTTTAATCAGGCCTCTCGTACGCTCTTCATTACCGCCTCGTGCTAACCAGAAAGCTTCAACTGCAGACTTTAAATTAGGACTTCGCTCCATATCTTCATATTCCTTTCGGCTGGTAAGGTATCTCAATGGTTCAAGAAGTTGCTTTGGCGTACTAACTGTTGGATAACCCGAATCAAAACGAAACAATGTTAATCCACTTTTTTTTGAACTATCAGACTGTATATGGTAAAAACCTTGCTTTGGAAATGTCAATTCGCTGGTGTCTTTCAATGAAAGCTTGAAAACACTATCAGCTGCATAGGAAAACGCCTCATGAGCATCGTTTGAAAATGGTGGTGGTGGAAGTGGGAAATCGCGATGATAATATTTGCACCAAAATTCCGATTTACTAGTATCTCTAAAACTGATTTTAATCGTGTCTAAGCTCGAAAAATAATTTCTAAAAACAAGTACATTTTCTTTATTCCTTATTTGAAAATCATTTCTTGAATTATCTTCGATTGAAAACTTCGAATAAAAATCTTCTTGGTAATTTTTATTCATATCGATTATGGTACACTTCATTAACAACTCATCAATTTGATGCGTAGTTAAATTTACTTGGAGAAGGGCCGAAGAATTTTTATCTTTTATATCAAAATTAAAAGTTGAACTTGCACTGTCCAATAATTGTGCTTCATCATATGACCGAACTATTTCTGCTACTACTTTAATCTTTGTTTGAAATGTTTCATCTGCTTGTCGTGAGAAAAGAAACTCGCCAAGATTTACTTTTACAGATAACAAGACCGAAGTATCACCGTGATTCCATACATTAATCTCTGGATGAAAAACATTGTCGGATTGTTTATAAAGCGAAGATAAATTTACGCTATTCAAACTTCTTGGTGAATAACAAGAACTGACAACTAAAATCAATAAAAAAAATGTGGATTTTCTAATCATTATTCTTCAATCGTTTCATTGGCACGCTCTAATATTCCCGGCGTAATTTCTTTGGTCGATTTAGCTCCTAACTTTTTCAACTCTTCTACTCTCTTGACTATATTACCCGAACCATCAACCAATTTATTCATTGCTTCGGTATATGATTTTTTCGAAGCATCCATTTTTTGTCCTACATCAACCAGATCATCTACAAAATTTTTAAACTTATCATACAATGCCCCACCTTTTTGTGCTATTTCAATTGCATTGCGTGTTTGCTTTTCATGTTTCCAAATAGACGAAACCGTTTTCAAAGTAGCAAGAAGAGTTGAAGGACTTACAATCACTATCTTTTTATCCCATGCAAAAGTAAACAATTCGACATCCGCTTGTACTGCTATCCCAAACGACGACTCAATTGGCATAAAGAGTAAAACAAAATCAGGCGAACTTAATCCTTCCGAATTTTGATAATTTTTTTCACTCAAATTTTTAATATGATTACGAACTGAGATTAAATGTTCTTTCAAACTTCTCTCCCGATCAATATCATTTTCAGCATTTACCATTGCATCGTAAGCAACCATGCTTACTTTAGAATCAATAACAATGTGTTTGTTGTCGGGTAAATTAATTACCGCATCCGGTTGTATTCGTCTTCCTTCTTCGTTTGTAGTACTATATTGCATAACATATTCCGAACCCTTTGTTAATCCCGATCGCTCTAAAATTCTTTCGAGAATAACTTCACCCCAATTACCTTGCTTTTTTGTATCTCCTTTCAAAGCTCTAGCTAAATTATTAGCATCGTCAGAAATCTGCCTATTTAATTCGATCAAATTTTTAATCTCGCCTTTCAATGTATTTCTTTCTGCTGCTTCAACCTTATAGGTCATATCCACTTTCTCTTCAAATTCTTTCAGCTTCTCACGCAACGGGTCTAAAATAACTGCCAAATTAGATCTGTTTTGATCGACAAATTTTTGACTCTTCTCGTCTAATATTTTGGAAGATAAGTTTTCAAATTCAGTCTTAAATTTGGAATACAATCCTTCAACTTCTACTTTTTGATTGTCTAATCGCTCTTGATAATTATTAATTACACCCTGCTTGGAAGCAACTTCGGTGGTAAGCTGAACAACTTTTAACCGTTCTTCACTAAGCAATCGATCGAGATTAGATTGCAGGATTTGCATTTGTTCATTTCTGTCATTCAGAATCCCTTTCTCCCGATCCAATTCAATCAATTTATTCTGTAATTGATCGCTACCTGAACCGGATTTACTTTTTAGAAATAAATAAATTAATACGGAGCCAATGATAATTCCGATAAATAAAAATACGAGCTGCATAGGAGTCATTTAAATTATGAGGACCGAAAGAAATAAGGAAGTTGACTGTAAATTTACAAATTTATTCCTTCTTTTATCGTTAGTTTTACACCGAAATATGAAAAAAATACTGCTACTCTTTATTTTGCTTTACTTGTCTTTTGCAAGTTCGTCTGCATCACCATATACGCTCGATCTGCCGGCTGAAGACTGGCATTTAAACTTGAAAGATTACTATATTAGTGAAATAAGAGATGAGCGCCCACAGCAAGACTTAGGCAAAGTAATGGTTGATGGCAAAATCGTTCCTGCTACTTTTAAGGTAAGTTTATCTTCAGATCTTCTAAACCTGATCAACAGTGGTGTTCAATCCGACACTAACTCCATACCGGTAATACTTGTTGTCAAAAAATTTAGGCTGAATGAAACCGGGACACTCGCTCGACATAAAGCAACACTTCAATTTTCGGTCGAATTTAAAAGAGAGATAAGTGGTGAAAGCTATCCACTCTTTAGCTTAAGCGGAATTCCTGAAGTAACAATGACTGGCAATTCGAAATTAGGTCATGAGAAAAATATTAAAGCTACAATTAAACTGGCTGTGACTAATTTTAATGATTGGATTCAAAAAAACATGAACATTCCTCCAATGGTAAAGAGGGCGGAAATCGTATTTTCCGAAAACACTCACTTCAAGAAAGACGAAGGAGATACACTTTTATGGTCAGACAATTATCAGTTACAATGGTCCGATTTTCAAGGGAAACCAAAAAACTCTGATTTTGCAGCAGAGAGTAATTGTAGTTTTTTGTTCTACTCCTCACAAGAAGTAAAAGACAATGTGATGTATCTCAATATTCAGGCGAACGCTTGTTTTGCAAAATCATCTTGGGTCAAACCGGATCTGAAACGCGACAGTTTGCTACTACATGAACAATATCATTTTAATATTTGCGAACAATACATTCGTTTATTGAAAAGCAAATTAAAACTATTAGATCTTGAGCCAATAAAAAATGAAAAACAAGTACGTGCCGTGTTTGATGAAGTCTGGGCCGAATACAAACAAGCACAAGATGACTACGACAATCATACAGAACATGGAGTCATTAACTCAGAGCAGAACAGATGGATGAGAGAGGTTGATGAGGCTCTGAAGAAGTAAGGAGAGTTGGGTTGAGAATCGAGAATCGAGAGTTGAGAGTTGAGAATCGAGAGTTGAGAGTTGAGAGTTGAGAGTTGAAATTGAAGAGTTGAGGTTAGAATAGTCAAAGAGTTAAAGGGTCGTGTATATACTCGGGTCGGGTCTGCTCAATTAATTGTGTCAAATTACAACTCACAAATTACAACTCACAAATTACAACTCACAAATTACAATTCACAAATTACAATTCACAAATTACGACTCACAAATTACGACTCACAAATTACGACTCACAAATTACAATTCACAAATTACGACTATCAAATTACGACTATCAAATTACAACTCACAAATTACCAATCACTACTCACTACTCACTCAAAAAACAATTACCATGTATCCTTTTTGTTCGAGCGGTGCGGTGGGAACATTATTGAAAAGTGCACTTTCTGCTGCTTGTTTCGCTTTCGTTTTTAAATATTCACTGCTCGTAGTAGTTCCTGGTGCGCCGGGAATAGCTTTCATTACATGACCATATTTATCAATCGTAATATCTACAACCACTGTTCCTTTTTCTTGCGTCAAATTATCGACTCTAGGTGACTTTGCAATAATTCGATCTGCCACTTTGTATCTGATCATGTACGATCCCGAAGTAATTTGCTTTTCGCCTATTTCTTTAGGGGCTGCAGCTGTTGACTCACCTCCACCGGACTCACCTACTTCACCAAAAGTTATTGAGTAAATATCTGTGGTTTTTATTTTCATCATATTCCCCTTATATAAAAAATCGACCACGCCATCTTTCAATGTTTTCACATTGCCATTCATTTTTTCGCCCGATTTCATAGCAACAATTTGCTGGCCCTTTACTTGGACAACAGAAAATAGAATAAGACTTAAAAGGAACTTTTTCATTTTATTTATTATTTAAGACAAAAATATAAAGTGTACATCACTTTAAACTTCTCAATCAAGATACTTTTCAACAATAGCAATGTTCCAAATTTCTTCAATTGGGTACTTAATGAATCACGCTTGACTCAATCACCTTGCTCTCAAATTCTTTAACGAGTAACAAATCTTATTATTTTTATTACTTCGCATTTATATATTTTATTTACCTTGCCTTTGTAATTATGATAACACTTAGAAGTGCCTTCCTCCTTCTTTTAATTTTCCTTTCTTCCACTTCAAAGGCGAACGAATTAAAAACTTTTATCCCAGAAGGATATTCCATTTTGGATACTGTTTCCGGAAAACTGAATCGTGACGATATCCCTGACTTAATCTTGGTCTTGAAACGAACGAATGAAGTTGATCTTTCTAAAACCAGCGATTACGCTATCAAACGAATACTTGTCGTTTTACTTGGACTTACAGATAACACATATCAGTTGGCAGGCAGCAACGCTAACATAATTTATTGCCATGCATGCGGCGATCAAATTGAAGAACCTTATCAAAAATGTACAATAGAGAATTTTGAATTTACTATTGAACAAAATGGAGGGTCTGCCTGGAGGTGGTCCAGATCAATAGCATTTGCTCTTAACACTTCCGGGAATTTCATACTTACAAAAGACGTAACTATTTCTTTCGCAAAAGACAATATAGAAGCTACAAAGGATGTAATTACCAAAACAGGTAAAGAACTTGGCTCAATCAATTTCGATCAATTTGACATAGACAAAGAATGAAAACAAAAAGAGTTAATATTACTTTACTAATACTGATGCTTGCATCTACACTTTTTGCACAGAATAATTTTCTGCAAAGAAAAGAATACAAATCAAATTGTGACGGTAGCAATAAACAACTCCTAGCAGCAGAAGAATATGATCAAACAGGGAAATTGATTCGTACTGCTAGAGCAAACAAAAAGATAACAATGTATAATTATGACGCTATTGGAAATTTAATCAGCAAAATCCATCGAGACTCAACAGGTAAGGTTGCTCGCTTCAATAGAATATATTACAATGAAAAAAATGAATACACCTTAGACACTCTCTTTAATTCAGATTCTACCATCCACACCATTTTTCATCGTCGGCATTCATCTATAAAAAATCAAGATATTATTACTTGGGATCTTCAGCAATATAAAGGCTCAACCATTATCCAAACTTTAACTTTAGATGCAAATAACAACGAGATTGAAAATAAAACTTGTAGCTCTTCGGCAGAATGTACCATTATTAAAACTACTTACGACGGTTCAAAAAAAATAAAAATGGAATCGTATAGAAGAGAAGAAATGAATAGAAATCAGGTCCTTTATGAAACACAAACATTCGAATATGACAAGGATGATAGGTTAATAAAAATTAGCGTGGAAAATAATTTAAGTAATGTTTGTTCGTATTTATTAAGCTATATTTATTCCAAGTAAAACAATCAGACATCTATTCATTTTATTCTTAAAAGTGATCAAAAGAATTCATCATATTGCAATTATAGCCTCGAACTATCAAGCTTCAAAAAAATTCTACACAGAAGTTTTAGGTTTAGAGATTGTTGCCGAGACTTTCCGTATAGAAAGAAATTCATACAAGTTAGATCTTGCATTAAATGGGCAGTACCAAATTGAACTCTTTTCATTTCCAAACTCCCCCGCTCGCTCTAGTTATCCGGAAGCTACTGGATTAAGACATCTTGCTTTTGCCATCGATGATTTTGACCCATTTATAGCCCGGTTAAGGAAAAAAGGAGTTGTAGTTGAACCTATTCGAATTGACGAATTGACAGGAAAGAAATTTACCTTCATAGAAGACCCTGACAAATTACCGATTGAGTTTTACGAAATTTAATAAAGAACCAATTTCTTCACGAAATTTTTACTTCTCGTTTGATTTTTTTCAACGAAATATCTATACAATTAATCTTAACTATTCTTAGTTTCAATTGTTATTCCGCCATGAACATAATGATCATAGGCGGAAGTACTGGAATTGGAGCTGCAACAATTGCACAACTCAACAAAGAAAAACATCATACTATTTCTATTAATCGCTCAGGAAATACCGAAGCAAACGAAAAATTTAGTTGTAATGTTATCAACGAAGAGCTTCCGGAAATTACATCCCCTCTAGATGGAATCGTTTATTTGCCCGGTACAATAAATCTGAAACCACTCCGTCTTTTAAAAGAAATAGATTTTCGTCATGATTGGGAGATCAATTTTTTAGGTGCTGTTAGGGTAATTCAAAAATATCAAACACTCCTGCTTAATTCACAACTTGCTTCTGTCGTTTTATTTAGCACAGTGGCAGCGCAAACCGGTATGGCTTTTCATGCTTCAATCGGTTCGGCTAAAGGTGCTGTAGAAGCTCTAACTCTTAATTTGGCAGCAGAATACGCTCCAATAATTCGTTTCAATTGTATTGCCCCATCATTAACATTAAGCCCACTCTCTTCTCGATTTACCGATAATCAAACAAAACAAAATGCCGTTTCAGAACGACACCCATTAAAAAAAATTGGTAAGCCGGATGATGTAGCCTCTTTAACTACCTGGTTGTTGAGTGAAAAATCACAGTTCGTAACCGGGCAAATTTTTAAAATGGATGGAGGACTAAGTGGAATTCGCTAAGCTTTTTTAAATAAAAATATTTCTAATTATTTTCCGTAAAATAATCCTTTTCAATACTACAAAAGTTACCCTATTTGTTTAAAATGCATCTTCAACTCTTGTATAAAATTGAAATCCTAATAAAATGGCGCATTTATTTCATTTCAAATTCAGTTTTATCCGACATAAAGCATACAGTTCATCAGTCAAAATAATATCTTTGCAGTCATTATGAAATTACTTTTATCCTATCTCAAAAAATACAATAAACTAGTTCTCCTAGCTCTTTTGCTTGCAGCAGTCAACCAATGTTTTTCGTTAATGGACCCACTCATTGCCGGAAAAATGATGGATCGTTTTGGTGTTAATATTTTAAATTACCGAACCAATAAAGACCTATCATGGTTGCACGACATTTCCTACTATCTTTTAGCGGCTGTAGGTGTTGCTATGGTTTCAAGACTTGCAAAAAATTTCCAAGATTACTGTGTGAATGTAGTCGTTCAACGAGTGGGCGCCGATATGTACACTGATGGAATACGACATTCGCTAGAATTACCTTATCACGTATTCGAAGATCAACGCAGTGGTGAAACATTAGGCAAGCTTCAAAAAGTAAGAAGCGATTCAGAGAAATTTATTATCGCTTTTATCAGTGTGGTTTTCCAAACATTGGTTGGATTAATATTTGTGCTTTGGTATGCATTCACAGTTAATTGGCTTATTGCCCCGGTTTTTTTACTAACCGTGCCTATGCTTGCAATTGTTAGCAGTTTATTAAGCAAAAATATTAAAAAAGTAAGCAAAGACATTTTAAAAGAAACAACAAGTTTAGCAGGATCCACAACCGAATCGCTTCGAAACATTGAGTTAGTGAAAAGCCTAGGCTTGGCGGGACAAGAAATTAATCGTCTCAACAATACGACTCACAAAATTTTAAAACTTGAATTGAAAAAAGTTCGCTTCATCAGAAGCCTTAGTTTTATTCAAGGAACAACAGTTAACTTTTTACGAACAGTATTTGTTTTCCTCCTCTACTATTTAGTATTCCACAACCTTATTACTCCCGGAAAACTTCTAACTCTTACGTTCTTTAGCTTTTTTATTTTCGGTCCTTTGCAAGAACTCGGAAACGTAATTGCCATTTATAGAGAAGCTCAAGCCTCATTACAAAACTTTGAAGAAATTCTTAGCATGCCGGTTGAACCAAATCCTGAAAAACCGGTTGACATTGGTAACATCACAGAATTACGGTTTTCCAATGTAGCCTTCAAACACCAAAGCTCCAATCATTACGCTGTTGAGAAAATCAATTTCACTGTTAGCAAAGGCCAAAGCATTGCTTTTGTTGGTCCATCAGGGGCCGGTAAAACTACATTAGTCAAATTATTGGTTGGCCTTTATTTGCCGCAAGAAGGAACAATTTATTACAACAATATTCCCGGAAACGAAATTGAAAAGGAATTACTTCGATCGCAAATAGGATTGGTAACACAAGATTCACAATTGTTCAGTGGAAGTATTAGAGAAAATTTATTGTTCGTTAATCCGAATGCCACTGACGAACAATGTTTAGATGTTTTAGGAAAAGCTTCGTGTCAGAGTTTGTTGGACAGAGCCACTCAAGGACTAGATACATTAATAGGCGAAGGTGGAGTAAAAGTTTCAGGAGGAGAAAAACAACGATTGTCGATTGCTCGTGCTTTGCTTCGTCATCCGAAACTATTGGTATTTGATGAAGCCACCTCCGCACTTGACTCAATAACTGAAGAAGAGATTACAGGTACTATCAGAAATCTTTCGAATAAAGAGGAACATATAACAATTATGATTGCTCATAGGTTGAGTACGATTATGCATGCCAACAAAATTTTTGTACTTGAAAAAGGGAAGATCATTGAAGAAGGAAATCATGACTCACTATTAGAAACGAAAGGACTTTATTATGCTATGTGGAGGCAACAAATAGGTGAAAGAAAACGTATTGATGTAGTAACAACTAATGGTACGCCATTAGTGAATGTGCCTGTTTCTCCTAATTGATTTTTAGATGCTAAATGATCTAACGAAACAACTCCGTCAACGATTGGCTCTTCCTTTGCCCGGTCAGGAAGCACAGTATAAAATGGCGAATGCAGAAAGAAGAATTAATTCAGCCAGATTTAAAATTCCCGAAAACGCTCGTAAAGGAGGTGTTCTTATTTTGCTTTATGAAAATGACAACAAAATAAAATTTCCACTAATTTTAAGAGCAGAATACGATGGTGTTCACTCAGCTCAAATTAGTTTTCCTGGAGGCGGCTTTGATCAGGCTGATGAAACAATTCAGAACACTGCGCTTCGTGAAACACAAGAAGAGATCGGTATTTTTAAAAATGACGTACAAGTTTTAGGAGCGCTAAGCTCACTTTATATTCCCCCGAGTAATTTTTTAGTACATCCATTTATTGGCTCGCTGAGCTATCATCCACATTTAATTGCTGACCAAAAAGAAGTAGCGCAGATAATAGAAGTAGATTTAGAAACCTTTCTCGACGAATCGGTTGTTCATGAAAAAACGATCAAACTTTCCAACGGTATGGAAATTCAGACACCCTATTTTAATATCCAAAAACAAACAGTCTGGGGAGCAACAGCAATGATTCTTTCAGAACTGAAAGCGGTGCTTTATGAAATTGGATATTGAAGGGTGTAAAAAGTAAGGTCAAAGGTCAAGGTTTAAGCGTTAAAACAAAGGTCAAGGGCTAAAGGTCAAGGGCTATTTTTTTTACTTATTTGTTATCAATACTTATTTATGAGAAGTCAAAAAATAAGAAAACTGCTTAAAAGTCTAACTAAGAGTCTAGTTTTATTAATCTCAATTTACGTTTCTCGATTCCCAACTCAACACTCTTAAAGAGAAGTAAGAAAATTATGAAGAATGATACTATAAAGGTGAAGTGCCCATTTCTTTGCGATTCGAGCTGTTAATATTAAAATTAATGATGAGCCGCAGAGAAAAGTTGTAGCTTCGGGTTCCGTCAATTCCTTAAACCCGTACATTGATTCCACTATGAAAATTTTTCTACTACTATTTTCATTCAGTTTGTTGGGCCTTGCTACTAAGGCCCAACTTTCTTTTGAAAAAATTTACTCGATTCATAC
>JANLPR010000069.1:0-2642 GCA_031367345.1 Bacteroidota bacterium | reverse complement strand
TGCCAATGGGAGAGACTGGTGGCTTGTAGTACATCAATATCTTACCGGCATGGTGTTTAAATATTTAATTACTCCACAGGGAATATCAGGCCCTACTCAACAAGACCTCTTTACTCCTAGGAATGTATATTTTGGACAAGCGCTCTTTTCACCTCAAGGAACCAAGTTTGCATACTATGTATCCATCCGACCAACACCATGTTTTTTCACGACTCGAAAAGATGTTTCTTAGCGCTCTAACTAAAAAGAGCAATGGAAGAACCAACAAATTCCCGTACACGATTTACGGATGAAGAGAAAAAAGCAATCGTTCAGCGATGTAAAGAGAGCGGGTTGAGCAAAAATAAATTTGCTGAACAGAATGGAATTAAATATTACACACTGATCAATTGGTTTGAAAAGGAGCGCAATGAAGCAAGTAACTGTAAAGACGAAAAATCTTTTTCTCAGGTAGTGATTCCACACTCTCAAGACGGATTGTTTGCTGAAGTTAAAACCGAACAAGGATTTACAATCTGTTTTTATAAGCCGCTTGATGTTTCATTTTTTCAAGCCTTGCTCAAAAAATGATTCTCTCGTTCAGTAGCCGCTATCGCTATTTCATTTATAAATCGGATTGTGATATGCGCAAGGGCTTCGATGGCCTGTCGGGATTAGTGGAATCGCATTTTAAATTAGATCCACTCCATGGCGATGTGTTTTTATTTTTCAATCGTCCGCGCAATTTGATAAAAATATTACTTTGGCAAGGTGACGGATTTTTAATCTGCCACAAACGTTTAGAGAAAGGAACATTTGAATTACCTGTCGGTTCTTTATCTCATGAAATTACCTCGCAACAAGTGCAATTTATTTTGGAAGGTATTCACCTTACATCGATCAAACATCGATTGCGATATAAAATGAAAAATGCTTCGTGAAGCACGAATGAAAAAAAAATAATTTGCAAAATAATTTAGTAATTCTTCTGTAAATTATTTTTTCATTTGTATCTTTACACTCGTGATTAAAGAGAAAAATATTCTGGATGCCGCTGCGCTTTTAGCTATCATTAAGCAGAAGGATATTCGAATCGAAAAACTGGAAAATCAGTTATCGCAACTTCTTCGCACGGTATACGGAAAAAAGTCCGAACGATTTTCACCGGTTGTTATTCCTGGACAACTTCCATTGGCATTGGATGTAGAAGTTCAAGAGCAGGAAGAAGAAAAAAAACAAACCATCACTTACGAGCGAAAGACTCCTTCCAAAAAATCAGAACACAAAGGAAGAGTTCCGTTGCCGGATCATTTACCGCGTGTAGAAATTATTATTGAACCCAATTATGATACAACGGGCCTTGTTCGTATAGGAGAAGAAGTGACGGAACAATTAGAACTTGAACCGGGACAATTATTTGTAAAAAAATTCATTCGTCCAAAATATGCTTTGCCAAATGGAGAAGGGGTGATCATCGGAGAACTTCCTTCCTTCCCTATAGAAAAAGGAATTCCGGGTCCTGCTTTACTTGCATGGATCTTCATCTCAAAATATGTTGATCACCTTCCATTGTATCGTCAGATCGAACAACTCAAACGATTAGGGATAAAAATTCCAAGTTCAACCATGTCGGATTGGGTAGCGAAGTGTTGTAATTTGCTTACCCCGCTCTATGAGAAATTAAAAAATAAAATACTTGAAGTTGATTATTTACAAGCCGATGAATCACCGATCAAAGTGTTGGATAGAAACAAAGAGGCAAAAATACATTTAGGATATTATTGGGTGTATCGCGATCCGATCAATCGATTAGTACTATTCGATTACCGCAAGGGTCGTGGACGAGAAGGCCCGACTACGATGTTAAAAAATTTTGAAGGACATTTACAGGTGGATGGATGGAAAACGTATGAGCGATTTGACAGCAAAACTATTTCACTCATTCATTGCATGGCGCATGCGCGAAGATATTTTGATCAGGCCAGAAAGAATAAGCCCAAACTGGCTGAATATGCTTTGACTGAATTTCAAAAGTTATATGCAGTGGAACGTCGTGCACGAGAAGAAAACTTTACTCATGAACAGCGCTATGAACTGCGTCAGAAAGAATCATTACCGGTCTTGCAATCTTTTCATCTTTGGTTGAAAGAAAATATAACGGAAGTTCCACCCAAGAGTGCAATGGGCAGAGCGTTATCCTATGCACTGACGCGATGGGAAAAATTAATGACCTATGCCGGCGATGGAAAACTGGAGATTGATAATAATCTGGTGGAGAATTCTATTCGTCCGCTTGCATTGGGAAGAAAAAATTATTTGTTCGCCGGCTCGCACAACTCAGCAGAGAACGCTGCGATGATTTATTCCCTAGTCGGCACCTGCAAAATTAAAGGCATCGACCCTTTTGGCTACTTTAAAAATATTTTTGAAATTCTACCCGATTTTCTTGCTAACCGATTGGAAGAATTGTTGCCTTAAGCTTTCGGTATTCAAGAATAGTTGTTAGGTTTAGGAAGGATTACGTCGAGTAGCCAAGTGGAATTTCACCACAAGGCTCTCACAGAACCGTGCTTGATAGTCTCCCATCACACGGCTCTTTCAGATCAAGGTCCTTCAACTACTAAGGGTGTTGCAGTTGCCAATGAGTAAACAGCAAAGGATTT
>JANLPR010000039.1:0-45022 GCA_031367345.1 Bacteroidota bacterium | reverse complement strand
CGTAATACAGCCTGATTGGAGTAAATGATATCAAGCTTGTTTGCCATATCTAGCCCAAAACTGTTTACTTGAAACTGTTCTTCCCTTTTGATGATCTTGAATTCCTTTAACCAATGATTTTTTTTGTGCAGTTGTCAGACTGTCATACCAATCACCCGACTCTTCAGAATCTTTTATTGATGTCAAAGCGCCAAGAAGCTTTTTGTCCTTCAGCTTCGTCACCCAGTTAATGAGTTCTAGTTTTACCGTTTGAGAATTCATATATCAAAAATAATAAAATTATTTAAAGTACAGTCATTAAAATTTCGCATCCTTAGCCTCGTAGCTATTTCTTCTGCAAGTACATCCTGTTCACTTCATCAAATGAAGGTAAATCATTATAATGCCACATCGCTTTTACTACACCTTTTTGCAGCAACATTAAACCGGGATTGGAACGGATCATTGTTTTCAATGTGGTTCCATCTGTAAAATAGTAATTAAACATCGAATTATGCTTATGTCTGAACGCTTCTACTTCTTTGGGAGCAGAAGATGTAAGGCCAATAAAATTAATTCCTGCTTTTTGAGAGAGAGCAACGAAATCATTTACTTTTCCTTGAATATTTTCATTGGCGTGATTAATATCGTAGGCTACTAATAAAAAGATAAAAGGCTGATCAAGCACTTCTGTCGTTGAATCAAATCCGTCGGCTGTAGTAATTGTAAAATCATGGATAGCGGGCTTATCACCTTCACGAATGACTTTATCTTTACGATCTACGAATTTATACGAATCGTCGATGGTTGACAGCTGATCGACCGTTAATTCTACCTGCTTACCATCCTTTTCATAAATAAAAAGCATGACTATACTATCCTTCACTGCATTTGGAGGCAATTTCATTCCATCAGGAATACTTTTTCCAATAGCATACGGACGAAAATCAATAACGGGTAAGTGCATATAACAATAAACGGAAAAAGAAAAAGATGCAATGAAGCCGACGTATGAAAGAAAGGTTGAAGGTTTTTCACCGAAGAGTGGTTTTATTTCATTTCGCTTAATAAAAATAAAAAGTATAAGAACGAGAAGAATTAAATCTTTTGAAAAGGATTGAAAAGGCGTAAGATGAAGTGCGTCACCAAAGCATCCGCAATCTTTTACTACATCAAACTTCCAGCTATAGAAAGTTAGAAAAGTAAAAAATACGATCATAATCAATAATGACCATGCTGTAAATTTCATTTTCGCACCAAGTAAAAGTGCAACACCTAAACCAATTTCAAAAGCGCATATTACAATTGCCAACGGCAATGAAATATGTGTGAACCAAGGCATATGGAATACTTGAAAATATTCGTCCAGCTTATACGAAAAACCCAAGGCATCGTTAGCTTTTATAAAACCGGAAATAATAAACAATATTCCGACTAACACTCTTGATATCTGTGCAATTATTTTCATAAAGAATATCTATTAATTTTCTGATTCTAATTTGATCAATGCAAAAACCGAATAATTGATGATGTCATAATAATTTGCGTCTATTCCTTCACTTACCAGTGTATTTCCTTTATTGTCTTCTATTTGTTTTATCCGCAGCAATTTCATTAATATTAAATCTGTCATTGAACTCGTCCGCATTCCTCTCCACGCTTCACCATAGTCGTGGTTTTTATCTTCCATCAACGACTTTGCTTTTTTAACATGCATCTCAAAATGATGCGTAACTTCTTTTGCAGGCATTTCCAGATTATCGTCGCTTCCCTTCTCCAATTGGATCAAAGCTATTACACAGTAATTGATGATACCAATAAATTCACCGTCAATATTATCATCAATTCGTTGAGTTCCCTTTTCTTCAATGCTTCGGATGCGCTGCGCTTTAATATAAATTTGATCGGTAATCGAACTCAATCGCAAAATCCTCCAAGCAGTACCGTAATCTTTCATTTTCTTGATGAAAAGATCTTTACATCGACCAATGATCTCACTGTAGTGGGTTGAAGTACTTTTTGCCATATTTAATTCCGATTTCTCAATTTGAGCCGCTGCTTCCATTTACATTTAGATTATTAAATTCCAATCTATATTTACTACTTTGCCGTTGAATTTAATGATTGCGAAGATACATTTTTTATGATAAAATTTAGCCTAAACTGTCACGGAAAACTGTTGGATTTATCAACACCAATTGTAATGGCCATTATTAATTTAACACCCGATTCCTTTTACGATGGAGGCTCTAATTCCGACGAAAAATCCTTACTAATAAATGCAGAAAAAGCGTTAGTTGCCGGTGCCAAAATCCTTGACATTGGTGGACAATCGACTAGACCGGGTGCTGAAACAATTAGTTCGAGTGAAGAATGGGAAAGAGTCAACAAAGCAATAAATTCTCTTCGAAAGGAATTTCCAAATGCGCTTTTATCAATCGATACATTCTATAGCACGGTTGCTGAAAAAGCTGTTGACCTTGGGGTTGGTATTGTGAACGACATTTCAGGTGGAAGTATTGATAGAACAATGTTTGAAACCATTGGGCGATTAAAAGTACCGTATATTCTCATGCACATGAAAGGAACTCCTACTACCATGCAAAAAGAAGCTGAATATGTAAATGTAGTTCGTGAAATTTGGAACTTTTTCGATGAAAAGATAGCTGAACTTAAATCGTATGGAATTGAACAACTAATTCTTGATCCGGGATTTGGATTTGGGAAAAAAACAGTACACAATTTTTCTCTTCTGAAAAACCTCAACGCCTTTTCTCATTTCAACTCCCCTATTCTGGTTGGACTAAGTAGGAAAGCAATGATAACAACAAGCTTAAAAATTAAATCGGACGAGGCACTTAATGGAACGAGTGTTTTGAACACATTGGCGATTCTAAATGGTGCTTCTATTTTACGTGTACACGATGTTTTGGAAGCTCAACAGGTGATAACTCTTGTGGAAGAGTATAAAATAAGTCGATTATAATCCATTAAATTTGCATTTATAATATCAATTAACTTTCTTTAAAACAGAATGGATCTTTTTCACATAGGCTTTCTTACCATCCGATTGATCGATTTGATCGATATTGCGATCGTAACTTTTTTATTGTACAAGCTTTACAATCTTTTGAGAGGTGGAGTAGCCATAAATATTTTTATTGGACTCCTAACGGTATATGCGTTGTACTGGATATGTGTGAAAGTTTTGAATATGGAATTATTAGGAACAATACTAGGGCAATTTATCAGCCTAGGATTTATTGCACTAATTATTGTCTTTCAACAAGAGGTAAGGAGATTTCTAATTGTTCTTGGAACAACAAATTTTTTATCGAAAAATAATTTTACAAAACAACTACTGCCATGGAATTGGCAAACTCAACATAATCCACCGCTCGATATCTCTGCAATTGTAAAAGCTTGTCGACAAATGTCAAAAACTCGTACAGGTGCAATTATTGTTTTAGCAAAATCTTCACAATTGAAATATTATTCTAATACAGGCGATTTGATGGATGCCGACATTTCACAAAGACTTATCGAAAGCATTTTTTTTAAGAATTCTCCGATGCACGATGGTGCAATAATAATTTCCAACAATAAGATTAAAGCAGCCAGATGCGTATTGCCTGTAACAGAGAATAATGAATTGCCTGCTCATCTTGGTATGCGACATCGTGCAGCAATTGGTGTCACAGAACACAGCGACAGTATTGCCATTGCTGTTTCAGAAGAAACAGGTGATATATCCTTTTCCAAAGAAGGACAGATAAGCATCAATTTGACATTGGAAGAGCTCGAACGAAAACTTAGACTTGAATTTGAACAGTAATTAATTTTTCTGTCCAACTGCTGAAAGAGAATCGTTTTTGTGCTGAAAACTTTTAACTAATTCTTCATCACTTAATCCTGTCTCTAACTGCAATAATGTTGCAGATGCAGAAGGCACCATTTGGTCGTTAGGATATTTGTTTATGAACAACCGATATTTCTCCATTGCTGAAGCCGTAAGATGTAAATAACTATCATAAATAAAAGCCTGATAAAAAAGCGCTGAAGCAGATTTAGGATGATCCGGATATTTTAATATTATTCTATCAAGCAATTGAACAGCTTCATTGGGTTGATTCAAACCAATCGATAAATCGGCTGCACGAAACAGATACGTACCGGAAGCAGAATCTGCTACATAAGTATCTGCAAAAAGAATATAATTTTTTCTCAAGCTTGAAGCGGCAGAAGTATCTTTGATTTCCATTTTAGAATCAAGCAATTTCTCTTCTCCTGAAGCAATAACATTGATCAACTTGTTTTTATCTGTTGTACAAGAAAAAAGGATCGTTGACAAATATAGAATAGCAAGAGTTTTAACGGTTTTCATAGTAGTAGTTATCTTCCTCGAATAGGGAATTTCATTTTATAATCCACATCCACATTACCATGCGAAATGTTTAACAACTTATTTTTAAGCAATTTTTTTCTAAGCGGCGAAATACGATCTGTAAAAAGTATTCCTTCTATGTGATCATATTCATGCTGAATAATTCGTGCTGCCAATCCATTGAACGACTTTTTATGGAACTTCCAATTCTCATCATAAAATTCAATATACACTTCCCTTTTACGATGGATGTCTTCACGTACAGAAGGAATTGACAAGCAACCTTCATTGAATTTCCAAAGATCGCCGGTCTCCTCTTTGATCTCAGCATTAATGAAAACCTGCTTAAAATCTTTTACATCGTCGTCTTCAAATGGCGTACCGTCTATCACAAACAACCGAATCGACAAACCAATTTGAGGTGCAGCTAAACCTACTCCACTACTATCATACATGGTTTCATACATATCGGCAATCAACTGATCGAGTTTCGGATAATCCTTATCAATCGGCAATGCTTTTTTCTTTAAAACTGGATCTCCATATGCGATTATTGGATACACCATACTTTTTTTTGTCTTCATAATTGGTTTGCATTCATATACGATTGCAAAATAATAACTGCACTTGTTTGATCTATTAAACTTTTGTTTTGCCTGTCAGACTTCTTCATTCCGTTTAATCTCATGGCCTGCTGAGCTAGCATAGAGGTAAATCGTTCATCGTACCTTTTCAATATTTTATCAGGGAATTTTTTTTTGAGACTCGCTACAAATTGATCAACTAAATGACCAATTTCAGAAGGCGTATTATCCATTTGTCGTGGCTCTCCTATCACTATCACTTCAACAGGCTCCTTCTCAAAATACTTCTTCAAATACTCTAAAACATCCTTTGAATGAACGGTGTCTAACGCAGTTGCGATAAGCTTATTAGGATCTGTTACAGCGATTCCAACTCGCTTTGTCCCATAATCAATCGCCATTAATCTCCCCATTTCGCAAAGATACTCCAAAATCACGTTTCAAACGTAGTGTAAACTACTTTTTTTTATAGATCTAACCCGCTAATTGACTATTCCGCAAGCCATTTTTATAACACAGAATTCGGTCATTTATTCAACTAAAACTTCCATGCCTACGTTCTGAAATAGACTCATAAAAAGAAAAAATTGCGTTTCTTTGCCAACTGATTTAAATTATCGATGAGAGAAATAATTGAAAAAGCTTGGGATAACAGAGCACTTCTAAAAGACACTAAAACCTTGGAAACAATCAGGGAAATTATAGAAGAACTTGACAAAGGCCGGATGCGTGTAGCTGAACCAAGTACAGAAGGATGGATTGTAAATGATTGGATCAAAAAGGCTGTCATCTTGTATTTCCCTATTCAACAAATGGAAACTATTCATCTTGGACCGCTAGAATTTCATGACAAGATGAAACTTAAATCAGATTATGCAGGGCAAGGTGTACGAGTAGTACCACATGCAATTGCACGTTATGGTAGTTTCCTTGCTAAGGGTGTGATTCTAATGCCCTCGTACGTAAACATTGGCGCTTATGTTGACCAAGGTACAATGGTTGACACTTGGGCAACTGTTGGCTCGTGTGCACAGATTGGTAAAGATGTTCATTTAAGTGGCGGTGTTGGTATAGGTGGAGTTTTAGAACCTGTGCAAGCAGCACCTGTTATTATAGAAGACAATTGTTTTATTGGCTCTCGATGTATTGTAGTTGAAGGTGTACATATTGAATCTGAAGCTGTGCTAGGCGCAAATGTAGTATTGACTATGTCGACCAAAATAATTGATGTTACCGGCCCTACTCCTATTGAATACAAAGGAAAAGTTCCTGCTAAATCGGTTGTAATTCCAGGCTCGTATACCAAAAAATTTCCTGCAGGAGATTTTCAAGTACCATGTGCATTGATCATAGGTAAACGAAAAGAAAGTACCGATAAAAAAACTTCACTCAACAGTGCTTTACGCGAATACAATGTTGCAGTTTAATCGTTAGCAGATGAAAATTCTAATCATACAAACTGCATTCACTGGCGATGTCGTGTTAGCAACTTCATTGTTAGAGAAAATTCATTGTGAAATACCTCAAGCAGAAATTTCTATTCTGCTACGAAAAGGAAATGAAACGCTACTTAGCCATCATCCTTTTTTAAAAGAAATATTGATTTGGAATAAGAAAGAAAATAAACTTTCAAATTTATTTAAATTAATTTTCAGAATCAGAAAAAACAAATACGACGTAATTGTTAACCTACAACGATTTGCAGGGACAGGTATATTAACTTCTTTATCCGGTGCCAAAGAAAAAATCGGCTTTTCGAAAAATCCTTTAAGCCTGTTTTATACTAAGCGTTTTTCTCACAACATCGGCGATGGAACGCACGAGATTGAAAGGAATCAATTGCTGATAGAACACTTAACCGGAAAGAAAGCAGCACTCCCGCGATTATATCCGGATGAAAGTGAATTCAACTCCATTAAAAAATATCAGAATTCAGATTACATCACCCTATCTCCCGGATCGGTTTGGTTTACAAAAACATTTCCACCCTATAAATGGTTGGAGTTGATTGAAAAATATCGCCAGGCAAACAGCAATATCTTAATTTACCTTCTTGGTTCTAAAGCTGAGCAAGATTTAGGAAATGAACTTATTAAGAATTCTAAACACAACAGCCTTTTTAATTTGTGTGGAGAACTTAGTTTTTTGCAATCGACTGCGTTAATGAAAAACGCCATGATGAATTATGTAAATGATTCGGCTCCGTTGCACATGGCAGGAGCTATTGATGCCAATGTTACAGCCATCTATTGCTCAACAGTTCCTAAATTTGGATTTGGCCCTTTGAGCAAAATATCAAGAACAGTAGAAACAAAAATTGAACTCTCTTGCAGACCATGTGGACTCCATGGCTACACGGCTTGTCCTGAAAAACATTTTAACTGTGCACATACCATCTCTATTGATGCAGTATTTCAACCACTATGAACGAAGAATTAAAACAAGAAATTAAAAAATCATTAGAAGTGTTGAAAAATGGCGGAATCATTTTATATCCAACAGACTCTGTTTGGGGTATTGGTTGTGATGCGACAAATTCGGAAGCTGTAAAAAAAATCTATGCTTTAAAAAAGAGAATTGAATCGAAGAGTATGATTTTATTGGTAGATGTTGAATCTCGAATTCTTTCTTATGTACGAGAAGTTCCGGAACAAGCTTGGCAGCTGATTGAATTTGCTGAACGGCCAATCACAATTATTTACGATGAGGCTAAAAACCTTCCTGAAAACTTAGTAGCAGAAGATGGAAGTATTGCAATACGGGTTACGAATGATGAATTCTGCAAAAACTTATTGGGACTTTTTAGAAAGCCGATTGTTTCTACATCGGCGAATATTAGCGGAGCGCCATCTGCAAAAACATTTAAAGAAATATCTGAAGAAATAAAGAACGGAGTCGATTACATTGTACAATGGAGGCAAAACGATAATAGACCGACAAAGCCATCAACAATTGTTCGACTAAGAAAAGGCGGGCTCTTTGAATTCATTAGGAAATAAGATTTATTGTATCTTTAAAAAGAAATTTACGGAAAGAAATTAAGAATGAAAAAACATATTCAACATCCCATTTTTGCTATCATTGCTGAAGAAGCTACTGCATTACAGCAAGAAGCGTTTGTAGTGGGCGGATATGTAAGAGATATTTTTCTTAAACGTGAATCGAAAGATATCGATATAGTTGTTTTGGGAAGCGGAATAGACCTGGCACAAAAAGTAGCCAACCGTTTAGGAGATAATGTGAATGTGAATTTCTTCCGAAACTTCGGGACGGCCATGATAAAACACGATGGATTAGAAATTGAATTTGTAGGTGCCAGAAAAGAATCATACCGACTCGATTCAAGAAAACCTATAGTTGAAGAAGGTACGTTAGCAGATGATCAGAAGAGGCGAGATTTCACTATCAATGCGATGGCGATTCACCTCACGCCTACCAATTTTGGCGAACTGATAGATCCTTTTGGAGGCGTAACGGATATTGAAAAGAAAATAATACGTACTCCACTCGATGCTAACATTACCTTCAGCGACGACCCTTTGAGAATGATGAGAGCAATTCGTTTTGCTACTCAACTTCATTTCCACATCGACACAAACGTTTTAGAAGCAATATCAACTAATAAAGAACGGATCAAAATTGTTAGTGCAGAACGAATCATCGAAGAATTAAATAAGATTATTTTATCTGATATGCCTTCTATTGGATTTGAAATACTCTTCAATACGGGCTTGCTCCACTTAATTTTTCCTCAGATGGTACAGCTTCACGGAGTAGAATATGTAAATGGTCATGGCCACAAAGACAATTTCTACCACACTTTACAAGTCTTGGACAATGTTTGCAAAGCCTCAAATGATTTGTGGTTACGATGGGCAGCCATTCTACATGATATAGCCAAACCTGCCACTAAAAGATACGAGCCCGGTACCGGATGGACCTTTCATGGTCATGAAGACAAAGGTGCTAGAATGGTAAAGCATATTTTCAGAGAGCTAAAATTACCCCTGAATGAGAAAATGAAATTCGTAGAGAAAATAGTTCAGCTCCATTTAAGACCGATAGTTTTGGCTCAAGAGCATGTTACAGATTCCGCCATCAGAAGATTATTATTTGATGCAGGAGATGATATTGATTCTTTGATGGTATTGTGCCACGCTGATGTTACAACGAAGAATGAGTACAAGATTAAAAAATACAAAGAAAATTTTAATATAGTTAGTGAAAAACTGAAGGAAGTAGAAGAAAAGGATCGAATTAGAAATTGGCAGCCTCCAATTTCAGGTGAAGATATCATGGCCACGTTTGATCTAAAACCGGGTAGAGAAGTAGGAATTTTAAAAAATGCTATCAGAGAAGCCATTTTAGAGGGCGAAATCAAAAACGACTACCAAGAGGCTTTTGATTTAATGCTTAAGATAAGTAAAGATCTGGGTTTGGTAAGGAAAAAATTATCATCATAAACTTTTTTATATATTTTTACAACTTTCAATTTTTAAAAGAAAATTTCTTATTATTTTTGAGGTTCACACGCTTAAAAGAAAATGGCAACATATCGTTTTAGAATTACATTTGAAGATCACGACGAAGTGTCGAGAGATATAGAAATTAAATCGACTCAGACTTTCAGTGAGCTTCATGATGCTATCCATTCATCTATTGGATTTGATGGCAACAAACCTTCATCATTTTACATGAGTGATGACAACTGGAAAAAAGGGAAAGAGATCACTTCAAAACCCATTGAAGATGGAGATTCTAATGTAATACATATTTCTAAGGCTAAATTATGTAATTACATAATAGATCCACATCAAAAGATTTATTACATTTTTGATTTTAGCTCCCCTTGGACATTCTTAATTGAATTATTTAAAATAAATCGTGATGAAGATCCAACTGCTCTATATCCAAGAACAATACGATCATCTGGAGATGCACCTTTGCAATTTAGCAATACCGGCGTAATTCCAATTCCGGATCCTGAAGAATTAGAATTGCTAGATGAACTAGATTTTGATGACGAAGAAAGCGAAGAACCGGAAACGGAAGAACTCGCAATTGATGCTGATGAATTGCCGGAAGGAGTTGAAAAGGATGAGTCTTTTACTGCCGGTGATGATGCCGACGAAAGTAGTGAAGACCAATTTGGGTCGGAAGATGTAATGGACGATAGTATGCAAGATGAATAAAATCAATTTGATAATTGATAAAAAATAATAATTACTAGTAGACCCTCATTCAAAGAGGGTCTTTTACTTTTTAGCAGTGAAAAAATTAATTGTAATTGGAGGTCCTACTGCATCCGGAAAAACCGGATTGGCTATAGAATTGGCTAAACATTATAACACTGAAATTATTAATGCCGATAGCCGACAATTTTATCGCAACATGAATATCGGAACAGCAAAGCCAACTCAAAATGAATTAGCTGCTGTTAAACATCATTTCATAGATACGTTAGATCCGAAACAAGATTACAATATTGGAAAATATGAAATCGATGCCCTTCAATTAATCGAAGAGTTATTTAAAACAAACGACCACTTAATACTTGTAGGTGGAAGCGGTTTGTATATCCAGGCAGTTTGTGAAGGAATCGACGAGCTTCCGGAAACCGATGCAGCGATTCGTACCAAATGGAAAACGATATTTGAAGAAAAAGGAATCTCATTTCTTGCCGATGAGTTGAAAAATAAAGACCCGGATTACTATAAGTTAGTTGATATTAAAAATAAACATCGACTCATAAGAGCCTTAGAAATCATAGAGCAAACAGGAAAAACATTTTCATCTTTTCGTAAAGCAGTTAAAAAGATAAGATCATTTCAAACTATTAAATTTTCACTGGATATTGAACGGGAAATTTTGTACAAACGAATTAATCAACGAGTAGACCGAATGATTATTGAAGGTTTAGTTGAAGAAGTTGAATCTCTCCTCCCCTTTCGAAATTACAACGCTTTACAAACTGTTGGCTACTCAGAGATTTTCAGTTTTCTTGATGGCATTGAAAAATTAGAAGATGCAATTGAACTGATAAAAAAACATTCGAGAAACTATGCCAAACGACAACTTACATGGTTTCGACGCGACAAAGAATTCAACTGGTTAAAACCTGACAACGTTAATGAATTCATAGAGATCATCGAATCAACATAAAAGTTATTCGGGAGCTTTGTGAACTACAAAACTCCCGATATAAATTAATTTTCCGGCATAAGAATTAACTTTGCATAGTTATCCGTTTTAAAATAACGATCTGCAAATCCAACAAAATCTTTTCCTTGCAAAAAGTTCACCCAATCGTTATATCCATCAATTTGATTAATATTTTCTCCATTCTTATCATACGTCATAAGCAACGTCAACCAAAATGAATTTTCTTTTAAGGATGTTTCTCTTTCTCTAATAAATGTTTGTTTAATTTTCTCTAAATTCTTTTCATCACACCCAGTCAGCTTCACTTCATTAATAACTTGCCATACAGCAGCAATCAAAGAATCTACATTTTCAGGCTTACAATTAAAACCAACAGTATTTTCCAGTTTCGCGATCGGTAATCTCGAAGGATTCGATGTAAAGCTTACTCCATATACTCCACTTTTATCTTCTCGTAGAACTTCACGTAACCTTATATTAATTAGTTTATTCAAAGCATAAACTTCATTTCTATTTTTCATGTTAAAATCGAAAGGCATATTCCACCTGAGGGAAACCAAACTCTTAGGAGCTATTCCTTTCTTTACTTCTTTTTCTACTTTTCCCAATGGATATCGAATTCCAATATCTTTCCAATTGTTTGCTTTACCGGAAGCAGGAAGGTTTGCAATAAATTTTTGACAGTACAATTTTATAGAATCCGAATCGAAATTTCCAATAAAATAAAAAGTTGTGCCACTTAAATCACCCATCAATGATTTATAAATGGCCAGTGCTTTCTCTCCATTGATACTATCTATCATAGCTGTTGTCATAGGTACTGCCGAATAATTGTAGCCCGACATAAAATAGTTAACCGTATCAGCAAATACAGATTGAGGATTTGCATTTTTATTTTTCAACGAATTTCTTTTTTTCTCTAGAATGGCAGCTAATGCATCTTTATCTAAACGAGGCACTGTATGGTAAGCATAAATTAATTCCATTAAAGTGGGAATATCTTTTGGGGCACAATTTCCATTCAAGCCTTGATACATTGAGCTAATATATGGCGAACAACCAACGGTTTTCCCTGCCAACATTTTCTCCAATTCTGTTTCGTTCATTTCACCAATTCCGGAAGCATCTACTATGTCGTCGGCAGATGTAGCTGAATAAAAAAGATTACGATCAATACTTGTCCAACCACCTGATGAATAGCTGGCAAAAATCACCTGATCATTCTTAAAATCGGTTGGTTTTAATACAACCTTAATTCCATTTTTAAATGTTAATCGCGTTATGCCATACTTTTCGTTCTTCTCTTCCTTATCTATTTTTTTCAACGCTAATTTTTTATCGACGATCGGCTTATTTGAAACTTGATCAACATAAGGCTGAATATTTTCCGTCAGAGCGTTTGCAAACAAACTTTTTACATCGCTTTCAGTCGGAACAACAACACCATCCTTCTGCGGATATGTTATTAATACAAAACAATTCTCGCTCCCAGTAATTACTTTTTTTCCGACATCATTAACTTCTTTCAAAGTTATTGCTCCAAGATAAGTGTTGTAATATTCATACTCTTTTTCAATTCCCGGCATTGGCTCATTAGTTAAAAAATTACTCACATATTCTCTTGCAAAAGAAGCAGACGGTGTTTTATCTTTTTCATTGTATTGAGACTTCATCCCTTCCATCATTTCAGCTTTGGTACGTACGAATTCAGTTTCTGTGAATCCATAACGACGTATTCTTTCCAATTCAGTAATTAAGGATTTTAATGCTATTGTAGCTTTCCCCTCTGAACAACGAGCATTTACATCAAATGCATTTTCTGTTCGCACCATAGAACCCAAACCACCACCGGCAAATAGAAAAGGAGCATCAGCCTTTCTGCTAATCTCACTGTATCTGGCATTCATCATCGTTGAAAATAGCTGCTCTACCATTTCCTGACGATAATCTTTCAAGAGCTTATTACTCTCATGTGGTAATTTGTAGTTCAATTCCACATCTGTTGATGTATTTTCTTTATCGGTAACAGCTGAAAAAATTAAATCTTTTTGTTCAGGAACATCAAACGATTTCCAAGGAAGCGTGCCACTTTTAACCGGAACTTTTGAAAATTCATTTACTACTTTTTTCTCCATCTCATCTACATTAAAATCACCGACTACAATTACTGCCATCAAATTTGGACGATACCATTCATTGTAAAACCTACGAATTGTTGATTGAGGTGTAGTTTCAATGATCTCTTTCTTACCTATTGGAAGACGAAGCGCATAACGACTGTCCTTAAACAATAGCGGCCAATATTGACGACGCATACGTTCACCTGCACCTTGTCCAATTCTCCACTCTTCAATTACAACACCGCGCTCCTTATCAACTTCTAGGCTATCAAATGCAAGATTGTGCGACCAGTCTTCTAAGATTTGCAGACCTTTGTCAACTATCTCTTCTTTATCTGTTGGAATCTGAATCATATAAACCGTTTCATCGAAACTAGTGTATGCATTTAAATGCGGTCCGAATTTAGTTCCAACCGATTCTAAATAATCGATCAAATCATTTTTCTTAAAATTCTTTGTTCCATTAAAGGCTAAATGCTCGGTGAGATGAGCGATACCTTGTTGATCGTCGTCTTCAAAATTTGACCCGGCATTAACAGCTAAACGTAATTCGGCTCTCTTCTCCGGTTTCGCATTTTGCCTGATATAATACCGCATGCCATTTGTTAAAACACCTTGACGAACTTTAGGGTCAGATGGAATTACAGAATTAAGGTCGGTTTGAGAAAAAACAGACAAGTAGGCTAGACCTATGCACACTAATAAAATTATTTTTTTCACGGTGATGATTTTTAGTGTCGAAATATATCATTTTATTTCCACTCCTACTCTTGTTTTGAATTTTTTCCATAGCCGAAAGCCCTTTTGCATTTTAAATCTAAAAGTCCCTAATTCATAACTTATTTCTACCTTGGCACAATGAAAAAACTCATTGCTTTTTTATTTTTTATATCCGGAAATTACATTTACGGTCAGGCTATTGACTCTCTGAATCAATCGCTCACCTATTTCGAACTTATTAAAGAATATAAAATACTTGATCAAAAATATGACAATGCTGCTTTAATCACTTACGGAAAAACAGATTGCGGATTAAATCTACAGCTATTTATTATTTCGGGAAACGGGATCTTTCAACCTCAAAGTTTACATGAATTGGGAAAAGTAATTCTTTTCATCAATAACGGAATTCATCCGGGAGAACCGGACGGAATGGATGCTAGTTTAAAATTTGCAAAAAAAATTCTTCAAGACACAACTGCCAAAAGATATTTAGAGAATGTAGTTATTTGTATTGTTCCTGTTTTAAATATTGATGGTGCGCTGAATAGAAATAGTACAAGTAGAGTTAATCAAAATGGTCCGGTTGAATATGGATTTCGCGGAAACGCAAAAAATCTCGATTTGAATCGTGATTTTATCAAAACAGACGCATCAAACACCCATTCGTTAAAAGCAATTTTACAACAATGGGAACCTGATGTTTTTGTAGATACGCATGTGAGTGATGGAGCCGATTACCAATACACCATGACGCTCATAAGTACACAACACAATAAATTGAATCCTATTCTTGGAACATTTCTGCACGACTCATTCACTCCCGCCCTATTGAATGCCATGAAAGACAAAAATGATGAAATGATTCCATACGTTGCCCCCTTGAATGAAGAAAGTTCTCCGGACAGCGGCATCGTAGCCTTTTTAGAAACACCAAGATTTCTATCAGGTTATATGGCAGCGCATAATTGTTTTTCGTTCATCACAGAATCACACATGTTAAAACCGTTTTCCGAACGAGTAAAAAGCATGATGAACTTCTTATCAACCATTCTAGCATTTACCGCTGAAAATAAAACTGAAATTTTGAACAGAAGAAAAGCAGCAGCAGAATATGACGAACGTTTGAAATGGTATCCGTACAATTTCGAAGTAGATATGACAAAAAAAGATTCGATATATTTTAATGGTTATACTGCTGAATATTTACCAAGTAAAGTAACCGGACTTCAACGATTGAAATATAATCACGACAAGCCTTTTCGAAAAAAAATTGGCTTCTATAATGATTATAGTGCTAAAGATTCTGTAGAAATTCCCGATAATTTTTTTGTGCCTCAGGCTTACGAAAATATAGTTCGTATGTTAGAATTGAACGGTGCTACTATTAATCGTATTGCTCAAGATTCTACCGCAAACTGTAAATCAATTTACATAGATGATTACACAACTACTTCTGCTCCCTATGAAGGCCATTACCTCCATAGCAATGTTCGATCGCACTCGATTGACGAAAAAATATGGATGAAACGAGGCGACTATTTAGTAAGCACAAAACAAAAAAGTCTTCGCACAATTATGGAGACACTGATGCCTGACGCTGTTGACAGTTATTTCTGCTGGGGATTCTTTGATTCAATTTTACAAGAGAAAGAGTGGTTCTCCTCTTATGTCTTTGAAGATCTGGCTGATTTGCTTTTAAAAAAAGATGAACTATTAGCAGCAAAATTTACCAACTGGAAAAAGGATCATCCCAAAGCAGATAGCTATTCACAACTTTATTTCATCTATCAGAATTCACCTTATTTTGAAAAAGGATATAAGAGATATCCAATTCGATTGCTGTATTAATTCAACTATTACAGTCCTGAAAAATAATCATAGCCTCTATCGCCCCAATAATCGGGTGGTGGTTCTTGGCTAAAAAATAGTGTCCCTATTTTTTTCAAATGCTTGATTCCATACTTTACAGGAATGATTAATCTTAATGGTGACCCTTGTTCCATCTTTAATGGTTGACCATTCATTTCATAGCATAAAATCGTTTGAGGGTGCATCATACTTGGCATATCTATTCCGACATAGTATTGTGAATCGATCGTTTTTAATCCGGCATAGTTAAGAATTTCGTCAGCATGATTGATTGGATCAGGGACTTGATTGTTTTTAGTACCCAAATGATAAGCCTTAGCAAAATCTGAAAATCGTACACCGCCCCACCAACTTATTTGACTCCATCCTTCAATACATTTAAAATTAAATATAACTTCAGTTTTTGGTAGCTTCCTCAAGTCTGCTAATGTGATTAATAAAGTGTCGGACGGCTCCGGCGAATTTTCAGAATACCGAATTACACGAAGAACATAATTGGCGGTGTCTAATTTATCACGAAGACCAACCATTCCATTTACCCTAACTTTTCTTGCGGCCACAGATTTAGGAAACTCTTTAGACAATGGAGTTCCCACATAATTACGTGCAAACAATTTCGCGTTTAGATCGAGAACTGCGCGGAAAGGTGTTGCAATTTCATTAATCTTTGGCGCATTCATTATAGTTGAAAGTAAAAAATAGCCAATGATCGCAAAAATAAAAAACCATGAAAATGAAATAATGGTTTTTTTCAAAATACTACGATTCATTTTTTGTTCGTCAGAAAGCTGCTTATTCATCGTTCGTAGAATTAGGAATGTCGAACTTATCTTCTGAATGATTGTTGATAATTGTTGATTCAATGATTGGGTCTACCTCTTCTTTTACAATTTCCCAACCTGTAATCATTGCACGAAAATTATTCCAACCTGCTAAAATAACTTGAACAACATGAATGAGAAAAAATAAGACAAATCCTATTGTCAAAATAAAATGATATAATCGCGCTTGTTCATAGCCGCCAATCAGTGAAACTAAATTAGGAAATTGCGCCGGTTTATAAATTGCCAAACCGGTTACGAGCGAAAAGAAACCCATTATTACAATTGCAGTATAAGCAATCCTTTGAGCTGCATTGTATTTTTTAAATGGTGGAATTTGTTTTCGTAAATGCAAGTCATGTAAGAGAACTAAGAATGCTTCCTTAAACGATTTTCTAGTGGGGAGAATAGCATGCCATTCACCCGAAAAAAATAAATAGAATACGTACGCTAATCCGTTGAAGAAAAAAATCCACATAAATAAAAAATGAAACGACATCCCTTCAGCCAATCGGTGAGGAATGTTTAATGATTTGTATAGAGCCTCCGGATAAAACTGGAATTTAAAAACTCCGGCATCTAATTTATAGACATCGTTTGCCCAATAGATTAAAGTACCACTCCAGATCATTATAAAAAGAATTGGAAAATTTATCCAATGAAACCATCTGATCGCAAGTTTATGTTTAGGAGATAATTTTTTTATTGGCATTTCGCGAAATAAAGAGTCGAACCGTTTTTTTTGAAGAATTTAAAGTTAAAAAAAAATCCGATTTACTTTCGCAAATCGGATTTAATTAAGTTCTATTTATTTATTCCAAAACATCTCCACTTCTTAAGTAAAGGTCTTGCAATTTGCATGATAATTCTCGAATCAGCTCCAAATCGTTTCCCGATAAATTACTGAAATCGTCATTGTCGCAATTAATTTTCATCGAATTAACATTTTGCAAAGGATATTCAACATTATTCGTTAAGAGATGACTTAACAGTCCGTTGAAATACTTTTGTCGTTCTTGAGGTCGCAATTTGTTCACCAGCGCCCGGATACTCTTGACGTGATTTTCGATCTCAATTTCTACATGTACACGATTAGATTCAGTTTCTACGATATGTAGCTGTGTTCTGAAGTTAGTGTTTTCTGTGTTTGTAATTTTGTTGATTTGTTTTCGCATGGCGTTCTATCTTGTACAGACAATAATACATCACCATGGATAAAGAGTTTGCTAAAGAACATACGGTTCTTACACAATCATTGCTGCGGCTATCACCATATTTTCAGACGAAACTTGCTCTTTTGGCCAGAAAAATTTAAAGTCTGAGCCTTTTCCTACCTCAGATTCTACCCAAATCTTACCACCAACCTCTTCAATAATTTTCTTTACTATGGCCAATCCGACGCCTGTACTCTCCACATCGTCTCTCCTATTCAGTGTTTGAAAAATAACAAAGATCCGATCATAGTATTGTTCTTCGATTCCCGGGCCATTGTCTTTTATTGAAAAAGTATAACCTTCTGTAGATTCAACAGAGGAAATATCAATTTTAATTTCCTTTTTATCGTTGTATTTAATTGCATTCCCAATTAGATTACTAAACACTTGCGATAATCTAGTAGGATCAGAAACTATTTTAGGCAATTTATTTTTAACCTTCAATTCTACATTCTCCGGCTGTCCAATAAATTCAAGCGTATCGGTTACAAGCAAATTTATATCAACCGTTTCATCATCGGCCTTACGTCTATCCGCTCTAGAATAATCAAGAATGGCATTAATTAAATCTTCCATTCTCTTTACCCGTTGTTTTATCGTGTTAAAATTTGCTTTTGATTCATCCGATAATTCATCGGCTGAATCTTCCTCTATCCATCCTGTTAAACTTCCGATTGCTCTCAATGGAGCTTTTAAATCATGAGATACAATAGAGGCAAACTTATCTAATTCACGGTTCGACTTTTCTAGTGATGCTGTATATTCTTGAAGCTTTCTGTTATTTTCAATTAAAAGGTCTTTTTGTGCACTGACCTTTTCGATAATGACATTCTTTCCACTATTTAAATAATTACTTTGAGCAGCAACTAATACTAGCGCAATAATAAAAGTAGTCAAGGCATCTTGATGAATCAAATGAGAGTCGCCTTTTAAAAGTTCGTAGTTGGTAAGGTTCGTATACTCTGAAAGGTAAAAGAGGAGCCCAACGTTTACTATTGCTATCACTGTAAATATCTTTCCCGAACGTGGCCCAAGTAACATAAAAGCTGTCATAATAATGACTGACAAATACATCGTTCCTGAATTCATGACGCCTCCGGCTGTATAAGCCTGCGTATGAACCACGAGAAATCCAATAATTACTGATAGTGAATATGCTAGAGGCAGCTTTTCTACTTGCTTGACTACAAAGAAGTTAATTAGCATTACCGAAGCCAAAGCATAAAGCAGTAGGGCGGTAAAACTTGTGACTTCAAAAGAAGTAGAAATCTGGACAGCTGTAAAAATACTAGCCAGGAAGGCTGTATATGTATAAATTCGAAATAAAGTGAATCGCTGACGCGACATCAAATCCTCAGTGGGTATTCGCTCATACATATTTAAGCGAAATAATTTGTTGAAGAGTGGCTTTAATGGATTCATTGGAGAATTTATATAATCTGTGATACGAAATTCGGCATATTTTAGATACCAAAGTGTAATATTTACACTCAATTTGATGGATAATAATATTTTTCTTTTAAAAATCGATGAAAAAAATCTATTTTTTGATGAAAAGATTTTTTTACATTTGACACATCAGAATTAATCTAAATCACTGATTTTTTACTGCATCTCCCAAAATGGATAAATTAGTAAACATACTCCTTGTCGATGACGACGAAGTAGATTGTATGAATGTCAAGAGGGCTTTTAAGAAAAGTAATGTCTCGAACCCACTTTTCGTAGCTCATAACGGCGTTGAAGCTCTTGATTCGCTTCGCGGAACAAATGGTGCAGAAAAAATCTCTCCTTCTCCCAGAATCATTCTCCTGGACATCAATATGCCAAAGATGAATGGCCTAGAGTTCTTAAAAGAGTTACGTTCTGATAAAGATCTGCACAATATAAGTGTCTTTATTATGACGACTTCTAACGATGACAAAGATCGTTTTGAAGCTTACAACTATAACGTAGCCGGCTACATTATCAAACCAATCTCTTTTGAAAATTTTGTTGCTGCTGTTTCAATCCTAAATAATTTTTGGCAACTTAGTGTGCAACCATAAAAACATATACATAAAAAAAGAGGTCTCTTATTAAAACAAGAGACCTCTTTTTTTTATTTATTATTGACCCTTAGGCTACCAAGCGGAAGTGTTTGATGATATCCGACATACTAGAATGCGAATCTTCTAAAGCCATTGGCAACTGTACTGAAATCTCTTTCAATAAATTTTCAATGTCTTCAAACGTATGCAAACGGTTAATCGGAATTCTTAATCCGGTATTGTTATAAGACACACTCGGGAAAACACTTAGGTTAAAATAATAACCACGGTTCATCATTCGTCGAACCATATTATATCCCACATCCGGCTTCCCTACTCCAATGAATCCAATTGGTGAAAGTGTTTCATTGATCAATGGCAATCCCAAATTCTTCGCAGTTAGATTGAAGAAGGCCATTTTCTCCGCTAACTCCTTTTGGTACGTATAAATTTCCGGACTCAAGTGAATTTTAGCAGCTTCAATTGTTGCTCCTAAAACCATTGGTGGCATTTGAATGGAAAATATAAATGCCTTGCTCGTATTTTTTATAAGCTGATATTCCTCCGCATTAGGATAGATCAATAAACCACCGGCTGTACCAAAAGCTTTTGTTAATCCTGTTGTTAAATACAGTCGCGGATGGTATTCGCCTTGACTTGTTACATAACCTGAACCATTAGGGCCGGCCCAGCTCATTCCATGAATGTCATCGATGTATAAATGCAGTTGCTCATACTGATCCGCCAATTTGTATAATTCCTTTATTGGTGCTAAGTCGCCTTGCATAGAATATACGCCGTCGGCCATATACCACACTTTTTTATACTCTTTGCTTAACTCTTTTATTCTATTCTCCAGAATATCCATCCTGTTATGGCGAACAATCTCTGTATGAATATCACGGCTTTTTAAGAACTGAACTCCTGTTTGAACACTATCGTGAACTTGGGAATCCATGATTACAGCATCATCATTACCAACCAAAATTGGAATGTTCGACATATGACCTACCGTAAGCGATTGCAATAAAAGAACAGGTTTATTGAAAAACATCTTGCTTAACAAAGCTTCTGACTCTGCATAATAAGACGACGATACATAGGCGCGAGAAGAACTGAACTGTGTACCATACTTATGGACAGCTTCAATAGCTCCGTTCTTAATACGTTCATCGTGTTCCAATCCTAAGTAGCCACAACTTCCAAAGTAAAGTAATTTGTTTCCTTTTATTGTAATGTGTCTACCATCCAAAGAAATATCTTCGGTAGTGGTGTGAACGATTCCTAACTTGGATGCAATAGTTGCAACCTGGTTAACGATGTCGATCACCATGTCATGTTTGTTTTTAAGCTCAGCCATACGGTTTTTTGGTGCAGTTAAATGAGTGAAACCCTTTTTAATATTGCACTTTATTACGAAAGGCTGTTAAAAATGATTCTCTTTTGAAAACAAAAAGTTTTCAACACGAAAAAAGCCGAGCGTTTAACTCGGCTTTCAATTGTTAATAACCTTTTGTTATCGTACGAGGCTCACATGGCCAATACGTACTTCCCTATTCTCATTTACGTCTACAGTAGAAACACGATAAACATAAACATCAGATTGAGCAGGTGTTCCATTTACTCGTCCATCCCAGCCGCCTTTAATATCATTCCATTCCCAAATTTTTAAACCCCAACGGTCATAAATTTGAACAGACATGTTTTTTACATTATGAGTGTACACCTGAAAAATGTCGTTTTTGGTATCGCCATTTGGTGTGAACGCATTGGGAATATAAATTTCAGATATTGGTTTAATTTCGATTAAGCGCGCTAAAGAATCAACACAGCCATTGACATCGATGGTAATTAGATTAACCAAATACTGTCCTACATTTGGGTAAATGTGTGTAGGCGAATATTGCATAGCTGTATCTCCATCTCCAAAACTCCAATAGAAAAATCCGGGGTTGATTGATTCGTTTGTAAAATTGACTAAAGGAACAAAATCATTCGCCATATTTTCATTCGATGAAAATGCAGCAACGGGTGATGGGAAAATATTTACAGCATTCGGACGGACCAAAGTAGCGGAACATCCACTGTCATTGCTGGCCGTAAGGCTTACAGAATACCAACCCGGTGCATTGTACACATGAATTGGGTCTTGAACTTGAGTTGTTTGTCCATCTCCAAAATTCCATTGGTAAAACGACATTGCTCCAACTACAGGGTCCGATAGATCAGAAAAATTAACCGGGAAGCCTTGACAAACATTCTGAGCATTGAAATCGATTTGTGGTTTAGGTTTCACGTGAAGTGTTCCAATTGTACTGTCGAGACAGCCATGATCGGAACTAATTAAAAGCGAAATTGGGAAATCGCCAGGCGTTGAATAAGTATGTGAAGGGTTGACCAAAGACGAGATTCCATTGTCGCCAAATGTCCAGTAATTTGTACTTATTGTCCCAGATGAAAGAGTAGATGAATTTACAAATTGAGCGTTATCATCCTGACAAATCGAAGCCACTACGAAATTAGCTGATGGCAATGGAAACACATTGGCTAGTCCATTAAATTGTGTTGAACATCCATTTTGTGATGATACAGTCAACGCAATTGGATAACCTCCTTCACTTGAATAAACGTGTTGCGTAGAAGACGCTGAAGACACTCCCCCATCTCCAAATGTCCAGGAGTAATTCAATGCACTTGCATCACTAATACTGGAATGATCTGTAAAGTCAACTGGTAATCCCAAACAAACACTAGAATTAGTAAAGAGTGCAATTGGCGTAGCCCAAATAATTTGTTGCTGAGTAATAGTGTCTTTACATCCTTTGTCAGAATTGATGATAAGGTTAACAGAATATGTTCCAGGTCCTGAATAAGGAATACTTGGGTTTTGATTTGAACTTGAAATATTATTTCCGAAATTCCAATTCCAATTTGCTATTGTTCCGGTAGTAATATTCGATTGATCGGTAAAAGCCACAGAATTTCCTTCACACACTGCTCCACTTGAAGCAAATGCTGCAACAGGAAGTGGATTCACTTGTACCGTTACTTGATCGGTAGAGATACAACCAAATTGATTTCCTACAGTTACTGTATAAGTTCCTGTACTACTAGGAGTCAAATTATAATTTGAGGTATTCACATTTCCCGGATTCCAAACATAGGTTGTTCCACCGGAAGCAAAAACAGTTGCAGATTCTCCAAAGCATATAGATTGATCGACGCCTGCATCTGCAATCGGAACAGGATTAACTACTACATTCACTGCATCCGAATTTGTACAACCATTTCCATCGGTCACTACCAGCGTATAACTTGTGGTTGCGGCAGGACTAACAGTAATAGAAGAAGTATTAAAAGCTCCGTTGTTCCAATCATACACATTACCTCCTGCTCCAACAAGATTTGCATTAAAACCGGGGCAAATACTTTGATCCAAACCGGCATTGGCAATTGGTAAAGCATTTACAATGACAACCGTTCCTACCGTGTCTTTACAACCTTTGTCGGAGGAAATTATTAGCTCCACATTAAAATTGCCACTATTAGAATAAAGACTGGAAGGATTCTGATTTGTTGAAGTACCACCGTTTCCAAAATTCCAATTCCAAGAAGCTATGTTCCCGGTAGAAACATTAGAAAGATCGGTGTAAGTAATAGAATTGTTGATACAAACAGGTCCACTACTTGAAAAAGAAGCATTTGGTTCAGGGTTAACTACAACAGTAACTGAGGCTGATCCACTGCAACCTATAGCATCACTCACTACAACGGTGTATACAGTTGTAAGTGGCGGAGTAACTGTAATTGAAGCAGTATTAAAACCTCCCGGTGTCCATGTATAAGCTCCTACTCCATTCACCACAGATACTGTGGCTGATTCTCCTTTACATACACCTTGATCACTTGAAGCCGCTACTATCGGCATTGCATTTACACTTACTCTAACTTGATCGGAAGAAGTACAGCCTGCAGCATTCGTAACTGTTACCACATAATCTGTGGTAGTTGATGGAGAGACAATCACATTTTGACCTATCAAAGCTCCAGGTTGCCAAGCATAACTTGCTCCTCCTGCTCCTATCAATGTTGTATTTGTTCCTTCGCAAATTGTCCTGTCTAATCCGGCATCAGCAATTGGTAGTGCATTCACTGTCACTGTCACTACATCTGTACCGGTGCAACCGTTACCGTCTGTAATGGTGATTGAATAATTGGTTGTTAGTGCCGGCGTTACTGAAATTGCTTGAGTGAAATATGTATTGTCCCAATTGTAATTTGCATATCCTCCAGGAGCTACAATATTTGCTCCCGTTCCCGCACAAATCGCAGGATCTACTATTGCTAATGTTGGGTTTGCATTTACAACTACATTTTGTTGAGAAACAGATTGACAACCTGCAGCATTGGTAACTGTAAGTGTAATAGTATAATTGCCACCATTCACAAATGAATGTGAAGGGTTTTGAGATGTGCTTGAATTAGATGCTGATCCGGCATCACCAAAATCCCATGCCCAAATTGTAGGAGTACCTGTCGACAGATCTGTAAAGTTCATTCCTCCACCCGCACAAATCGCAGGTGCACTAAATTGAGCAAAAGGGATATTTGTATTTATGGTAACTTGTCTTGTAATTGTATCTGTACAACCTGCTGCTGTCGCAACAATAAGTGTTACTCCATAAGTTCCATTTCCTGCAAACTGATGTGAAGGATTCTGACTTGCTGATGAAAATCCGTCACCAAAGTCCCAACTCCACGTGGTAATCGGACTACCATTAATTACACTTACGTCTGAAAAACTAATTGGAGTTCCACTGCAATTATTAGTAAATGAAAAATTCGCTACCGGTTGTCCAATTCCCGGAAGCACATTCACTGTATCTAAATCATGACAAGTTCCGGAAGTAACGTCTACTATATAAGTTCCTAATCCGGTGCCTGGATGTGATGGTCCTATTGTACCGTCTGTCCATGCAAAATTAAAACCACCGTTACCTAGTGTGGCCGATGCCATCAAATTGGCTGTAGCTCCGCATGAAATTGTTTGATCAATACCTGCATCAGCTATAACTCCATTTACAGTTAAACAGAATGTTCGGATCTGAACTCCTTGATATGGACAATTATCATCTTTTACAGTTACGGTAAAACAAACAGGAGATGTACTAATGTCTGCTGTTGTCGGTGTCCAACAGAAATAAGCAGAATCACGATAAGCTCCACTGGTAACTAATGTTGCACCGGCAATTGAATTATCCCAAGTGATAGTTGTTGTATTCAATGCATCCGGATCTACTGATCTAATATAAAAACAGAAAGGTGTATTTGCACAAATTGTTCTATTGAACGAGGGAGCACCGTTGATTCCTGTAATGTCAGGTAAAATATTTACACAGTTCCGCACTGTCAATTGAATATCTCTTTCTACTTGTCCAATCAAAACACCGTTGCGATATTCATTTACTAAAACAGCAAAAACGGATACATCTGATACAGTGGGTCGCATGCATATATCACCTGACACCGGATCTAAATAAAATGCAGGTGATGATGAAATAATTGGTGACGATGTTGAATAACCGGCTAAATAAGTTACTGTTCCACCTGATGAATTAGTAAGCGGCGTTATTAATTGAAAACTTAATGAATCTCCATCTGCATCATACGCACCATGGTTGAAACAAAAACGTTGTTGTTCGCACGCAAACGGTACAGGTGGATTTGAAAAGGTCGGTGAGTTATTGCACAACCCGTTCGTATTGTTGATCATTGAATAAACATATAAATTATCCGAACCATTTCCTGTAATCGTAGTGATGGCAGAGTTTCGTGCATTCTCAGCATGACCTACTGTCCAATTGGCACATGGCCCGGGTAAAGTAATAATTCCTGAATAAGTATAATGCTGAATTCCGGTATAGATTCCTCCATGGCATGTAGTCAATGCTGTTGGACATGTTGTTGGAACATCAACAGGTAAACCAACTTGATTAATATTTACTGCTGTTGCCGGAAATCCACATCCGTTATTAATTTCCATACTCATAGTTGAAGAGGGTGTAATCCCTGAACAATCCCTATAAAACGAAAAAGTTAATTGGTACTGATTGCCACCCAAACATGTATAAGTAATATCCGCGCCCATAGCATGACTTGCCAAAACTTTCTGCGAAGGGAGAATAAAAAATAGAGCACCAAAAAATAGGCGTATAAACTTTTTAAAGTATTTATGGTTCATAGTACTCGAGTTGGGGGTAGCAATAAATTTCTTATCCTCGTAAAAATAAGAAAATACTTCAAGAAAATAAATTATTTTCCGCCAACAACACCTGATTTTTCAACACTAAAAATCAGCACTTACGAACAATTCCTCCTATGAAATGGGCATTCAACCTCAAAATTAAAGATTTTCTCTATTTAAGCACCTCTTGAAGCGGCTGCCCGGTAGTGCCTGAAGGGAATTCGATGTTTAAAAATGTACAGATTGTTGGGGCAATGTCGCTAATACTAACCTGTTCATGTGATCTTCCTTCGGCAATATTCTTTCCATAAAATATAAGCGGAACATGTGTATCATATCTGTAAGCTGAGCCATGCGTAGTACCCGTTTTTGTTGTCCAATTGATCCAGCCCGGTTGTAATTGAATCAACACATCGGCAGAGCGTTTTTGATTGTACCCATTTTGAATAAATGATGCAATGCCTGTCCTCTTACTCCCATTTTGTAATTCAGAAGCTGTCATCGCATAAGCGACTCCTTCAAAGCCTAAAACAAATCGCTGACATTTTTCTTGAATCTCTCTAAGATTAATATTTTTTTGCTCAATGACTTCTCTATTCAAATAAATAGTTGCTGCTGTCACATTCATCACATAATCGCCAACTCCATAAATGCCATTCAAATATTTTTTCAATGAATCTCCCATCGGTCTTGCTTCAAAAAAATCTCCTTTCAAATTATGGTCTTCACTATATTTCGGATTGTTTACTGCGGCGTGATCTCCTGTTAAAAAAACTTGATAATCATTCTTTCCGATCTTTGCATCTAAAAATCGCAAGAGGTCCGCAATGTCTTTATCTAGTCTCAAATAAGTATCTTCTAATTCAATCGCATTGATACCAAACATATGCCCTACATAATCTGTAGAAGTGAAACTAATTGCCAACAAATCTGTTTCATTTCCTTTACCCATTTTCTCTTTTGTAATGAGGTCTTCTACAAACAATTCCGTTAGCGTATTCCCCATCGGAATTTTTCTTATCAACTCCATATCGCTATCTTTTATCATAGGCAAATTATGAGGAAAGACGGGACTTTTTTCTCCGTAAAACAATCCTTCATAAGGTGTATTATCGTCGGAGCTTTCTGTATAATTATTTATCGGTAAAAGTGTATTCCAAGGTTTTGAAAGTAAACTATCCGGAAGTTTTCGCTTATTAAATTCAGTTACCCATTCAGGCAAACTTTTCATGTAATAAGTACTTGTGATAAAATTATTGGTATACGGATCGTGCCAGTACGCCGCATCTGCTGAATGACCTGCAGGCAAAATTGATCCTCTGTCTTTCAGTGCTACAGCTATTACTTTGCTCTTAAAATTGGAAGCCAACTTTAGCTCGTCTCCAATTGTTGTAGTTACCAAATTCTTGGGCGACATTTTTCCACTGATAGAAGTTGTACCCAGCGGTTTCATTAAAGAATCGCTCACACAATAAATAGTCTGCTTCGATTTTCTATCGTACCAATCGTTTCCAATAATCCCATTAGATGCCGGACCAGTTCCTGTATAAACACACGAATGACCGCATGCTGTATAAGTTGGAATGTAATCGTAATTGGCATTCGTATAGCTAAAACCTCCCGACATTAGTCGTTTAAACCCATCGTTTGAATATTTATCATAAAAGCGGACCAAATAGTCGTAGCGCATTTGGTCTACTATTATTCCTACTACCAATTTAGGCTTTTGATAAAGATTATTTTTGACAGCGTCTTGTTTTAATTTCTGCCCAAAACCAGCAGGTAAAATGCAAACAAAACTAATTAGAACTAGAGTAAACTTTCGTTTAATTTTTAACGTGATCATAAAATGATGTTCTTAAAATCCTATAATTATATTTTTATTTTTCTCATTTGAATACTTTCAAACAATTTATAATTTGCCATTGCTAATCCAATCCCAATCATTGCACCTGCTAACACATCTGAGGGATAATGCACTCCTAAATAAATTCTGGAAAAAGAAACCATACTAGCCCATATTATTAAGGCAACGAATATATTTGGAAATCTTTTTTTGAGAAGAAGCCCGGCAAAAACCGCAATTGCAAAACTGTTTGCCGCATGCGAAGAAACAAATCCATACAATCCACCACATTCTCCATTGACCAAATGTAATTGTGGTCCAATGAAGAGATGATGACATGGTCGAACTCGCATCACTATATTCTTTATTAATCCTGATGAAAGTTGATCACTCACAACCACAAGTATGGCTGTTAATAACAGGATCAGCCATGTTTTTTTATAATATGTTTTGATTATAAGCAGGAGTAGAAATGCATATAAGGGGATCCATATCCATCGATTGCTTGTCAAATAAAAAAACGAATCAAAAAATGAATTGTTATGACTATTTATAAATAACAATAGTTCACCATCCAGTTTCTTTAAACTCTCAAACATTTTTTTCAGGTTGATTCAATTGTTGCCACAATAAATCTTTCAGTTGATCTATTCCGTATCCGCTAATTGATGAAATAAAAACGGATGGAATTCCAATCGGTAATTCTTTCTTCAACGCTTCCATGAGTTCATCGTCTAACATATCAGACTTTGTAATTGCTAGTACTGCAGATTTATCAAGTAATTCAGGATTGTATTCTTTTAATTCATTTCGAAGAATTTCATATTCCTTCTTAATATCTTTGCTATCGCATGCTACCATAAAAAGCAAAATTGAATTCCGCTCAATATGTCGGAGGAATCGTATTCCTAAGCCTTTTCCTAAATGTGCTCCTTCTATTATTCCGGGAATATCTGCCATCACAAACGAACGATTGCTTCTATAACCGACAATTCCAAGATTGGGTGTCAAAGTTGTAAAAGCATAATCGGCAATCTCTGGTTTGGCAGCACTCACTACCGAAAGTAAAGTAGATTTACCTGCATTCGGGAAACCAACCAATCCTACGTCGGCAAGTATTTTTAATTCAAGGATTTTCCACTCTTCTTTTCCTGGTTCTCCGGGTTGTGCAAAACGAGGTGTTTGCATAGTCGCCGATTTGAAATGATGATTTCCTTTTCCACCTCTACCTCCCGGAGCAATAATAATCTCTTGGCCATCATCATTGATTTCAAAAAGTACTTCATTTGTTTCAGCATCTTTGGCAATCGTACCAAGCGGTACTTCCAGAATTTCATCTTTACCTTCCGCACCTGTCTTGAGTGCACTAGCTCCTCGCTCTCCATCAGGAGCAAGTACGTGCTTTCTGTATTTCAAATGTAAAAGTGTCCAAAGTTGCTTATTACCCTTTACAATAATATGTCCTCCCCTTCCACCATCTCCGCCATCGGGTCCTCCTTTGGCTGTATTTTTATCTCTATGAAAATGCACAGAACCTGGTCCGCCGTCACCACTCTTACAACAAATTTTTACGTAATCTACAAAGTTCGATGCCATATTTTTTATTATTTCACCTTCGCGGTGATCACTTCGGATAGACTGTTAAAGATTTCATTAACACTGCCTATTCCATTTACACTAAAAAATTTCCCTTGCTCCTGATAAAACTTTTTTAGAGGAGCTGTTTTATTATTGTACTCGTTTATTCTTTTTGAAATTATCTGCTCATTTTGATCGTCTGCTCGCCCTGATTCAACTCCACGATTTAACAAACGCTTGATGAGTTCTGAATCTTCAACTTCTAAAGCTAACATCAATGAAATAGATGTTCCTTTTTTAGCTAACATCTTATCAAGTGATTCTGCTTGTGCAGTTGTTCTCGGGAAGCCATCGAAAATAAATCCATTGGCATTCCTATTGGCATCAATCTTCGCTTCAATCATTCCAATCACTACTTCATCCGGAACTAAAAGTCCTTGATCCATTAATTTCTTTGCCTCTATCCCTAACTGACTTTTAGAAGCTACTTCTACTCTCAAAATATCTCCGGTCGACAAATGAATTAACTTAAATTCGTTGATCAATTTTTCAGATTGTGTTCCTTTTCCTGCTCCTGGTGGACCAAATAAAACTATATTCAACATTGCTAATGTATTTCTTAGTGAGATGATGCTAATGTGTAAATGTCCTTTAGATTTCGGCCTAGTCCGTCATAGTCCAAACCAAATCCTACTAAAAAATCATTCGGTACTTCAAATCCTACATAATCCAGTTTAACTTTTTGTCGAAGTGCTGCCGGTTTAAATAAAAGTGTTGCAAACAAAACTTCTTCAGGATTTTGCTTTTTAATTTCGTCGATCAAATGAACTGCTGTATCGCCGGTATCAACAATGTCTTCTACAATCACTACGGTTCTACCTTCCAATGAATCATTTATACCGACAATACTTTTTATTGTCCCAGTTGACTCTGTACCAGAATAAGATGAAACTCTGATAAAAGTTATTTCTGCTTCAAGGTCTATTTCTCTGACCAAATCGGCTGCAAAAATAAAGGAACCTTTCAACACACAAACGAAAAAAGGACGCTTACCTTTCAGATCGATGTTGATTTGTTTTCCAAGTTCTTTAATTCGCAGGTGAATGCTTGATTCCGGAATTGAAACAACAAACCTCTTATCTTTAACTGTAATGCTTTCCATAAAATTCAATGTTTTGCAAAATTAAAATTAAAGTTGGTGGCTACCAATCTTTCTACACTTTTTTTTAGAATGAATAGTCGTTTTCTACCCTGATTTCATCATTCCGTCAAGATGTTGAGCTCAGATCTTTCTTTTTGGAAAATAAGCACCGAAATTGGGGAATACAATTTTTATAACTAGGAACTTCGCCTAAATTTGTCGCTCTTATGGAAAAACAGATTCAGGATATTCAAATTGGCATTCTAGGCGGTGGCCAGCTGGGTAGAATGCTGGTTCAAAAAGCCATCGACTGGGATCTAAAAATTCAAGTTCTTGATCCGGATAGCGAAGCTCCCTGCAAAAATATTTGTACGAAATTTCATTTGGGTAGCTTCAAAGATTACCAAACTGTTCTCAACTTCGGAAGGAATTGCGATGTGATCACCATCGAAATTGAAAATGTAAATGTAGATGCTCTCGATGCTTTAAAAGCCGAAGGAAAAACAATCTACCCTTCACCCGATCTTATTAGGACTGTTCAGGATAAAGGATTGCAAAAACTATTTTACAGAGAAAATCATTTGCCTACAAGTGAGTTCGTTTTCATAGAAAGCAAAGAAGATATTGCTGAACATCAGCATCTCTTTCCTGTTATGCACAAACTACGAACTGGTGGTTATGACGGAAAAGGTGTTTGTGTTATAAGATCGAACAACGACGTGAAAAATGTTCCTGAAGGTTCTGCAATTCTTGAAAAACTTATTGATTTTAAAAGTGAACTTTCTGTAATTGTTTCAAGAGGTTCAAATGGAGAAACGAAATGCTTCCCTGCTGTTGATATGGAGTTTAACAAGGAAGCAAATTTAGTTGAATTTCTTTTTTCGCCTTCTACTCTCTCTTCACAACTGGAAGATGAGGCTAAAAAAATTGCACTTGATATTGCAATCAAATTAGACTTGATCGGAATTATGGCAGTCGAACTGTTTGTGACACAAGACGACCAATTACTGATCAACGAAATTGCTCCTAGACCTCATAACAGCGGTCATCAAACTATTGAAGGAAACAAAACTTCACAATACGAACAAATGCTTCGAGCAATTACTGGACTTCCGCTGGGCGACACAGATATTACACAACCTTCAGTAATGCTAAATTTATTGGGAGAAAAAGGGTATGAAGGAAATCCCATTTATAGTGGCATTGAAAACGTCATGAGTAAATCAGGTGTACATATTCATCTCTACGGAAAAAAAATCACTAAGCCTTATAGGAAAATGGGGCATGTAACAATTGTAGATTCAACGTTGAAGTCGGCAATAGAAACTGCACAATTCGTAAAAAAATATCTAAAAGTCATTGCATAAATGAAAACACCTATCCAAGTTGGTATTATCATGGGCAGTCAATCTGACCTTACCATTATGCAGGAAGCTGCGAATATCCTTTCGAAACTAAATATCAATTTTGAAATACAAATTGTATCCGCACATCGCACGCCGGAACTGATGTTTGAATATGCACAAAATGCTGTTGATCGTGGATTAAAAGTGATAATTGCCGGAGCCGGTGGTGCCGCACACTTACCGGGAATGGTAGCGTCTCTCACTCCTCTACCTGTTATCGGCGTTCCAATCAAATCGTCTAACTCAATTGATGGCTGGGACTCCGTTTTATCAATTCTTCAAATGCCAAATGGAGTTCCTGTTGCAACTGTTGCATTGAATGCAGCACAAAACGCAGGAATATTAGCCGCACAAATCATTGGCTCATTCGAACCCATTGTTCAGTCTCGTATTGTAGCTTTTAAGGAGGAACTAAAGCAGAAGGTTAATCAGAGTAATGAAGAAGTAAAAAGTAAGAAGTAAGAAAGGTCAAGGGTCAAGGGTCAAAAATATGGAAATTATTTTTTTACTACTCACTTAAAAGATTGTGTTTACAAATGGAAAGCGCTTACTAGCGTTAACTTTTTTCAATCACCACTTACTACTCACTTAAAAAAAGGAAAAAAATCTGCGGAAATCTGTGGTGTCTGCGGGTGTAAAAAATGCTCTGTCTTCAATTAAGATTGTATTTACAAATGGAAAGCGCTTACTAACGTTAACTTTTTTCAATCACCACTTACTACTCACTTAAAAAAAGGGAAAAAATCTGCGGAAATCTGTGGTGTCTGCGGGTGTTAAAAATAATCAAAAGATATTTAAAAAAGTTCAAGTGTAAATCTATTTGCTAGCATTTTCGGATATTAAATTATCCTACTTGTATTGGTTGTAAAAAGCCTCTCTCTCAACTTAGTTTTGCAGAATGAAACTAAGATCGTTTTTCTTTCTTGCTATTTTTGCTCTCGGCCACTACCCGATTTCTGCTCAATCAATAAAAGACACGCGCACCGCTGTTTTAAACAATAGCGAGTTAGCTATCACCGATTCTTTTTCGCTCAACTCGAATATTTCCTCTTCCTATTTTTCAAAATCGAACGTACTTGAAGTCTCTCATCATCAAAATTATTTTGTAAAAGAATTAAGCCAATCAACTCTCCAATATCAATACGGAAAATTAACTAATCAGCTTTTTCGATTTGGACTGAATTACGCCGGAAATACCTTCTTCAATTCAATGACGTTTTCACTTTCGTATGCAAGGAAAATAACCGAAAAAATAAATCTAGGTGTTGCAATTACCCACGAACGATTTCAATACGCTGAAAGTCGCTACAATGACCTTAACAATATCTACCCTTCCATTTCATTATTCGTCAAAGCAACTCCAAAAATTGATTTAGCATGCCTAATCATCAATCCATTCAGATCAAAAATCGCAAAAGACTTATTCACTCCAGGTAAGCTAATCGGAAGTATCGCCTACTCAGTAAACAAATCATCAAAAATTGGTTTCGGTATCGAACAAAAAAGTGGACAAGAAATAATTTTTACTTCCGGTATTGATTACCAATTCTCGAAAATAATTGTCATTAGATCAGCTTATGTATATCAACTTTCAAAACTGAGTTTTGGAACAAGAATATTTTATCAGAAAATCTTCTTTGATATAGGATTCTCAAATCAATTACTAACAGGAAACTCAGCATCATTTTCTTTCTTAATTCCCTTTTCAAAATGAAACGACTATTATTCCTATTCTTTGTTATACTGAATATAAATTGTTTTGCTCAAGCTCTTGACTCAATAATTGAACAAAGCAATACTGATTTACTAAAGGAAACAATCAATGAATCAGACGATGAATTACCAACTGAATTAACTAAGCTCATCGAAAAGAAAATAAATATTAATACTGACGACATTTTACTTCTCTCACAAATAAATCTATTAAGCCAAGAACAAATACAAGCTATTCAATTCCATATTCAGAAATTTGGAAAGTTCATTGCTCTTGAAGAGCTCCAAGTGATTGATAAAATTGATCCTGTAACATTACGCAATATACTTCCCTATCTTACTTTCAACACAAAAGTAATTTCAAACTCAGCTAAAAATTCACTCGTATTTCGTTTTCAGCAAAGCATTAAACAATATATTCCGGCCGATTTCCAAGGCGATCCAACAAAGATTACAATAAAATTTAGAGGAAACGATTCCTACCGGTTCACCTATGGCCTCTTAGCTGAAAAAGATCCCGGAGAAAAAATAATATTCGGATCCGGAAAATCTGGATTCGATTTCTATTCATTCTTCTTTCAAGTAAAATTTGAAAAAGCCATTCGCAAAATAATTATAGGCGACTACAATACTACTTTCGGACAAGGACTAGTAGCTTGGAATGGTTCAGGGTTTTCATCAGTAGAGAATGCAACTAGTTTATGTAAAATTGGCCGGGGAATTTCACCTTCTTCTTCATCCGATGAAAACCGCTACTTAAGAGGTATTGCAACACAGCTCGCGTTTAAGAACCTACTGTGCTCTTTTTGGGTATCATCTCATAAAGTAGATGGTAACTTAAAAACAGATTCACTTATTTCAGAAAAATACATCCAATCTTTCCTTACATCCGGTTACCATCGTTCACAATCTGAATCGAACGGTTATCACACCATAAAAGAAAATTATTTCGGACTCTCACTACAACTTATAAAAACTACTTGGCGAATCGGCTTAACATCAACAGTGCTTAATTACGATTATCCTATAATAAAAACAATCCGTCAGTACAATCAATTTGAATTTAATGGAAGAACAAATGCTGTTTCAGGTTTTGACTACCAGAAAACCATTCAAAACATATTATTTTTTGGCGAAACTGCTATTTCTGAAAATAGATCGCTTGCTACACTCCATGGATCACTCATCAGTATCGGAAAAAACTTAACTCTATCCATAATATATCACAATTACGACAAATCATTTCATTCTTTAAAGTCAAATGCTTTTGGCAGTAATACACTAGCTGAAAATGAAAACGGTTTTTATTCAGGGGTATCACTAAAAATTAATTCAGCATGGTCGATGTTGTCATATATTAATCGCGACGAATTTCCATTTATGAAATATCGAATTGACTTACCATCAGCAGGAATTACATCCGGCATCACAATAAATTATCAACCAAACAAGAAAACTATTTTCCAAATACGTTATAAAAACAATTCAAGAAACTATAACAACTCAGAAAGTTATGTCGGATTAAAAAATATTTTCGAACGCACCATCACCAGCTACCGACTCAGTGGATCTTACTCCACCGACGCAACTTGGGATTGGCGCACAAGAATTGAACTAAATAGAAAATACAACAACACTAGTTTTGTTTCACGAGGATCATACTTTGCCCAAGATGTATTTTATCACCCAGGCAAAAAGAAAATCTCTTTTAATGCTCGCTTCGCAATTTTTTATAATCCCGATTTTGATCTCCGATTTTACGAATATGAAAATGATTTACCGGGATCCTTTTCATTACCATTTTATTCGGGAAACGGAAGTCGATTTTATATAAATTCCACTATAAAAATTAAGCAAGCCAATATTAGTTTTAAATACGCCAGGAGCTGGATGAATTACTCTACGATGAAAACAGAAAACTTAAAAATGATTGACGATGTAAAATTTCAGATAAATTTCTACTTATAAATTTCTCAAATTTCTTTTCAACACAAAGCCCCTCCGGCATCTTCCAACTGCACCCAAAATTCAGGATACGACTTAGAAACCGCCTCTACTCCTTCAACCTTAAATGAACCGACAACAGAAGCTAACATAGCTACCGCCATCACAAAGCGATGATCATTGTGAGCATTTAGCAATTGTGGATTAACTATTTTTCCGGGAAAAATGTGAAATTCATCCTCAGTATAAACACTGTTTACACCAAATTTCTCAAGAATTTCTTTTAATACTTCAAGGCGATTAGATTCCTTATAGCGCAGATTAGACACCCCTAACAATTTTGCTGCTATTCCTTTTGCAGCGCATAGGAATGCAAAAGTTATGGCTAAATCAGGGTAGTTTGAAAAGTCGTATTCAAATTCAACTATCGACTTATCTTTTAATCGAATGACAATTTCGTCTTTAAAATATTCAGTTTCTACTCCAAAATATTTCATCAAATCTGCAACTACCGAATCCCCTTGAATCGAATGTACATTTAACCTTTTCAAAACAAAACTGCTTCCCGGATTTAGAGCACACAACAAATACCAATAGGATGCATTGCTCCAATCATTTTCAATAACAATCTGATCACAAGAATATTTACCTTCGGGAATTTCAATTAATGAATCTGCGATCGTTGTTGAAACACCTGCCGTTTTCATCAAATCCGAAGTCATTTGTATATATGGCAATGAAAGCATTTTATTGCGCACGACAATCTTTAAACCTCCTTCTAACTTTGGGCCAATCATCATCAGTGCCGAAATAAATTGTGAACTAATTGTTCCATCTATTTCTACTTTACCTCCCTGCAATTTTCTTCCGACTATTTTCAAAGGAGGAAAATTTTCTTTACCCAAATAATTTATTTGTGATCCAATCATTTTTAAGGAGTCAACTAAAAATCCAATTGGCCGTTCCAACATTCTTTTACTTCCTGTCAACTTCCACTCTCCCGGCTCAATTGCTAATCGTGCTACTAAGAAACGAAATGAAGTTCCCGCATCTTGAATATTTATTTCACTTGAAGAAAACTCCAATGCACGAAGAAGAGACTGTGTATCTGTAGAACCGGAAAGATTAGAAATTTCAAAATTGGTATCCGACAATGATCGAATCAATAAAGTTCGATTTGAAATACTCTTGGAAGGTGTTAGCTCTACAATACAAGAACAAACTTCATTCTTAAATTTTACTTCGCGTATCATATTATTCGTTGATAATACTCGAAGTAAATTTCAATGCCTCATGAATAATTTCGTCATCCGGAAAAAACATACCGGCTCCTTTTCCAATATCACTCAACAAATAAAAACCTACTTTGCCATTCTCATTCTTTTTATCGCTAAATAAATAGTGCGCCAGTTCATTTTCATTAATATTGATAAATGATTTCCCAAAGTGCATGATGATAAAATCTACTACTCGTTCTAATTTCTCTGCCGGAAATCCTGCAAGTTTTGCTGATAAAAATAATTCGCCAATCATTCCTAATGCTACTGCATGACCGTGTTTTAATTGGCGACCTTCACTTTTTAAAGAAGAACTTTCATAAGCATGTCCAAATGTATGTCCAAAATTTAATATTTTTCTAAAACCCGTATCTCTGAAGTCCTGTGATGAGATACTCAATTTTATTTCAATTGAACGATGAATAATGCTTATCAAATTTTCTATAATCATCAAATCAGTAATTGACGAGATTATCTGCCAATATTTTTCGTCGACAATTAATGCGTGTTTTATTATTTCCGCGAAACCTGACTTAAATTCATCCTCATCTAACGTATTCAAAAACTCAGCGTCAACATAAACCGAATGTGGTGCAATGAAAGCCCCAACTGCATTTTTCACATTGTTTAAATTAACTCCTGTTTTGCCGCCAATTGAGGCGTCGACCATCGCCAATAAAGTTGTAGGGACATTTATAAAATCTATACCTCGATTATAAATAGAGGCCGAAAAACCTCCAACATCACAAACTACTCCGCCTCCTAAATTGATAAGTAATGTTTTTCTGTCTGCATTTTCTGTTAACAACGACTGACACATATCACTTATGGTCTCCATCGTCTTACTGCTTTCGCCCGGCTCAATGATTAAGATACCGGCACTTTCCAATTCCGATGATTCTATAAAATGCGGAAGGCACAACTCTTCAGTAGTACTGTCGCACAAAATAAAGACATTGCTATATTTATTGTCAACAATCGCCTTGCCAATAAGTGGCAGCGATTCTCTTCCAAAATAAACATTATAAAGATCTGAGTTTAATCTCATGTGGGTAATAATTGTGGGGTTTAAAAAAGCTAGTTAACTCCGAACAAGATTCATCACTTCTGTTTGCTGACGAATCGACTCCTGGTGAATTAACTCATATAACTTAACTATGAAATCGCTACCCATCTCTTTCATTTCTCCTGACTTCGAGCGCGATGTTAATATTTCATTCCATCGTTGCACTTGCAAAATTGTCATATTGTTTTCCTTTTTATATTGACCAATCTCACGAGCTACCGACATTCTTTCCGCCATCAATATTAAAATCTTCTCATCGATTGTATCAATTCTATCTCTTAGTTCTTCCAACAAATTGAGAAACATCACATCACTAACTACAGCTTGTCGAACTATTAATTCGCCTAATAAATCTTTCAACTCTGCCGGACTCAGCTGTTGCTCTTTATCACTTTTTGCTTCTTCAGGATAAATGTGCGACTCAATCATTAGTCCGTCGTAATTTAAATCTAATGCGTTTTGAGCTAAGAATGGAATTAGAGACCGATCGCCGGCTATATGACTTGGATCACAAATTAAAGGAAGCTCAGGAAAGCGACGCTTTAGCTCAATCGGGATTTGCCAATTGGGGGCATTCCTATATTTACTTTTTGCAAACGTAGAAAAACCTCTATGTATCGCCATCAACCGAGTAATCCCGGAACGATTCAGTCGTTCAAATGCTCCAATCCATAATTCTAATTCCGGATTAATCGGATTTTTCACCATCACCGGAATGTCGACGCCTCTTAAGGCATCCGCAATTTCCTGGACTAAAAATGGATTGACTGTAGTCCTTGCTCCGATCCACAATACATCAATTTTTGCTTTCAGCGCTTCTTCAACATGTTTTGGATTGGCTACTTCAACAGTTACCGGAAGATTATTCATAATCCCTGCATTCTTCAACCAACGTAAACCTTCCGAGCCGATTCCTTGAAATGAATCAGGACGTGTACGTGGCTTCCAAATTCCTCCACGCAATAATTGAATTTTTAATTTCGCTAACTCAGATGCCGTATTTAGTATTTGTTCTTCCGATTCTACGCCACAAGGGCCGGAAATAATTATAGGCCGACTAAGTGGAAAAGGCCACTGACCAAGAGAAGCAGAAACAATTTGTGCTGGTACCATATGAGCTGTAAAGATATAGTTAATTATTATCTATTCAACAAATCGAGCGGCTCTCTTGTTTATTGAAATCAGTAAATTAAACGAGCTAAAAACTACCAATTTCATTACGGTACTTTCTTGTATTCCAGTAAAATAATTCTTATAAAGCAATGAAATTATCGTTCTTCGCCCACCTCAATTTTATTCTTTTCATACAAATAATCTAACTGCCACAACTTGAATTTTCACTCTTATTGTGTAGGTTTGCAGTCCATCTATGAAAGACCATCTCGTTTCCTTCGACGACACACAAATTGCCTTCAGCGCCAAAAGTAACGGTGATCTTAATCGCGCATATTGGCTTTTTAAATTGATTAGTTTTAATGGACTGGTGAAAATTAGTCCGCCGTTGGTTGACTTTGCTTTGTGGACTCATCTTCCAATAAAAGGATTGATAAGAGCCACAATATTCAAACATTTTTGTGGCGGCGAAACAATAGAAGATTGCAAATCTACTATCGAAAATTTAGGAAAATATAATATCGGAACAATTCTTGATTATTCCGTTGAAGGAAAAGAATCTGAAAAAGATTTTGATGATGCATTAAACGAAACCATTGCAACCATTCATCGCGCAAAGAATGATACTCATATCCCATTCTCCGTTTTTAAACCTACGGGATTTGCACGATTCGCTTTGCTGGAGAAAAAAAACAATGGCTTCGATTTAACTGAACCGGAAAAAGAAGAATTCAAAAAATTTGTTGACCGTATAGAAAAAATTTGTAGATCTGGATTTGAAGCTGGTGTCCCTCTTTTTATTGATGCAGAAGAAAGTTGGATTCAAGACGTGATCGACGAAGTTGCTTTGGAGATGATGAAAAAGTTCAACAAAGAAAAAGTTATCATCTACAACACGCTGCAAATGTATCGTACCGACCGACTATCCTTTTTGAAAGATAACCTAGAACATGCGAAACAATTTGGTTACAAAGCAGGATATAAAATTGTTCGCGGTGCATACATGGAAAAAGAGAGAGCAAGAGCTGAAAAAAATAATTACATTTCTCCTATCCATGCTACAAAAGAACAGACCGACACTCACTACAATGCTGCTTTAAAAATCTGTATTGATAATATCGAGAATATGTCGGTGATTTGCGGATCGCATAACGAGCAAAGTAATTTAAATCTAGCGGAATGGATGAATGAAAAAAACATATCTGTAAATCATCCGCACATCTGGTTCTCTCAGCTCTATGGCATGAGTGATCATATTAGTTACAACCTAGCGAACAAAGGATACAACGTTTGTAAATATGTTCCGTATGGTCCTGTGACTGGTGTGCTCCCTTATTTAATTCGTCGCGCTCAAGAAAATACTTCAGTAGCCGGACAAACAGGAAGAGAATTAGCACTTATAATTCAGGAGAAAAAAAGAAGACAAGCGCTGAAATAATAAATCCATTTTTGGATAAAGTATTTTATCACGCAAATAAACTTTGATTTACATACGAGCAGCTCGTAACAAATCAAGATCCTTGTAAGGTAAACGGCATGTCTCTGCAATGTATCTATTTGTAATAGCTCCATTGTACATATAAACTCCATTTCTTACCGAAAGATCTTTCCAAACCACTTCTTCAAATCCACCTTCTTCGGCAGCAGATAATAAAATTTGAGTAAAAATATTGCTCAGTGCAGTTGATGCAGTTCTACTTACACGTGATGCAATATTTGGAACACAATAGTGAACTACTCCGTATTTTTTAAAAACCGGTTGCAAATGATTCGTTACTTCTGAAGTTTCAAAACATCCACCTTGGTCAATACTTACATCAACGATTACTGAACCGACTCGCATTTCAGAAACCATTTCTTCTGTCACAACAATTGGCGTTCTACCTTCACTCGCTCTTAATGCGCCTATAGCAACGTCGGCTGTCTTCAATTCATTCAATAATATTTTTGGAACAAGCATCGACGTAAAAACTCTTCTTCCCAATCGATTTTGAAGTCTTCTTAAACGATGAATAGAGTTGTCAAATATTTTTACCATCGCACCTAAGCCCATTGCTGCTCTTGCTGCATATTCACCTACTGTTCCTGCTCCTATAATCACTACCGAAGTCGGGGGAATACCGGCAACTCCACCAAGCAATTCTCCTTTACCATTGAACGCATTACTTAAATATTCTGCTGCTATCAAGATACTAGAATTACCTACGATCTCACTCATAGCTTGAATAATTGGATACACTCCTCTTTCATCATGAATAAACTCGTAGCCTATTCCATTTATTTTTTTTGCAGAAAGTGCTTTTATATATTCCGTATTCTGCATGCTCATTTGCAAAATAGAAATTAGTGTTTGTCGGTGCTGCAAATATTCTAACTCTTCTATAGAAGGTGGAGCTACTTTTAAAATTATATCTGCCTTATAAACTTCTTCCGTTGAATATGCTATTTGTGCGCCTGCCTCACTGAAGTCTGAATCTTCAATCTTAGAGGCAGCGCCCGCACCCGACTCAACAACGATTTGATGACCGTTATTCACTAATAACGAAACGGACTCAGGAATCAATGGAACTCTGTTTTCCTGAAAAGATATTTCCTTTGGAATGCCAATGTATAAATGTTTGCTCTGCTTTTTAACTTCAAGCATTGCCTCTTTAGGCATTAAGGCTGCTGAGGCGGCCAATGATGCTGTAACTTGTCTTTCAACCATGAGAAAATTGAATCTGTCTTTTTCCGTCTTTGTCAACAATCGTAATCATTACGAATTGTTCGGGCAATAAATTTAAAATTTTTTCCGGCCATTCAATCATACAAATTGACCCACTATAAAAATATTCTTCACAACCGATATCAACCGCTTCCTTCGGCGTATTTATTCGGTAGAAATCGAAATGATACACTTTTTCGCCGTTTTTACAGCTATATTCATTGATTAAAGAGAACGTTGGACTACTAACGTTTTCCTGAACTTCCAAAACTTCACAAATGTTTCTGATAAATGTAGTCTTACCTGCTCCCATTTCCCCTTTAAATATCCACACTTTTTCTTCCTGTGCAAATTTTATCAGCTTAGGCGCAAGCACCTTCAAATCAGTTTCCGTTTCAATTAAATACTCTTCCATTCTGATTATTTAAAAGTATCAACGGAAATTTTTTCATCGCAAAACAAATATTCTTCTTCCTGATGGTTTGATGCCACAATAATTGTTCTATTCATCGCATAATCACTGATCATTTTCTGATACCAAAAAACTACCGACCGATCTAAATTACTGCATGGCTCATCGAGTAATAACAATGGAACATCCGATAAAATTGCAAGCGTCAATTTCGCTCGCTGTTTCATTCCACTCGAAAAAAAACGCATTACTTTATCCGCACTATTTTCCATCCCTGATATACGCAATACATCTGCTTCCGAAAACCCATTTACTATTTTCTTAAACTTAAAATGAAAACGAATGATCTCTCTGAACGTAAACTCTTCAATCAATTCCAGATAAGGAGCACAAACAGAAACATAGTTATATACTTCCTCTTCGTCTATCAGTTTTTCTTCAATAAAAAATTTTATCTCTCCTTCATTAAGTCCTACTGCACCTGATAAGATCTGAAGTAATGTTGATTTTCCCGAACCATTCGGTCCTAAAATTACACACTTGGATCCCTTCTTGAGCGTAAGCTCCAATTTTCGGAAAATCCACTCTCTGTAAAATTTTTTACCGGCGTTATGTACGTTGATCGTCACTGCTAATTTATTAATCTTCGTCGTGACTATAGCCTTTCATAATTCCCCGAGAAGAACTCCGAACAAAATTCAATACTTGATCTCGCTCTTCACTCGGCGCTATTTGTGTATTCAATGCTTCAAGTGCATGAGTGTTACTCAACCCTTGCACAAAAAGAATACGGTAAATATTTTGAATCTCTGAAATTTTATCTGGTGAAAAACCACGTCGGCGAAGTCCTACTGCATTTATTCCAACATACGACAATGGTTCATGTGCTGCTTTTACAAATGGCGGAACATCTTTCCGCACCAGCGAGCCTCCGCTTATCATAACGTGCGAACCAATACGAACAAATTGATGAATGGCTGAAAGTCCACCAATGATTGCAAAATCTTCTATCGTAATATGCCCGGCCAATGTTACTCCATTGGCAAGTATACAATGATTCCCAACTACGCAATCGTGAGCTACATGCACATAAGCCATTAATAAATTATCGGAACCAATAACTGTTTTGCCTAGTGCTTTCGTTCCTCTGTTAATTGTTACGCATTCTCGAATCACAGTGTTATCGCCAATCTCTGCCGTTGTTGCCTCTCCTGAAAATTTTAAATCTTGTGGCACTGCAGAAATTACTGCACCCGGAAAAATTTTACAATTTTTTCCAATACGCGCACCAGGGAAAATGGTCACATTGCTTCCAATCCATGAGTCATCGCCGATAATTACATCGTCGTGAATCATGGTAAAAGGATCGATGGTAACATTTTTACCAATGATTGCTCCGGGATGTATGCTTACTAAATTGCTCATAAAGCGGAGCTGATTATTTTTTATCGCGCCGAACGATCTGCGCCATCATTTCTGATTCCATTACTATTTTGTCACCGACAAAAGCTTTTCCTCTCATGTGACAAATTCCTCGTCTGATTGGAGTTATTAATTCGAGGTGAAACAACATGGTATCGCCCGGACTAACCATCCCTCTGAATTTCGTATTATCTATCTTCATAAAATAAGTCAGATAGTTTTCCGGATCGGGAACAGTATTCAACACCAATATTCCTCCTACCTGAGCCATTGCTTCAATTTGAATGACGCCCGGAAATACAGGCGATCCAGGAAAATGCCCCGGAAAAAACCATTCATTCATCGTCACATTTTTAACACCTACTACTTCTTTATCTGTAAGATGAATAATTTTATCTACAAATAAAAATGGTGGCCGATGTGGAAGGTAACGCATGATTCCATTGATATCGAGCAATGGTTTTGCAGAAGCATCATATTTTGGAGCACGTTCTTTAAAACGATCGCGCTTCATAAGTTCTTTTATTTTTCTGGCAAACTCAACATTGGCAACATGACCCGGACGAGCAGCAAGTATGTGACCTTTCAATGGTGCTCCTACTAAAGCTAGATCGCCAACAATATCTAATAGTTTATGACGAGCCGGCTCATTTTGAAAACGCAACTGAACATTATTTAAAAATCCACGTTCAGCTGTTACTTTTTCTTTATTAAATATTTTTGCCAGATGAGCTAACTTTTCCGGAGAAACCGGTTTGTCGACTACTACAATTGCATTATTAATATCGCCACCTTTAATAAGATTGTGATCGAGCAACATTTCTAATTCGTGAAGGAAGCAAAACGTTCTGCTATCACTTATTTCTTTTTTAAACTCACCAATATTATACAAGGTAGCATGCTGCGTTCCTAATAGATCGCTATTATAATCTACCATTACAGTAATACGAAAATCTTCACTGGGAACAGCTAACATTTCCGTTTTACGAGTAGGATCTTCGTACGAAATATTTTCGCTTAACGCATAATAATGTCGCTCTTCATTTTGATCAACCTTTCCTGCTTTTTCTAAAAGTTCGATAAATGGTTTTGAACTCCCATCCATGATCGGAACCTCAGGACCATCAATCTCCATCAAAACATTATCTAACTCCAGCCCAGCCAAAGCTGCAAGCACATGTTCAATAGTACTCACTCGTGCACCATTTTTACTGATCGTTGTTCCCCGGTCGGTATCAGTTACATTATCTACATCGGCTTCAACAATTGG
>JANLPR010000023.1:0-35389 GCA_031367345.1 Bacteroidota bacterium | reverse complement strand
AAGAACAAACAAAAATATGAGTGCATAGGATTCTGAAGCGCCGCCGATAAATGAAGCGCATAACACTATAAGAATATAGGTTAAGATATTATTTTCCGGTGATAGGCTTAAGCTCAACAATAGAATAAAAGCAATAATACTCCATAAATAAGTTAATATAATAATATACCAAAACCACGTCTCTCCAATACTATAACTCACGAAAAAAAATGTTGTAATAAGTAATAATGTAAAAACAGGAATTAAAAATTTATCAAGACTTATTTTCAGAGCAATAATAATTTTTTCTAATCCACTTTTTAATGAAAAATATAACAGACCAAGGGACAGAAAATTAAGAGCAGGTAGAAAGAAGGGATTGTTCCATAATGAAATCAGTTTACAACCGACAAAATGAGCAGACCATCGTCCACTCCATTGCTTGTATTGGTAAAGCATTCCATCCCATGAACCATACGTATTTTTTAACCAGAGATAATAGAAATCATCCCCGGCTAATCGAGAGTGAAAACTAAGAGTAAAATAGAGTATGAGAAAGAGTATTAAAATTACATATATGGAAAAAGCATATAATTTATTCATGTGTTTGAATTAAACTTTAATGCCAACTCTTCATAAGCATCTTCCATTTCTTCAATTATAGTGCTTACAATTTCTTTTACAGGTTTTATGTCGTTAATCATTTCAACAGTTTGTCCTGCGCACCAAAGACTATTGTAATTACCCGGTTTCACTGCTTCTTCCAGCCAAGTAAAACCACGACGTTGAATAATCATTTTAAAATATTTTTTTGTCCTCGGATTTTTACTCATCCATCTTTCAAAACTATTTTGTTTTGTACCAATCTTTTGAGCAAATTCAGTATTGATAACGGTGCAAGGAGTTCCGCTGATCCGTTCTGTTAATACAATGTCTTCCATCTTGGAGTCAACAATTGCGTTTTTATATTCAGTAGATACACCTGCTTCAGTGCTTGCAATGAATATTGTTCCGCAATAGCCAACTGATGCACCTGCTGAAATTGCACTTAGCAATGTGGCTCCGTTGGCAATTCCACCCGCAGCTAAAATCGGAAACGATGGGAATTCTTTTTTTAAAGCTTGGATAAGCATACTCACCGGATAAGGTCCGGCGTGCCCACCTGCTCCTTGTCCTACGGCCACAAATCCATCACATCCCATGTCAGCACATTTTCTTGCGTGTTTAATATTAGTAACGTCGCAAAAAACTTTTCCCCCGTAAGCATGCGCGCCATTTATTGCTTCTGCCGGATTGCCCAATGAGGTAATGATGACAGGTGCTTTTTTCGATAAACAGATTGCCAGGTGTTTTTGTGCCCATGGGTTTGCCTTTTGAACAATAACATTCACACCATAATTTCCCTGTAGACCTTGCCTGGAGCGCAAGTGGTCATTCAATTCATCGAGTACATTTTCCAAAAGCCCTTCTTCTCTAAAGTTCAGCGAAGGGAAACAACCTAAAATGCCTATGTTCATAGCTTCTTTTACCATGAGCGCATTGGTTACTAAAAACATAGGTGCCATAACCAGCGGAAATCGCAAATTTAGTGAAGCTGTCAAGCTGTTTTTGTATTCCATATCGATCAATTCGTTCTATCTACAAACCTACCGTTATTTCATGATTTTTTTTCAAAATCATTTTGTCTTTTAACCGTTCAATTGTTAACAAACCTTTGATAAAAATTATTGATTTTCGAATCAGGAATGGCTAAAAAGTATAATTTGGCAACTTCTCCACGTACATTTTTTGGGCTCATTTTACAAAGTCCCTAATTTTGTATTGATTACCACTATGGTCAACGTAACTCGTATTTTTGATATTCACCGTCGTCAAAAGGAATTATTTCCAACAAATAATTCATTGCTTTCTAAAATCGATGGTAATTGGAAAAGTTGGTCGACCAATGATTTTATAAATCAAGGATGTGATATAAGCAAAGGTTTATTGTCGATTGGAATAAAAGCAGGCGATTGTATTTCAATTATTTCTGCGAATCGTCCTGAATGGAACATTATGGATTTGGGTATGTTGCAAATTGGCGTTGTAAATGTTCCAATTTACACTACACTTTCAGAATCGGAGATTGCTTTTATTTTAAATGATTGCAAAGCCAAAATAATAATTGCAGGAGACAAAGCGTTGTATGAAAAAGTAAAAAACCTTCAATCGAAAGTGCCTTCATTAGTAGATATATATAGTTTCGATAAATTAGAAGGAGTGAAAAATTATCTCGAGCTAATCGAAAAAGGTAAAGTCGGCGATTCTGATATTGAAGCAAGAATGAAAGCCGTCGAGCCAAAAGATCTTGCAACTATTCTTTATACAAGTGGGACTACAGGTACTCCAAAAGGAGTAATGCTTTCTCACAACAATATCGTTTCTAATATTACGGCAAGCGAACATTTGTGTCCTGTTGGACCAAATGACCGTGCCTTGAGTTTTCTTCCGCTCTGTCACAGCTATGAACGGATGTTGACTTATCTTTATATGTTCATTGGTGTATCAATTTATTATGCCGAAAGCATGGACAAGATTTCTGATAATCTGAAAGAAGTAAAGCCGCAAGTTTTTTCTACTGTACCTCGCTTGTTAGAAAAAGTGTATGATAAAATAGTTGACAAAGGAAAAGAGCTGAAAGGAATTAAGCGTGCATTGTTCTTTTGGGCGCTTGACCTTGGCTTGAAATATGAAAAGGATGGCAAGAATGGTTGGCTCTATGAAATGCAGTTAAAATTAGCCAACAAAATAATATTTTCAAAATGGCGTGAAGCACTTGGAGGAAATGTTCGAGTGATCGTAAGTGGAGGAGCGGCCTTGCAACCACGACTGGCAAGAGTTTTTTGGTCGGCAGGAATTCCGGTATTGGAAGGCTATGGTCTTACTGAAACCTCTCCGGTAATTACAGTAAATAATTTAGAAGTTCGTGGCAGTGCGTTTGGAACTGTAGGTCCGGTTATCAAAGGAGTGGAAGTGAAAATTGCAGAAGACGGAGAAATACTTTGTAAAGGTCCAAATGTGATGTTGGGTTATTTTAACCGACCAGACTTAACCGCTGAAGTAATTGATGCGAATGGATGGTTTCACACAGGTGATATCGGATGTTTTGTGGAAGATCACTATTTAAAAATAACCGACCGCAAAAAAGAAATTTTCAAAACTTCAGGTGGAAAATACGTTGCTCCACAAGCATTGGAAAACAAGTTTAAGGAGTCGTTGTTTATTGAACAGATCATGGTTGTGGGTGAAAATAGAAAATTCCCGGCAGCATTGATTGTGCCCGACTTTGCTCATTTGAAAAAGTGGTGTGAGTTGCACGATATTAAATATACTTCAAATGAAGAAATGGCTCAAATGAAAGAAATTATTGAGCGAATTGGAAAAGATGTGCATCAATACAATGAAGAATTTGGACATTCCGAACAGATCAAGAAATTTTACCTGCTAAATAAAGAATGGACTGTTGATTCAGGAGAATTGACAGCGACATTAAAATTGAAACGAAAAGTAATTTATGAAAAGTACATTTCTCAGATTGAAAAAATGTATTCAGAATAAATTGAAGATATTGAATTATGAAAAGAGCTATTAAAAAAGTTACCGTTTTGGGAAGTGGAATTATGGGCAGTCGTATTGCTTGTCATTTTGCAAACATTGGTGTTGAAGTTTTATTGCTTGATATTTCTCCAAAAGAATTGATGGATGCTGAAAAGCAAAAAGGATTGTCGCTCGATTCTCTGGGAGTAAAAAATAGAATCGTAAATGATGCTCTTCAAGCAACTCTTAAAGCGAATCCTTCTTCTATTTATAAAAAAGCGTTTGCTTCTCGTATTCGTACCGGAAATTTTAATGATAACATGAAAGATATTGCTGCTTCAGATTGGATTCTTGAAGCTGTAATAGAAAATATCGATATTAAACGATCGGTTTTTACCGAAGTAGAGAAATACAGAAAGCTTGGAACATTGATAACTTCCAATACTTCAGGAATTCCTATTCATCTGATGACAGAAGGGCGAAGTGATGATTTCAAAAAGCATTTTTGTGGAACTCATTTTTTTAATCCCCCTCGTTACTTAAGATTATTGGAAATTATTCCAACGAATGAAACGGATAAAGATGTTATTTCTTTTTTAGAGAATTATGGTGATCTCTATTTAGGTAAGTCAACGGTAATTTGCAAAGATACACCGGCGTTTATTGCAAACAGGATTGGAGTTTATTCAATTATGTCGCTCTTGCATCTGGTAGAAAAAATGGGACTTACGATCGATGAGATTGATAAGTTGACAGGTCCGGTGTTAGGTAGACCGAAATCAGCAACTTTTCGCACATCTGATGTTGTTGGTTTAGATACATTGGTAAAAGTAGCGAACGACGTTTATGATAGATGTCCGAATGATGAATCGCGAGACTTATTTAAGTTGCCTTCTTATGTTCAGAAGATGGTTGAACAAAAATGGTTTGGTGATAAAACAAAACAAGGGTTTTACAAGAAAGTAAAAAGTGCAAGTGGAAAGAGTGAGATCTTGACACTCGACCTTAAAACATTTGAGTATGTGCCAAAGTCGAAAGTAAAATTTGCTACGCTCGATCAAACAAAGGCGATTGATAATTTTAAAGACAGGGTCAAAATATTATTTAACGGAAAAGATAAAGCAGGTGAATTTTATCGTGAATCTTTTTGCAGTTTGTTTGCTTACATATCACATCGCATTCCTGAAATTGCAGAAGAGTTGTATAAAATTGATGATGCAATTTGCGCAGGCTTTGGCTGGGAGTTAGGGCCATTCCAGATTTGGAATATTCTTGGCGTAGCAGATGTTCTTTCCGTGATGGAAAAATCGGGACATCAAGTTGCTCCTTGGGTAAAAGATTTTGTTCAGAAAGGGAATAAAGATTTTTATCAGTACCGTACTTCTCAATTATATTATTATAGTGTAGAAGGAAATTATAAATTAAAACCAGGCTCCGAGAATTTTATTTTGCTCGATGCCAACAGAGAAAAAATAGTCTGGAAAAATCAAGGCTGTACACTTTTGGATCTTGGCGATGGCGTATTGAATTTGGAATTTCATACGAAGATGAATACTATTGGTGGAGAAGTTATTCAAGGCGTTAACAAAGCAATTGAAATAGCTGAAAAAGATTTTCGTGGATTAGTAATTGCAAACGAAGGACAAAATTTTTCTGCCGGAGCGAATCTAGCTATGATTTTTATGTTAGCTATTGATCAGGAGTATGATGAAATTGATATGGCCATTCGTGCTTTTCAAAACATGAATATGAAAGTACGGTATAGTAACATTCCTGTTGTTGTAGGCCCGCATGCACTTACACTTGGTGGTGGTTGCGAAATGTCTTTGCATGCCGATAAAGTAGTGGCTTCGGCAGAAACATACATTGGGATGGTAGAATTCGGAGTAGGATTAATTCCGGGTGGTGGGGGAAGTAAAGAATTTGCTTTGCGAGCAAGTGATGCATATACGGAAGGAGCCATCGATGAGAATATACTGAAAGAATATTTTTTGAATATAGCTATGGCTAAAGTTTCTACGAGCGCATGGGAGGCCTTCGATCTTAAAATATTAAAGCAAGGACGAGATGAGGTCGTAATGAATCCATCGAGAGTAATTACAGAAGCCAAACGAGCAGTGATTGAAATGGCCGACGAAGGTTATACGTGTCCGGTGCAGAGAAAAGATATTAAAGTTCTTGGTAAAAGCGGGCTCGCAATGTTTTATGCTGGAGCAAATTCTATGCAATCAGGAAATTTTATTTCGAAACACGATCAAAAAATATCACAAAAATTAGCTTATGTACTTTGTGGTGGTGATTTGTCAGGCTACACAATGGTATCAGAACAGTATTTATTAGATTTGGAACGCGAAGCTTTTTTATCGCTTTGTGCAGAAAAGAAAACACTTGAACGCATACAAAGTATATTAACATCAGGTAAACCACTAAGAAATTAATAGACATCATATAAAATGAAACTCAACATTATGAAGATGGTCAGTAATCGAAGAGCAGTATTGTTCTTACTCACTATGCTTTTCCCGATTTTTATCATTGCACAAGGTTTTGAAGAAAAGCCTAAATATGCTCCAGGAAAAGAGAAACACAGAAACAAGACCGACGAGATCGGACGAAAACAAGGACAGTGGATGTTCTTCAACACTTTTGGTGATAAAATTGCCGAAATAGATTTTGTCAATGACCAAAAAGAAGGCGTTGAACGTAAATTTTATAGTTATGGTAAGCCCAGAGAAGAGACGGAATATTTGGCAGGAGTAAAGGACGGTCAGTACACAAAATATTTTTTCTCCGGACAAGTTCAGTTAGAAGGTATGTATAAGGATGGAAAAAAGGATTCGAAATGGACAAAATATTTTGAAGATGGAACAGTTCGTCAAGATGGCAGCTATAAACTTGGAAGGAAAGATGGCGTTTGGAAATCGTACAGTAGAAAAGGTACTGTTGTTGGTCAGGCCACCTATAAGGATGGAATGAATGTTGAGGAAATGGAAGCAGTAAAGAAAAAAGCGGATGAGGATAAAAAAGCGGCAGATAAAAAAGTAGCTGATAAAAAGGGAGGGCCAACTCCAATTCCCGGAGCAAAACCAATTCCTAATGCTGTTGACACTTCAGTAAAAACTGGCAGTCCGAAGAAATAACAATTTAAAGAAGAGAAGAATGAATGCTTATATAATTGCCGGATTTAGATCTGCCGTTGGAAAAGCGCCTAAAGGTGTTTTTAGAAATACGCGTCCCGATGATTTAGCAGTTGAAGTTATTAAACATTTAATGGCCGCAGTTCCATCATTAGAAAATGAACAGGTAGATGATGTAATAGTTGGTAATGCTACACCTGAAGCTGAACAAGGGTTAAATATTGGCCGAATGGTTTCTTTGATGGGACTTGATACCGTAAAAGTTCCGGGAATGACGGTGAACAGATATTGTGCTTCAGGGTTAGAAACAATTGCAATTGCTTCTGCGAAAATACATGCCGGCATGGCCGATTGTATTATTGCCGGTGGTGTTGAATCAATGTCACCGATCCCATTTGGTGGATGGAAAATTGTACCAAATTTAAAATACGTACAAGAGAAGCCCGACTACTATTGGGGCATGGGCTTAACTGCCGAAGCTGTTGCGCGTGAGTATAAAGTTTCTCGAGAAGATCAGGATAAATTTGGATACGATTCTAATATGAAAGCTTCCGCAGCTATTCGTGATGGAAAATTTAAAGATGAAATTGTTCCTGTAAAAGTTCAAGAAATATTTTTAGATGAAAACGAAAAGAAAAAAACGAAAGAGTTTATTGTAGATACCGATGAAGGACCACGTGCAGATTCGACGCTTGAGAAAATGGCGACCTTAAAACCGGTTTTTGATGCGGCAGGTACAGTAACCGCAGGAAATTCTTCGCAAACAAGTGATGGCGCAGCATTCGTAATAATCGTAAGTGAACGAATGTTGAAAAAATTAAATGTTCAGCCCATTGCACGTCTGGTAGATTACGCCGTTGCAGGAGTAGAACCGCGAATTATGGGAATTGGTCCGATAGAAGCTATTCCAAAAGTTCTCAAAAGAGCAAATATGAATTTGAAAGATATCAACTTGTTTGAATTGAATGAAGCATTTGCTTCTCAATCATTAGCAGTATTGCGAACATTAGAAATGGATCCTTCTATTGTAAATGTAAATGGAGGAGCAATTGCATTAGGCCATCCTCTAGGATGCAGTGGAGCTAAATTATCAGTGCAATTGTTCAGTGAATTACGTCGTCGTAAACAGAAATATGGAATTGTTACGATGTGCGTAGGAACCGGACAAGGTGCTGCCGGAATTTTTGAATTATTAAATTAGTAAAGTATAACAACTATAATATGATTGAAATGCAAGAGATAAAAAAAGCAATCAAAGGCGGAGAGTTTTTAATTAAAGTAACTGCTGCAGATGATATTTTCATTCCGGAAGAATGGACAGAAGAACAATTGATGATTGCTCAGACGTGTAAAGATTTTCTAGAAGCTGAAGTTTATCCAAATCTTGATCGCATTGATGCACAAGAAGAAGGGTTGATGCAATCAATTATAGAAAAAGCCGGAGAGCTTGGACTGTTAGGGATTTCTATTCCTGAACAGTTTGGAGGCTTTGGTAAAGATTTTACTACAGGAATGTTAGCGACCGAATTTTTAGGTGCCGGTCATTCTTTTAGCGTAGCTTATGCTGCTCATACAGGAATTGGAACACTGCCTATTTTGTATTATGGTACGCAAGAGCAGAAGCAAAAATATATTCCAAAGCTTGCGAGTGGCGAATGGAAAGCTGCTTATTGTCTTACAGAACCGAGCAGTGGCTCTGATGCCAATTCAGGGAAAACAAAAGCTGTACTTTCTGCCGATGGTAAAAATTATATTATCAACGGACAAAAAATGTGGATCACCAATGCAGGCTTCGCAGATGTTTTTATTGTTTTTGCAAAAATCGATAACGATGAAAATCTAAGTGCATTTATTGTTGAGAAAATATTTCCGGGAATTACATTGAACCCTGAAGAACATAAAATGGGTATTAAAGGAAGTTCTACTCGTCAAGTATTTTTTAATGATTGCATAGTTCCTCTGGAAAATTTATTGAGTGAAAGAAATAGTGGCTTCAAAATAGCTGTGAATATCTTAAATCTCGGCCGTGTAAAATTAGCTGGTGCTGCTATAGGTGGGTCTAAGCTTGTTTCTACCTTGTCAATTAAATATGCAAATGAGCGGATGCAATTTGGTCGTCCAATTGCAAAGTATGGTGCTATCCGATTCAAGTTGGCAGAACAAGCCATTAGAATTTTTGCTTGCGAGTCGGCTATTTTCCGTTGCAGTCAGAATATAGAAGATGCAATCAATGAATTGGTTGCCGGTGGAATGGAAGAGGGTCGCGCTAAATTAAAAGGTGCTGAACAGTTTGCTGTTGAAGCAGCCATTCTTAAAGTTCATGGCAGTGAAGTGTTGGATTATGTAGTTGACGAAGGTGTTCAGGTATATGGAGGAATGGGGTATAGCTCCGATGCTCCGATGGATAGATCGTATCGTGATTCGCGTATCAACAGAATTTTTGAAGGCACAAATGAAATCAATCGTATGCTCATTGTCGATATGATGTTGAAGCGTGCAATGAAAGGCGAACTAGATTTGATGGGGCCGGCAACGGCTGTTGCAAATGAGATGATGTCTATTCCTGAATTTGGTAATGAGTCGGATGAATTGTTTGCAGCAGAAAAAAAGGTGATCGCGAATTTTAAAAAAGCAGTTTTGCTTGTTGCCGGTGCAGCCGTTCAAAAGCTAATGATGGAATTAGCAAAAGAGCAAGAAGTATTAATGAATATTGCTGATATGATGATTGAACTTTATGTTTGTGAATCGATACAGTTGAGAGTTGAAAAAATTGTGAGTATTAAAGGTGTTGAAGCATCAAAAGAACAACTTGAAATGATGCGTATATATTTGTATGATGCCGCTGACAAAATTCACAAAGCAGGGAAAGACGCTATTGGATCTTTTGCTGAAGGCGATGAGCAACGAATGATGTTAATGGGACTTAAACGTTTTACCAAAGTAAATCCTCTCAATGTAAAAGAGTCGAGGAGAATCATTGCAGCGAAGCTTTTAACTGAAAATAAATACTGTTTTTAAGCAAGAAAACTACTTTTGTGCGCCCTTTCTGAGAACATTCAGGAAGGGCGTTTCGTTTTTAAGAATGCCATACTAGGTAAACTTTAATTTGTGAATGCGCATTATATGAGTTTTGTTTGGTTTTTAGGCTGAAAAAGCAATATTTTTTGTTAATTAAACAATTAAAAATTAATGTAATTAACTGATTGTTAATATCACATAATTAGACAATTGACTTATCTTTGCTCGTCAATCATTTGTTCGTGATCAAAAAAATCTACTTACTCTTTTCATTTTTAATTCTCTGCTCGTATTCTGCTTTTTCAGTTGAACACTTTGCAAAAGCGTATGGAGAAAAGCCGGATCATGAAGCTGTTTTTTTTAAACCGGTTGATGACGGTTTTGTAATTGTCGGTTCTGCTATTGACTCTACTTATCACACTCGGGGTTACTATATTCTTAAGTTAAATAAAAACGGCATCAAGCAATGGGAGAAATCGTATTCAGATGCATTCAGCTTTTATACCAACGGTGTTACGATTTTGTCAAATGGTAACATTGCTATTATTGGAACTCATGCTGGAATACTTTATTCAGCATTAGCAGAAGTGGTCATCCTAGATTCCACCGGAAATTTTCTTAACTCACGTACTTATCCACCACTTGATGGATGGGGAACAAGTGGAACCGGTATAATTCTGAATCAAGATAGTTCTATTGCAATTTCCCTTTATACCGATGGATTTATTTCCACGAATTATTATTCGATCTATACACTTAATGCCGATCTGTCAATCAATTGGACAGAATTTATCGGCTATGATGGTTCTTTGTTAAATGCACATAGTCTGACTAAAGCATCAGCAAATAATTTTTTCTCGCTAAGTTATTACGACACCTATTATTTTTCGGCCAATCTTCAATACCAAGTTTCTGCTATCCGAAAATTCAATAGTCAAGGTCAGGTTATACTAGATTCGCTTTATCAGTTTCAGGCAACAACTAATTCTATTAGCGCAACACAAGACGGAGGAGTTATTATTGGCTCAACGCTTTTAAACAATGGACAAAACGATCTTCAATTAATCAAATTGGACTCCGTCGGAAATTTTTTATGGGATAAACATTGTGGAAGTTATCTGAATGAAAGTACAGTGCAAGCAATTCAGGCATTTGATGGTGGCTATCTTGTTCTCTCAACTATCGAAGATCCTATTCTCCCAAATCAGAATGACATCCTACTTGTAAAAACGAATTCAACAGGAGATAGTTTGTGGAGTCGAAAAATTGGTTCAATACTAAACGATATTGGATTGCATATTGAAGAAACAGCAGATTCAAACATTGCTGTTCTTGGAAGTACAAATGGATTTGAATCAAACAAAATATTTTTTGCATTGTTCGATTCGCATGGAAATATTCCGAAAGCATACACAATATTGGCACCCATGAAATATTTGTGCTCTACCGATACCCTGCAACTAACAATAGATCCGATGCCTAACCCTTCAAGTTTGATTGTTTGGAACACAGGAGACACACTTAGAAGTTTACCAATTCATATTACCGGAAATTATTTCGCTCAAATAATTGATACGTCAGGTACAATAGAAGAGACTAATTTTATATCTGCATTTTTTGCTACAACACCACAAGTTCAACTAGGATCCGACACTTCAGGAATTTGTATTAATTCTAGTTTAAGCAATTTGTTTCAAGGAGATTTCACAGTGAAGTACCAATGGTATTTGAATGGTAGCCTCTTGCCAGGAGAAACAAATACTTCAATTGTACCAGGTACTACAGGATTATACAAATTAATTGCTTCGAATTATTGTTCAACCGATAGTGATCAAAAATTGATTGATACTATCTATTCAATTCCGGCTCAGCCTACATTAATATTTCCTTCGATAGATTATGTTTGTGAACATGATTCATTACAACTAATAGCTTCTTCAAACCCTGCTTATGCATTTCAATGGTATTTTGCCGATTATCTTAATTGGTATTTGCAAAATGGAGCTACTGATTCAATATTTTATGCAAATCATAATGGCTATTTTTTCGTTCGCATTACAGATCAGAATGGATGTATAAATTATTCTGACCCCGCAACAGTCAGATTTGATAATGTCCTACCTATTGTAAATGCAAATGGCCCGTCGTCTATTTGTGATGGCCAACAAGTTGAATTATCTAGTTCCTCTGGAACAGAATTTATGTGGAACACCGGCGATACAACATCAACGATATTAGTTGGCATTCCCGGAGATTATTCTGTTAGTTTTATAGATCAATATGGTTGTCCAAAAGAAACAGACACCATTCAAATTAGTGTGCTTGCAAAACCGATGGTATCTATTGGACCTGATACTATATTGTGCAATAACTTGACTTATTTGATGGATGCAGGTCCTGGCTTCAACAGTTACCTTTGGAATTATGGGGCAACATCGGAGTTTATTGCACTTTTTTCCGGTTCATCTTCCATCGATTCTGAATTGGTGATAGTGAATGTAACGGATACGAATGGTTGTACTAATAGCGACACTGCTCTTGTCGTATTCGATGTGTGTGATTATGTCAACGAATTTCAAAGTGCAAATACAAAAGTGTATCCGTCTGTTTTAGGGAGCGAGAAAATTCTTAATGCTGAATCTGATGAACAAAATAATTTATTGATCATCTTCGATTCTGCCGGAAAAGAAATATATCGGGTAAATTTTGATTACAGATGGAAAGGAACTCTCAATTTTCCGAATGGAATTTATATGTACCAGCTTTTAGCAAAGGCGAATAAAAAAGTTCAAGGTAAAATAATTATTAATTGAAAACGCTTAAGTCATTTTTCATCGTATGGATGTCTGTTCTTATTTTAGTAGCGGGCAGTGGAGTAGGTGTGTCGATTCATAAATGCATTTCTTCAGTTTGTAAAACTGAGTCGGGCTCGGATACAGATGCTTGCTGTGTTAATGCACTTCAGGAAAAATGCGGAGAGGGTTTTTCTAAATCAAAATGTTGTTTAGTAGAGCACCTTTTTAGCAGATTGCCGATTGAAAATTCCGGTAACAATAATGTACATGTTTGCTTTCCTAAAATAATTAATTCATTTTTTTATTTCGTTGGAAATATTTCGGATAGAACTGATGATATTGTAACTTTAGGCGAAAGTGGATTTAAGGTTGATCCATTACTACTTTTTCAACGTTTGCAGATTTGATTTATGTTTATTTCAAATTTCGTGATGATCTCCGGCAACTGCAAGATCATTTTTTACTGAAAACATAAATTAAATACAAATGAATTTTAAAAAAATATTCATCCTAATTTGGATGAGCATGCTATCTATAAATGCGGAAGCTCATGTTTACTTAAACGGATTTGTCTATGAAAAAGAAGCCCCTTCCGTTACAATTCCGTCTGCTGTAGTGCGTTTTCCTACGTTGAATATCTTCGCAGTCACGGATACCTCCGGGCACTTTTCAATTGAAATACATGCCGACCTTCCACTGATAGCAGTTGTTTCATGCGTTGGATTTACAAACGACACACTTACGATTTCAGAAGAAAAACCTTTAAAGTTATTTTTAAAAAAATCGATTGAATTGAAATCGATTGAGATAAATGGTAAAAAGGATGCGCTAGTAATTTCTACAATTCAGCCATTAAATGTTGAACGAATAACAGAAGTGGAATTGTTAAAGGCCGCATGTTGTAATTTATCTGAAGCATTTGAAACAAATCCGGTGATTAGTGTCGCATACAAAGATGCAGTTACAGGAGCTAAGGAAATACAGCTCTTAGGATTGTCAGGGATCTACTCGCAACTTCTTACCGAGAATATTCCAAATATGCAAGGGATAGCAGGTATCTATGGATTAACATTTATTCCCGGACCTTGGATGGAATCTATTCAACTCACCAAGGGCAGTGGTTCGGTTGTAAACGGTTATGAATCCACCACAGGGTTAATTAATGTTGAGTTTAAAAAACCTCTTGAAAAAACGACACCTAAATTTTATTTGAATTTATTTGCAGATGAACATCAATCTTTGGAGTTGAATACTTTTTACAAGAAAGTGCTGAGTAAAAAAGCATCTACTATGTTTATGGTTCATGGTAGGTTAATGGATCATGCATTAGATAATAACACTGATGGTTTTGCAGATTCGCCAACAAATCGTCAAGTAAATTTATATAATAGATGGCAGTTTCAATTGAACAGAAGAGTAGAAGCACAATTTGGAATTAAATATTTAGTGGATAAGTCAGATGGAGGTCAGATTGGAATGGAGAATGGCGGACATACAATTATTGATGCCTATAAAACTAAAGTGGAAACGCAGCGAGCAGAAGCTTATGGTAAAGTAGGAATTGTTTATCCAAAACGGCCACAGATGAGTGTTGGGAATATAATACAGTTTACTTATCACGATATGAATTCAAATTTTGGTTTTAAAATTTATGATGCAACAGAGAAGACTGTTTATCTTCAAAGTATTTTTCAAAATTATTTTATTAAATTGAATCATGAATATAAAGTTGGAATAAATTATCGATACAATGAAGTTTCGCAGTTGTATCAGACTAGCATATTAGAATTAGCTGAAAATATTCCCGGAGTATTTTTTGAGTATACTTATAGTTATCTGGATAAATTTAAATTGATAGCAGGAGCAAGAGAAGATTATCATTTTGAAGATGGTTGGGTGTTAATTCCTCGCTTACATTTAAAGTATAATTTTACTGAGAATTCTATTGTCAGATTATCTGTTGGAAGTAGTTATCGAAGACCATATATTTTCGCAGATCATATTTCAGTTTTCGCCACCTCTCGTAAATTAATTGTTGATGAAAAGATAGAAGCAGAGCGAGCAGTAAATTATGGAATTAATTACACTCAAAAATTTCAATTAGTGGGGAAGCCGGCATCGTTTAATATTGATCTTTATAAAACCGATTTTAGTCAGCAGTTGATTACAGATATGTATTCAGATAAGAATGCAATTCACTTCTATAATTTGAATGGAAAATCATTCAGTAACAGTTTTCAGGTGTCGTTTAATGCAGAGGTAATAAATCATTTGGATGTAAGACTTGCATTTAAAGCCGATGATGTAAAAAATACATATCAGGGTAAGCTCTTAGAAGTTCCGTTGGTGACTAGGAGTAGGGGTCTTGTGAATTTGGCCTATGAATATAAACGTAGACATTTAAAATTTGACTATACCATTGTATTGGAGGGAAAGAAGAAGCTACAAGAGATTGCTAATGATAAAGGAGAAGTGAAAACGTATTCACCTGCATTTATTCTTATGAATACACAGGTTACAAAAGAGTTTAAGCGGATATCGTATTATGTTGGAGTAGAAAATTTTCTTAACTTTAAACAAGATAACCCTATAGTAAGTTCTCAAGATCCTTTTAGTTCGAAATTTGATGCAACAAATATTTGGGGACCTATAGCAGGAAGAAGAATTTATGTTGGTTTGCGATTTAGTTTAAAATAAAATAACAAGCAATTAAAATCAAAGCGATGAAAAAGATTATTATAGCAATATTTATTTGTAGTGTTCAAGTAGTATTTGCACAAACCGACACAATTAAAATTCAAACGTCTGCTGTTTGTGAAATGTGTAAAGAAACAATTGAGCATGATTTATCATTTGTGAAAGGGATAGTTAGTTCGAATCAAGATGTAGAGACAAAAACATTACAAGTAGTCTTTGATCCTGCCAAAACAAATGCTCTTCAAATACAAAAAGAAGTTACAAAAATTGGTTATGATGCCGACACTCTGAAAGCCGATCCGAAAGCCTTTCGCAAATTACCCGAGTGTTGCAAAAAACCACATAATGAATAAGTTCAATATTGGTGATTGGTGAGTGGTAATTAGTGAGTAAAAAAATGAATTTCTTACTTCTATCAGTGAATAGTGAGTAGTAAGTAGTGAGTAAAAAAATGAACTGCGTACTACTTACTTCGCCGCAAAGCGAAATCTTTAGCGAAGCGGGATTTCGCTTCTAGGTACAGACAATCTTTCTCTTAGCGAACACATTCTTACGAGTGGAGTTAGCAATTTTTTTTCTCCCGCAGAATCCGCAGATTCCCGCAGAGTTGTTTCTTATTTATGACTTTTTTACTTCTTACTTCTTACTTCTTACTTCTTCCTTCTTACTTCTTACTTCTTACTTCTTCCTTCTTACTTCTTACTTCTCTCATAAACTTTTTTCCCATCCAAATAAGTTTCTAATACCTGAGTGCTTGGGATTTTACTTTCGTCCATTTTCAAAAGATCTTTATCAAGTATTACAAAGTCGGCAAATTTGCCTTCTTCCAAAGAACCTTTTTCTTCTTCTTCAAAATTGGAATAAGCTGCCCATATTGTCATTGCTCTAAGTGCATCCTTTCTTTTCGTTCGTTCGTCTATTTGGAAACCATCTTCAGGAAGCCCATCAAGATCTCTTCTGTAAACTGCTGCATAAAATGTTTTGATAGGACTAATATCTTCTACCGGAAAATCAGTGCCGAAAGCGATCAGTCCGTTGCTGTCGTCTCTCAGTGACTTATACGCATAAGCAGTATGCATTCTTGATTCTCCTATTCGGTCTTTCACCCAATACATGTCGCTCGTAGCATGTGTTGGTTGAACCGATGGGATAATATTATTATTTCCAAATTTTGCCCTGTCTATTTCATCTACAAGCTGACAATGTTCAATTCTCCATCGCTTATTATTTTCACCACCCAAATGTTTACTATACACATCAAGTATTACTTTATTGGCAGAATCACCGATAGCATGAGTACATAATTGAAATCCCTTTTCAAGTGCTTCATCTGCAATTTTTACAAAATAATCGTAAGGATGTAATAAGTTTCCATAGTAGCCTGGCATGTCGGAATATTCTTTTTTCAGACATGCTCCTCTCGATCCCAATGCACCATCCGCATATACTTTAATGGCTCTTACTTTTAATTTGTCGCTTATGATTGGACCATGTGTAAAGAAATGTTTTAACGTAGAAGTTTCATCCGACATCATTGCATAAATTCTCATCTTCAATTTTCCATCTTTTTGAAGTTTGTGAAGAGTCATAATTGAATCTTTCCCTAATCCTGCATCGTCGACGGTAGTAAGTCCAACAGCAAAACAATTTTCTTGTCCTTTCAAAAGAGATTCATTAATCAGTTCATTTGAAAAAACAGGAATTTTATTTTTTACCAAGTCAACTGCATTATCAATTAGTAGCCCGGTAGTTTTACCATTCTTCAGTATTACTTCACCACCACTAACTTTTGTGGAAGAATTAATGTTTGCAAGCGCAAGTGCTTTCGAATTGCATAATGCAGCATGACCATCTATTCGCATTAAAAATACCGGCTTCGAAGGAAATAAACTGTCAAGTTTTTCTTTCGTCGGAAATTCTTTATTTTCCCAATCGTTTTGGTCCCATCCGCGTCCAAGATTCCATGTAAATTTATTGGTTTTAGAATAATTGATCAGTCGTGTCAATACTTCGTCGAATGATGTAGTTCCATAGAGATCGCATTTCAACAAATCGGTAGAGTAACCGTAAAAATGGCAATGCGCATCAATAAATCCCGGATAAATAAATTTGCCCTTGACATCAATTTTAGTGGAAGCCGCAAATTCGTCTAGAATATCTTGTGAACTGCCTAGTGCTAATATTTTGCCTCCTTTTATCGCCATTGCTTCAGTCACCGAAAAGCCATTGTCAACAGTATATATTTTTGCATTGTAAAAGATCGAATCCGCCTGTCTCCGAATATGACAGGAAGTAAAGCTCAACAGAGCGGCAATTAATAAAGCCGGAAAAGTGATTTTTTTCATGAATGAATTCTGATAGGCTGCAAAGTAAATAATTATCTTCGTATAAAATTAAAAGCTACATTCATGGAGACGCTCGAATTGCTAAAATATCCCAACGGGAAATTTTCCCCACCTTCCGATTTTACTGATGCATTTAAAAAACAGTGTATTATGCACTTGGTCGAATTACCATCTTTACTAAAAAAGGAATATGATATTTTGAAAAAGGGAGATCGAATGGAGAATACATATCGACCGGATGGTTGGTCGGCACGGCAAGTCATTCATCATTTAGCCGATAGTCACATGAATGCATTGATTCGCTTTAAACTAACACTCACCGAGAATCACCCGACTATCAAACCATATTTAGAATCGCGTTGGGCTACTTTGAAGGACGTGCATGCGCTCGATCCAATCATTTCAATAAATATGTTAGAAGCCATCCATGCAAAATTGGTATGCATTATTGAGGGAATGAAGGATGATGAATTTAGCCGAACCTATTTCCATCCGGAAAGCCAAAAAGATTTTACGCTTTCTACTGTTTTGGCGTTGTATGCTTGGCATGGCCTGCATCATTTAGGGCATTTAAGAATAATTAACAAATGAAGAAAAGTGTAAAAATATTTTTAGTGGTTTGTTGTTGGTTAGCTGCTGTAGAAACTGATGCGCAGAGTGTTCCCTCAATTTTGAAGCAGTATTATTTTGTGCTACTTACAAAAGGCCCCAATCGTTCACAAGATTCAATAACTGCTGCTAAAATTCAAAATGGTCATCTGACGAATATTAATAAGCTTCATTCCGAAGGAAAAATAGATATTGCAGGACCTTTTGCAGATGAGTGCGACTGGCGTGGAATTTTTATTTTCAACGTTTCTACTCAAGAGGAGGTAGAGCAATTATTAAAAGAAGATCCGGCTATTTCTTCGGGAAGGCTGAATTTTACAATCCATCCTTGGTTAAGTCCAAAAAACGCTTGTTTAAAATGAGTTTACCGGAAAATAACAACCCTTCCAAAATCCCAATAGGAACATTAGTCATCCTGTTGGTGATCATTATTGTTGCTGTTTTTTCAATCGAATGGTTAGTTGGGAAATTGTTTTAATCGAATTAAAAAGTGCTCAGTGGCTCGTTAATAAATCATCAAAATCCGCTGGAATAAATAAGACTTTTTAGCGTTATTTATCTTCTTGGTAGTATTCAGGAAAACATTTATAAATTTACCGATCATATCAGACTCGGTTCACAATCAGAAAAATTAAATATGTTAGTTAAGCTAAAAGAGTGGTTCATTCAAAAGAAGAAATGGGTTATTGTAATGACAATTGCCGGTGGTTCTTTTTTGTCGTACAGTTTTGTAAACGATTATTATTTCGAAGTAGGGAAAAATCTCGATATTTTTACGACTCTCTTTAGAGATGTAAATATTTATTATGTCGATAGTCTTCAACCCGGCGATCTAATGAAAAAAGGTGTCGATGCTATGTTAAGTACGCTTGATCCGTATACCGTTTACATTCCGGAAAGTGAAATTGAAGATTATAAAATGACGCATATTTCTTCAGAGTATGGTGGAATAGGTGCATTGGTTCATCAACGAAATGGAAACATTGAAATAAGTGAAGTGTATGAAGGCTTCCCGGCTCAAAAAAATGATATACGTGTAGGCGATATAATACTTTCTGTAAATGGTAATACCGCTTCGAGCCGAACGGTTGATAATATTACTGAATTTATGAAAGGTCAGAAAGGCACATCATTAAAAATTGTTTTAAGGAGAGAAGGAGTAGCGCAACCGATAGAAAAAATTATTATTCGTGATGAAATAAAGTTTAAGAATGTTCCTTATTATGGAATGGTTTCGCCTAATACAGGCTACATAAAACTTACTCAGTTTCTAGAGAACTCAGGCGCGGAAGTAAAAGAGGCGCTTGTTACTCTTAAGCAAAATCCGTCGATGAAAAATGTAATCTTGGATCTTCGAGGTAATGGAGGGGGTCTTTTGAGAGAGGCAGTAGATATCGTAAATATTTTTGTCGATAAAAATAAAAAAGTCGTTTCGCAAAAAGGAAAAGTGAAAGAAATGAATATCGATTACTTTGCCAGCAAGACAGCTATAGATACAGAAATTCCATTAATCGTTTTGGTTGATCGAGGATCGGCATCGGCATCTGAAATCGTAACAGGAGCTATACAAGAGTTAGACCGCGGAGTAATTATTGGCCAACGCTCATTTGGAAAAGGCTTGGTACAGCAAACGTATCCGCTTTCATACAATACATTACTGAAAGTTACTATTGCAAAATACTACACTCCAAGTGGACGATGTATACAAGCATTGGATTACACCCACAGAAAGAATGATGGAAGTGTTTCGAAAGTTTCCGATTCATTAATTACAGAGTTTAAAACTAAAGGCGGAAGATCGGTGTTTGATGGTAGTGGTATTTTCCCGGATATTTACACCGATCCCGACTACTACAGTAATCTTGCGATTTCATTGTTCTCGAATTTTTTGGTTTTTGATTATGTCAATAAGTTTGCTCGTGAACATACTTCAATACCTGCTGCTAAAGATTATGTGATGTCAGAAAAAGAGTATCAAGATTTTGTAGCTTTTTTAGCTGATAAAAAATATGACTATACCGATAAGACAGAGCGAAAAATTCAAGAGTTGAAAAAAGTAGCTCAAAAAGATAATCACTTTGATGCATTACGACAAGAGTTCGAAGCACTCGATTCGAAAATGAAGAATTACAAAGCGAATGATTTGATGAATCATCATGAAGAAATTCGTGAGATACTTGAAGGCGAAATAGCATCAAGATATTATTATCAGAAGGGTAGGTTGGAAGCAAATTTCAAGCACGATAAGGAAGTGAACAAAGCCATAGAAGTTTTTGGAAACCCAACTTTGTATAGTTCTATTCTTAATGGCGAAGGACCATACAAAGTGATTGGCAAACCCGGAAGTGAAGTTCAAGCCAAAGCAATCAATGAGCGCGAAATGGATGAAGACGAAAAGAATTAATTTACAGAAAGGCCCCTCAATCAGGGGCATTTTTTTTGAAGTACAATTATACAGATCTCATTTCATCAAAACCATAATCCCGATAACAATCGGAATTATTTAGCTGGCGAATCCTTTATTTATACACATTCTGTTTGGTTGAGTAAACCAAGAATAAATTACAAGAAGCAATTAAAAATCACTTAAGTCAAAAATCACTTGTAAAAAAATCAACTAGGGAATAGACATCACCCAAAGTTTATCTCGGGAACAACAATTAATACTGCAAACAATTATTTATTGTTTAACAACCTTAAAAGTTTTGTTGATTTTATTATTATAAATATTCATTTCATATAACCCACTTTGCAAAAATGACAAATCCATTTCAAACGATGTACCAGTTTCTTCTAGTGAGAAGACCGTATTACCAAACAAATCAATAATGCCTACATGAAAGAAGCCCTCTGCTTTTTTCAATTCAACAAAAAGTTTTTCATTAAAAGGATTAGGATATATAATAGCCTCAGCGGAAACTAAATTTTCTTCTGTTGATGTCAGGAAATCACTAAAGCTTACCAACCACAGATCACCTCCAATACCTCCGTGATAGCCGGAGACATCTCCGGAATTAGGTGAATCAGAATTTCCGCACAAAATAATTTTATTGGAAGAAGAAAGAATACCATAGGAGAAAAACTCGAAATTACTTCCGCCTGCACTTCGTTCCCGGATAATATTGCCGGAAATATCAAGATTACATAACCAGTAATCAGAAGTGCCATTATTAAAACTTACATCGCCATCATCCCAGTCAGTTGTTCCAAACAAAAGATAATTTCCAGCATCACCTTTTTGCAAAATAGGTTGAAAATCGGTAAGTGTAGAACCATAACTTCTGTTCCATATATTATTTCCAGAAGAATCTATTTTTACGACCCATGTATCAGGTAAAACAGCCTGACCATGATGCCCGGATACATAACCATCATCTGAATATGACTAGCCTGCCAATCGGAAATAAACAGCTCCTTTTCTTCCCTAGTAAATACTTTTTTTCCTAAATTGTCTTGATTTTCCATAACACGATTTTATCGCGCAAAGAATAACTATGAAAAATGTTTATGCAAGATGTACTTCACTGGAGGGATACAGTAAAATAAGTTATTTATAATAGTTTTTGTATTTATAATAAATATTTTACATTGGAGACGATTTAATCATTTTAAGCTATATAAAATGCGGCTAGGTTATTTACATTTTTTTACCCTTATTATTTTTCATACTTTTTGCTTTGGGCAGGCTTCCGTTGATAAAATTATTGGAAAAGGTACTGGAAATTCAATAGTTCAATCAGGTGATAGTAATTTAATTATTTGTGGTGATAGAGACGGCAGATTATTGGTTTCTAAAATTGATTCTAGCGGAAATGAAATATGGACGAACTTATTTGGTTTGACCACTGGTTCTTCACCAAATAATTCTGGCTATAATTTGATAAAAGTTGAGAAAAATTATCTTATTACAGGGCGATATGATCCTGGCATTGGAGCTTACAACAAAGCTTATGCAGTCATGGTTAATGAATCTGGTAATTTAATTTGGGAAAATAATTACGGAAATAACAATTCTTATTCAAAATATTCATGTTATGATAGTTTGTCAAAAGTAATTTACATTACAGGCTCTATAAAAAATAGTTCATTTGATATATTTCTTATTAAGATTGATACATCTGGTAATACAATTTGGGAAAACTCATATGATTTTGGAAGTAGCGAAATTGGTGAAACTATCTCGCTACTGGACCCGTCTAATATTTTTGTTGCAGGAAATACTACCAGTGGCTCTGCAAACAATATGTTCAATGGTTTTCTAATACAAATTGATTCATCCGGGCAAATGAATTTGCAAAAGACATTTGGCGGCTCACAACAAGACAATATTTATGACTTTAAAATTTTACCTGATGGCGGCAGCTTATTAGTTGGTTCATCGAATTCTTATTCGGCTGGCAACTCTGATGCTTGGATTGTTCGGCTAAATGCGCTCGGAGATACTTTGTGGACAACAACAGTTGGTGGCCCATTTAACGAGGCTTCATATAGCCTATTTATTGATGATCCATCTAAAATATGGATATGTGGCAAAACTAATTTAGGTGCTCCTTATTTAGATCAAGGTTGGCTTTTTGAAATAGATTCAGCAGGAATTCTTCTAAACACCATAAACTTTGGAGGAGTTAAAAATGAAAGCTTGTATGGGTTAACCATTTTAAATAGAAACCTTTATTCAATAGGAACAAGCACTGTAAATTTAAATGATTCAATTTATTTTGTAAGGATGGACTCATTAACATTGGGACTAGGTAGTAAAGCAGAAATCAATTTCACTCATTCTATATTTCCGAACCCCACTGAATCTTTTTTTTTATTTTAAGTTTGGGCAATCAATTTCATTGTCTAGTATTAATTTTTCGATTTACGATTGGAATGGAATCGAATATGAATGCCCTGTTGAAAAAGAAGATCAATTGATCAAGATAGAATTACCTGAATCAAAAGGATTGTACATATTAAGTTTCAGAATTTCAAATATTAATTATACCTATAAAATTATTAAATACTAACTTACTAAATAATATTTAAACTTTTTATTACTCTTTAATAATTTTAAACATATAATTCCCAATATCTGTTTGCACGAAAAGAATATACAAACCTGGTTTCAGTTCACCGAGTTCCAATTCGCCATCGTTATAAATTTCTGCTGAACTTGCAAAAACTTTTAGGCCGGTAATATTGTAAACTTCTGCCGAATTAATTTTTAAGAATGAATTGATTTTTATTTTTTCTGTGAAGACAGAAGGAGTTACCGTTACTTCTTCATTTGTATTAAATGATTCAATATTATTTGAAAGAGAATTATCTTTTATCTGAATAAGCCAGATCTCTTCGCTACCTCCGTGATATCCCGTTGCATCACCACTGCTTTGTGAGACTTGACCTGCAAGAAAATATTCATTTCCTGTTCCTTTCACTATAGAACTGAAGGCCCAATCTGCAGAATTACTTCCGAAACATTTCTGCCAGAGTAGATTTCCTGTTGAATCAACTTTAAAAACCCACGGATCACAACAAGGGCCATGTATTCCGCAACCGACTGCACTGTTATCGTCAAATGTTACAAATGCTGGAACAATTAAATTTCTGTCTGTGTCTTCATAAACAGAATAAGAATATTCAGAACCAGTTGATCCATAACAATATTTCCATAAAATATTTCCGTTTGAATTTGTTTTGATCATCCATACATCACTTCCACCTATTGCACTCACATTACCTAAAACGTCACCATCGAAAGATTCTGTATATCCGGTAAATACAAATCCTGAATCTTTTGTCTGAATTACCTTGTAACAATACTCGTTATTTGATCCACCATAAGTTTTATTCCATATCACATTTCCTGATGTATCTATTTTCATCATAAAATAATCTGACTGCCCGTGGTTGATGGTGATATCTCCATCTGCTGATGTTGTGAAGCCACTTAAAACAAAGTTGCCATCAAATGTCTTTACTATAGAAGTAAACCAGTCTTCACCTGAACCTCCATACATTTTATTCCAGATTATATTTCCTATGCTATCTGTCCTGACAACCCATGCATCAAATGAACCATGATTTCCTGTAGGTAAACTATCGATTGTATCTGAAGAGGAGATGCCGCAGATCATAAATCCTTTGTCCGGCATTTCTATAAAATCAAATCCGTCTTCCCAGCCGGTCCCTCCAATGCATTTCTGAGAAAGTATAGTTCCATTCGTCCTCGTCCTTACAAGCCATGCATCGAATGATCCATGATTTCCTGAAACATCATTATCATTTGAATTAGTTCTTCCAAGATACATAAGATGAATTTGGCTGCCGTATGGAACAACATACATTCCTTTATTAAATTCATCGTAACCTGTTCCGCCATAGCCGAAGCAATCAATAAAATTTCCTGAGCTGTCAGTTTCTGCTACCAAAGCTTCAACATCAAGGAGTGGATTCCCGCAACCTGAAAAATCACCATCGCCTGAATTTGTTCTGCCCACACATGATATTATGTAGCCATCACCATATTGAAACAGGCTGTTTGCATATTCATCTTGTGAACCTCCGATGCAGCGCTGCCACATAAGAGTTGGCGGCTGGCCAAGAGCGTACAGCGGAGAAGAGATGATTAAGATCAAATAAAAAAATTTACGGGAGAAAGTATTGGAATGCATTTAAAAGATAAATTAATATTTCACCAAAGTATGAGTAATTTGAACTCACTAATCATCTGTTGATAAATTAAATATTCGAAGAACTCATCCAACAACAGAATATACTAGTACTTAAGAGATAAAATTCTAAAATATATTGATCTTTAACAAAATCAAGGATTATCCTCTTTTGATTCCTATTCTTTTTTAAAGTACTTTTTTGTTCTTAGAAGAAAGCAACCTCAATGTAAGTTTCACGCCTTCTGCAACAAGAAATCGTTCATCTGTTGGAAGAATTACCTGTTCAACAAAAGATAGATCGGAGTAGTATGGAGAATTTCTTTCGGCATCCTGAAACTGAAAGGCTGGAGTTTGCAGTTCATTGTAGCTATTAATAGAGTCGATTGTTCCGAATCCACCAACACCCGCACCTACAAATCGAATGCAATGTTGAGATGATTTTGCCTTGCAAATAAATGCACTCAACGCTGCCTTCTTACTATCAACTTGTGCAGAAGTCCCTTGAAATACTTTGTAAAGATCGGATAGATTAATGTAGGTAATGTGATTCTTATCACAATAATTGAGTAATTCGTCTTCTTTCGCTGAGTTTCCGACAATGGAAAAAATGTTACTGATGTTGCTTCCATTATCAAGTACAATAAATTTGTCAATGTACAAGCCACGCTGGTGTCCCGGCACTTGTCCTTTTAGAATGCAGGATAATAAAATCAATGCGCAAAATAATGCTGATGAAATTGATTGCTTTTTCATGAAGTATAAAGTTTAGAGTTTGAAATTCTATTGTTTCACTACTTTCATCCGGAATAGTTTTTCCTCAGTTTCGAGTTTGATTAAATAAACTCCTTCAACAAAATCATTAGTAGGTAAAACTGCAGATGAGGTGTAGTAGTTTTTTAATACAAGTTCGCCGGTTATATTAAAAACACTCAGGCTAAAATATATATTACTATTATCAGGGAAAGAAATGGTTAGATAATCACAAAATGGATTTGGAAAAATCAAAACTTTGGGTAAAGCATCAAAATTTGGGAAAACGTCAAGACCTAATGTATCTCCAAACTTAAATAAAAACAAGGAATCATCAAACCATGAAAGATCAATATTACCATTTTGGCCTGTAGTATAAATTGAGTTTCTTATCTCAACTGAATTGGTTGCATTGTAATTTCCAACTTTTTCAATCCTCCATAGTTCAGTACCAGTTAAATTATATAAAAACAAGCAAAGGCCATTAGTATTTGGCAAAGGTACTCCTGAGCCTGTCACTAGTACATTGCTATTCGAAGTAAAAAATATTGAATTAAAACCGTCGTCGCCATTTCCTGAACCATTATATCTATGATTCCATGCAAGACTACCATTAGAGTTGTTTTTAATAATTAAACCATCATTATTTGGAGAATTCATTATTGTTCCAACTATGTATGTACAATGCGAAGAGTCAACAACAATTTCATTTGAAGACTCCCACTCGTTAGGATCGTTAGAATTGGTATATGATGAAAACCAGATTTGATTTCCGGCGCTATCAACTTTCGCAGTTGCGCAATCGTAGCCTGTGGAAAAAAGAGTGTCTTGAGTTTCTCCGGATAAATAAATATTTGCAGAATCATCAATGCAAGAAACATGGTTTGCAATATAAATGTGAGCACTATCCCTTACTACGGTGTTCCAAACAACATTTCCAATGCTGTCAAATTTTGTTACAAACATTTTATAACCCGGCGTACAACATGCTGTTGTTCCACACAAATAAGAATAACCTGCTTGATCAACTTCCACATCTCTTGAGAATGTTTCGTAAAAGTTAGGTTGAATGTATATCCATTTTTGCTGACCACTACTATCATATCTGGCAATAAACGCTTTGTTACTACTGCCACTTATTAGTTGTCCGAATCCAGCTAGAGTGATTTCGGAATTATTTTGGAGAACCAATTTTGAAGCGTATCCTTGGAAATTTGACGAATCACCATACTCTTGCTTCCAAAGTAAATTCCCGTTTGAATCATATTTTAGTAATAAAATTTCAGGAGTAATAGGTAATCCATCATTCGTTTCATGCGTACTTCCTGCGACGTAAATGTTTCCAAAATCATCTATAGTCATATCAAATGGTCGGTTTATACCTCCATTGATCGTATCGGCGTAGCGTCTAGACCACAACTCATTTCCGTTAGTGTCGTATTTAATCGTAAGAATTTCTGCCCAATCGTTTGCAAAATCATTCCCATAGGTTCCGCAGACAATTACGTTATCGTTGTTGTCTTTGGCAATTAATCTTCCAATAGATCGAAATTTTTCTTGTGACCAAATAAGTGAAGGCACTTGGCCGCTACAAAGTGGCAAAAAATTAATTAGTATCGCTAGTATTAAAACTGTTCTTTTATTCATTTGTTTAAAATTTAAAACATAATATAAAATATATCAAGGTTGAGACTTGATATCTCGAAGGTGTGAATTTCTTTGCTTAATTTTCAAAATTTATTCTGCCTTTTTTCATTGCTTTAGAATTTTGAAAGTATAAATACTGATATCACTTACTATTTTAAGAATGTAAAAACCTGAAGGTAATTGTTCGGTTGTGATTTTTAAAAAACCTCCTTTCTCTTGATAAAATTTGCTGAAAACTGCTCGCCCATTTATGTCATTAATAAAAACATTAGTATTACTCCCATCACCTTTAATTCCGATATCATTTTTAAAAGGGTTAGGATATACAAGTACTTCATTTGAATTAGATAGATTGCTTGTGCTAAGAGCAATGTCACTATCCAGTTTGGCAACCCAAATATCAAGTAAGCCAGTCGGATTAGTATTTGGCAAATATAATGAATGTTCTAATTTGAAACATGTATTTGTTTTATATTGAAACAGTACTTATCTTTGTTCCGTTAAACAGCGAAACATAAAATGATATGAACATAAAATTGTCACAAAAGCAAATAGGTAAGAGGATAACCGAACTTCGTAAAATGAAAGGGTTGTCTCAGGAAGATTTGGCTAAAAGTGTCAAAATTTCCCGACCGTCTTTGGCTCAAATTGAGTTGGGAAATAGAAGTGTTGATATTCTTGAACTGCAAAAACTGTCATTGGTTTTGGAGTTTTCGTTGGACGATTTTATGTCTAAGGATTTTTCTGCAAGTCAAGATGTTGATGTAAAAGAAGAAAAAAAGGCGAAGAAAGAAGAAGAACGAATTTCTGTGCCAACACTACAAATCAGCAAGTTCAAAAATGTCTTATTGTATATTCTTGAACGCTGTGCAGGTAAGCCAAATGTTGGCGAAACGGTGCTTTATAAGTTGCTATATTTCTCTGACTTCAATTATTATGAATTGTATGAGGAACATCTGACAGGTGCTAAATATCGCAAATTGCCTTTTGGACCAGTTCCGCAAAAATTAGATACTATAATTGGTCAAATGATTGAAAAAGGTCAGCTGCAAAGAGTAAAATCCGAATATCATGGTTATCCTCAAACTCGTTATTTGCCTTTAATGAAAGCCGATTTAACTAAATTAATGGCAAGTGAAAAAGAAATCATTGACAGGGTTATTGAACAAATGAGTGATTGGTCTGCTGCTGCAATCAGCAACTATTCTCATAAGGATATGCCTTGGCTTGCTTCAAAAGAAGGAGCAGAAATAAATTATGAATTAGCTTTTTATAGAGATGCTCCTTTCTCTGTAAGGAACTATGGAGATGAAATTGAAGCACAATGACCTTTGACGAATTAACCGAATTTAAAAAGGATCTGAAGAACCTTTTAAAAAAATACAGAACGCTAAATGACGATTTAGACGTGGTTAAACAAGTGTTGGAAGTTACACCCGATGAACGACCACCTTTTAGTTTTCGTATTGATAATTTGGGTTTAGAAACGTGTATCATCAAGGTTAAGAAAATTGCTTGCAAGGCATTAAAAGGAAGAGGAGTAAATTCAGGATTGAGATTGATTTATGCTCACTTTCCTGACGAACAAAAAATTACCTTCATTGAATTGTATCACAAAAATGACAAAGAAAATGAAGACGAAAAAAGAATAATGAATAATTTTAAATAGTCAATTCTCAAAAAACCATTCTATAGCACTGTAATAAAAATAAGTGGTAAGCGTGGTCGATCATCTTTAATATATTTTTAAAATAAATAATAAGTTGCTGCGTCCATTTGTTCATTATCCGTTTAAAGTTCATCGCAGCTGCTGCCATCATTACATTTATTGCATCGCCGGTCGCTCCTTTTAGGTAATTTCTTATCATTCGATAATCATGTTTCAGGTGACCGATCACCGGTTCTATGGCTGCTCTATGTTTATGTCGTTTTCTTTTTTATGGAAGTCCGTTGCAGCAGGTGATTATTCAGGATTAAAAGTGCCTGTGAATGTTTCTGGAATCAATCTGCATAATTTATTTTACTAATCTAATATACATTCAACGATCAAACCGGAAGTGCCGTGTGCGGCGGAATCCCCTTATGCACTAGGCTTATGCACAAAGATTCTGCCGTGGAGGTGAGTCAAAAGAGAAACCATCAAATGGATTACCGGTCGGCCTTGACTCGGGCTATACTATTTTTTTAAAGGCCTCATCAAACACTCTCCAGTGAATCTGTTTGCTTAACTTATAGAGTGGATGCCCGTGATTTAACTGTTCTTCAAATGTGCTATAAAAGCCCAATTGAGTGGTAGATTTTTCTTTTGGAAGCATGAAGTAAATCTGCAAGAAAAATTAATGATTCCATCCTTTTTTTGCAAATTTATATCAACCTTACAATGTCAAAACTGTTGATAGACGTGCGTTTCAAGACTTTTTGAGGAACGACTTATTATAGTCGAATTTTTTCTATGGCATGAACCTCCATGCATTAATGTTAGCAAGATTATGTAAATTCATCTTGTAATCTTCTCTTCTTTTCCCCATTTTTTATCTTGATTTTTCATTCGTAAACGCTTACGTTTGCAGTCCAAAAATCAAAGAATATGGGACGTGCGTTTGAGAAGCGTAAACATAAAATGTTTGCGCGTTACGATAAAATGGCCAAGGCTTTCACAAAGATCGGCCGTGAAATTGCAATAGCAGTAAGAGATGGAGGGCCAGATCAAGGGTCTAATTCTCGCTTGCGTGCTGCTGTTACCAATGCGAAGGCGCTAAACATGCCTAAGGATAGAATTGAAGGCGCCATTAAAAGAGCTTCTTCAAAAGACTTAGGAAATTTCGATGAAGCAATTTATGAAGGTTATGGTCCGCATGGTGTGGCTATTGTTGTAGAAACTGCTACCGATAATACAACTCGTACTGTTGCCAATGTGAGAATGTATTTTAATAGAGGCAATGGTGCGTTAGGAAAAACCGGGTCGCTCGATTTTATGTTTCAACGGAAAGGTGTTTTTAGAATAGAAAAAAATCCGTCGCTCAATATAGATGAGTTAGAATTGGAATACATCGATTTTGGATTGGAGAGTATTGAAATAGATGAAGACGAAATTGTGATCTATACTGCATTCGAAGATTTCGGGAAAATGTCGAAGGCTCTGCATGATAAACAAATCACATTAAAAAAATCGGCACTAGAACGTTTACCAACTACTTTTGTGGAGCTCGATGAAACGCAAACCGACGAGATTCTTGCGCTGATCGATAAGTTTGAAGAAGATGACGACGTTCAGGCAGTTTATCACAATCTGAAATAAAAAATATAAAACAAAAAAAATGGCTGCCAATTGTGACAGCCATTTTTTTTTGATGGTGATTTATCTCATCAGATACATTTTGCCCCAACCTTTTTTAAAGTATTGATCGGCTTCTGTTTCCCTATGTTCAATATCGGTACCATTAATGTGAGTAATAACTCTGTATAGGTACAGGCCATTTGCTAGTTGATCTCCGTATTCATCTTTTCCATCCCAAGCATATTCTGTTATATTTCTTCCTATGTGAATATTGCCAATTTCATTCAACATAATTTCTCGTACAATCTTTCCCGTAACCGTCATGATCTGAATCTTCATTTCATTCGGAGTTTCATGTCCGGTTAATGTAAATACAAATCGCGTAGAAGTTGAAAACGGATTCGGATAATTTAATACTTCTGTAATTGTCGATTTATTGATTACTTCAAATTGAATCTTGTAATTGTATTTTCCCGATTCATTATTACTCATATCGGTAGCTTCAACTTCTAAAGTATAAATTCCATCGGTAAGTAGTTCCGGATTCCAATTGATTTTACAACTATTTTTTGGCAAAATAGCAGGTGTAAAATGTAACTGATCTCCACTCATTGGAACGGTGAACGATAATGGTTGGTTAACAGAAGAACCAGGAACTTTCAAATACACATTAAATTTATCTGTACTATTCAATGCCAAGTATTTATTCTCATCATGCAACTGAATTGTTATTTGTGGTTTACCACTAACAATGTCACCGTTGAGGATATGGATACCATCGAAAGTAACATCAAGAATCGGATTAATATTATCGCGCTGTACATTAAATTTTATTTCAGCTAAATTATTGAAATGATATTTTTCTGCTTGATGTTTTATTCCATAAGGATTCGCTTCAATCCATAAACTATTTAAACCTGACATTCCTTGCGTACTGTCGATTGCTACTTTAGCAATTAAATCTTGGTTTGATCGAAGTGAGTCTAATTTGTATTCTAGAAGATCTCTTCGCGCACGATTTTTATCATAGATGTAAAATTTCACATCTAAACTATCCATTGAGATATTACTTAAATTCTCAATGCCAATAGACATTCTTAAAGTGTCGCCTTCATACAACGGATTATTATACAATTGATAATGGTAATTCGGATTAATAGCACACTCGGGAACTTCAGTATGATAAACTCTCCAGTAAATCATTTGTGCCGGTGTCTTAATTGAATCGTCTTCGGTGTACGTTTCAAGTCTGATAAATGGATAAGACGAAGCAGAAATCCAACTCAGTGTGGTATCTTTTCCCGGTGCATATTGAATTCCTTGTTTCAATAAATCCCAATTATTTGTCATTGCATTTTGCCCATAGATACTTACTGAAATAGAATCTTGATAAGGTTGAGATTCGTACGGACGTTGATTCCAATGCAAACTTTGCCAGTTGCTCGATGGCCCAAGTGTAGTACTCGTTATTGTTCCTCTATTCCAATGCGAGCTCAATAACGCATTTAACGTTACGGTATCGGTGCTGCTTCCGGTATGCGATTCAAGACGACTTGCTAAATTTCCTTTTTGCACAAAGTAAGCAAATGGAGTATTGTCGCCTAGATTTCCTGTATTAAAACCAAGTGATGTAAGGCTTGAATAAAAAGCAGGATCGTTACTCGAATAAGGAGAGGTGAACCATGAATACATTAAAACGTAATCTTTATTTGGAACAGAGTTAATTAAATTTTGCAACCCTGCCATTTGACTTGGGGAGTTGTAACGAAAAATAAAATAGTTCTCAGGTCTCGTTCTGTTGCAGCCGGGTACATAACCTCTTACTCCAGGTTCGTTACAAGCAGGTCCTGTTGTGTCTCTTACAAAAATGTTGGCCTGACTAAAATTATTACCGCATGTTATCCAAGGTTCTAATGAAATCGAATCGAGTATTGCTACCATAACAGCAGGAGTAGTTTGACAGCCATCGTATTCTTTTGGAGAGTTATTGAAGTAATATCCAACATCTCTGAAATTGGCAGCAGTTGGGGAGCCAACGGTGTAAACTCTGAGCGAATAATTGTTGAATACATAATCAAACGATCGGGCTAACGTATCGAAAGTAATATTGGTTAGCAAGTCTTCTTTGAATTGATAAAAATTAGACTGAGCCCATCCTGTTTTTCCATTAATGTATTGAAATGAACTTTGCTGCCATTTAAATTTTACAGGATCATACTGAATTGAATCGTTCGCGACTCTCCAGAAATAAACAGCACTATCTTGCAAAGTATAATTTTGTGGTGCCCATGAAATAACACCTCCGCTATCGCTGATTGTTGTAAATCTAAACAAAGGACTTGGCTGCATTCCCGGTATTGCATCTTTTATATCCAAATCGATCGTATCAATTTCAAATCGATAAGCCGTATTCGCTGCAAATGGGTTTGATGTATTTGCTTTGAGTGTAACAGAATTAAAAGGATGGATTGCGAATTTAGGAGGGTAAACCGGGATGATGTCTTTGGAATAAATAAAGAACTGAGTTGAGGCTACATTGTTGAAGTAATCGTCATACTCTGTAACAGAATCGGGAATGTCTACTTCAACTTTTAATTTATTGAGGCCGGCAGAATAAACACCGCCGGTATTTACGTTGAACGATAAGTTGTCGTTATAGAAATCGTTTCCACGTTTGAAAGTATATACTGAATCAACATTATCAGGAAACGTACGTGTAACTTTTACGGTGAAAGAATCCGGAACTGCTTTTCCAATATTCCGAATGGAGATTTTAATATTAAAGCTATCTAAATCTGTGGTTACAGTAGTAGGTGCAAAATTAATTCTTGATTCTGAAACAGTGTAGTCAGGTTTGTTAAAATAATTTAAGCGCAATGATGGATCACCTTGGAAAGACATTTCATTACTTACAATTTTATGAGCCTCATCAGAAAATGGCTGAATGGTTTGAATTGTCTTTTGCATTAATTGTCCAACTGTCATTCCATATCCATCATGCGATGCATGATCGAAAAATGCACGGGAGTAATCGAACAAGTAAGGAGGAATTCCTTGCCCTACACTGGCTAAAAATCCGATTGCTGCTTTTTGTGGTTCAAGTACAAATTTTTCACTTACACTTTTTACGTAAGTATGGAAATCTCCTGCAAAACAAGAGTTGGCTACAATAATAGGGTAGCGACCACGATTAGAATAAGCCGATGGTTCGTCTGTACTTGCATCAAATCCGGCTCCTGAGGCATGACCAAAGAAGGTCATCACCGAAACTCCACTGTCAATTTGCGCCTGAAGACTATCAGATAGATTAATCAAAATTGGATTAGTATTGTATTTTAAATAAGTTGTAACTCGTCCTCCATACGAACTGTCTTCCATCAAACTTTTAAACACATCAAGATAACCACTGAGTTGTTGTTGCTGGGCAATATCATCGCCACCTCCAAAATGTAATATCTCTTTCATCCAAGGCTGAGGCGGCCCATGTTGCGCATCTTCATACTCTTTTACTTTGTCCAAATAGTTTAATACATCGGTTGCATTTGTAGCACTCAATCTTCCTATTGGTATTTTTGGTTCCCATTGAGAGCCATTTATTCCTGAAGTAAAAAGCATATCAGAGGGAGGAACTCCATACGAAGCGACCATACACAATGAATATTGCGAAGGACTGATTCGGAAGTCGGCCGCGGAAATAGATTTTCCTATAATAAACATGTGTGATGGTGGTGCAACTGTCCATGTATCAAGGATCCAATGTGAAAAGTTTTTTATAGCCAAAGGATGCATAGTAATTCCGTAGGCAAATTGATCGTACAATTCATTAATGTCGAATAGAAGTGCATGATTATTATCGGTACTGTCTCTGTGTGCTTTGTAAAGTTTTGCTTGATTCCAAAGAGCTCTATTCGTAACAATTAAAAATGCAGAGTCGGTTGCAAACGAAGTGTAGTTATTAAAATACCCCGGATTGTTTTGAACGTAATTGATCTTTGATACTATTGGGGAAAAAATATTGCTTTGATTTGTGATCACACACATTTTTGGTTTTGAATTGCCATCATTGCCAATGAGCGTTTGATAATTTGCGCCTGATTGTGTAACTAATATTCTTTTTGAATTCGTTAAATCATACAAAATTGGATTTGTCCCGCCATTGAAATTACTGATGTCGGCTCGTGTCATCGACTGTCCTCCTTGATCATTCACAAATAATTTAAAGCTCGTATTCCCTTCTAAGTCGTACGTGTGCGGATAATTTACATACAAACTATACAACATACTGTAGTCAGAGTTAGGAACCGGAGTAGCAGTACTGAAAACGAAGTTGGTTACTGCTCCACTAAATGTTGAAGCGGGATGAGAAAAATAAAGTCTTCGCAAATTTTGTCCGTAATAAACCGTATCAACATAATTATTACCCGGATAAGAAACTGTTAAGTTGTGAGGCTGATTATTGACGCCTCCAATTGTCATTGCTATTTCTATATTCGGTCCTGCTCCATAAAGTTTGTCTGTTGGTACCGGCACATTAATAGGATAATTGCCTGCACTAAAATTTCCAAATACTGCGCCCCACCCTTCAGCCGTTGTGTATTCAATCGATTGATCGTTCATTCCTCTGTTATAACCAAAAAGGTAATTAGAGTTTGGAACGTCAATACCACCAACGTAAGATTGCTTGGTGAAGTAGTTGGAAGGCGTAAACGAAGAATAGTTATTGGTATTTACATTTGCATAACGAAGCCCGGCGTTGTTTGGGTCGTATGTTAAAAAATAAGTTGCGGTGTCGTTAACGAGGCTATATTCAATTGCAGGTTGATTCAACGAGTCGGAATATAATTTTGTATCGAAGCTTCCATCATTCTTTTTTCCATAAAATTCTATGAAGTCGGAAGGA
>JANLPR010000019.1:0-2353 GCA_031367345.1 Bacteroidota bacterium | reverse complement strand
TTCCGCCTCACTAAACATTCTGCTTTGCGATCATTTTTTACTCACTAATCACCACTTACTACTCACTTAAAAAAGTCAATGGTTATTTATTGCGGACTACTTTCTAATTATCGTACATTAGCACTACCAATTTAAATTTTTATGGCTTACGTATCGCTGAATCTTCTTTTTCGACAACAACTTTTTCTGCTTATCGCTTTGCTGTTCATTCAATTTAATTCTACTGCTCAAAATCTAGTGCCTAATCCGAGTTTTGAGCTATATGACACATGCCCAAATACAACAAATCAAATCCCTTATGCTTTAGGATGGATTAGTATATATAATTCACCTGACTATTTCAATGCTTGTTCTAATGGAGGCTCAATCAGGGTATCAGTCCCCTACAATATCCTCGGTTTCCAAAATACCATCGACTCAGGAGAATATGCCTATGCAGGTATTGTCGGCGACTTTCAATATTCTGTTAGAGAAATGATAGGTGTAAAACTTTCCGAAACACTTCAAGTGGGAGTCAAATATTATTTCTCTTGTTACTTTTCAGCTGCTTTCGCAACAATTGGAAGCCGAACCTTTAATTGTTTCACTGATAAAATCGGAGTGAAATTCTTAACAGAATTTACTGACACGATTGGACTAGGGGCGAGATTGATTGACAACACTGCTTCATTGTATTTCAAGAAAATACTTTCTGATACCGCTAATTGGACTTTGTTATCAGGATCTTTTATTCCAGATTCAGCATATCAATTCATGGTAATTGGGAATTTTTTTAAAAATGAAAATATTGATTTTTATTGCCCAGACTCAAATTCAATTTTTTCATATACATATATTGACCACATTTGTTTATCTGATCGAATTAATGATTGTTTTTATTCGACAGAATTAAATCCTAATTCATTTTCAATTTTCCCTAATCCAAGTTCAGGACAGTTTTCAATTTTTGGAGAATTTGGTCAAAATGGTAATTCTAATGTAATTGAAATTTATAACTCAATTGGGCAGGTCGTAATCTATAATAACTTCTTTGGCAATAAGATTCATTTAGATCTGAGCAATTTTTCAAAAGGAATCTATCTAATTAAAATAAACAACAATGTTAAAAAAGTAATACTAATTTAAAACTTAAAACTATGAAAACACTCCTAAAATTTAGTTTGATTTTCCTCTCTTTCTTTCTGCTATTGGTAATGAGTTCATATTGTCAATTTGTACCAATTGCCTTAACCAATTTTTGGGGCGAAACCGACAACAACCAAAAAATAGAAGCAATCGGAATAGGAGATTATTCCAATACTAACGTTCAACCTAACGCCGCTCTCGACATTACCATTCCTTATCTTTTTGTTAATTCACCGCCTTTAATTTATCCCGGCGAAGCCATTCGTTCTACTGCTGAAGCTGATTATAATCATACTTGGAAAATGTTTACGTATCCCGAAAGAAAAATTTCACGTGATGAATCCGAAAACAACGCCCGACATTGACTTGAATGTGTTGCAGCGAGGCAATCTCAATTTCTTTACTGACAATACGCAATGGATGCGATTAAACGCGCAAGGTAATTTAGGCCTGAGCGACGAATGGTCCACTTTTACCGGCCCTACAGAACAGTTGCACCAACACAAAGACAGAAGCGCCAGTGTTTGGCATCATTTTACCAATGGAAACACAGGTTTTAATAGTTCGCAAGGATTTAGAACAGGTTTGTTTTTTAACCCCACCTTCAATTGGTCAGAAGCGCACTTTGAACAATGGCATTATGCACCCATCATAACAATGTTAGCCAATAGCAGCGGAGCTTACAAAGAAAGAATAAAAGTATGGCAAGGGTTAGGTGGGGATCAAGTTGGTGGTTGGGCCAACACACCCGACATCACAAAAATTTCTATCAATCATGGCTTAGGGAATTCCGGGGCGGTAGATTATTCGCCTATGCCGGTTTGTATGCTAAATATAGGACGAAGAGGAGCTAGTGGAACCCAAGCTGGAAATAGAGCGTGGATGGATGTTGGAACTTACTACAATTTTGATTCTGACAATATGTATGTAGGGTTAAAAGACGACGGTCCAAATAGAAAAGATGCTGTAATCAATTGGGGCGATGATGCAAATGCTGCTCCTGATCAAGATTTTGAAAACTTGCTTTTTATATTCACAAATACAAATTATAACCCAGGAAGTATAGACAGTTACGATTACAATTCTCCGCTCGGCAGAATGTTGTGCGAAGGCAGGTGCGAAGGCTCATTCAGCCGCACGTAGCTGAATCAATTGGTTCAATGCGAGTAAAAAACATGTAAAGTAAAGTGTGAGTGATTTTTTTTACTCACTAATTACTACTCACCAC
>JANLPR010000005.1:0-2031 GCA_031367345.1 Bacteroidota bacterium | reverse complement strand
TTGAAAAAATCGGATACGCTCATGGTGGCAAGTACGGGCTATGAATATCAAAAAATAACTCTTGCTGATTCTGCTTATCATCAGAACTATTACATTATTGTCAAACTACAAAAGCTGAAGCGTGAAATTAGAGAAGTAGTTATTTTTTCTGCTCGTGATCTTCAGTCAATCTATTCAGATATTGAAAAACTTGGTTACAATAAAAAAGATTTCGAATTGAGTGGTGTAGATGCTTTGAGCAGTCCTATAACTTTTCTTTATCAGCAGTTCAGCGCGCTTGAAAAAGTAAAACGTCATAATGCGGAACTGATCAATGAAGAGAAGAGGCGAGATTTATTGAAGCAGTTGCTGACCAATTATGTGACGCATGATATCATCAACTTAAACGATAATGAGTTTGATGATTTCATCGGATTTGCAAATGTTTCTGAAACGTATATGAAACGCGCTAGTCAATATGACTTTTGCATTTACATTAAACAAAAATTCGAAATGTATAGGTTAATGAAATCGGACCGTCGTTAAGTCGAAACAATTTTCAATTCGCAATTTCTGCATTCGCTTCCCACTTGCTTACTACTGCTGTTGCAACGGCATTCCCCATTACATTCGTTGCCGATCTTCCCATATCCAATAGCCAATCAATGGCAAGTAAAAGCGCTAGCCCTTCTTGTGGAATATTAAAAGTTTGAAGCATTGAAGCAATTACCACTAATGATGCTCTTGGTACACCGGCCATTCCTTTACTGGTAACTAATAAAATTAACATCATCGTTACTTGTTGTGAAACGCTTAAATCTATTCCATACGCTTGTGCAATTGACATAGTCGCAAATGTCATATACATGATCGACCCATCTAAATTGAATGAGTAGCCTAAGGGTAAAACAAAACTTACAATTCTTGGAGGACAACCAAAGCGTTCTAATGCAAGTAGAGTTTTAGGCATAGCAGCTTCACTACTTGCTGTAGAAAACGCAAGAATCATTGGCTCTTTTACATGATTGAAAAGTTTTTTGAAATCGATTTTTAAAAAATAACAAACCGCAAACAGTACTCCGAAAATAAATAAGACCAGTCCGCCAAAAAAACATAGAATAATTTGAAGATACCCATTTAAAATTCCAAGTCCTTTGGTTGCTATAATCGCTGTCATACTTCCAAATACTGCCAGAGGAGCAAGTTTCATTACGTATGCAGTAACTTTTAACATTGCATGAGAAACTGCATCAAAGAATTCAATAATTACTTTGCCTTTTTCTTGCAATGATGCTACAGCGACTCCAAAAAATAATACAAAAATAATGATGGGGAGAATTTGATTTTTTGCCATAACATCAATAATGCTTTCCGGAAAAATATGCGCTACAAATTCTTTTACATCAAAATCTTTTGCTGCTACAGTTGAACTCGAAAGAGCATGCAGCTGTAATGCCTTTCCCGGTTCAAAAATATTAACTATGACCAATCCCATGAGTAAGGCTACTATGGTAGCTGAGGTAAAATAGATCATAGTCTTTAAGCCAATTCTTCCAACCGATCCGAAATCACCGACTTTTGCAATACCGGTCAATAAAAGAGAAAAAACAAGTGGCGCAATGATCATTTTTATTAATCGAAGAAAAATATCGCTTAGCAAATGCATATTTTCTGCAAAGGGAGTAATGTTCGAAATGTCTGGGTAGGTATCTCTATACCAACTCCCAAGTGCAATTCCTAATATGAGTCCAATGATAATTTGAGTGGTAAGTGTAATTTTCTTCATGCAATTGATTATGATAGAATTCTTTTGTAATAATAAGAACATTTCGTTTAAGTTAATAGATTAAAATTGCAGTTCGATTTTTTTTCTGATATTTCGCAAGTGAATTGGCCGGAAGATTTTCTTAGACGAATGCAACTTTATTTTGGAAACGATTATATCGCTTTTCTGAATGGACTTTCTCAAACTTCTCCTGTAAGTATTCGCATGAACACTGCAAAAGCTGTTCAATTGCCAATGCCGACTCAAGCTATTCCTTGGAGTAAAGA
>JANLPR010000170.1:0-18604 GCA_031367345.1 Bacteroidota bacterium | reverse complement strand
TCATGTTAGTAGATACATCGAATACTGAGGTTAGAAAAACATTTCGAAAAAATTGGGAGCTGAATGAGAAAAAACTTCAAGACATTTTTGCAAAAAGCGGAGTAGATAAAGCAAAGATCAGAAACGATCAATCGTATGTTCAGCCTTTGATGTTATTATTTAAGAAACGAGGGAAACTAGGGAAGTAATTAGTACAATAAAATTAGCAGTGTAAAATATTTATGTCAATCAAGAGATCCATTCGTCAGTTATTTTTTATCATTTGTTCCATCATTTGGACAGCACATGTTTATGCTGCGCTTGAAAGTGCGCATGTAGTGGCCAAAGTAGATACAAATCAAATTAGAATAGGCGAACAAATAAAACTTGAACTAAATGCTCCAATCATTCCGAACCAAGAACTCTATTTCCCTACTTTGCCGGACACCTTTAATCATTTTGAAATAGTAAAAAGAAATAAGCTCGACACAATTCCAAATAGTTCACCATTAGTTTTGAGACAAACATTTTTTCTTACATCATTCGATTCCGGCTATTATGTAATTCCTCCTATTCCTTTTTTAAGTAGGAATATAAAAACAAATCAAACAGATACGCTGCTCACCGAAGCGATACTTATAGGAGTAAAGACAATACCGGTTGATACCACAAAAGCTTTTAAAGACATTAAACCGGTAATGACAGCGCCATACCCATGGAGAGAATACTTGCCTTACATTTTGGGTGCAATTCTTTTAATAGGAGGAATTATTTATCTGGCTTTACGACTAGCACGAAGAAAAACCACTCAGGTGGCTGTAGTAAGTAAACCAAAAATTCCTGCTTATGTAATTGCGCTTGAGAAATTAAAAAAGATAGAATCGGAAAAACTTTGGCAGAGTGGTTTTATGAAAAAATACCACAGTGAAGTTTCAGATACATTGAGAGCTTACATTGAAGAACGATTTTCAATCCCGGCAATGGAGCAACCTTCTGATGAAACATTGAAAAAATTTGGCTCTTCTATGTTGAATCATCAACAAAAAGAACGTTTAAAATATGTTTTGCATACAGCAGATCTAGTAAAATTTGCAAAATCAGAACCGGTGTCTTATGAGAATGAACAATCGATGCAATATGCTTTAGACTTTGTTCGGTCAACTACTAGCGAAATTTCGCCTGAGGGAGAGAATACTAATTTGAAGGAGGATCGATCATGATGGAAGGAATAAAATTTGCGAATCCGTATTTTCTTTTACTACTGTTATTAGTACCGATATTTGTAGTTTTCCATTTTTTCTATTTGAATAAAAAGAGAACACAAATTACTTTTTCAGATTTCAATAGTTTCAGTGGAATAAAACCAACCTTTAAACAGCAATTTAATTTTCTACCGTTTGTTTTGAAAATGTTGGCGTTTGCCTTGGCCGTTGTTGCATTAGCCAGACCTCAATCCAGTATGAGTGGTCAAAATATCAAAACCGAAGGAATTGATATTATGATGGCCTTAGATATATCCAATAGTATGTTGGCAGAAGATTTAAAGCCAAACAGAATAGAAGCAGCAAAAAAAGTAGCAGAAGAATTTATTGACTCGCGACCGAATGATCGTATTGGTTTAGTCATTTTTGGAGGAGAAAGTTTCACTCAGTGTCCATTGACGACTGATCATGCAGTATTAAAAAATCTATTTACAGGCATCGAATCAGGAATGCTAGCAGATGGAACCGCAATAGGAGAAGGATTAGCGACAGCAGTAAACCGTATTCGCAAAAGCAAAGCAAAGAGTAAAGTAATTATTTTACTTACAGATGGAGTAAATAACATAGGCTCTATATCTCCGGGAACGGCGGGAGAAATTGCAAAAACATTTGGCATCCGAGTTTATACAATTGGTGTAGGCACCAGAGGGATGGCTCCATTTCCGGTGAGAACACCATTTGGAATACAGTACCAAAATATGGAAGTACAAATAGACGAAGGAATATTAAAACAAATTGCGGCAGATACAGACGGAAAATATTTCAGAGCAACGAATACTTCTAAGCTTAAAACGATATACGATGAAATTGATAAATTAGAAAATACCAAGCTAGACGTTACAGAATTTCACAATTACACTGAGGAATTCTATCCGTGGGCGTTAGCAGCATTACTTTTCTTTTTGATCGATATATTATTACGTTATACACTCTTTAAAAAATTGCCATAATATGTTTCGACTAGCACATCCGGAATACTTATATGCATTGGCAGTTTTACCTGTCATACTACTCTTTTACCTTTATTCACTTAGGTGGAAAAAAAAGGCAATAAAATCATTTGGAGATCCACTATTGGTAAATAAATTAACTCCAAATATTTCTAAATCGAAACCTTTAACAAAATTAATTTTAAATCTTGTAGGAATTGCTTTAATCATTATTGCTTGCGCCAATCCACAGATAGGAATGAAACTTGAAGAGGTAAAACGAGAAGGAGTTGACATTGTCATTGCATTAGATGTTTCTAATTCGATGAAAGCACAAGATATAAAACCTAATCGCTTAGAAAGAGCAAAGCAGGCTATTAGTCAGCTGATTGACAAATTACAAAACGATCGAATAGGAATGATTGTATTTGCCGGTCAAGCTTATGTTCAATTACCGATTACATCCGATTTTGCAGCAGCTAAATTATTTCTTTCAACGATTGATACAGATATAATTCCAACACAAGGAACATGCATTGGCTGTGCAATAGATCTTTCGCAACAATCTTTTGTTGGGAACGACAATAAACACAAAGCGTTAGTAATTATTACCGACGGTGAAGACCATGAAGAAGATGCCGTTGAGGCTGCTAAAAGGGCGCATGCGAATGGAGTAATTATCCATACCATCGGAATGGGATCGCCGGAAGGTGCGCCGATTCCAATTACTAAGAATGGAAGTCAGGATTTCTTGAAAGACAATGCAGGAAACACGGTGATCACTAAACTTGAAACATTGACGCTTGAAAGAATAGCAGACGAAGGAAAAGGAATTTTTGTACAGGCTTCTAATAGCGACGATGGATTACAGAAAATCCTTTCTCAAATTGTAAAGATGGATAAGAAAAGTTTTGGCACAAAACAATTTACAGATTACGAAGACCGGTTTCAATATTTTCTGGTTGCCGGCCTCCTACTCTTGTTAATAGAATTTACTATCACCAATAAAAGATCAGTATTCTTTCAGAAAATGGATCTGTTTAACGAAAAAAAATAAGTGATGAAAAACAATCATTTAAAATATAAAAAAATAATATTCAATATTTCGTTAGCGAGTATGTTGATTTTATCATGTTTTTCCTTTGGACAAAAATCATCTTATAAAATGATTACCGAAGGCAATGCACAATACGATCAAAAAAAATATAGCGATGCAGAAGTTAATTATAGGAAATCGATCACAACCGGTAAAAATGTGAAAGAAGGAAATTACAACTTAGGTAATAGTTATTACAAACAAGATAAATTTGAAGAAGCAACAAAACAATATGAAACAACCGGTGCTTTAAAAGATTTAAATGACGAAGACAGATCAGTTATTTACCATAACTTAGGGAATGCATTGTTAAAAGAGAAAAAATATCCTGAGAGTATTGATGCCTTTAAGAATGCACTTAAAGCAAATCCAAAAGATAATGATACGCGTTACAATTTAGCGTATGCACAGTCGATGTTACAAAAGGAGCAAGAACAAAAAAAGAAAGATAACAAAGACGATAAAAATAAAGACCAACAGAAAAAGGACGAACAACAAAAAAAGGAGGATCAACAGAAGAAAGAAGATCAACAGAAAAAAGACGATCAAGCAAAGAATAAGGATAACAAGGAAGATCAGAGTAAAGAAGAAAATAAAAACAAAGCAAATAAAAATAAGATTTCAAAGGAAGACGCAGAAAAAATTCTTCAAGCTCTGAACAACGACGAAAAGAAAACGCAGAAGAAAGTAAATTTAAAGGAGCCGGTAAAGATGAATATTGAGAAGCAATGGTAATGGTGTGAAAAAAACAAGAATGGAAATTAAATTAAATAACAAAGTGTGGATCTGGTCGAAGATGAAAACAATAAGTATATTCTGTTTTATCTTAATGTTGCCTTTCATTGCATTGGGACAGAATGAAAAATTTACAGCAAGCACATCAGCTTCAAGCGTAGGAACTGGCGAGCAATTCCAAGTTACATTTTCATTGAATGCTTCAGGAAGATCGTTTAAAACACCAACCTTTACCGATTTCTCCGTCTTAATGGGACCAAGCCAAAGCAATCAGATGCAAATTATCAACGGCGCTGTTTCACAAACACTATCATTTACCTATGTATTGCAAGCTACCAAAGAAGGCAGTTATAAAATTGGACCGGCAGAGATAATGGTTGGAGCCAATAAAGTTGAAAGCAACATCCTAACAATTGTTGTAACTAAAGGGCAGCCTCAAACTCAAAACAAATCGCAAGGAAATCAATCAGGGCAAGGGAGTGAAAAGATTATGGAAGGTGCCGGAAAAAATATTTTTGTAAAAGCATCTGTCGATAAAAATACCGTTTATCAAGGAGAAGGAATAGTAGTGAGTTATAAGCTTTATACAAAGGTTCCTGTTTTAGATTTTGCCATTCCAAAATTGCCATCTTTTTCAGGATTTTGGAATCAGGAAATAGATAGACAAGGTCAGCAAGAACAAAATACAGTACTCGACGGAGTAAATTACAAAGTTATAGATTTTAAAAAAATGGTACTCTTCCCACAACGATCAGGAAATCTTTCCATTGATCCAATGGAATGTCAGGCCATAGCCAGAGTAACAGTCAAAAAACAACAGCAAGGACAGAGCAACGATCCATTTAGTCAATTTTTCAACGACCCTTTTTTCAATAACAATCCATTTTTCAATAATAATGTTCAGGATATAAAAATTGCTTTAAAGAGTGAGGCATTGAAGATTAATGTAAAAGAGCTTCCTCCGAATGCCCCGAAAGAATTTAATGGTGCTGTTGGAAAATTGAATTGTGAAATTAGTGTAGATAAATCAGTAACGAAAGCTAATGAAGCTGTAAATATTAAAGTAAAGATTAGTGGAAAGGGAAATATTAAATTAATCGAATCGCCTGAATTTACTTTTCCACCTGATTTCGAAACATACGATCCGAAAGAAAATACGACACTCAATGCTAGTGCTGCGGGAGTTACAGGTACAAAAACATTTGAGTACTTGATCATTCCCCGCAACGCCGGCGATTATAAAATAGCAGTAAGTCCATTTGTCTATTTCGATTTAGATCGGAAGCAATACACAAAAATTGATTTAAAAGATCTTACTTTAAAAGTAACAAAAGGCGACGGCAATTCCATAACGATCGCTTCTGATGTTCAACGCTCCGATGTAAAACAGTTAGGAAAAGACATTCATTTTATAAAAACCAATGATATAGAATTTGATGATTCAAACAAACCGCTATTTGGTTCGATCAAATTTTACAGTCTCATGCTTTTTCCTGCATTGGCATTTTTTCTTTTGCTATTTGTGAGAAAGAAAAATAAAAAAGATGCAGGTAATAGTGATCTGCTTAAAAGTCAACGCGCCAACAAAGCAGCTATGAAACGATTAAGTGCTGCAAAAAAATATCTTACTACGAATGAAAAAGATAAATTTTTGGATGAAATGTTTAGAGCGCTCTGGGGATTTATTGCCGACAAGTTGGTGATACCGGTTGCAGATCTTTCGAAAGAAAAAGTAGTTGAATTACTCACAGAGAAAAATATTTCTAACGAGCTGATAAACGAATTCTCGGAGACGATTGACAGTTGCGAGTTTGCTCGCTTCGCCGGTGGTATAGCAGACAGCAATGACATCATTTATCAAAAAGGAATAACTATTATTTCAAAATTAGAAAGTGTAATTCGATAGAAACACTTTTAATAATTTAGCCATGAAAAAAATACTTCACTTACTAATATTTCTGTTTTTATGCAGCAACATTTTTGCTCAAAAGAAAGACGCTACTATTAGTTATAAAAAAGCCAATCAGCTTTACGCCAAACAAGATTATACAAATGCTATTACGGAATATGAAGGATTGATTGCCGATAAAAAAATCTCAGCTGAAATTTATTACAATCTAGGAAATTCATATTTCAAGACAGGAAAAGTTTCTTTAGCAATACTTGCTTATGAGAGAGCTAAAAAAATTGCTCCGGACGACGAAGACATTGATTTTAATTTAAAGATTGCATCATTAAAGATAATTGATAGGATCGATGTAGTTCCTGATGTATTTTATAAACGATGGTACCGAAGTGCTTCATTGTTATTTTCAGCAAATGGCTGGTCAACAATTTTCTTAATCACTATTTGGTTGTTTTTTATTTCAGCCGGAATATATGTTTTAGGAAATTCGATCACTATGAAGAAATTAGGGTTCTTTGCGATGGTGATCTTTCTTTTCATTACAGCATTAGGCTATGCGATGTCTACTTCCTCCTATTCAATAGCACATCAAGAAGAACATGGAATCGTAATGACACCATCGGTTTATGTAAAAAGTTCGCCTGATGAAAAAGGCAATGATCTATTTATTCTTCATGAAGGAACAAAAGTAGATGTGATGGAAACATTTGAAAATTGGAATAAGATTAAAATCCCAAATGGAACGATCGGTTGGTTGAAGAAGAATGAAATTGAAAAAATTTAATTGAAGCAGATGCAAAAAATCGGTTTGCTTTCAGACACACACGGCTATGTTGATCCGCGTATTTACCATCACTTTCAAGACTGCGATCAGATTTGGCATGCGGGCGATTTTGGCGACGAAAGTGTTTCATCAGAGTTAAGTAATTTCAAACCCTTCAAAGGAGTCTACGGGAATATAGATGGAACGAATATTCGATTGTTACATCCTCAAGATCTTTTATTCGAATGCGAAGGGATGAAAATATTTATCACGCACATTGGAGGTTATCCCGGCAACTATTATCCCGAAGCGGCGCAGAAAATTGCATCATTAAAACCGGATCTTTTTATTTGTGGACATTCACACATATTAAAAGTGATGCCCGATAAAAAGAACGGGCTCTTGCATATGAATCCCGGCGCAGCAGGTAAGCACGGCTTCCATAAGATTAGAACAATACTACGTTTTACGATAGAAGAAGGAAGAGTAAAAGATTTAGACGCAATCGAATTAGGATTACGTGGAACAATAGAATAGTGATGAAGTAGAAAATCAGTACTAACGCAAGCGATCAGCAGAGCGAACGAGTTCTTCGTCTCTTTTAATAAATCGAACAGCGAGAAAGAGGAAGACGATACCTATTATTGGAAAATAACTTCCATAGAGATAGTGAACTTTTGCATTCGTAGTTGAAGAAACAGCATCCGCAGAAAAGAAAACCAGTCCAAGCAGAATACAGTTTAATAAGAGAGAAAGATTAGCCACTCTAATTTGGAGATTTCTCTTTTTAAAGAGGAAAATGCCAAGTAACGCAAGAACGCCAACAGCACCATTGATGAGGGCAAGAATGGCACTGCTGAAGATTGTAAATTGTTTATTCGGCACTTGAGAATCACTGACAATTGGTGCATCCGTACTCATAGGCACTGAAGCTGGGGGAGAGACGTCTACTGAAGTTGGATCTTTTGCTAATTCATAAATAGGAAGATACATAAGGGCAAGGCACAATAGTACGGTACCTAATAAAAAAAGCGTCTGAACTCGTTGTAGCATAATCGTTAATTAAGGTGGCAAATTAAAGAAATAACCTGAAAACTAGAGCTAAATAAAAGTGCAAAAAGGAGAAAAATTAGTTTGAAAATATTTTGTTCATTATTTGTTAGTTCTATTATAATTGCATATTATTGTCGTGAAATTCAAAACCGAGCTAGGTTTTTTATTTATCCAACCCGGAATTTCCCCTTTGATTTATCGAGTAACGTCCAGTAAAAAGGCAAAACTTTCATTTTATTGCAATAGCTGCATAAATATTTCCCAACAAACCAACAACATCTATTTATTATAAGTAGACCAACAACCACCTAGTTTTTCATGTTCGATATCGTTGAATTAAATTCTAAACTCGTTAGTGAGTTAAAAGAAATTGCCCGCTTAATGAATATTTCAAAGTCTGATGACTTCAAAAAGCAAGAATTAATTTATAAAATTTTAGACCAGCAAGCACTCCATCCTGATGCTACGAAATCAATTCGCGATGCTATTGTTCCAAAAGCAACAATTAAAAATGCAAAAGTTGAAATGAAAGAAGAAGAAAGTATTCCTGAGAAAGGAAATGATGCTGATTCATCATCATCACGACCAAAAAGAAAAAGAGTTTCTCCTCTTGAAGATTCTGAGATAAAGAAAGAACCCATTGTTCTGGAACCAAGTGTAAAGACCCCTCCTATTCGTCAAACGCCGGCTCCTGCACCTGTTGCTGAAAATAACATAAGTTCTGAACCTGCTCAAAGACCGGTACACGTCAATAAACCATTTGTTAAAAATGAATTTGAAAGACCTATGGCGGCTCCTCAAAATACCTACAATAATTTACCATCAAGTACATCGAACAATACGTCGAATCCTACCTTTCGTCAACCACAACCAAGAAGAGATAATGTAGTTGCAGAAACTCCAATAGATCCGGATACATTAATTGCAGTTGATGGAGTATTGGAAATTATGCCTGATGGATTTGGTTTTTTACGTTCAAGCGATTTCAATTATTTGACTTCTCCCGATGATGTATATGTAAACCAACAACAAATAAAAGCTTTCGGCTTAAAAACCGGCGATACAGTGCATGGTTTTGTTCGTCCTCCTCGCGAAGGCGAAAAATATTTCCCATTTGTAAAAGTTGAGTACATAAATGGTCTCGATCCTGCTATTGTGCGTGACCGAATTCATTTTGATTATCTCACACCTTTATTCCCATATCAGAAATTAAATTTGAGTGGCGACAAATCGAATTATTCGACTCGAGTAATGGACATGTTTACACCAATAGGAAAAGGACAACGTGGATTGATCGTTGCCCAGCCTAAGACGGGTAAGACGATGTTATTGAAAGACGTCGCAAATGCGATCGCAGCAAATCATCCGGAAGTGTATATGATTATTTTATTGATCGATGAGCGACCGGAAGAAGTAACAGATATGGCCAGAAGTGTGAATGCAGAAGTTGTTGCATCTACATTCGATGAACCGGCCGAACGACATGTGAAAATTGCAAATATCGTATTGGAAAAAGCAAAACGACTAGTAGAATGCGGTCACGATGTAGTTATCTTGTTAGATTCAATCACACGTTTGGCTCGTGCATATAATACAGTTGCCCCTGCAAGTGGAAAAGTATTATCGGGTGGTGTGGAAGCAAATGCCTTACACAAGCCAAAAAGATTCTTCGGTTCCGCTCGTAAGATTGAAAATGGAGGAAGCCTCACGATTATTGCAACAGCATTGATCGATACAGGTTCAAGAATGGACGAGGTAATCTTTGAAGAATTTAAAGGAACGGGAAATATGGAACTTCAATTAGACCGTAAGATCTCCAACAAGCGTCTCTTCCCTGCTATTGATTTAGTTGCTTCGAGTACTCGTAGAGAAGATATGTTGCTTGACAAAGAGATGCTTCAACGAATGTGGATTCTAAGAAATCACTTAGCAGATATGAATCCATTAGAAGCAATGGAATTTATTCTTGATAGGATGAGAGGAACAAAATCGAACGAAGAGTTTTTAGTTTCTATGAACGGATAAGAATACCAAAAAAATAAGTACATTATTATTGCATCGAACCGGAAAGGATAACTTCTTTTCCGGTTTTTGCATTTTGCGCAGCTTGCATCATTGCTTCTGCTACTTTCGAAACATGAATTCCTTTATAATTTTTTAATGGGCCAATAAAAAGAAATGAGATTGCTTTGAAAAAAACAATTGCCAATTTCTCTCCTGCTCTACTTTCTTTTCTATTTCCAATTAACAACGATGGTCTAAAAAATGTGACGGAAGGTAGTGCAAGTTTGGAAATATCGTTTTCGGCTTCGCCTTTTACACGATTATAAAAAATAGATGACTTAGAATCGGCACCCATCGCTGTAATCATTAAAAACCGACTTGATTTTTTATGCTCAGCCCATTTAGCAAGTATGAGCGGATAAAAATAATCGACAGTTTTGAATGCTTCCTTAGATCCTGCAACTTTGATGGTAGTTCCCAAACAACAAAATACGTCATCAACGTGATCAATTTTATTTAATTCTTCTGAAAGATTACTAAAATCTACAACCAATTCATTCAATTTAGAATGATTGAGTCCTGATGGTTTTCTTACGACAGAATAAATCATTGAATAATTATTGTTGTCCAATAATTTCTTCAGCAATTCTGAACCTACTAATCCTGAAGCACCGGCTATAAGCGCTGTTTTTCTAATTTGGTTCATTTTCTGTCAATTAAAAAATCAGTATAAATTAAAAATAAAACGTGAATTATTTCCAATAAAATACTTCAACAAATTTATTACGAAGCATTCTTTTTTGAATCGTCATACTTCATATCGAGAGGCTTTAATACTTTTTCTTTAGTAAGTGCAAGCTGAACAACCTCTATCATCTCCGACACATAATGAAACCGAAGCTGTTTCACATATACTTTCTTTATTTCTTCTATGTCTTTTAAATTATCTTTCGAGAGAATAATGTCTTTAATACCTGCACGTTTTGCAGCCAGAATTTTTTCTTTAATACCTCCTACCGGTAATACTTTTCCACGTAGTGTAATCTCGCCTGTCATAGCTAAATGTGGCTTCACTTTCCGTTGAGTAAATGCAGATGCAAGAGAAGTAAGCATTGTAATACCGGCCGACGGTCCGTCTTTAGGCGTTGCTCCTTCAGGAACGTGAATATGAATATCCCATTGATCAAAAATTCTGTAATCTATTTTTAAGTCTTCGCTATGTGCTTTCAAATATGCCAAAGCAATGATAGCCGATTCTTTCATCACCTCACCAAGATTTCCGGTAATGGTCAACTTACCTTTTCCTCTGCTGAGAGACGTTTCAACGAAAAGTATATCGCCACCAACCGATGTCCAAGCCAATCCTGTTACTACTCCCGCTACATCATTACCTTGATATTTATCTGCACTAAAAATAGATGCACCTAAAATTCGAGTGATGTCTTTTTCTGTAATGGTCACATTGTACTTCTCCTCCATTGCAACAGATTTTGCAATACCTCTAATGAGTGAAGCTAATTTCTTTTCTAATCCTCTTACACCCGATTCACGCGTGTACTTATCAATTAAATATTCAATCAATGCAGATGAAATTTTCAAATGCGACTTTTTAAGTCCGTGAGCTTCGAGTTGTTTTGGCACCAAATGTTTAATAGCAATTTCAACTTTCTCTTCAATAGTATAACCGTTGATTTCTATGATCTCCATCCGATCGAGCAATGCCGGCTGAATTTTACTCAATGAATTTGCCGTAGCGATAAAAAGTACATTCGAAAGATCATAATCAATCTCTACATAATTATCGTAGAACGTGTTGTTTTGCTCCGGATCCAAAACTTCTAACAATGCAGAAGAAGGATCGCCATGAAAATCGTTACCTAATTTATCAATTTCATCGAGTACAAAAATTGGATTACTCGATTTAGCTTTTTTCAAATTCTGAATAATACGTCCCGGCATAGCACCGATGTATGTCTTACGATGACCCCTGATTTCTGCTTCGTCTCTTAAACCGCCCAACGACATTCGCACATATTTACGACCCAATGCTTTTGCGATTGATTTTCCGAGCGACGTTTTTCCTACACCCGGAGGACCATACAAACACATGATAGGCGATTTCATATCGCGCTTTAATTTCAAGACTGCGAGATATTCAAGAATACGTGCTTTTACTTTTTCGAGACCGTAATGATCTCTATCCAAAACTTTTTGTGCGTGCCTTAGATCGAAATTGTCGTTCGTTAATTCATTCCATGGAAGATCTAAAAGCAATTCGAGGTAATTGAGAATGACTGAATACTCAGCAGCAGCAGGATTCATTCGTGATAATCTGTCAGCTTCCTTTTGAAAAGTATCAGCCACTTCTTTACTCCATTTTTTCGTCTTCGCTCGTTCTTTTAATTCAGCAACTTCACGATCGGGAGTATTACCACCTAATTCTTCTTGAATAGTTCTCAATTGTTGATTAAGAAAATATTCACGTTGTTGTTTGTCGATATCTACACGAACTTTGCTCTGAATCTGATTTTTCAGCTCGAGCATTTGTAACTCTTTCGTTAAGTATTCAAGAACGCGTGTTGAACGTTCTTTATGATCGGCAATCTCTAGCAGCTCTTGTTTCTTTGCTACATCGAGATTCATATTCGAACAAATAAAATTGATCAGAAAAGAATGACTTTCGATATTACGTATGGCAAATCCTGCGTCACTTGGAATATTAGGAGAATGCTGAATAATTTGTAGAGCGAGATCTTTTAAAGATCCTACCAACGCCATAAATTCTTTATCGGCTGTATTCGCTACTTGTTCAGGAAAAGGAACCACTTTACAGCGAATGTAAGGTTCCGTTTGAACGCACTCGTCTAATTTAAATCTCTTCTTTCCTTGTATGATAATCGTTGTATTACCATCGGGCATCCGCAACATTTTAATTACTTGTGCAACGGTGCCGACCTGATTCAAATCAGAAAAATTGGGATCTTCAACAGTCGTATCTTTTTGAGCTACTACACCAATAATTTTATCGCCCTTATAAGCATCTTTAATAAGATTGATAGATTTATCGCGCCCGACAGTAATTGGAATTACTACACCGGGAAATAAAACCGTATTTCTTAGAGGAAGAATTGATAAAACATCGGGGATACTTTGCTGATTCATTTGATCCTCGTCTTCTTGAGAGAGCAAGGGAATAAATTCAGTATCGTCATCGATAATATTTGAAAGATCGAGAGCGTTTATTTTGGAGGGATTTTCTGAAAACATATAGTAACGGCGAAGATAATGAACGACAATCTGACAGAAAAATTATTTCTCAATCAATTTCGTTCGTGCAGTGCTGAGGGTCGAAATTCGTGCCATAAGGAGATTTATGCCAAAATAACCAGCCAAAAAGGACCAAATAAACACATAAAATATACTCACTTGTTTATCATAACCTTATAAACCAATATCGGTCACTTCCTTCTTGGCGAATCCCTTAGAATCTATTAGGTTTGCACCACTTATTATGGAACAATCTGCCTTATCTCATCGCGTACTTTCTTTAGCTGAAAGCCAAACAATTGGAATGTCTAAACGAAGTCGCGAATTATCTGCTCAGGGAGTTGATGTGATCAACTTATCGCTAGGCGAACCTGATTTTGTGACACCCGCTCATATTTGTGCCGCTGCCAAAAAAGCAATTGATGATGGTTATACATTTTATCCACCCATTGCCGGCTATGCTGAATTGAGAAAGGCAATTTCCGATAAATTTAAACGAGAGAACAATCTCGATTACAAACCCGATCAAGTAGTAGTTTCTACCGGAGCAAAACAAAGTATTGCCAATGTTGTTTTGAGTTTGGTAGATCCGGGCGATGAAGTAATAATACCAATGCCGTTCTGGGTAAGTTATATCGAAATTGTAAAACTGGCAGAGGGAAAAACAATTAGTATAACGACTGACCTAAAGTCAGATTTCAAAATTACACCGCAGCAGCTAGAGGCAGCAATTACACCAAAGACGAAGATGTTTATTTTTTCGTCACCATGTAATCCGACAGGAACTGTTTACACAAAAGAAGAGTTAGAATCGCTCGCTAAAGTATTAGCAAAACATCCGCGAATAATTATATTATCGGATGAAATTTATGAGCACATTAATTTTTTAGACGAACATCAGAGCATAGCACAATTTGATTTTATTAAACCACAGGTCGTGATTGTAAACGGAGTATCAAAAGGGTATGCAATGACAGGTTGGAGAATAGGTTATATAGGAGCTCCAAAATACATAGCAGAGGCTTGCGACAAGATGCAAGGACAATTTACATCAGCAGCAAGTTCTATATCACAAAAAGCCGCAGAGGCGGCTTTGAATGAAAGTAACAAGCCAACACTTGAGATGCAAGCTGCTTTTAAAAGAAGAAGAGATCTAGTATTGAATTTAATGAAAGATATTCCGGGATGGAAGATCAACGAACCGAAAGGCGCCTTCTATGTTTTTCCAGATATAAGTTATTATTTTGGAAAATCGGATGGAAATACGCTGGTAAATAACAGCACAGATTTATGCATGTATTTGCTTCATGAAGGACATGTAAGTTTGGTTACAGGCGATGCATTTGGCGAACCAAATTGTTTGCGTTTTTCTTATGCAACTTCCGACGATAAACTCATCGAAGCCATTAAACGGATAAAGAATACACTTAGTAAATTAAAATAAAATTTTAACTGCGTGAAAACAAAAACGCTCAACGACCTTTTTACAGCCTTTGATAAGTTGAACGTACTTATTGTTGGCGATGTAATGCTTGATAATTATTTGTGGGGAAAAGTAGATCGTATTTCACCGGAGGCACCTGTACCAATAGTAAGCATACAAAAAAAAGAAAGCCGATTAGGTGGAGCTGCGAATGTTGCAATTAACGTAAAAGCAATGGGCGCAAATCCAATACTATGTTCAGTTATTGGAAATGATTTAAATGGACGTTTGTTTATTGAATTATTAAAGAACATCGATTTGAGTTCAGATGGAATTTTTCAGAGTACAGAACGAGCAACAACAGTTAAAACGAGAGTGATTGGAAACAATCATCAGATGTTGCGTGTTGATGAAGAGCAAGACGAAGAGATTAATGTAACAGATAGAAAGCAATTATTGAATAGGTTAACGAATATCATTTCTAAAAAGAAAATAGATGTAATAATTTTTGAAGATTACGATAAAGGTGTTCTTGGAAAATCGTTAATAGAATCCGTTGTAAAATTGGCACGACAAAAAGGCATACCTACAGCGGTAGATCCGAAAAAGAAAAACTTTAATCACTACAAAAACGTAACACTTTTCAAACCTAATTTAAAAGAGCTTAGAGAAGGAATGAAAATAGATTTAGACAAAGATCATTTAGATAGTATTAGTAAAGCGGCGAATAAATTAAACAAAGATCACAAGATTGAAATTTCATTGATAACACTTTCCGAAAAAGGAGTTTATTTCCTTGATCAAAAGGATGAAAAAATTATTCCTGCGCATGTGCGAACGATTGCAGATGTTTCCGGAGCCGGCGATACGGTGATTAGTGTTGCAGCACTTTGTTTGGCATTAGAAACCAGCTCTACATTATTAGCATCGCTTTCTAACTTAGCAGGCGGATTAGTTTGCGAAAAAATTGGAGTAGCGCCAATTGAAAAACAACAATTGCTGTATGAAGCAAAGCGTTTAAAAATAGATTAAGAATTGGAAAATATAACTCCGTATAAAGATTCATCACAAGAAAAAAAGAAACAGATTGCGACAATGTTTAACAACATTGCTTGGCGTTACGATTTTTTAAACCATTTTTTGTCGTTTGGAACCGACCGTTTTTGGAGATCTAAAGCGATCAATCTTTTAAAAAAGGAACAACCAAAATTAATTTTAGACATTGCAACAGGCACAGCAGATTTAGCACTTGCAGCAATGAAATTAAATCCAGAAAAGATATTTGGTGTTGACATTTCGATAGATATGTTGGCCATAGGCAGAGAGAAGATTAAAAAAAAGAATTTATCTGATAAAATTGAGTTATTAGAAGGAGATTCGGAAGCGTTGATCTTTGAAGACAATAAATTTGATGCAGTAACCGTTGCCTTTGGTGTGAGGAATTTTCAGAATTTAGAAAAAGGGTTAAGTGAAATTTATCGAGTAACTAAACCGGGTGGAACAGCATTAGTATTAGAATTTTCGCAACCGGAAAACAAATTGATTAAATCGTTGTACACTTTTTACTCTAGTAAAATAACACCCAAAATAGGGAAAGCAATTTCAAAAGATGAGGCAGCGTATGCATATCTTCACGAATCAGTTTCGGCATTTCCATACGGCAAAAAATTTACTGACCTTCTTTTGAAAGCAGGATTTAAAGAAACTAAAATCACTCCACTTACGTTTGGAGTAGCAACCATCTATTTAGCTAAAAAGTAACCATGAAGAAAGGATCATTCCGATTTTTAATTGTGCTGATAGTAATCTGCTTGCCGACAATTGCCAAGGCACAGTTGGATAACCAGCCGGTTAATTTGCCTAAATATGATTTTCAAAGAATACATTTTGGATTTGCACTGGGTTTTAATTCAGCTGACTTCGTAATTCGAAAGGTTGAAAATTTTAATACGCTCGATACTATTTACAAAATTGAATCTTCAGCAGCAGCAGGCTTAAATTTGTCGATTTTATCGAATCTACGAATTGGACAATATTTCGACCTTCGCTTTATTCCAACATTATCATTTGTTTCAAGGAATTTGACTTATAGTTTGCTATACAAAGACAGTTCATCATTAGAAAAAACAAAAATAGTAGAATCTACTTTTTTAGAGTTCCCTTTAGAGCTAAAATTTAAATCGAAGCGAGTAAATAATTACCGTATGTATGTACTAGCAGGTTTTAAATACGACATAGATATGGTATCGCAAGCCAAAGTAAGAGCATTGGATAAAGATATTGTAAAACTTCACAACAACGATTACGGCTATGAAGTAGGACTTGGATTTGATTTTTACATGACATATTTTAAATTTTCACCGGAAATAAAAATGTTTACAGGAATGCGAAATCTATTAGTTCCTGAGAGTTCAATTTATGCCAATCCTATCGACGCATTATACTCTAAAACATTTACAGTAAGCTTAACATTTGAATAAAACAAACTAATGATAAAGCAACTAGAGCTGGTCCTTCTCCCGGAAGAGGCAGCAGATCAAAGCAAACAGTTGCAGCAGGCCTCCCAATTAACGAATGTAGTAGTTGAGAGAATAAAAAAAATTAACCTGCTGAAAAGATCCATTGATGCGCGTGGTCGCACGGTGAAGATCCGATTACTTGTAGAAGTATTTATTGATGAAATTCCTGCGTCGAAAAAGCCGGAAAGTATTTTTAATTTCAGCAAAGATGTTTCTAAAGAAAAAGAAGTAATGATTATCGGTTTCGGACCGGCAGGAATGTTTGCTGCGTTGAAATTAATTGAAGCCGGAATAAAGCCTGTAGTTATAGAGAGAGGAAAAGATGTGAAATTGCGTAGGCGCGATCTTGCAAAGATTACTCGCGAAGGAGAAGTGAATCCCGATTCAAATTATTGTTTTGGTGAAGGTGGAGCCGGTACATATAGCGATGGAAAATTATACACGCGATCTAATAAACGTGGCGACATCAATCGCATCTTAAACATTTTTGTAGAGCATGGTGCAGAACCGGATATCCGTATTGATGCTCATCCGCATATCGGAACAAATAAATTGCCACAAATTGTTGAAGCGATTCGAACAACAATTCTCCGGGCAGGAGGAGAAATACTTTTTGAAACACGTCTCGAAGATATTATTGCCGAAGAAAATATTTTAAAACGGATCTTGATCAAAGATCTAAAAAGTGAATTGATCAGCGAGCGTAACTGTGAGAAGCTGATTCTTGCCACCGGACATTCGGCGCGCGACATTTATGAATTGCTTGCTAAAAGAAAAATAAAAATAGAAGCAAAACCTTTTGCTTTAGGAGTACGAATAGAACATCCGCAAGAAATTATTGATCAAGTTCAGTATCATTGTAACACACGCGGAAAGTTTTTACCACCGGCCTCCTACTCGCTTACACACCAATTTGATGGTCGAGGAGTTTATTCATTTTGTATGTGCCCCGGTGGAATTATTGCGCCGGCTGCAACAGCACCGGGAGAAATAGTAGTGAATGGTTGGTCGCCATCAAAAAGAAATAATCCGTTTGCTAATTCAGGTATGGTAGTAAGCATCGAAGAAAAAGATTATGCTATTTTTTCAGAAGCCGGGGAACTGGCATCTCTCCGTTACCAGCAGGATGTAGAACAAAAAGCATTTGTAGCAGGGCAAGGAAAATTAAAAGCTCCGGCCCAACGATTAATCGATTTTGTAAATGGAAAAACATCGTCATCGCTACCCGATTGTTCTTACTTTCCCGGAACAACATCAGTAGATCTAAAAAATGTATTACCCGAAGTTGTTACTAAAGCGTTGGCGAATGCATTCAAAGACTTCGGAAAAAAAATGAAACCATACTTTACAAATGAAGCAATACTTTTAGCAACAGAAAGCAGAACATCATCGCCGGTAAGAATACCGAGAGACCCCATCACACTTGAACATCCACAGTTAAAAGGGCTCTATCCTTGTGGCGAAGGTGCAGGTTATGCAGGTGGAATTGTTTCTGCAGCTATGGACGGGGAACGGTGCGCTGATTCGGTGATTGCGGGGATTTTATAGGTGGGTTCACCTCCCATTTGTAATTTAATGATGCTTTTTACGTCAACAATGCAACTTACTATTCGATTTTACGAAGGCATTTTATATCTTAGCCTTTGAAGAGCGTGGCGTTTAATTACT
>JANLPR010000165.1:0-21561 GCA_031367345.1 Bacteroidota bacterium | reverse complement strand
GCATATTTTCTTATAGAGAAATAATTGGCGCAAAGTTAATATCTCCATTAGTAATAGGAAAAAAATATTTTTTATCTCTGCTGATCACTGCTGCGTTTAAACCTGATGGAATAGAAAATGTTGGCTGTTTTTCAAATAACTTTGGCGTCAAATTTTTGGACAAATATTCTCCTGGTGACACTTCAAATATTGAGCAAAGAATTATTGATAACACTGCTCAATTGGTTTATGCTGCCGTACTCAATGACACATCAAATTGGACTCAAGTTAGTACTTCATTTATCGCTGATTCGGCTTATGACTTTATTCTCATCGGAAATTTTTTTAAAACCGACTATCTTATATTCAATTGTATTGACACTAATTCTTTTTATTCTTACACCTACATTGATGATATATGCTTAACTCCAACACTAAACGAATGCTATCAAATTAATTCGGACACTTCGACTGTCCCAATTAAAGTTGAAAATTCTGTTTCAAACGGAGAGTTTACACTTTTTATAGACTATAACTATTTTTCATCCGAACCTATTTCAATATTTAATTCTATTGGCCAATTGATTATGCAACTACCAGCAGACAGAAAGGAGGTAATAATTAAATTGAATGAAAAAGCAAATGGAGTATATATAATACGATTAAATAATTTCGTTCTTAAAATTCTAAAAATTTAAACTTATGAAAAAAGAAACCCGCTCAGCAGAATGTTGTGCGAAGGCAGGTGCGAAGGCAGGTGCGAAGGCTCATTCAGCCGCACGTAGGTGAATCAATTGGTTCAATGCGAATAAAAAAATGCAAAGTCAAGTGTGAGTGACTTTTTTTACTCACTAATCACCACTTACTACTCACTAAGTAAAGGTCATTGAAAGATTGCTGTCGAATTACGATTCTCAAATTACGATTCTCAAATTGTCAAATCACCACTTACTACTCACTAAGTAAAGCAGAATGCCGTTCGGAATTAAAAGTTGTTCATCGAAATTATTTCTTCCGCCTAACTAAACATTCTGCTTTACGATTATTTTTTTACTCACTAATCACCACTTACTACTCACTAAGTAAAGGTCATTGAAAATTTGCTATCGAATTACCGACTGTCAAATTACCGACTGTCAAATTACGATTCTCAAATTACGACTCTCAAATTACGACTCTCAAATTACGACTCTCGAATTTTTACTTACCCATTACCTCTCACTACTCACTTAATAGAAGCAAAAAAAATACTATTTTGCTCGTATTTTACCATTTTTTGACATAGAAGTCACAAACAAATTCTTACATTTGTCTAATACGCAAAAACAAATCCAATGTCGGAAAGTGTCCTTGTACCAAATGTTCAGCATCCGGTTTCTGAAATGGCAGAAAGCTTAATTGGCTCTGAAATAATTAAATTAGCGGCAGAGATTAATGAAAAAATTCGTCAGGGTGAACGAATCTATAACTATACTATTGGCGATTTCGATCCAAAGGTTTTTCCTATACCAAACGAACTCAATTCGGCCATCATTAAAGCATACGAAGATCATCACACCAATTATCCGGCAGCAAACGGAATGGCCGACCTTCGTTTATCGGTCGCCGAATTTTTAAAAACAAAACAAGGTCTAACCTTCAGTCCCGATGAAATTTTAATTTCGGGAGGCGCACGTCCACTGATTTACGCAACTTACATCACGCTCTTAAATCCGGGCGATTCAGTAATTTTCCCTGTCCCATCTTGGAATAACAACCACTATTGTCATCTGTCACGTGTAAATCCAATATTTGTAGAAACGAAAGCTGAAAATAATTTCATGCCTTCAGCAGACGATTTACGTCCGCACATAAAAGAAGCGACAATGATTGCATTGTGTTCACCATTAAATCCAACAGGAACAGTTTTCAACGAAAATCAATTAACAGATATCTGTGATATGATTTTAGAAGAAAACAAACGAAGAGGTCCGAATTCAAAACCGCTTTATTTAATGTATGATCAAATTTATTGGGTACTTACTTTTGGAACTACGAAACATTTTGACCCGGTAAGTTTAAGACCTGCGATGCGTGAATACACTATCTACATTGACGGCATTTCAAAGTCGCTTGCAGCTACCGGAGTAAGAGTTGGCTGGTCATTTGGGCCAAAACCTATCATCGATAAAATGCGTGCTATACTTTCACATGTGGGAGCATGGGCACCGAAAGCGGAACAAGTCGCAGTAGCAGAATATTTGAAAGATGAAAAATCGGTAGATCAATTCCTCCATCAATTCAAAAATAAAATTAATGAACGCCTGCAAGGATTCTATCATGGGTTTATTGAATTAAAGAAAGCAGGATATGCAGTTGACGCAATTGCTCCACAAGCAGCAATTTATTTAACAATAAATTTCAATTTGAAAGGAAAGAAAACTTCAGATGGAAGAACATTATCTAATCAGAAAGATATAACACAATATATTTTAGACGAAGCAAAATTAGCTGTCGTACCTTTTTCTGCTTTTGGATCAACAGATAATTCACCCTGGTATCGACTATCAATTGGTACATGCAAAATGGATGAAATTCCTGAGGTATTCAACAATTTAAAAAAGGCATTAAGTAAATTATCATAATAGGAATTAATAAGTATTTAACTTTAAAGCGTTACATATTTTTTTTTGAATTAATATAAAACAAAGAAAATGTAACTTATTTACCAATGAAAAACAATTACTGTGTAATAATGGCAGGCGGAATTGGAAGCCGCTTTTGGCCCATGAGTCGAAATAATTTTCCAAAACAATTTATAGATATTTTAGGCAATGGAAAAACACTGATACGACAAACCTATGAACGCTTTTCAGAGTTGTGTCCAAAAGAAAATATTTTTATAGTTACCAATGAAGCATATCTCGATCATGTTTTCAAACAAATTCCTGAGTTAACAAAAAATCAAGTTTTAGCTGAACCGCAACGACGAAACACTGCGCCATGCATTGCCTACGCAGCTATGAAAATTCATTCTTTAAATCCGGATGCTAATTTAATTATTGCACCATCGGATCATGTGATTACAAATGAGCAAAAATTTAATGAGGCAATAATTAAAGGCCTTGACTTTACAGCTAAAAATCCTTCGCTATTGACCATAGGCATTCATCCTTCACGGCCTGATACAGGATATGGCTACATTCAATTTAATGACGACGACCGAATAGAAGAATTCAAGATCAGTAAAGTAAAAACCTTTACTGAAAAACCAAATCTTGAAATGGCTAAATTCTTTTTAAAGAGCGGAGAATTTTTATGGAATGCCGGAATATTTCTTTGGACATCAAAATCTATTTTAAAAGCATTTGAAGAATCGATGCCGGATATGTATCAATTATTCAACGACGGAAAAGATCTTTACAACACTCCGGAAGAAAATGATTTTATTAAAGGCACTTATACTCAGTGTAAAAACATCTCTATCGATTATGGAATTATGGAGAAAGCAAAAAATGTTTTTGTGCTTTCAGCAGAATTTGGATGGAGTGATTTAGGTACATGGAAATCGTTGTATGAGGAGTTACCACACGATGAAAAAGGGAATGCAATTGTAGGACCACACGTAATGGTTGACAACACTTCGAATTGCATTATCAACATGCCAAAGAACAAATTGGCAGTTATACAAGGGTTGGAGAATTTTATAGTCGTCGAAACAGAAAATGTATTATTGATTTGTCCGAAGGAAGATGAGCAACAAGTACGAAATCTTGTTAACGATGTAAAATTAAAAAAGGGCGAAAAATATGTTTAGTGGTTTGACTAATATTTCTACTATATAAAATCATTTAACTACATCAAGCAAATCATTCAACCGAATTCCACTGTGCGATTCGTCGTAAACACTTTTACCACCAACAATAATTAGTACTTGAGGCGATTCGTGAATAACACCATAACGAATAGCAATTTCGTTTGAAAGATATCTATTTGCCAAAAGGTCGAGTAAAAACGGTTTAGCTTTCATCTCATATTCTTCTTTCCAATTACTTTCAATCCGATTTAATGCCATAGCACTGATGCTACAAGTAGTGCTATGTTTAAAAATTATAACAGCTTGAGAAGCCGAATGCTCATCAATATTTGCCAAATGTTCAAGACTAGTAATGTGACTCCAATTCATTTTGTAAAGGTAGGATAAAAAGAGGTTGGTAGATAGATTTATTAATTGCAATGTAGAAATGAAAGCTCGGTTTACTTTAACAACACTAACATATTTCTCAAGGTAAATTTGCATCTACCTCAAAAAATGATAAACACTAAATTAAATTGACTAATATCTCATTCCCAAAAAAAACTGGCTTCCCTTCCTCTTAATTGGCTGGATGCAACCACAAGTAATAAGTAAATGAATTACCGCAAATTTACATGAATGATCCAAAAGCATAAAACAACTTTGTAGATAACTGAAATTTTAATTAAAAAAATAAACTGCTGCATTTAACTTCTATTATCGAAAAGAATTTGAAAAATTAAAAAATATTACACTTTCGAATTCAAATATCCATCAATCAACACAACCGATTCCAACGCCAAGTTCATCATTTTATTCAGTGAACTCTGCCGATGTTCGGCGGAAATAGCTTCGTGTGTTGGAATAATATCTGAGATAGTAAGAATTGTCCCGGCAATTTTATTGAGATATTTCGCATTTGCAAAAAGAGCGAAAGCTTCCATTTCTACGGCGACACAATTATTTTCAATAGCCACTTTAGGAGAAGCATCCGGAGCACGATAAAATACATCGCTCGAATGGATATTCGCTTTTACAATAGGCATTCCTAACTGATCTGCACATTGATTGATCAGTTCATAAGCCTTTCCTTGATGTAAAAAATTATCTCCTTCGTAATTAAACGCTGATATAGCATAAGTAGATTCACTGTAAGCACGTTCAACATTCAACACATCGTACACTCTAAGTTTTTCAGTGTAGGCTCCTGCAGTTCCAATACGAATTATACAATCTACATTATACTCATTATACAACTCGTATGAATAAATTCCAATAGAAGCACAACCCATTCCACTTGCCCCAACTGTTACTGAAACACCTTTATAATTTCCTGTAAAGTAAAATGCATTACGGATAGTACTAACCAATTTAATATCGGTCAACATTGTCTCAGCTATATGCTTCGCTCTTAATGGATCGCCGGCTAATAATACTATTCTTGCAATCTCACCTGTCTTTGCTCCTATGTGTACACTCATTTTTTTTGTTTTTCGCTAATCGATATTCTAGGTTTGTTTATCGACGTTAGATTTTAATAAAATAATAGTTGATAAATTACTTTTGAAAGTAGAAATCAATAATCCTAAATATAAATCATTTTTTTGGATTTACAACTATACTCATTTTCTACTATTTTTCTTTCTTACTCCAACAATTGCATCTTGATATTTTTTACCAATTTTTTCCTGTCCGTTGAGTTTCACCTTTGTGATTAATGGTAAATTTAAAGTCCTACCATCTCTTCGGGCTTAACCCATTCATCAAATTGTTCGGAAGTAACATAACCAAGATCAATAGCTGTTTGCTTTAATGTTTTCCCTTGCTTATGTGCTGTTTGTGCAATCTCAGCCGATTTGTAGTATCCAATTTTAGTATTCAATGCAGTTACAAGCATCAAAGAATTCTCTAGATTCTTTTTAATATTTTCTTCAATCGGTTCTATTCCTATTGCACACTTATCGTTAAACGACACGCACACATCGCCAATTAATCGAGCTGAATGAAGAAAATTATAAATCATCATTGGCTTAAAAACATTCAGTTCAAAATGTCCGGTTGCACCACCAATATTTATGGCAACATCGTTTCCTAAGACTTGAGCAGCTACCATCGTCATTGCTTCACATTGGGTAGGATTTACTTTTCCCGGCATAATAGAAGAACCAGGTTCGTTATCAGGAATAAATAATTCACCAATTCCGCAACGTGGTCCACTAGAAAGCAAACGAATATCGTTTCCAATTTTCATAAGCGAACAAGCAACTGTTTTCAAAGCACCATGCGCTTCTACAATTGCATCGTGCGCAGCAAGAGCTTCAAATTTATTTTCTGCAGTTATAAAAGGAATTCCAGTAAGTGTTGCAATATGCTTAGCAACATTTACCGAATAATTTTTTGGCGTATTAATTCCGGTACCTACTGCAGTTCCACCCAAAGCCAATTCGGCCAAATGAGTTAGCGTATGTTCAATGGCACGAACACCATGATCTAATTGAGAAACATAGCCGCTAATTTCTTGTCCGAGTGTCAAAGGTGTAGCATCCATTAAATGCGTGCGACCAATTTTTACCACATGCATAAAATCATTTGATTTCTTTTTGAGTGTATCGCGAAGAGATTTTAATCCGGGAAGTGTCACATTGATCAAAGCAGAATATGCAGCAATATGCATTGCAGTTGGAAAAGTATCGTTCGAAGATTGCGATTTATTTACGTCATCGTTTGGATGAATAATTTTTTTCTCATCAAGCAGACTTCCTCCGCTAATTACGTGAGCACGATATGCGATTACTTCATTTACATTCATATTTGACTGAGTACCTGAACCGGTTTGCCAAACAACCAATGGAAATTGATCGTCAAGTTTCCCTTCTAAAATTTCATCGCACACACGGCCAATGAGATCAGACTTATCTTTTGTAAGAACACCGGCATCGAGATTAGTAAGTGCGGCAGCTTTTTTCAAAAAAGCAAATGCACGAATAATTTCTTTCGGCATTTTATTAATGTCTTCAGCAATTTTAAAATTCTCAATCGATCGCTGAGTTTGAGCACCCCAATAAACATTGGCAGGCACGTCCACTATACCCATCGTATCTTTTTCTTTTCGAGTTTCCATTGTTGTAATAAGATTATATTATTTACGCTATAGTATTTCTAAAATTCGTTCAATTGGTCTACCAATAATTGCTTTACCATCTTTCACAACAATAGGCCGCTCAATAAGAATTGGATTATCAGCCAGAATTTTTATCCATTGAGCATTGGTTAATTTTTTGTCGGCATATTTAGTTTTAAAGAGCGACTCTTTTTTTCTCACTAAATCAATTGCTTTGATTCCAAGCATTTTTAAAATCTCTTTCAATTGTTTTTGAGAGGGAGAATCCACCATATATTCTACTAACTCATAATCTTCATCTGTATTTTCTTTGATGAGATTCAGTGCATTTTTGCAAGTGCTGCAAGTTGATTTAAAGTAGATCTTAAGCATTTTCTATTTTTGTACTTTCCATTAAAAAAGCTTTCATAAATTCATTCAGATCACCATCCATCACTGCTTGAATATCGGATGTTTCATAATCAGTTCGATTATCTTTCACAAGTTTATACGGGTGAAAAACGTACGAACGAATTTGCGATCCCCATTCTATTTTTTTCTTAGATGCCTCAGTTACCGCCTTCGCTTCATTTCTTTTTCTGATCTCCAATTCATACAATTGCGAGCGGAGCATTTTCATTGCACGTTCTTTGTTGCCACCTTGAGAACGTTCAACCTGACAAATAACAACAATACCGGTGGGTAAGTGAGTAAGCTGAACTTTCGTTTCCACTTTATTTACATTCTGCCCTCCTGCTCCACCGGAACGAGAAGTTTGAATTTCGATATCTGCATCTTTTATTTCGATGTTGATCGTATCGTCAACCATCGGATAAGCAAATACAGAGGCGAAAGAAGTATGACGACGCGCATTAGAATCGAAAGGAGAGATTCTCACTAAACGATGAACACCACTTTCAGCTTTCAAAAAACCATAAGCGAAATCACCTTCAAATTCAAGCGTAGCAGATTTTATTCCGGCACCGTCACCATCCTGCCGATCGACTTCCGTAACTTTGTAATTATTTTTTTCGCCCCACATAATATACATCCGCATGAGCATTTGGGCCCAGTCTTGCGACTCAGTACCACCGGCTCCGGAATTAATAGTAAGTATGGCGCTTAGTTGATCCTCCTCTGCACCTAACATTCGCTTAAACTCCATATCATCTAGGAGTTTTATCGTGTCTGCGTAATGTAAATCAACTTCTTTTTCGGTAGCCGCATCTTCTTTGTAAAAATCGTACAATACACCGAGATCGTCGGCAGAAGTTTGCAATTTCAAAAACGGTGCTGTCCAGTTTTTCTTCTGGTTAATTCCTTTTAGAACGGTTTGTGCTTTAGCAGGCTCATTCCAAAACTCAGCGGCGTGAGTAAGCGCCTCTTCTTCTTTGATCGCTATAAGTTTACGATCGACGTCAAAGGTACCTCCTCAGAGCTTCAACCCGCTCTTTAATCTCTTTTAATTGGTCAGATGTCATGGTGCGAAGATAGGAAAAAAGTGAATTAAGGCTAATAAGTTAACTGGTAAAACTTCAAGATCAGGAGCAGTACTAAAGCGATAGTAAGCTAAAAAATTATTCTTCTCCGAGCATTTGCCAAACCAGATCCGCTTCGAATCCTCTTGAGATCGCATACGAGGCAATTTTATATTTACGTTTGAATGGGTCTGATTCTTTCACCAGTTTTTCTTTAGAGGCAATAACTTTCGACAGCGTAAGTCGATAATCTTTATCACTAATTTCGAGCAGTGCTAATTTAATAAGCGGCTCAGAAACTCTTTTTTCTTTGAGACCTTTTATGATCTTTATTTTACCCCATTTTTTAATTCGGAATTTTCCTCCTGCATAAGCAACGGCAAAACGCTCTTCCTTTATAAAGCCATGATCGATAAGTTGAGAAATAATATTTTCAACTTCATTTCTATGTAAGCCCCATGAATAAAGTTTGTCGCGTGTTTCTTGCTGACTTCGCTCTTGATACACACAATATTTTTGGGCTTTAGAAAAAGCTTTTTCAGGAGAAGGCGTGATCATTTTTATTTAATCGGATAGAAAACATCCGTTTGCCATTTCAGTGTATCTTTTTCAACACCCGGATCAGTAATATAGGATTCCCAAGGAGCGCCGATGATCGATTTATTATGAGCAGAAATGTAATCATGCGCCATTGAATGAGCCTTACTTATTTTATCATAGCTACCAAAATAATGAACACACACAGCATTGCCGGCATTTATTTTTCCGGCTTTAATAGTTCCATTTGATTTTCCGAGAGTCGCTGTAGGAATAGCAGCATCCATTTCCCAGGCTGTTGAAGAGTTGGTGTAATAGATTGCAAAAGGAGCGCCCGACATTTTAAGCTTTTGTTTTCCTAGTTCCGCACCTATGAGACCATAAGAATTGCCTAAAAAAGTAGCGATATTTGCTATATCAGCTTTACCGTGAAAAGAAAGATAATTTGATTCAGGTACAACGGTTTCTTCTAAAGTAGTTACAGGACCAACAGGCATTGCTTCTTCTACAGCCTTTAATTTGATCAATCCTTTTTCAAAATCTTTTCCAACCATTCCATCCATAAATTTTCCCATGATTCTAAACAATGGATTTGCACCAGCTTCCATATCCAATGACCAAACAACTTTAGTTCCCTTGCCTTCAGAAGTAAAAGTATAAGCCCCTTGTGCAATGCCATTGTCCATAAAATTTAGATCCATTTTAATCAAAGAATCAGAAACCACTTCAGTATTTTTCATGCTTCCCTGACCAACATCTTTTACTTGGCTATCCCATTTCATTTCCGCACCTACACCACTGCTGGGTTCTGAAAAAGTGTATTTGGTATTTGGATCTTTCTCATGCCAAGGCGACCAAGAAGGTTGATTCCTTAATTCATTCAAGTAATTAAAAATTCCGGCTTTGTCACGATCAATTACGATCGACCGTTCTACATGAATATGAGAAGGGAAAAAGATAAAACCAATAGCTGAGATAATTAGTATAAACGCTGCAAAAGCGCCTAAAATTTTCATAAATATTTTCATGAGTTTCTATTTATAAAGTGAATATAAAAAAGTTCTTTTTATCGGACAAATTTAAATTGCGCGAAAATAAAATTAGATTTTTATTTCTTCTTCCATTTTGTTGAAGAAATGATATTCCATCATGTGATACGCAGAATTTGCTGTCACTTTTAATTTTACTTTAAACTTCGTTTTCCATTTGTGAGTAATGGAATTAAACAATAATCCTTTATTCAAATAAGCTTCGAGATAAGGATGAACAACTAAGTGAAGTTGCTTTTCATTCTGTTCTTGCACAAAATATCGCAAGTTATTTTCTATTTCATCAACGATAAGAACGCTTGCTTTAATTTCACCTGTTCCATCGCATGCAGGACATTTTTCTGCGGTAGTAATATTTGTAACCGGACGAACGCGCTGACGAGTAATCTGTATTAAGCCGAATTTAGAAGGAGGCAAGATCGTATGCTTGGCTCTATCGCGTTTCATTTCCAATTTGATTTTATCGTAGAGTTCTTTGCGATTTTGCGGACTATGTAAATCGATAAAATCGATAACAATAATTCCGCCCATATCACGAAGGCGCAACTGTCGAGCAATTTCAACAGCCGAATCAAGGTTTACTTGAAGAGCATTAGCTTCTTGAGTAGAGCCGCTTTCCGTTTTTACACGGCCTCCGCTATTCACATCTATTACGTGCATAGCTTCGGTATGTTCAACGATTAGGTAAGAACCGTTGTTCATTGTAACCGTTTTTCCGAAACTCGATTTAATTTGCTTTTCAATTCCAAAATGATCGAAGATCGACGTTTTGCCTTTGTAGAGTTTTACGATATCGGTTTGTTCGGGAGCGATTTCGCTGAGATAGGTTTTAATTTCATCGGCTAACTGCGCATCATTAACATGAATCGCGTTGAAGTTTGCGTTGAGTAGATCGCGCAAGATGGTAGAAGTACGATTTAATTCGCCAAGAATTTTTTGGGGCGGCTTAGCCGTTTGAAGCATTTCAAAAGCTGACTTCCATTTAGAGACTAAGTCTTGAATATCTTTATCGAGTTCGGCAACTTTTTTACCATCGGCAACAGTGCGTACAATGAGTCCAAAACCTTTAGGCTTGATACTTAAAGCGAGACGTTTGAGACGTGATCTTTCCTCCGCGCTTTTTATTTTCTGAGAAATAGAAACCGTATCGGTAAAAGGAACGAGCACAACAAAACGACCGGCGAGCGAAAGTTCAGAAGTAACACGTGGGCCTTTGGAGCTGATTGGTTCTTTGGCTACCTGAACAAGCGCCCATTGATTTGGCGAGAGCACATTGGTAATTTTGCCACCCTTGTCGATGTCTTTCTCCAACTGAAAATCGGCCAACATAGGATCGGGGTTTTTACCGCCTGTACTTAGCTTAATAAGTTTGAGAAGAGATTGAACTTGAGGACCAAGATCGAGGTAATGAAGAAATGCATCCTTTTCGTGACCTACGTCAACGAAAGCAGCATTCAACCCGGGAATAAGTTTTTTAACTCTACCCAAATAGATATCACCGACTTGAAATCGTTGATCTTTTTTTTCACTGTTTAGCTCGACAATAAGTTTGTCTTCCAGGAGGGCAATATTTACCTCTTCCGGTGTGGAGCTAATAACTAATTCGCTATTCAACTAAAAATGTTTTAGAAACACATTTTTAACTAAGCATCGTAAATAGAAAAGAGCGTACAGCAATTAAACCGATCCGTTAGAAATAACGGCATACGACTCATCGTATACCAAGGAATTTTTTAAAAAGCCGGATATACTCGATTTAAATTAACTGCAGAAATAATAAAACATAATCGATCCCGGTGACTTTATTAAACCACCCGGATCGATCTATGATTCCTGAAAAAGAATTTCAGGAATCAAGATTTATTTCTTTTTATGTCTGTTTTTCCTAAGACGTTTTTTACGCTTATGCGTTGCCATCTTATGTCTTTTTCTTTTTTTCCCGCTTGGCATACTTTGATGTGTTTATTGGTTATTAATACTATTTATTAAGCTTTCAACTTCTTGTTTTAGTTGAGCATCTTTTGCATCTTTTTGAAGGATGAGCAGATTTTTCTTTGCTTCTATTTTATTTCCCATTTGCAGATACGTCTTAGCAAGTAAGAATCTCGCATCGTCAAATGAAGGTTGGATCTCCAACACTTTTTTAAATCGTTCAATCGCTTTATCAAGCTGCCCTGATTTGACTGAAAGCACACCGAGGTTATACTGCGCCATGAGGTGTTTCGGGTTCTGTTGAACCACTTCTCTCAACATCATGATTCCTTGCATCGGGTTCGGACTACCTTCGGCATAGCAAACGCCTAAATCAGTTTTAGCATCGTCGTTTGTCGGATTGATCGCTATCACTTTTTTATATGCATCGATGGCTTTACTAACAAAGTAAACTCTTTTAAGAGAGTCGCTTGTTATTTTAAAAGCATCAAAATAGCGATAAGCTGCATTGATCCAATTTTGTTCGTTTGAATCAGCCTGAGCAATTTTTTCGTAATAATAAGACGAAATTTGCGGAGTCTGAAATCTATCCCAAAGTTTTCCAAGCGAATCGAGGTAAACATTAGAATCGGGACTTTTTTTCAGCAGATCTTCAACAATGATAACCTGGTCCTTTTCCTGTCTTTTTAATCGTGCCTTGCCGGCAGTAATTTGTTCATCCATAGAAAACCCCGTTTGGTTTTCAACTACCATTTTCTTTTCAACTTTCTGAGGCAAGAAGTAAAGGATGGTAATTAGGAGTATCCCACCAAGAACAATTACAAAGCGAGTACGATTATTCTGCATTATTAGTCGACTGCTTCAGTTGTCTGATTCTTTTTAATCTTGGCATTCTTTACTTTGTTAGCAAAGGTTTTAGCCGGTTTGAATGCAGGGATGTTATGTTCAGGAATGATGATAGTTGTATTCTTGGAGATAATACGACCAAGTTTTTGAGCTCTTCTTTTAACGATAAAAGATCCGAAACCTCGTAAATAGACGTTTTCGCCGTCCGACATTGTGGTTTTTATCACTTTCATAGCCGCTTCAACCGCTTGTAATGCAACTGTTTTTTCGATCCCGGTCTTTGTGGAAATTTCGGCTACTAATTCTGCTTTTGTCATTTCTTTGAGTATTAGGTAATTAAATATTGGGCGGCAAAGATAACGCTTCCGATTAAATCCAAAAATCTATTCGGTTAAATTTTGCTCTCCGTTGATAAATAATTTATGAGGCACAAAGCTACTCTTTTTCAGCAACTTAAATAGCATTTGGTCAAAAATTTCTTAAAATATTCTACATATATTATCGGGAGCCGTCTAAAATAGACGTCAGATTTGATCGATCGGCCTACTGTTTTAATTAACTTCGTCGAACGCATCGAAGCAAAAAAAAGTAGGCGGTATATGAATGACTTTGGAGAAAAGCTTATTAATTGGTATAAAATCAACAAAAGAGATTTACCCTGGCGGAACACACGCGATCCATATAAAATATGGCTTTCAGAAATCATTTTGCAGCAAACAAGAGTTGATCAGGGTATAAACTACTATCTCAAATTCATCGACGCTTTTCCAACAGTTCAAGACTTAGCCGGTGCTGATGAGGACGAAATTCTAAAATTATGGCAGGGCTTAGGTTATTACTCGCGTGCACGCAACCTGCACAAAGCAGCAAAAGATGTACTTCATTTATTTGATGGCATCTTTCCGCGAACATACGAAGCCATAAAGAGTCTCAAAGGAATTGGCGACTACACAGCAGCAGCTATAGCCAGCTTTGCTTATGATCTACCCTATGCAGTAGTTGACGGAAATGTTTATAGAGTATTGAGTAGATATGCAGGAGTTGAAACACCAATTGATTCAACTTTGGGGAAAAAAGAGTTTACACTTTTAGCAAATCAACTTCTCGGCAATCATTCTCCGCACAACTTTAATCAGGCAATCATGGAAATGGGAGCTCTTCAATGCAAGCCATCAAATCCGGATTGTGGTAGCTGTCCATTGAATGGCGGTTGTTATGCTTTCGAAAACAAACAAGTTGAATTTTTTCCTGTTAAGAGTAAAAAAACAAAAATCAGGAATCGTTTTTTTCACTATCTTGTAATAAGCGACGAGAATGAATTTTATATTCGTAAACGCAAAGAAAAAGATATTTGGAATGGCTTACACGATTTCCCGATGATAGAAAGTAAGGAAAAAGTAGAAGAGAGCGAATTGATGAACGGAACAGAATGGAAACGGCAATTCGACAATCAAGAGTTAACGTCAATTAGTGTAAGTAAAGAATTCAAACATATACTAAGTCACCAACATATTTATGCAAAATTTTATCGCATAAAAACCAATTTGAAATGCTTTAAAGAAACCGAAGAGCATTGGAAGAAAGTTGACGATGAGAGTGTAAAAGAATTTGCAGTACCTCGTTTAATAGAAGAATATTTAAAGACTATGTAAAAGAAAAGATCCATCATAAAAGTACCGTCATAAAAGTACCGTCATATATAGTTTTCAAAAGTCGGTTCGATGAATTTATCTTTGTAAAATAAAAACAACAATCTAAAACATAAAGAAATGAGCGGAGTAAATAAAGTAATCCTCGTAGGATACGTAGGAAAAGACCCGGAGGTAAAATACCTTGAAGGAGGAGTAGCAGTTGCCAGATTCTCTTTGGCAACAACAGATTCCTATAAAAACAAAGAAGGTCAAAAAGTTGAACAAACTGAATGGCACAACATTGTAACCTGGAGAGGGCTGGCAGAAATTGCCGAGAAATATGTACGCAAAGGAACATTATTGTATGTGGAAGGAAAGATCCAAACACGTACTTATGGCGAGGAAACGAATAAAAAGTATTTCACTGAGATTGTGGCCGAAAGCTTTACCATGTTAGGTGGGCCGCGTGCCGACACCTCTGTTGCAGGGAATGTTGCGGAGAAAGGTGATACTGCCGAACATCTGAATGCTGTTCCGTCGGATGATCTTCCTTTTTAATCAGTAAAATTGTTATTGAACAGGCACAAAGATTTGTTTAGCTTTGTGCCTGTTTTTATTTTAGCCTTTAAATACAAAAAGTCATTGGACCCCGGTAGTTACACACTTACAATCATCTTACAAGAGCTCGGCTCAGTAATCAATCCTGCATTTTCATTTTCTATCGGATTCATTGTTGAATGTATCGTTTTACTTTCCCTACTATTTGCTTCCGGATTTTTCTCAGGTGCTGAGACCGCTTTCTTTGCGATAACTTCGGGACAATTGTTCGACTTAAAAGATTCGCAAAACACTAAATACAAATTAGTGTATGACCTTCTGGAAAAGCCTAAGAGGTTGATTGCAACACTACTCATCACAATTAACTTTGTAAATATTGCCATCGTAGTACTTTCGTCGATGTTGATTGAAGAGGCGTTTGATTTCGAAAATCACGAAACGTTAGGGTTTTTGTTTCAGGTAGTCTTAGTTACTTTTGTGATTGTTTTGTTTTGTGAAGTAATGCCAAAAATCTACGCTACACAAAGTCCGTTGAAGTCGGCAATAAAAAGTTCGTTTCTTGTTTTTGTTTTAGACAAACTACTTACACCTTTCAGTTCAATCTTAATGAAGGCTACAAATATTGTAGATAAACGAATAGGTCAGAAGGGATACGATGTTTCTGTTGATGAATTAACAGCAGCCATTGATATTACGAGTGACAAGAGTACACCGGAGGAAGAGAAAAAGATTTTAAAAGGGATCGCACGGTTTGGAAACATCGATGTAAAGCAGATCATGAAATCGAGGATGGATGTAATTGCTTTTAATAAAGATTTAAAATTTAGTGAACTCTTTCCGTTAATTGTAGAGAATCGATATTCAAGAGTTCCTGTTTTTGAAAACTCGTTCGATACTGTTATTGGAGTACTTTGTATTAAAGACTTACTCCCCTATCTCGATTTACAGTACAACGAAAATTTCGATTGGCTAAAACAAATTCGCCCGGCATATTTCGTTCCTGAGAGTAAAAAAATAAACGATCTTCTTCAAGAGTTTCAAGAGAAGAAAAATCATCTTGCCATTGTAATAGATGAATACGGAGGAAGCTCAGGTATTGTAACGTTAGAAGATGTATTGGAAGAAATTGTTGGAGAAATTAACGATGAGTTTGATGATGATGAATTAACGTATAGTAAATTAGATGACTTGAATTATGTTTTCGAGGGGAAAACAAATTTGAATGACATCTGTCGCGTAATGGAATTGGAACGAAAAATTTTTGGCGATGAAAATGAAGGAATAGATACGCTGGCAGGATTGATCTTAGAAGTCAAAGGAAACATCCCGATGAGAAATGAGATTGTTAAATTCAACGATTTGAAATTTACAATTGAATCGGCCGATAAAAAAAGAATTAAGCGAGTTAAAATAACATTGCCGGAGAGTAAGTCGTTTGAAAGCAACAGCAATCGATCTAATAGTCTGAATACGATTATTATTTTATTTGGCTTTTTATTTTCGGTTATGCTTAGCGGATGTGAACACGAATACAATCCTAAGCCACGCGGTTATTTCAGAATTCACATGCCTGAAAAAAAGTACGATGTTTTTGAACCGAAAGGATGTCCTTATTCATTTGAAAAACCTGTGTATTCCTTGATCTCAATCGATACTTTAGAAAAAGCCGAACCATTTTGGTACAATGTAGAATGGCCACAATTTAAAGGAACGTTGTATATGAGTTACAAGGTAATTAATAACGACTTGAAAAAATTTATTGATGATAGTCGCACTTTATCTATGAAGCACATAGCTAAAGCATCGGGCATGAGTGAAGAGTTGATTAACGAGCCCAGTAAGAAAGTTTACGGCTCATACACTTTTGTAAAAGGGAATAGCGCCTCAGCGGTTCAGTTTTATTTAACAGATAGCACAAAACATTTTATACGCGGAGCTCTTTATTTTTATGCGATTCCAAACCCCGATTCATTGTCGCCTGTATTAGATTTTGTAGAGCAAGATGTAAAGCATCTTGTCAATACCTTTCAGTGGCACTAAACGCTAGCACTATTTTTTCTAAAACTATACAGCAGATAAATACTTACACTGAATAAAAAGAATGCTCCAATTTGATGCACTGAAGCAAGCACAATATTTACTTGAGTAAGCAGCGTTAAAACTCCCAGCAGAAACTGAATTGTAAGTGCAATCATTAACCATTTGAGTCCTGCTTTTTGAAATTTCTCAAGCTTCTCTTTTTTTGAACTAACAAATAGCCACGTACAAAGAAATATAAGAGTGAAAGCAATTAAGCGGTGTATAAACTGAACCGTAACCGGATTATCAAAAATGTTCACGATAGTTGGTTCCATTACACCCATACCATTAGGGATAATTTGTCCACTCATAAGCGGAAAAGTATTGTGCATTTTTCCGGCATGTAAGCCTGCTACCAATGCACCATAAACGATCTGAAGAATAAGTACAGAGAAAATAAGTTTATTCAATGTGCGCAGCTTAGAATGGGTTATGCTGCTTTTCTCTCTTGCTGCGCACCACAACTCCAGTGCAAAATAAAAAGTAAATGCAAAAGTAATGAAGGCAGTGATAAGATGAATTGCTAATCGTATGTGGCTTACACTTGTTCGCTCTGCCAGTCCGCTGCTCACCATAAACCATCCGAGAAATCCTTGAAGTCCTCCGAGCATAAAGAGCAAAAGCATTTTTCTGCTCGTGTTTTTTTCGAATTTATTTTTGATGAAAAAATACAAAAAGGGAATAATGAAAACAACACCGATAAGTCGACCAATGAGGCGATGAATAAACTCCCACCAAAAAATGGATTTAAAATCGGCCAGATTAAAATGATAGTTTATTTTTTGAAATTGCGGAATCTGTTTATATTTTTCGAAAGCGGTATTCCATTCAGCTTCGTTGAGAGGCGGAATGGTGCCCATGATTGGTTTCCATTCGGTAATTGATAAGCCGGAGCCGGTAAGACGAGTAATGCCGCCAACCACAACCATTACGAAAATAAGAAAGCAACCGCTGAAAAGCCAGATCGCAATTTGTCTGTTGGCAGATTTCATTTCTATGAGAACAAAGTAAACTTAGATTAGTTTAAGCATCATCGACTAAAAACTCTAGCGATCAATCGTACTTCGGTTTAATAAACCATCGATCGTTGATCGTGATTCCCAATCCAAATTTGATGTACTTTTCTTCTATTGGATTGAAAGAAGTATCACCTCTTTTACCGACTTCAACTGAAAAATGAATATTTGTTGCGGCTTTACCAATAGGCAAACCTAAGCCGAATGAAAGTCCGACGTCGTTAATTTTTTCCGTTCCAACATTAAGAAAAGTTTGTTGGTAATGAAACCCTAATCGGTACGAGATGAAATGTGAATATCCGCGAAGTGCTCTATCGTTAGGAATATATTGAATACCAACGGCAGCTTTCCAACTATCAAACAAAGAATCTTTGACATCTAAGAATTTGAAATCGGACCACTGTTGAATAGAATAATCGCCGGCGAAAGTCCAGCGAGTTCCTTTTTTAAGAGCCGCACCAATTCCTACACTCATAGGAAGCGTTACTTTTTTCTGATCGCTAGTAGAATAAATAGCGGTATCGCGCATCAAGATCTGATCGGGTAAGGCATAATTGTAAAAACGGTAAGAGGCAACTACACGAGTTTCTCTTGCATTTAGATTAGCAACAGGAGAGCCTATTAAGCCAAGAGTTAATCGCCAGTCACTTTTTTTCTTTTTTACTAAAACTTTATTTCGCTGATCTTTGGTTTGTGCTATTTCTTGATTAAGAATATTTTTTGCGTCGTAATCGGGTGTAGAAGGGCCGGAAAGAATGTGACTAAGAGAATCGCTTAGTACTTTTATTTTTTTATCGAACATAACGATTGAATCCGATTTCGCCAACCTTAGACTATCAACAGTATATTGCATTCCGAAATTATAATGAAACCACCCGATAGCAGTACTTCTATTATCGAATGCATTCATGTAATACGGTGAAGTGAATTCAATCGATTTATTATGATCGACTACACCAAAAATATATTCAATGTTTACACCGAGAGAAAGATGTTTACCAAATTTTTTTCCTGTACCAATATGAAAACTATTGAGGCCACCGGAACCTTTGTAAGATCTCTTTTCAGCATCACCGAAAGGAGTGGTTGTATTTTCTACGATCGAATAACCAACATTAGAGTAAGGCTGTAAACCGAAACCTAACGACCATTTAAAAGGGATAATAGGAAAGGCAAATTGAAAGTACGATAAAGAAGCAACGTTCGTATTTTGTGATGACTTAGCAGTAGAAAGTTTGTATTGATTAAACTTTAGGCCTACATCGAAAGAGGTAAGGAAGAGATCGGCATAAGAAGCGGGATTTCCAGAATTGATAAAAAGCGGATGAGTAATTGCAATTTCAGTTCCACCCATTCCCAAGTTTTTGGTGAGCGAGGTAGATTCAAGATCGCCGATTCCATATCTGGAGTAGGGCGAGCTGGTAGATACCTGAGCGGATGAAAAAAGAGTTGATGATAGAAAGCAAAAAAAGAAAAAAATCTTTTTAGTGCTCGGCGTTATTTTTGATAATTTCATTTAAACCAATGTTAACCAAATCGGAGGCGGCAAAGATGCTTAAATTAAGTTGACTCACAAAACGATTCGTGTCGCCGCCGGTAAGAATAACTTTTAAATCAGAGTACTTTTCGGCATATCGGGCAGCAAGGCCTTCCATTTCTGCAACGATTCCGTTAAAAACACCTGTTTGCAAAGCAGTTACAGTTGAATCGCCGATCAGCTTACGAGGATTAGTAAGAGGTGCCAAAGGAAGTTTACGTGTGAACTTATTGAGAGCTAAAAATCTCATCATCAAACCAGGGCTTATATTTCCGCCTTTGTATTTTTTTGAACGGTCGATCAGGTCATATTTAATGCAGGTTCCGGCATCTATAATCAGGACATTTTGTTTGGGAAAGAGAAAAGTGGCAGCAATTACATTGGCAAGTCGATCTTTTCCCAGGGTTTTGGGAGTTGTGTATAAGTTTTTAATTGGAATTTTTGTGGTGGCAGACAATACGACTATTCTCATTTTTTTGAATACTTTTTTAAGAATAGAATTAAAACCGATGACCGAGCAGGCAAGAGCTGCATCGATATTATATTTCTTGTAGATCGATTGTAAATGCCGAGCAGTTAACACTTTGCAAACTTCACGATGAATGGCAATATTGTTATGAAAGACAATAATCTTACAGAACGAGTTACCTTGATCGATGGTGAGATACATAAGAATTAATTTTGTGCAAGTTAGGCAAAGTGAAAGAGACGGAAGGAATAAATGACGGAAAAGGGAAATAAATTTGGGGATTTTTAATTTTTTTCTACTTTTGCGCACTCCAAATCGGTGATGTAGCTCAGTTGGTAGAGCAAAGGACTGAAAATCCTTGTGTCGATGGTTCGATTCCATTCATCACCACTAAATAAAATTCTGAATCATGAAAAACACTGATAAAGCAATTAAGTTTGATCGAGTTCTTCTGATTGATGATAACGACATCGATAATTTTATCAATGAGCGTATGATTACTACCAATCAGTTTTCTAAGTTGGTAGTAGTAAAAAACAGTGGCGAGTCTGCTTTGGAATATTTAAAAGAGCATAGCAACGATCCCGGCACGTTGCCTCAAATTATTTTTCTTGATTTGAATATGCCGGTAATGGATGGTTTTGGTTTTCTTGAAAAGTACGAAACACTTCCGGATAGTATTTTAAAAACGTGTAAGGTAATCGTATTGTCTTCGTCAATTAGTCCGGAAGACATCAACCGAGCATCTACCAATCAGTATGTGGTGAAGTATGTAAACAAGCCGTTAAACGAAAAATATTTAGACGCGATTAACTTTTAGTGAGTGGTGAGTAGTGAGTGGTGAGTAAAAAAATGCCACGCTGATTTATTAATATTTTCCTTCTATTTTATTTACCCAAAAGTTTTTTGATTCTTAAACTTTCTTTTCTCTTGAATTGTCAAGTGACTAGCATTTTCCTTGTGGGCGGATGAAGTAAGAAGTATGAACCAGGATTTTTCTGATTTTAGGATTTTCATGATTCGTAATTTTGAAAACTTCGCTCGGCTGAAAGTTGTGTGATGGGCTGTGTGAGAGATCATTCAGCTGCACACAGTAGAGGGATTAATAATTTATTAATGATTAATGAAGAATAATTCTTTTTAATTGACTGCTATATTAGGCGCTATTCTTTTATAAAATTTCGAATCATGAAAATCCTAAAATCAGGAAAATCCCGGTTCAGACATTTTTCCGCTAGGCGAAATGTTGATTCCGATAGCTATCGGAAGCCGAGCAATAATTTTTCTTCAATACTAAACCTGTTCTTCCGGCGTCATTTCGCCCGGGAGTTGAAAGTGTGCGGGTGTGATTTTTGAAGATTAAAGTATGAAGTATGAAAAATTAAAATATCGCAGTCAATTAATAATCATTTTTCATTTATCATTACAAATTATTAATTATTCCTGTGTGCGCCTGAATGAGCTCTCACACAGCCCAACACACAACATTCAGTCGAGCAAGTAAGTATGAAGTATGAAATATGAAAAAAATTAAAACATCGCAGTCAATTAATTGATAACTATTTTTCATTAATC
>JANLPR010000144.1:0-14610 GCA_031367345.1 Bacteroidota bacterium | reverse complement strand
CGTAATTTGGACAACTTCAGGTAGTGGAACATTTTCTCCAAGCGATACAAGTTTGAATGCAATCTATACTCCTTCAGCTTCTGATTTTTTGAAAGACTCAATCGTATTGTCGATTACTAAAGCAGGTGGTTGCGGTCCGGTAATAGATAGAATTGTTGTCGAATTTTCAAAACTAATTATCCCGAATGTATTTACTCCTTATCCTGGAAGTCCCGGCTATAATGATTATTTCGTGCTCCAGAATTTAGTGCCGAATACAAAACTATTTGTTTATGACCGTTGGGGTCTTTTGGTTTACCAGAGCGATTATTATCATAATGAGTGGGATGCTTACGGATTAAAAGCAGATGTTTATTACTACGTTGTTGAGGCTCCAAATAAATCGTATCATGGATCTGTACAAGTAATAAGAGAAGAGAATTAGAATATTGTTTAGTTATCAAAATGAAGGGCTGTGGAATTTATTCCCGGCCCTTTTTTTTGACGCGAATATCTTTGAAAGAAGCTCGATGTTCGAAATTCGTAATTTAATTTTTGGAATTAATTTATAAACGGGAGACGAATTTTTTTTCGTAGAGGAAAAGTATTTATAATTATACCGCGATAAATAGAATAATATTATTGAGAAAAATGATAGAGATAATTTTTTATGATTCGCGAACCATTAATTTTTCTGCAAATTCAATGAGCAATTGTTTTTTTTCGGCCGGAACGTTGATCTGTTCTAAGTGTTGCATTGCATCAGAAAAAAATTCATTCATTTTTTGTTCCGCTTGAAGACGGATGTTTAATGAATCGAAAATAGTTATAACAGCTTTTACCTTCTCCTCGACATTAAATTCTTTCATGGATATCCATCGTTTGAATTCTGCTAACTGATCTTGTTTTGCTTGTTCAAGTGTTGAGATGAATAGGAAAGTTTTTTTATTGGCAATAATATCTCCTCCAATTTGTTTTCCAAATTTGTCAGCGTTAGCGTACACGTCGAGTATGTCGTCGTGTAATTGAAAAGCAATCCCTAACTTTTTCCCAAATTGATAAATGTGATCAATGTCATTTTTGCTGGCATTAGCGCAAATGGCTCCAATAGATAATGAACAACCAAGTAGAACAGCGGTTTTCAATCCGATCATTTCAATATATTCTTCATGAGAAACATTTTCTTGACGTTCAAAATTCATATCGAGTTGTTGACCTTCACAAACTTCAATGGCTGTTTTTAGAAACAATGAAAGTACGGGTGACACAAAAGTGGCATCGACATTCATCATAAACTGACATGCTTGTACGAACATTGTGTCACCGGAGAGAATAGCAATATCTGTATTCCATTTCTCATGAACAGTAGGTTTTGAACGACGAAGCGGAGCTTTATCCATTATGTCGTCGTGCAGCAAAGTGAAGTTGTGAAAAATCTCAATTCCAAGAGCAGGTTGAAGAACCTTTTCAGGGTCGCCACCGAATAGCTCATGGCTCATTAGGACTAATACGGGCCTTAAGCGCTTTCCTCCTAATTGGATCATATAACGAATTGGATCGTACAATTCAGAAGGACGGCCGGAGAGTTCAAAGTTGTTCATTCCGGTTTCGATAAGTTTCTGAAGGTCTGTAAGAGAGCGCATGGCGTAAAAATACAATAAAATTTATCTATTCAGATTGACAGGCACAAGAATATTTTGAATTTAAAAAGTAACCTTGAGATAGTTGAAAAATTGATTGTGTATGTTAAACATTCTGTTAATATTTGTACAGAGGCAAAATAAATTGCCTCGATATTATAAAGTTAGAGATGTACGAAAAAGCTGTTTATTATCAATCGCAATTTATGCGAAGAAGTTTTTTATTGTTAATGTTAAGTGTGTTTTTTATTTATAGCAATAGGACAACAGATAGCGACCTACATATTATAGCAATCATTTTCCCGGTTGCAGCATTAATTTGGTTTGGCATTAGTCGGTGGATTGGAGTAAAATTGAAATCAAAAAAAATAGATAACGCTATTGACATCAGAAGCGGACAATTTAATTCTTATAAAACAGTAGAATTTATCTTGACATTGGCACTAGGAATTTCATTATATGGAAGTATGAGTGGATGGCATTATGCAAATCTGTTTTTGTATATGGTTATACTAATATATTTAGCTTGGCTTGTATTTCAGGTTAGGTCGTTGAGAAATTATTTCAATCAAAAGGATGTAGTTGAGTAGAATAATTTTAATTTTCCAACTTAGGTAAATGAGGGATATGGTAAAATTGGCACTGTCAAGAAAGAGTCTTTTATTTATTATTTTAATTTTATTTTCACAGTATAGTTTAAGGGCTCAGCAAAAAAAAGCAATAAAAATAACGATAGATCCATACTTGCATTTAGCTTATGATGCATTTTTTAAAAAGCTGTCAATGAGTTCAAGTGTTGATGGAATTGGAAATATAGAAGTGTTTAATTTTGAATGGGGGAATAGGTATAATTTAGTAATACAGAAGGCAATCTTAAAAAATCAACCGAAGAGTGATCAAGTGTAGAGTTCAGGTTAATTAGATTAATTTCAAAAACAAAAGTCGATAGTAGTTTTCATTTTTTATTAAAAATTGAAAACGAATTATACCTTGGGCCGGTGAACAAGAAAGCACTTTTAGAAAAATCGACGAAACTACTTATTTCTATTTTCAATCAGTGAAAATACTTTTTGCCCCTAAATTTAGAGCCGTTGCAGAAAAAGTTATTATGGAGGGTCAAAGTATTCAAGGAGTCTTTCTCTTCAATCGCGATGGTTCAATTACTATGGTAGGTGTTAAATAAATTGATACGGTTTTTTGTATTTTTTTTTATTTCTTTCAATTAGAATTTTCACACCTTTTTTTAGTATGCTTCAATAGATAGCTGATTTGTGAATTTTTTGAATATTCTTCACTCTATTTTCTCGAATTTCTTACAGTTTTGTTTGTTTAGCTATATTTCGTTTAACCTTGATTTGCGATTTTCGTATCAATAGTCTAATCCTCTTTGAAACTTAATTTTTTTAATCTATGAAGTCAAAAATTAATAGCAAGCTTTCTAAAGCGCTTTCGCAAAAACAACGTTTGTCTTTACGTCTGTTTTTCCTTTATGGCTGTTCGTCTGCCATGTTATTTGTAATAGTATTTTATTTTTATTTTCAATTGATGCCGCATAATTTATCAGCTGCGGTTACCGGCGATTATAGAACTAAAGCAACTGGCACATGGGGATTAGCTTCAACATGGGAAAGGTATAATGGAGTTATGTGGATTGATGCTTTGGCAGCTCCAACTTCTGCCGATGGTGTAATTGAAATTAAAACTGGGCATATTGTTTTTGTGTCGGCAAATGTTACAGTCGATCAAGTTATTGTTGATGCAGGAGGTAAGGTTTCTCTGACAAGTGGAACAATGACAGTTGCAAAAGGAAGCGGTACAGACTTAACAGTGAGTGGTGATTTAGATATAATTTCTACACTTGCTTTTAATGGATCGGCTATAGCTGCAATCAACGGAACTTCTGTTTTGAAGAATTCTGGTACGATAACTCTTGCAGCAGGAAGTAAGATTAATATTAATAATAATGGAATTTTTGTGCGCGAAGGAGGAACGATGCCAACGGGATCCGGTTTTATCACAGTGGCATCTGGAGGAAAGTTCCAGCATGCAATGAATGGCGGAACTTTACCTACAGCTACATGGTCAGTAGGAAGCTCGTGCGAGGTTAGCGGTGTTACCAATACATTACCTAGTGGGATAACACAAAATTTTCAAAATTTTATTTGGAATTGTGCTGGGCAAAATACTAGTATAAATTTTGCCGGTGCATTGCAAAATGTAAAAGGTGATTTAACAATGGCGAATTCAGGAACAGGATTGGTCTTTTTCGATTATCAAGGTAATAATACGAACCTAATTGTTGGAGGTAACTTTTTCATTAAGGGCGGCACTACCTATTTGTGTGTTAATGGAAATACAAGTGTTACATTATCATCCGGCGACATAATAGTGAGTGGTGGAGCATTCAATTTTAACCAAGCCGGAGGAACTGCGTATGGAAATTTATCAGCAACTGTTTACTTAACCGGCAATTTAACAATAACCGGTGGAGTAGTTGATATGAGTATGAGTACTGCAAATAACAGCTCAAAAGGATTAGGGACAATTTACATAAGTGGTAATTTATCTGTTACCGGTTCGGGAGTAATTACAGAGTCGTCCAGTTCTGCAAAAGGAATTATCTATTTTAACGGAACAACAGCAACGCAGAATTTTGTTTCTAATAGAAATATTACAAATATGATCGATTATAATGTAAACACCGGAGCTATTTTAAATATGGATAGTTGCATAGCAACAGGAACAGGTGCGTTTACACTCAATACGGGCGCCGGATTAATTTTAGCTCATTCAGGAGGAATTGCAAAAACAGCTATGGATGGCAATGTTCAAACAACAGGCGTGCGTTCATTTAGTACGGGATCAGATTATACTTACAATGGAAGGTCGGCACAAATCTCCGGAAATGCTTTGCCTTCATTGGTGAGAAGTCTTACTCTAAACAATTCATACAACTGCACATTAACAGCATCGACTACTATTTCAAGCACTGCTGATTTTATTGCCGGGATATGGATTGCATTAGACGATACATTAACGCTTGGTACAACTAGTTCAAATTTGGGAATATTGTCTCGGACAAGCGGCCATGTGTACGGCTACTTTCGAAGATGGATTGCAGCAACAGCAACGTCAAATATTCTATTTCCGGTAGGGTCACTAAATTATTACAATGGTGTAAATGTTAGTTTTACTTCACCACCCACAGCCGGAAGTATAGTAAGTTCATACATTGTAGCCAACCCTGGTTCAAATGGATTGCCGCTGACTGATGCAGGAGAAGTTTGTAGTAATATTGCATTTGGGTATTGGTCGTTCGGAGCAATGAATGGATTTGCCGGTGGTACGTTTAATGTGAATGCATTTTGTAATGGCGTTCCGAATGTGAATGATTACACAAAAATACATTTACTTCGAAGAGTAAATGGAGCGTCTCCTTGGACAACCAACGGAACCTTTGTAGCCGGAACGGGAAGTAATGCATCTTTCTCTGCGAATAGAAACGGAATGACATTACTTGGACACTATGGAATTACATCTAGTTCGGCGAATCCATTGCCAATACAATTGGTAAGTTTTGATGCTAAGAAAGAAAATAAAATTGTAAGATTGTTTTGGATGACGGCTTCTGAAACGAACAATGATTATTTTAGTGTTGAGCGTTCAACAAATGGCAATGAGTTTAAACAAATTGCTAAGGTAAAAGGAGCGGGGAATAGTACAATAGTTAAAGTGTATGCAGCAGAAGACCTTGACCCAAAAGAAGGATATTCGTATTATAGATTGAAGCAAACTGATTATGACGGAGGTTTCACTTATTCAAAAACGGTAGCTATTAAATTTTCGTTAGTTGATATGGTTCAAGAGAATCAGCCAATCACGATCGATCAAGTATTTCCAATTCCGTTTTCAGATCAGTTTACAGTGAAATATTTCAATAATACGAACACGAAATCGATAACAATTTCACTGATAAATATGGAAGGGAAATTGTTTTATGATCAAACGGTGAATGCAAAAAAAGGTGTTAATTATTTTAGCTTCGATAATGGTTCTGATTTGTTGCCGGGAAATTACATCATTTCTATTTCAGATGATTTATATTCAGTTAGTAAAAAAATTATTAAATAGTAATTATATCAGAAATCAAAACAAATATAATTTTGTTTGAGTAAAATTACTTTATTATTCGACCTGATAGAAAATTCAGGAATATTATTTTATGCTCGACAGAAGTTTAGACTACCAACTGATTATAGAATGAAAATAAAACCAGAAGGTCTATTTTTTTCGAATTCATTTTATAGGAGACTTTACTTTTTAGTAAAATTAATTTAGTTTAAGTTGAACAATCATACCGTTTTATATAGTATTTTCGGCTAGCCAATGTAATTGGAATAAATTTTATTTGGTATGAAAAAACGAAAACGGAAATTATTTCGAGTGAGATTCAACGATTTCTGGAAGAAATTAGGTCCCGGACTTATTACCGGCGCGAGCGACGATGATCCGTCGGGCATTGCGACTTATTCTCAAGCAGGAGCAGCTTTCGGCTTGAATACTTTATGGACAGCGTTAATTACCTTTCCATTAATGGCAAGCATACAAGAGATGTGTGCAAGAATTGGCATGGTAACGAAGCAAGGTCTGACCGGCACTTTGAAAAAGAATTATCACAAGTCTGTGCTTTATCTAATGTTGTTATTTAGCTTTCCTGCCATTGTGTTAAATATAGGTGCAGACATAGCAGGAGTAGGTGCAGTGATGAATTTAGTGATACCGCAATTTCCTGCTATTTATTTCAGTGTTATTTTCACTGTGATTTTATTAATTGTAATTGTTTATTTCCCATATCAAAAACTTGCAGCCATACTTAAGTATTTATGTTTGGTGTTAATTGTATATCTAATTGTCCCATTTTTGTATGAGCAACATTGGGCTCAAATTTTAAGAGCTACAATTATTCCTACTATAAAATTTAATAGAGAGTATGTGAGTATTTTAGTGGCGATATTGGGGACTACAATTTCTCCTTATTTATTTTTTTGGCAAGCGAATATGGAAGTAGAGGAAATGAAGCAAAGCAAAAAATATATTTTTGTTGACAAGAAAATATTAGCAAACATGAAAAAGGACATTGATTTTGGAATGTTGTTTTCAAATATCGTTATGTTCTTTATTATTTTAACGGCGGGAACTGTTTTATTTAATAACAATATTCATGAGATCAATACAGTGGAACAGGCAGCAGAGGCACTTCGTCCAATTGCCGGTGACGGAGCCTATTTGTTATTTGCGATAGGTGTCTTGGGTACAGGTTTTTTGGCTATTCCGGTCTTGAGTGGAAGCTTGTCTTATATCGTTACAGAAACATTTGGTTGGGAAGAAGGCTTAGACAAAAAATTTCATGAAGCAAAAGCGTTTTATATTATAATTGCAATATCACTTGTGCTAGGTCTATCTATGACTTCGCTCGGAATTACTCCATTCAGAGCATTAATTTATTCAGCAATACTTTATGGATTAACTGCGCCGGTACTTATTGCTATTATTTTACACATTTCAAATAATAAAAAAATAATGGGAGAATTTACGAACGGGCTCAAAGCAAATATATTTGGATTTGTTACGCTGGCATTCATGACAATTGCTGCAATAGCCTTACTGTATCTTTCAATTTATTAAAATTGGATTGAGTAATTTTTTTAAAATAATTAAAAAAAAGTGTTGAGTTGATTGCTTTTAACTACTCACGAAGTTGAACAAACTAAAATTTAATTATTTTTTTAGCAAGACTTGTTGTTTTGTCGTTGAGTCTTAAAAAATAGATTCCGGAAGGCAGAAAAGGTAAAGTAGTTTCGAAATTATTAAATCCGTTTTCAGAAATCATTTCAAGTTGATACGTTAAATGTCCAAGAGCATCGTAAATAGATATTGACATTTGTGATTTTTTATCGTCATTAAATCCAAGAAGTAGGTTTCCGTTGCTTTGTATAGTTGCATATTTAATATCAAAATGTTTATCCTTTCCTCCATTTCGAATAGAAATTGGGCCGTATGTTTCTTCGGTTCCATCGAAATCAACTTCCTTTAAACGATAGTAAACGATATCTTGGAAGGGTAATATGTCAGTAGCGCTGTAGTATAAAGTTGATGTGCTATTGTGAGCTGCTTCAAGATGCGACAACGCTTCAAAATGAATTGCATCAGTCGAGCGTTCAATAATAAAGTAGTCGCTATTGATTTCTGAACTTGTAGCCCAATTTAGTTCAATCTTATTTTCATTTCGAGTGCCGGTAAAGTAGAGTAATTCAATAGGCAAAGGCACAGTGGCGGCTCCGACAAAGTATGGCCAGTAAGCCGTGTGATAACAATCTGTAGGAACGGTAAAGCTATAGCAATAGGTATAAGATGCGCCTACAGTTAGATTGGTCAACCTAAGATTGGAAAGATTTCCTGTTTGTATTGCAGCACCGCAAGTAGTTGTAGGATAAAGACTCCACGTAAAGTTACTTACGTTACCGGCTGCGCATGTTGAATTCACGATCACGTTAAAATCTACTGTATCATTTATTGCTGTAAAAGTATAGCATTGAGTATCTGCTTGTGCGCCTTCAATGTAGGGTGTCTGAGGGTAGCCAGGATAAGCTGTAACTTGTCCAACAGTTGGAGGAGTTGCAAAACCGTATGCAGCTCCACACGTATTCGAACAAGTGTTGCATTGAGGTGTAAAACGGTCGCCTACACGAATACAAAAATTAGGAATTTTATTTACTCCCATTCCTGTTCTGTATCCTATTTGGATGTAATAAGTTTGTCCAACAATAAGGCTCCCGATAATGTTCACTATTGCACCATCACCATTACCCTGAGAATTTGAATTCTTACAAGAAATTAAACTGCCAACAGCAGGCGGACAACCGGTAGCACGATAAACAGCACAGGCCCATGCGGCAGGCGACCACAAAGCACCGTTGCCACCAAAAGAAGTTACATTAATATTTACGTACATGTTAACGTTTGTAGCTACGAAACGATACCATACAGTTTGGTTGAATGCGCTTGCGACGCAAGAAGGTGTCGTTACTTCACTGCCTTGCGTTGTTCCGTTTTCTGTTGTGCCATTTACACATGCAGCATTTACAGTAAGAGGAGTAGCACTTCCGCAATTATCATTTAAGGGAGCAGCAGCCGAAATTTTTTCATGTCGGATTGTGTCGCCAATGGCAGGTGAGTCGGTTACTTTTCTGATACGTTCGTAAAAACAAGTATCATGAATCCGAAAGATTGTTAAACGTGCAATGTCTAAGTCAGGATTAACGGACTGTGAAAAAATTCTATTCGTCAATCCAAATAAACAGATTATCAATAAGAGAAAGAATAGTTTGGTTAGTTTCATTTGGAAAAAATATTTTATGGGTCAAGTTTAATGAATACAAAGTAGAAAAATATTTCTAATTATAGAATTTAATTTTGTTGAAGTTTAAAAATAGTGAATAAATGATACTGAAGAATATTAAATTTTATTTAGGGAGAGCCCTGAAACCCTCTATTTAGGGCCATTTTAGGGCATACAACTTTGTTTATTTGAAAACCCCTTTTTTAAGGACGAAAAATGAGAAAAGAATAAGGACTTTGCATCAAAAACAGAATAAAAAGTTCAAAGTTCGTATTTGTGTCAAATACTATTTTTGATTGGTAAAAAAATTGCGATTCATATTCTAAAGGGCAATGGTTTTATTGAAATAGTAATTTTAATATTCCGTTTAAAACAAAAATGCCCATTGAATACTATTATTTATTCAATGGGCATTGGTATATTGGAGGAGAGATTATTTTTTACTCAATGGTTAGTTGCAAATTTCTTATGAGGATAATACATACTGGCTGTTATTTAAAATAGCCTTTAGACCTTGTTCAAGAGATGTAAAATCGCGATTAAGAAGTTCTTTCATCTTAGTTACATCGGGGCGACGACGAGTCATATCGCCTTCAGCAAGAGAAGGAAGGTGAACAATATTTGATTTTGAGTTGGTAAACTTGATAATAAATTTAGCAAGCTCAAGCATTGTCATTTCGTTATCAGATCCAATGTTTGCTACATCATTAATGATTAAATTATTGTAAAATGCATTTACTGTAGCATCGAGATGATCTTCGATATAACAGAAAGTTCTAGTTTGTGATCCATCTCCATAAATAGTAATGTCTTTATCTTTTGTAGCGGCTAACAAGAATTTTGATATTACAAAATCGGTACTTTGTTTTGGACCATATGTGTTGAACAAACGAAAAATAGTAAAGTCTAAATCGTATTCACGTTTGAAAGAACGGAGATATGCTTCACCAACATTTTTAACGATCGCATAAGGCAAGCGAGAATTTAAAGGAGTGGTATATTCATTTTGTGGAAACTCTACCGGCTCACCATACACTTCCGATGACGAAGTATAGAATACCCGTTTTACGCCTGTGTTTTTAGAGAGGTTAAGTACATTATTGATTCCGGTTAAATCATTTAAAACCATTACAGGATTTGCAAGTGTTCTCTTAACGCCAACCACAGCGGCATAATGAAAAACATAGTCAAATTTATATGCGTGGAAGATACTCGATAAGTCCATTAAGTCGTTTGCATTAGCCTTAATGAATTTTACATTCTGATGAACCGACTTAGGAACCTTTGCAATATTTCCGGTTAACAGATTATCAACTATAACTACATAGTTATCCGGATCGCGAGAAAGTCTTTCAGCTAGAGAGCTTCCTATGAATCCTGCTCCACCTGTTACGAGTATTTTTCTTTTCATGGTCTTTGGTTATACAATCAAATGTTAGAATTTATTTCTTTCCAACATAATTGTTTTTTACTAACACCCGATGATTGGGGGTGAATTGGTCTTGTTTGGTTACTAAAATTAATTTTCAATCAATGAAAGCAAGTATTTACCATAGCCGCTCTTTACTAAAGGCTCTGCTATGTTTCTCAATTGCTCTTTACTTATAAATCCTTGGCGGTATGCAATTTCTTCAATACAACCAATCTTCAATCCTTGTCGTTCTTCAATAACTTGTACAAATTGTCCGGCTTGCATTAAAGATGCAAAGGTGCCGGTATCGAGCCAAGCAGTACCCTTGTCGAGAATACCAACTTTTAAATTATTATTTTCAAGATATACTTTATTGACATCAGTAATTTCATATTCGCCTCTTGCACTCGGTTTTAATTCTTTGGCAATTTTAACTACTGAGTTGTCGTAAAAATAAAGTCCCGGAACAGCAAAGTTTGATTTTGGTTTTGTCGGTTTCTCCTCTATACTTATGGCTTTATTGTTCTTATCAAATTCAACAACTCCATATCGTTCCGGATCACTTACATGATAAGCAAAAACAATTCCTCCATTTGGGTCGATGTTGTTTTGTAATAGTTGTTGCAAACCGGTTCCGTAAAAAATATTATCGCCTAAGATCAATGCTACTTTATCTTTTCCAATGAAATCTTCACCAATAACAAAAGCTTGAGCAAGGCCGTTTGGAACAGCTTGTTCTTTATATGAAAAAGAGCAACCCAGATTTTTTCCATCGCCTAGTAATCGTTTGAAGTGAGGCAAATCGTGAGGAGTAGAAATGATCAATATTTCATTAATGCCGGCAGTCATTAAAATAGAAAGTGGATAATAAATCATTGGCTTATCATAAACCGGCATAAGTTGTTTACTCATAGCCAATGTAAGCGGATGAAGTCTGGTACCGGACCCTCCGGCGAGAATGATGCCTTTCACGTTTTTTTGATAATAAAGCTACTTTTTTTATCAATTAGAGAGGAAATGACCCCTTTGATTAAGTAGCTTTTCTAATGCACTAAAATACAAAAAAATAGTAAAATGCCAATCAAAACTCTAACTTCTATGTGTGCATGTCGAGTATGATCTTTTATTCATCTTTCTTTTAAAGTTCGGAGTTTTGTAATACTGGTATAAATCATTATTGATTTTTTCTAACCTCTAGGTCGTCTAATTCTACATCTTCGTCTTCATCGAAGAGTTGAATCATCGGTTCTTTTAAGAAGGCTTTTGTAATAATTCGTTTTTCCAGTGAGAGTAATAGTGTAGGAAGAAAAATCAAATTACTGATCATTGCAATCAAGAGCGTGATAGAAATTAACACGCCAAGTGCCGACGTTCCTCCGAAACTTGAGGCAGTGAAAATAAAAAAACCTGAGAAAAGAATAATAGCAGTATAGATCATGCTTGGTCCGGTTTCATAAATTGCATTGGAAGTCGTTTTAGAAATACTTCCGCCATGTCTTCTTAATTCTTGTCGGTACTTAGTCAGAAAATACATTGTTCCATCAGAAGCAATTCCAAATGCTATGGAGAATATTAATATTGTTGAAGGCTTCAGTGCAATTCCAAAGTACCCCATCATTGCAGCAGTGAGGAGCAACGGTGTCATGCTTGGAATTAACGCAATCAAAACCATTCTGAACGACATAAACAAAAAGAACATGACTATTCCGATTAAGAGAATTGCCATTAGGATACTTTCTTTCAAATTCAACAAAAGATAGTCGTTATTTTTTAAGAAGATAATAGAGTTTCCGGTAAGTTTAACGTCGTATGCCGGTGATTCAAAAATACTATCGACTCGTGGGCGGATCTCATCCAAAAGTTTTTTCATTTTTATAGAGCCAATATCTGCTACTTGAAAACTTATTCTCGTAGTTTGTTTTGAACTGTCGAGAATCGATTTAAATGAATGGGCGCTACTTTTAGAATCACTTGCATAACCTGCCAAGCGACTTAGCTCTTGAACATTTGGAATGATATAATATTTGGGATTATTATCATTTAGTCCTTGATAAGAAAATTTTATTCCTTCAGCAATAGAAACCGGCTCACTAAATTCCGGGTAATTAGCAATTACTTTTTGTAAACGATTAATTTTGTAAAGTGTTTTTAGTTCTAAAGCGCCTCCTCTTTTTTTCGTATCAACAGTTACTTCAAAAGGGAGAACGCCTCTGAAGTTTGATTCGAAAAATTTGAGGTCTTTGTAAATCACATCTTTTTTAGGAAGGTCGTCAACTACATATCCAACGGTAGTAATTTTTGTAATTCCATAGAGGCTTACCAATACAATTATGATTACGAACGTATAAATGCGAAAACGATATGCATGTACCCAATGGTCGATTTTGTTGAGAATCTTACTAAGTGTTTTGCTTTCTAAATGTCGCGTTTGTTTGGCGGAAGGTGGCGGAAGGAAGCTAAATACAAGTGGAATAAAAACCAAAGAAATAATGTAAGTGATCATAACATTTAACGAAGCGATAATTCCAAATTCAATAAGTACATCGCTATGTGTAAATGCGAAAACTAAAAAACCGATTGCAGTGGTTACGTTAGCGAAAAACGTAGAAACTCCAATTCTGTAAATTGAACGCGCCAAGGCTTTAATTTTATTTCCATGCTTAGAATATTCCTGCTGATATTTGTTTAATAACAGAATACAATTCGGTAAGCCGATAACAATAATTAGTGGAGCGATAAGGCTTGTTAGAATAGTAATTTTAAATCCAAAAAGGACAAGTGTACCGAAAGACCATATTACACCAAATATAACCACGATCATTGGGAAAAGTACAGCGTAGAAACTTCTGAAGAATACGAATAAGATAAAGGCAGTAACTAAAATAGCTAATACCATAAACATTTTCATTTCAGAAAGAATCTTCTGCGAAACAGCGGTTCGAATATATGGAAGGCCGGAGTAATGTAATTGGATGTTATGCGTGGTCGCAAATTTTTCACTAAGATCTTTTACTTGATTAACGGTGGCAATTCTACTCTTTGTATTTAATTTATTTTGATCGAGAGTAATCGCCATCAAAGTAACTCTTGTATCAGGATTGTAAAGGAGTCCTTGATAAAAAGGGAGTTCAGATATTTTTTTTTGAAGACTATCAGTTTCTACTTGAGTTGTTGGACGACTAGAAAGTAGTGCTTTGAAATCGAGTTTGTGTAAGCTGTCATTTCGTACAACTTGAAAAGCACGAGCAATAGAAACTACTTCTTGGATTCCATCGATTGATTTTACATCGTTTGATAAATCATACCAATCGGCCAATAATTTTTGTTGCCAGATGCTATCACTTTGAAAGCCGATTACCATAACGGTTCCATCTTCTCCAAACTTTTGTTTGAACTTTAAATATTCAGCGTAAGTAGAGTCGGTAGGCGGCAAAATTTTCGCAGCTTCATAAGAAAGCTTTACAAAAGTGGCCATATAGATCATTCCTCCGGTGAGGGCAAGCAGAACGATCAGAGATACCACTCTGTGTCTAAGGATGATACGTGCGGCGGCGAAAAGCATATTAGTGTATTAGAAAGGATGCTAAATGTAAAAAAAATGACGCTATAATAAGGTAATATTGTATGAGTGGCGATTTTTTTTCTTTTCACATAATATATTGGTTGTAAAGCCGCTGCGGGGAGGTTTTCTTTGTATGGATGAATAGAGAGTATTTAAATGAATTGTCTTTTGGAATAATTGGGTGTGCGATGCGAGTTCATAATGAATTTGGTCCCGGATTATTAGAGTCGGTCTATATGGAATGCATGATATATGAGCTGATAAATAGAGGGTATAAATTTAAGATTCAAGAATTAGTGCCTTTGAAGTATGATAATATTTGTTTAAAAAGTAGAATGCGTTTGGACATTTTAGTTGAGGACAACATTATTTTGGAATTGAAAGCTGTTGAGACGATACATCCAATCCATGTTGCTCAGCTTTTAACATATATGAAATTGAGTAAAAAGCCAAAAGGGTTATTGATAAATTTCAACACCAATAGATTGAAAGACTCTATTCGATCGTTAGTGAATGAGTATTATGCTGAATTGCCGTGATAATTTTACTAAACTTGAGTTTATGATTTTTTACTCGGTTGATTAAACACGGAGAGACATAGAGAGCACGGAGAAATACA
>JANLPR010000139.1:0-5584 GCA_031367345.1 Bacteroidota bacterium | reverse complement strand
AGTAATTTTTTTTGTCACTAATTACCACTCACCACTCACCTAAAAAAGTCAATTACTTTTATCAATTAACACCCTTTTCAGTACTCGAACATTATTTTCTTTATACACTATTTCCCAATTATTGGTATACTCCAAGCTATCGGTGATGTGAGAAAATTCTGTTGATGAAATTGGATATGGCGCCTTTTCTTTTTCATAAACAATAAAATCGGCATCTTTTATTAGTGGGAACGTATAAATTTTATCTCTCCATGCAAGATGCGGAAGTATTGGCGATTGTGCAGATACTACAGCATCAGCCGGAATTTGTTTGAGTGCCGAATTAATTGCGCTTCTTTCCAGTGCTTCTTTCCAGTGCGAAGGCTGGTAAAGTCTTACATTTGCCCGTTTGATCATCGATGAGGTGCGATCCATCAATCGTATCGTACAAATAACGCTTCCAAGAAAAGCTAAACTCAAAATTAAATTTCTAACCTTAGTCGGTAACGAACTATTTCCACTGCTAAAAATTCCAAGCGCAAGTATAGGTGCAAACTCAATCGAATACTGATCGTTGATTCCCCACATTTGAATTTGATTATGCAAAAACTTTTGCAGGAAAATAGGTACAAGCATCAACAACCAGAGCGGACGAAATAACAATACAATTCCTCCCGAGAAAAAAAAGAAAAGCCAGCTTTCCCATTTCACATAATCGCCGGTTATAGATGAGCTCGTATTTATAAAAAGCGATTTAAAAACTAATAGCGGTTGATAAAATAGTGTCGTAAAAGCAGACTTGTAATCGCTTCCTAAAATGGAATACTTAAACTGAACAAAAGTTTGGTCGTTACTCATCATTGGCATAAGTAAAGAAGTGACGGTGAAAAAATAAATCGTCGATAAGCCTGCATAAACCAATACGAAGTGAAACCCATCGCGTTTTCTATTCAGCAACCAGAAGCCGAAGGTTACAAAGATCATCCAAAGCGCCATGTTTTCTTTGGTGATCAAAATAGTTCCAAGTAAAAACAACGAGTTAATTTTTTCTTTTTTCTCAAGAAAATAAAAAAACCATGGAACCAGTGAAGCTGCAATCACATTGCTATGATAATCGAATGACAATGCAGAGAAGACAGAAAAATGCAAGTAGAAATAAATCATTCCCAACATTGCCATTCGTTCTTCTATTTCTTTCAGCTGAAGATAACGGTAAACTCCAATTCCGCCGAAGAGTAGGAAAGCAATTTGAACAAGCAGCAAAGTACTATTGCCGAATAAATAAGATAAGGGAGAAATAATAACTAAGAACAGATCGAAATGATCGGCGAGTAAATTTTGCGATGTGTTTTTAAAAACTGAACTATCATTAAATGAAAAATGCGCATAGTCAAATAATGCATTGGTGTATAATCCAAGATCGAGCGCATAGGTCCGATATAAAAAATGATTAACAAGTGATATCGAAGAAAAAATAAGCGCGCAAAAAATAAGAATCAGAAAAAACGACTTTTTTGAGTGGTAAGTTTTCTGTGGATTCATTGGGTAAAGAAAAAATTATTTCACTACTGCATTACCTTTTTCTTGCCAGTTCAATATTCCACCTTTCAAATCATGAACCTTATCGAATCCTTTTTCTTTCATCAATTTTACCGACTCGCCACTTCTATGACCCGAACGACAATAAACTTCATACTGTTTAGTTTTATCGAGCGAGTCTACCTTCGAAGAAAAATTTTCATTTCGGAAGTCGACATTGACAGCGCCTTGTAAATGGCCTTCTGCAAACTCTTCTGGAGTACGTACGTCTAACAATACAACATTAGGTTTGGCGATTTCCGTTTTAAAAGCATCAGCATCTCTAGTTGTTGAAGTATTTTGGCTGCACGCAAATTGAGCAACGCTAATGAACAGGATGAAGATTATTTTTTTCATTTTATTATCTGTAAAAAACTGTTTGTGATCTAAAGTAAATTATACAATCTTAAATTCAACTCTAAGTTAAGCAATTCTATTTTGTTTTTTATGATGAAAATCAATACAAACATTTTATTTTTGTGAGCATTAGCCATCATACTACTCTTTTATTACTTCTTCATTCTTTTCCGCTCTCATTTGAGGGAAGAACAGCACATCTTGAATTGAATTCGAATTAGTCATGATCATCGATAAACGATCGATTCCAATACCTAAACCTGCAGTTGGTGGCATTCCAAATTCGATAGCACGAAGAAAATCTTCATCGAGTTGCATTGCTTCTTCATCGCCACGTTTTCCCAATTCCAACTGCTCTTCAAAACGCGCACGCTGATCAATTGGATCGTTCAATTCAGAAAAGGCATTACATATTTCTTTTCCATTACAAATTGCTTCAAATCGTTCTACCAGTCCCGGTTTAGTTCTGTGTTTTTTAGCAAGCGGGCTCATCTCTACCGGGTAGTCGGTAATAAAAGTTGGTTGAATTAATTTTCCTTCACACTTTTCACCAAAAATTTCGTCAATAATTTTTCCGCGACCCATTGTTGCATCAACATGAATACCGAGCGACTTCGCTGTTTTAGCAAGAGCTGCCTCATCCATATCAGTAATATCTACACCGGTAAAATGTGCAATAGCTTCGTACATAGTGAAGCGTTTCCATGGTCTTTTAAAACTAATCGTATGCTCGCCAACTTTTACCTCTGTACTTCCGTTGGTATCGATTGCAACTTTCTCCACCATCTCTTCCACTAAATTCATCATCCACTCGTAATCTTTATAGGCAACGTATAATTCTACTTGCGTAAATTCCGGATTATGAAAACGACTCATTCCTTCATTACGAAAATCTTTTGCAAACTCATACACGCCATCAAATCCACCAACGATCAATCGTTTTAAATACAATTCATTTGCAATACGCAGATACAATTTCATATCGAGCGTATTGTGATGTGTAGTAAATGGACGAGCAGCAGCACCTCCATACAACGGCTGAAGAATAGGCGTTTCTACTTCCATGTATCCTTTATTATTCAAAAAAGTACGCATTGAATTAGTAAGCTTTGTTCGTTTTACAAACGCTTCACGAACATCAGGGTTTACAATTAGATCGAGGTAACGTTGACGGTAACGCATTTCAGGATCACTGAATGCATCGTGAATATTTCCATCGGCATCTTTTTTAACGACAGGAAGAGGGCGCAATGATTTACAAAGCAGCGTGAGACTGTTAACATGAATAGACGTTTCGCCCATTTTAGTTACAAAAACATAACCCTTTACACCTATGATATCGCCTATGTCGAGCATTTTTTTGAAAAGAAAATCGTAAGCAGATTTATCTTCGCCTGTACAAAGATCGTCGCGCTTTACATAAATTTGAATGCGCCCGATACTATCTTGAAGAACCGCAAACGAAGCTTTTCCCATATCACGAACACTCATAATACGACCGGCAAACGACACTTCGCGAAAAGCATCGGGATTTGTTGCAAAGCCATTTAACATTTCTTTAGAGTTATGCGTATTCGTCCAAAGGTCGGCAGGGTAAGCATTGATATTATGTTCTTGCAATTCGACCAGTTTTTGACGGCGGATCAATTCTTGCTCATTCAATTCCATAGATTGTATTTTTAACGATGCAAAGATAGAATTCGCAAGGGAATTTGGACATCCGATTTAATTTTAGTTTCAGCATCGTTTCACGCAGTAACCTCCAACAAAAGAACCGGAAGAGAGATTAGTAAAAAGAAAATGGAAGCAAGAAATCATTTAAGAGTCGTCAATTTGCTAACCAATAAACCGTTTTCAGCTTTCAAAAGCCGAATGTAGCCCTAGAATACTAATTTTTTAGCCAAAAATGTGTACTTTTGAACCTCAAAATTGAACAGCAGTATGAGCGATATGAAAACGTTAGTCGATCAATTTCCATCACAGCTAAAAGAGGCGATAGAAATTGGTAAAACCTTTAAGTATTCAAAACCTTCGAAGGAAATAAAGAATATTTTAATCACCGGACTAGGTGGTTCAGGAATTGGCGGAACTATTATTTCGGAAATTTTGTACAATGAATGTAAAGTACCAATCTCCGTCAACAAAGATTATTTTATTCCCGCTTATGTAGGCGAAGATACGTTGGTAATTGTTTGTTCGTATTCAGGAAATACAGAAGAAACACTTCAGGCTATGGAAGCAGCGATTGAAAGAAACGCAAAAATCGTTTGTATTACTTCCGGAGGAAAAGTTGGTGAGTTGGCAAAGCAAAATAATTTCGATCATATTATTATTCCCGGCGGACTACCACCACGTTCATGTTTGGGATATTCGTTAGCTCAATTAATTTTTGTTTTTGTTGCCGCAGGATTTGCGGGTAATCATTTCATCGAAGAATTAAAAAATTCTATTGATCTAATTGAAAAAGAAAAGTCGGGTATACTAACAGAAGCAGCTTCACTTACAGAATTTTGTTTGAATAAAATTCCGGTGATCTATGCCGTTGATGGATACAATGGAGTGGCTACACGTTTTCGTCAGCAGATAAATGAAAATTCGAAGATGCTGTGTTGGCATCATGTTCTTCCTGAAATGAATCACAATGAATTGGTGGGATGGACAGAAAAGCACGACGACGTAGCAGTAATTATTTTGCGAAGCGATAATGACTATAACCGTACGCAATCGAGAATAGAGATCAGTAAAAGTGTGTTCTCAAAATATTCGGCAGTTCGTGAATGTTATTCGAAAGGTAAATCACAATTAGAGCGTTCGATTTATTTAATTCATTTGACGGATTGGGTTTCAGTATTGATTGCAGAGAAAAAACAGATTGACGCTACAGAAGTAAATATTATCAATCATCTGAAAGGTGAGCTTTCTAAGATCTAATGAGTGAAGTAAAAAATAATCAAGCGCAAGTGAGCGACGAAAAGTTAGACAATCGATCAGTTACATTCCGCGATTTAGGAATGATCGATTATAAAGAAGCGTGGGATTATCAAGAAAATTTATTTCAAGAAGTAATAGCTCGGAAAGTAGCGAATAGAACATTAGCTGAAGAAGAAAAAGAATTACCAAAACATTATTTATTATTTTGCGAACACCCACATGTTTTTACATTGGGGCGTAGTGGCGATGAAGGGAATTTGGTAATCAGCGAAAAAGAATTGCCAGGAATTCAAGCAACATTTTATAAGAACAATCGCGGGGGAGATATAACATATCATGGACCCGGGCAGATAGTTGGTTATCCGATTTTCGATTTAGATTTTTTCTTTACCGACATTCATAAATACTTGCGATTTTTAGAGGGAGCGGTGATCCTTACATTGAAAGACTACGGAATCGAAGCCGGAAGAATTAGCGGACTAACAGGAGTTTGGTTAGATGTTGATGACAAGCAGAAAGCAAGAAAAATTTGTGCGTTAGGAGTGCGTTGTTCTCGTTGGGTAACGATGCATGGCTTTGCATTTAATGTAAATACCGATCTCAATTACTTCAATTATATTGTTCCATGCGGAATAAGTGATAAGCAAGTAACATCATTAGAAAAAGAGTTAGGCCATAAAGTAAATTTGGAAGAAGTAAAAGAAAAAGTGCGTCGAAATATATTTGAATTGTTTGATGC
>JANLPR010000104.1:0-22845 GCA_031367345.1 Bacteroidota bacterium | reverse complement strand
ACTCAATAATAAAGAAATTTTTTCTTGGTGGTGGAAAAGAATAAATTATTATAACTATTTCGTTTTATTATTAATTACCATTACTTTAATTACGTTCTCTATTTTTTCGCCTCGTTTTATTAATGTATTCACAATGGTTTTGGCATTATATTATTTTATTTTTTTGAATTTAATTTATTTGTCATGTGCAGTTTCCTGTTTACTCTTCAGGAAAAAAATGGGAACAGAGAAAATAAGTAAATTATTGTCAAATTTTAGCATTTCACTTCATTCACTTGTTTTGATTGCTCAAATTGTCATTACATTTATTTTTATAAATTTATGAAATGTAGTGTCCCATTGAATTAAATATTCTAAATATTGAATTCACTATCAACGTCCGCCATTTGACTTAATTGAAATTGTTGAAGAATTTTAAAAATTAGTCATGTATATAATGTATTTAATTATTACGCAGCATTTAACAACGTGAAAATAGATTTGAAGTTAGAATTATACCCGTTTGGGATGTTGATGCCGAAGAGGAGTTTTCAACCGGAAAGTCATCGGTTTGGGTTTAATGGGCAGGAGAAGAATAATGAGGTAGCTGGCGAAGGAAACAATCTTGATTTTAAGTTTAGAGGATACGACCCTCGTACAGGAAGGTTTTGGAGTGTTGATCCGTTATATCAAACTTATCCTTGGAATAGCACATTCGCTTTTGCAGAAAATAGCCCAATTAGATTTTTAGATTTAGAAGGGGCTGAAAGATATGATTACACTTATAAATTAAATGCGGAATTAGGTAAAGCCGAATTAATAAAAGTTAATAAAACAGATGTTGATGAAAAAGGAAATAGATTGCCTTTGAGTTTTAATTATGCGTTGAATGGAAGAAATACTAATGCAAGTACTATCAACCAATTTAATAATAGAGCTGCTAATGACCCATTGACAAACTCGGCATTAGATAAACTATTTGGAGATTATAAAACTAATGGTGGAAATTTTTCTGAAAATTATTACGAAGATTTTGGGAAACACTTGTTTAATACAGCTATATCACAAGCTAAAGGAAGTGGAAGTGATGATATGATGAGCATGACCAAAGGGGTTATAAAAACAATAAATTTTCTTGATAATGAAGAAGGATTTGGAGGAGGAAAATTTGCTTCAGTATATCACGCCTACGAAAATTTAGTAGGTACAAATGAAAATACAGGATATGATAAATTAATGCACTTTTCATTCAGTGGAGAAAAAACTTTTTCATTTGGCAGTAAAATAGGGTTAGTGTTAGGATATTTGAAAGAGGGAATTAAAGACGAAGCATATAGTTGGTTGCCATTTGTAAAAGATAAAGGCTGGGATAATTTAGATATTAATGCAAACAAATCAGGTATTAAGTTTGGCAGTCAATTAAGAAGTCAGTACGGAAAATATTTAGGTGAGTTTATGAAAAGAAGTTCACCTTCAAATGAAAAACTGCCTGTAAAATGATAAAGCCTAAAACACTATACTTGATTTTATCAATAATTTTCCCACTTGTTACATTTTATATTGTCCTTTGGCTTTATAATATTTGGTTTGATACTTGGGATAAAATAAAATACGACCCAACATATAGCCCTGAATTTGACCAAAATAAAACAACAGAAAACATTATTTATTGGGCAGTAATTATGCTGTCTTTTTTGATAGAAATATTTTTAATAAAAAAATATAAATTATTTAAAGCCACTCGTTGAGTGACTTTTGTTTTATTCCTGTGACTTACTTCGCCGAAAAAAAGAGTCAAAAAAATACAAGTGGCTTGGTAATGTAGATGGCTGACTTTTTCATGCAGTTTAAAAATAGATTTTATATTTTACCCGCAATGAAAAACGACTATGAAAAAATAAAAATTCACATTAGAACAGATTAATACTCTTCTTAACCCAAGTTGCAGCTAATATCCCTCTAAATGTTAAAATAATCGTATTGCGAGCAATACCACTCATGCGAGCAATTGATCGTATGCTGTAGCCCTTAGTAAGAAGCTCGATGACTTGTTTTATTTGATGCATATTATTCGGTTTTCCTGCCATAGTCTTTGTAGGTTTTAGGCTACAAAGCGATAAGCTTTTTGCATCAAATCCAAACCACCACAAGTGGCTCAATATGCCGGAATGTCACTGGCCGGAGTGGCTCAATATGCGCCGGAATAATATTCTCCTTTCAATAGAGGTGGCTCAACATGGACCGGAATCGGTGGCTCAATATGTTCCGGAATGAGTGGCTCAGTATGGGCCGGAATTCACAAAATGATGTCTGTTCACTTAGTATATTTCTTCTTCTCGCCTCCAAAAATTAATTCGACAGAACTAGCTAAAATTTTATTTACTTCAACATTCTGAATCTTTTCGCCTTCTTTCATAAAATATTGTCGCTTTTGAATATTCAAAATACAGAATTTTTTCCGCCACTCAGCAAAAATTGTGGATTCCGATAGCTATCGGAAGCTGAGTGAAATTATTTCTTCAATGATAAAACCAATTCTTCCGATGGTATTTCGCTCTTATATAACATAAGTGTAGGTGATTACTTAATGTGAAGAATATTTTTTACCTATATATTAATTGCTTACTCACAACTCCGGCAGAATACCGCTTAGCAGCAAGCTAATTCAGCGGTGTGTCGTAAATTTTCGATCAATATTCCGCCTATCATTGAATTGTGATTTGAATTTCGTAATTGGAATTTCGAAGTTGAGCTTCAAGTATATCTTAGCTTACGGTTTTTTAATTGCCTGTAAATAAATCTTGAGAAAGTAATTAAGTGCGAAATCGTGATTCGCTAAAAAAATCGCTCAGAAAGCATTATCCATTAATCATTATCCATTAATCATTATCCATTAATCATTATCCATTAATCATTATCCATTAATCATTATCCATTAATCATTATCCATTAATCATTATCCATTAATCATTATTCATCAATCATTATTCATTAAAATTCTATCTCTTCCTCTCGGCAAATTTTTTTTCAATTGCTTCTAGCGATAATGCATTCAACGTCATTGATCGTGTAAGTCCGCCTTTTCTTGCTACACCAACTCCATAATACATGTCATGATAACCTTCTTTTCTATGTGCATCGGGATTAATCGAAATCATTACGTTTCTTTCTACGGCATAACTAATCCATCTCCAATCTATATCGAGCCGGTATGGATTGGCATTTAATTCTATACTCACTCCATTCTCTGCACAGGCATCAATTACTTTTGCATGGTCTATTTCATACCCGGGCCGCGATAATAATAATCGTCCTGTGGGATGCCCTAGTATTGTAGTGAATGGATTCTCTATCGCCTTTATAAGTCGTTGCGTTGCTTTCGCTTTGTCCATCTTCAAATTTGAATGGATAGAAGCAACTATAAAATCAAAATTTTTCAATATGCTTTCGTTATAATCTAATTCTCCATTGAAAAGTATATCACTTTCTATTCCTTTGAAAATTTTAAATGGCGATAATGCTATATTTAACTTGTCAATTTCTGCTTGCTGTTTTATTACCGCTTCTTCTTTTAATCCATTGGCATAAAAAGCACTCTTGCTATGGTCACACATCCCCAAATATTCAAATCCCAACTCTTTGCAATATTCTGCCATCTCTTTCAGCGAATGATTGCCGTCGCTATATGTAGAGTGATTGTGTAGTATTCCTCTAAGATCGTTTAACTCTACCAATTCCGGCAAGGCATTATTTTTTATCAGCGTAAATTCAGTTCCTTCTTCGCGCAATTCAGGAATAAAATAGGGGAGGTTTAACTCTGAATAGATAGAGGATTCTGATTCTGTTTTCGTCTTGCTTTTAAAATTATAGTTAGTCTTTAAAATTTCTAAATGGTGGTCTGATGATGTTGTCAGAAATAAGTCTGATGTAAATGCGTCATTCGTAGTTAGAAATATTCTAACTTGTATTTTTCCATCGTACAGTGTTTGGATATATTCAAGTTCTCGTCCACAAATTTCAACCGAATGTTTTTCTATTGTTTGCTCAATTAATTCTTCCTGCTTTAAAAGGAAAGCAGTCATTTCTTTTTCATCACAAGTAGTGAGTAGATCAATACTTGTAATCACTTCACATCGTCGCCGTATTTGCCCTGTTAGTTCTAGTCTTCCTGATAATTTTTCTTCTGCAAACTTTTCTTTCAGTTGCAATGAAAATTGTTCGGCTATAGGAAACAAACAACTTGAACTATTCGAGATCCGAAATTCAATAGACGCTTGTATCGCTTTTTGTGTTTTCTCACCAAAACCTTTTAGTGAAACTAACCGATTTTCATTGCAAGCATAAAGCAATTCACCCACCGATTCTATTTCCAGCTCTTTCCAAAGTTGTCCTACTTTTTTCGGGCCTATTCCTTTTATCGATAACATTTCAACTACTCCCATGGGTGTGCGAGCAGCTAATTCATCTAAATCTGTAAAACTTCCTCTCGTTATAAAATCGGTGATCTTCGTTTGTAAACCTTTGCCTATCCCTTCTATCGATGCTAATTCTGTAACATCCATTTCTGATAAAGGCACACCGATCTTCTCTATTTTAAATGCAGCATTCTGTAGCGATCGAACTTTAAACGGATTCTCTTCGTGAAGCTCCATTAATTGCGAAACCAAACGAAAGGCTTTCGCTATTTGTCGATTCGTAATCTCCATTCAATTACTGTATGTTAATTGAAAACGGCATTCGCGCTTGCACTCCTTTTGTGCTGAGCAACGACTGAATGTTTTTGTAATAGTCGGCAACCGGACCAAAATTTTCTTTAGCAAATTTTACTTTGGCTTCCGCATCAATATCTTCAAATATCTGCTTAATAAAATCTTTTTGGTCAGGCATAGAAACCGTTCGGTATTTATCAAGCTTCGCTAGTTTAGCAGCTATATCAATCGCTGTTGTTAACCCGCCAATCTCATCTACCAATCCTAAGCGCTTTGCATCTGTACCACTCCAAACTCGACCTTGACCTATACTGTCGACTGAGGCTTTGGTCATTTTTCTGCCTTCTGCTACATGCGAAATAAATGTATCGTACACTTTCTCTACGCCTTCTTGCATTATTGTTCTTTCTTCTGTTGTCATAGGGTAAAACATGCTTCCAATATTTGAATGATTACCTGTCTGAACTGAATCGAATGTAATTCCCAGTTTATTGTTGAATAATTTTTTCGCATTAAACATCAATCCAAAAACTCCAATCGATCCTGTGATCGTTGTAGGCTGCGCTACTATCTTGTCTGCCGAGCAAGAAATATAATAGCCTCCCGATGCTGCATAATCGCCCATCGAAACCACTAAAGGTTTTGCTTTTTTTGCAAGTATGGTTTCTCTCCAAATAACATCGGATGCAAGTGCACTTCCTCCCGGAGAATTTACCCGTAATACAATTGCTTTGATCGTAGAATCGGTGCGCGCTTTTCTAATGGCCTCTGCAATTTTCTCGGAAGAAAGATTGTCGTCGTCACCTTTTCCACTAACAATATCACCATTGGCATAAATAACTGCGATTTTTTTTGCCTGGAATTCTTTTATTGCCGGATAACTATGAACATATTTTTTTAGTTCAACAAATTTTACTTTTTCATCGCTATTGGCTCCTGTTTTTACTTTCAACTCATTAATCACTTCATCGTAATAAGAGAGTTGATCGACTAATTTTGAATCGAGAGCATCTTGTCCTGTTCTCGCGCCTAAATTATCAGCAATCTTCTGTACCTGTTTTACATCTAGTTTTCTTGATTCTGCTATATCTGAAATAAAACGACTCCATAAACTACCGATAAATGTTGTTACCTGAAGTTTATTCTCAGGACTCATCTTGTCAAGAATAAATGGTTCAATCGCACTTTTATATTTTCCGTGACGAATGATTTCCGGTTCAATTTCTAATTTGTCGAGCGTACCTTTAAAGAACATCAACTCAGCATGGAATCCTTTAAAATCAATATCACCTTCAGGATATAAATAAATTTTATCTGCAACGCTCGCCAAATAATAAGCTCCTTGCGTATATCCTTCACTGTAGGCATAAATAAATTTCTTCGATGTTTTAAAATCGACTAATGCATTGTGAATTTCTTCCACCGTTGCTAAACCGGCTTCGATGCCCGATAAATTTAAAAAGATACCGTCGATTTTCGAATCTGTTTTTGCTTCAGATAAACTTCGAAGAATATCTTCAAGTCCAATACTTCTATTTAAACTGATTCCGCTAAATCCAATTCCATCAATGGGATTTTTTTCTGAGCGTTCTTTGATAGGACCATCTAAACTGATTTGAAGTACCGAATGATTCTTTATCGTTGTTTGTTTATCGTCTTTCAATCCATTTACCATTCCGGCAACAATGAAGATTAAAAACAAGATCAATAAAAACCCGGCTACAAAGAATCCGGCCATTGATGCAAACATGAATTTGAAAAACTGTTTCATAGTGATGTCTTTTATTTTGAGTGTGTAAAGTTATAAGTTATTGCTTTGTGTTTCCTAAATAATGAAGTACGTTTGAAAAAAAATACAATGAAACCGGCGGTAATATTATTGGGCTCTAACATGGGGAATCGCTTTCATAATCTTGAAAGCGCTCATGAGAAACTAATGTTGTGTTTTGGCCAAGTACAATTGCAGTCGCTAATCTACAAAACAGCACCATGGGGAAATACTAATCAAGATGATTTTTTGAATAAAGTGATTGTGGTTAATTCTGATAAAGATGCATTCGAAATTCTAAAAATATTATTGACTATTGAAGTTGAAATTGGGCGAACAAGAACTGGTAAATGGGCCGCGAGAACGATCGACCTTGACCTACTTTATTTGGGCAATGAAATCATCGATACAAAGAGCTTGAGGGTTCCGCACCCTCATATTCAAGACCGAAAATTTACACTTATTCCGTTATGTGAGATTCTTCCGGACTTTATTCATCCGCTTTTTCAACTGTCTAATAAGGAGCTACTTTTGCAAACTACTGATAAATCGGACGTTTATATTTATGAACATTGAAATAAATTGAGTTTTTAACACGATTTTCGCGGAGCAAAAATAGCCGATGACCAAAAAGTTAAAATACGATTACATAGTGGTTGAAGGGAATATCGGAACCGGGAAAACATCGTTGGCAACAAGATTGGCCGACGATCATAATGCCAAATTGGTGCTGGAACGTTTTGCCGACAATCCCTTTTTGCCCTTATTTTATGAACAGCCACAACGGTACGCCTTTCCGTTAGAACTTTCTTTTTTGGCCGACCGCTATCAGCAGTTAAACGATGAGTTGGCCCCACGCGAACTTTTCAAGCAACAAACTATTTCAGATTATTTATTAAGCAAGTCGCTCATTTTCGCCACTATCACTCTTAAAAACGACGAAAATCAGTTGTATCAGCGGCTTTTTCATATTATTAATCCTCATCTGCCAAAGCCTGATATTCTTATTTATTTGCATAAAGACATTAATGAGCTAAGAAAAAACATAGAGAAACGGGGGCGCGATTATGAGAAAAATATCACCGACGACTACCTTGAAAGTCTAGAAAAAGGATACTGGGAGTTTTTTAAACAGCAAAGTGGTTTTCCCATTGTTGTGATAGATACGAACCAGATCGATTTCGTAAACGTGGAGGCTCATTATGAACAAATATTAGATTTGCTCAAAAAAGATTTTTCTCCGGGTATCCATCGTGTCTTTTTAGCTGAGAATCAAGAATAGCTCCAACCAAAATGACTTGCAATTGAAGAATGGTTTCTTAAATTTGCATACTGTCAATCCCACGTCCAACAGGGCTTTCGGCTTATAAACAACAATCTGCACAATGAGAATTTTTACTATCCTCTTTGCACTCCTGGTAACAGGTAGCGCCAAAACTAGTTCTGCTCAATCAGTAGTTACTCGCGATACTACGCACGTGAGTATCAAGAGCGACAAGATGCCATACATCAGTCATTTCAATAATTGGGATATAGCAGGACATATAGGTATCACTTATCCGAATACTGACATTGCTGCTAGTACAATTTCTGCTGCTAATGTAAAACGACAATTAGCTTTCGGTTTCGACATCTCGAAATTCTTAACGCACTCTTTTGCCATTCAAGGAAAATTTATTACCGGTAAAATGAGTGGGATCGATTCTAACAAACCACAATACCGTTACCATACCGATTTATTATATGATATAACAATCAATGCATACTTTCAGCTTGGAAACATTTCATTTTTGAAACGTACTCCAAATCTTGCGATTTATGGTTCGATTGGCGCAGGAATTATTAAATATAATCCTCATGTTTCTAAAGACGGCGGACTAACATACACATCGGGTTATTATGTACAGACGGATTCTATTCGTCAACAATCGTATCAAAACAGTTCGGAGCTTGTACTTCCATTTACGCTTGGACTTAAATACCGCATCTCAAAACATTGTTCTATTACAGGTGAATACTCTTTGCGTACTACCAACTTCGATAAATTAGATGGTTGGTATCGTTTGTTATCGGAAGATGACGATTACTCTTATATGAATATTGGCTTGACTTACCACATCGGTAAAAAAGAGAACGTTGCAGAATGGTACAATCCGCTGCACAGTGTGTATGCCGATCTTTACGATATGAAAGATAAAGTTGATCTGATGACGAAAGACAGCGACAAAGATGGAGTGGCTGATATTTTTGATAAAGAACCCGATACTCCGGAAGGTACAAAAGTTTATGGCGATGGTACATCGATCGATTCAGATGGTGATGGTGTTCCGGATCTTAAAGACTCTGAACCATTCTCTGCTAAGAATGCAAAAGTTGATGCAGCAGGTCGTGAAATCGATAGGGATGGCGATGGAATTCCAGATACAAAAGACATGGAGCCAAACACGGCTAAAGGTAGTTTGATCAATAATCAAGGAGTGACTATTCAAAATGGCCCGGGTGTTAAAAAAGGTGGTGAGTCGTCTGTTATGACTTCTAACGGTTACCTTCCATCTGTCTTCTTTGATTTGAACAGCGATGTGATTCAGAAAAAGTATGATGAGACACTTGCAGACATTGCATTGGTGATGAAAAAGAATCCGGATGTTAAGTTTTTACTAACTGGAAACTGCGACTTGCGAGCTAGTGTAGAATACAATATTAAATTGGGACAACGTCGTGCTGAAGCTGTGAAAAAGCATTTAGTAAAACGATATAATATTAATCCTGCTCGCTTAAGTACTTCTACACTTGGTAAAAATGACCCTATCACAGGCAATCACCCAATTAATCGTCGTGTCGATTTTTCAGTTGTAGAAGAATAACAAACGAATAAAATAATTACGAAAGGAGTAATGGCTAAGGCTGTTACTCCTTTTTTATTATGAATGATTTTTATTTTTTCGTTTTCAAAACATAATCCCACAGTAGAATGTAGCCGTTGCGGAAGGTAGTATGAAGAGCATGTCTATGCATTCAACCGGCTCTATTGTGTTCCGAGAATATATGAAGCTATTATTAGCTATTAAAATATATAAGAGAGCCGAAATAATTACTAAAGTATTTTATTTTGTTTTAGGTTTTTTCAAATTCATATTTTGCTTTAGCAATAATTTTATTTAAAAATAGTTGCACTTAAGTACAACTATGATTATCTTTGCAAGGTGAGCATTAAGCGGAAGTTCCGGACAGTCGTTTTTTACAAAGATTACTTTCAAAATTTCCTTGAAAAGCAGAGAAGAAAAGTGAAAGATAAGATTATTTGGACTTTTGAATTAATTGAAGACCTTCAAAAAATTCCTGAAAGCTATCTCAAACATATCGAGAACACAGACGGGCTTTATGAAATACGAATTCAACAGGGTAGTAAAATCTTTCGTATCTTTTGTTTTTTCGATCAAGGCCAATTAGTCGTACTAGCAAATGGTTTTCAAAAGAAGTCACAGAAAACACCAAAAAGTGAAATTGATAAAGCATTAAAAATTAAAAAGGAATATGAAAGCGAAAAAAAGTAACATATTAACGCTCGATCAATTTAAAGAAGTTCACTATGGAAAGCGTGGAGTTGCAAAACGCGATCAGCTTGAGGCGGGCTACGAAAATTTTAAGCTTGGAGCATTAATTCACGAAGCTCGGGTATTAAAAGGCATGACTCAAGCTGAGCTGGCAGAAAAAGTTGGAACTACAAAATCCTACATTTCGAAGATTGAGAATAATATTAAGGAGGTACGAATCTCAACACTTCAAAAAATTGTAGAACTTGGCCTAGGAGGTCAATTATTACTTTCAATTAAATTATAAAAAATTTATTGATTTAAGGCTAAGTAGATTTAAAAATAACTCCGGTATAACTGACTTCGCTTAGCTTTCAATGTCTTCTCGTTTATTATTCTTTTCTTTAAAATTAGCAGCTGAAATAATTTTTCGTCTATAAGGTTGTAGAATAATAACCTTAACCCCTTACTTTTTAACTGCTTTTTTTCGTTTTCAAAACATAATCCCACATTACAATTCCTGCACACACTGAAATATTGAGCGAATGTTTTGTGCCGTCTTGCGGTATTTCTATTGCCGAATCACAAAGAGCCAAAGCCTGATCGCTTACGCCGTGAATTTCATGGCCAAAAATAAACGCATATTTCTGATTTTCCAGTACGTCAAAAGCATCAAGCATTATTCCGCCCTCTGCTTGTTCTATTCCAACAATTTTATAGCCCTCTTTTTTTAGTTGAGTGATAGCAGAAACGATGTCTTTTTCATATTTCCATTCAACTGAATCTTCTGCACCCAAAGCCGTTTTGTGAATTTCACGATGCGGAGGTGTGGCCGTAATTCCGCATAAATAAATAGCAGTACATCGAAAAGCGTCTGCAGTACGAAAGACTGAGCCGATATTGTTCAAGCTGCGTACATCGTCGAGTACGATTATAATTGGCCGTTTTTGAGCACTTTTAAAATCATCAACAGTTAACCGACCCAAGTCTTCATTTTGTATCTTGCGCATAGATTTAATAATTACTGCAAAGAAGCAAAAACTTGTTGAAGGAAGAAACAAAATCGGCTGTCGTTGAAACGCCACTTATGAAACAGTACTACGGCATTAAGGCTAAATACCCGGAGGCTTTATTGCTCTTTCGTGTAGGCGATTTCTATGAAACTTTTGGTGCCGATGCGATAAAAGCATCAGGGATCTTAGGCATCGTCCTTACCCGTAGAGCCAATGGTAGCGCCTCTTTTATCGAATTGGCCGGCTTCCCGCATCATTCGCTCGATACGTATCTGCCTCGCCTTGTACGAGCCGGTCTGCGTGTAGCTATTTGCGATCAGTTAGAAGATCCTAAGCTGACTAAAACCATCGTCAAAAGAGGCGTTACGGAATTGGTAAGCCCCGGGGTTTCTTACAACGACAAAATTCTCGATCATAAAAAAAATAATTTTCTTGCCTCTCTACATTTCGACGGCAATTCGATCGGGATCGCTTTTATCGATATCAGCACAGGTGAATTTTTAATTGCACAAGGCAATGAAAATTACATTGAAAAATTATTACAGAATTTTAATCCAAATGAAATAGTCTATTCTAAATCGTTCAGAAAAGAAATTGCTGAAAAATATTCTCGCTTCTATAATTTTTCAATCGACGAGTGGGTGTTTAAAGAAGATTATACGCGTGAGCTATTGTTGAAACATTTCGGAATGGTGTCGCTCAAAGGATTTGGAATTGAAGAAATGCCACTTGCAATTATTGCTGCCGGCGCTGCCATGCATTATGTTTCGGATACTCGTCAAGAACAACTAAAACATATTAGTGGAATTGCTCGCATTGATGAAGATCTTTATGTATGGCTCGATAAATTTACAATTAGAAATCTGGAGTTGATCGATAGTAGTCATGAAAATGCAGTCGCTCTTATAGATGTTATCGATCAAACAGTTACTCCTATGGGCGGTCGATTGCTAAAAAGATGGTTGCTTCTTCCTTTAAAAGATGCTGCTGTTATTGAAGAGCGACAAAATGCTGTTACTTATTTTCTCGATCATCCGGAATTTTCGTCGATCGTTGAAAATCATTTAAAGCAAGTGGGCGATTTAGAACGATTGATTTCAAAAGTTGCCCTGGGAAAAATTTCGCCTCGAGAAGTACAACAGCTTCGACGTGCATTGGAAATGGTTCAAGCTGTTCGTGAGTCTTGTTTGAATACAGAAAATAAAGCGATCCGTATTATTGCCGATCAATTAAATACGTGTTCGATTATTAAAGATCGCATTGTAAAGGAACTCCATTCCGATGCTCCTGTATTGGTCAATAAAGGTGGAGTCATCAATCAAGGAGTAAATGTGGAGTTGGATGAACTGCGTGATATTGCTTTGCATGGAAAAGATTATTTACTTCAATTGCAACAACGAGAAGCAGAACGTACCGGCATCTCTTCGTTGAAAGTTGGTTTCAATAATGTATTTGGTTATTATATTGAAGTGACTCACACACATAAAGACAAAGTACCTGCTGAGTGGATGCGCAAACAAACATTAACAAATGCGGAAAGATATATTACCGAAGAACTAAAAGTATATGAAGAAAAGATCTTAGGTGCGGAGGAAAAAATTCTTGCGCTCGAGACTAATTTATTCAACGATCTTGTTCAGGCAATTATCGAATACATTCAGCCAATACAATTAAACGCATCGTTAATTGCTCGTCTTGATTGTTTGCTGTCATTTTCTACTACTGCACAAAAAAATAATTATGTGCGTCCACATGTAAATGATTCCAAAATCATCGACATTAAAAACGGACGACATCCGGTCATAGAAAAGCAATTACCGGAAGGTGAAAAGTTTATTGCAAACGATATTTATTTAGATCCTGAAGGCCAGCAAATATTAATGATTACTGGTCCAAATATGTCGGGTAAGTCGGCCATTCTTCGACAAACAGCCTTGATTACTTTGATGGCGCAAACAGGTAGTTTTGTTCCGGCTTCTGCTGCTGAAATTGGGATTGTAGATAAGATTTTTACCAGAGTAGGAGCAAGCGATAATATTTCGAGTGGTGAATCAACATTTATGGTAGAGATGAATGAAACTGCCAGCATCTTACATAATATTTCTGATCGCAGTTTGATTTTGCTCGATGAAATTGGTCGAGGTACTTCTACTTACGATGGAATTAGTATTGCCTGGGCTATTGCCGAATACCTCCATGAAAACGGAAACACTCGAGCGAAAACATTATTTGCTACTCATTATCACGAGTTGAATGAAATGGAAGTTCTTTTTCCTCGTATCCGAAATTTTCATGTGACGGTAAAAGAGTTAACCAATACAGTAGTCTTTTTACGAAAACTGGTTCAAGGAGGCAGCGAACACTCTTTTGGTATTCATGTGGCTAAGATGGCGGGAATTCCGTCTAAAGTAGTTCATAGAGCTCAGGAAATGTTGAAGCAACTAGAAGCCTCACGGTCGGAACCGTCTAACCTTAAAAAATCGCTTGCATCAAATGATGTTCAATTAAGTTTTTTTAAATTAGATGATCCGGTTCTTGAACAAATACGAGAAGAGATTTTAAACATCGATATTGATCATCTTACTCCGCTTCAGGCTTTGAATAAGCTCAATGAGATTAAGAAAATAGTGGGGGCGAAGTAAAAAATATTTTATTAATGAAGGCATTTTTCGCAGTGATTATTATTGAAAACATTTCCGATAATTTTTTTATCATTTAAAATTTATGATTGAAAAAATGAATCAAAAGCTTTTTCTCAGAGAATTGAAAAATCTTTTTGAAGAGAATGCAGATGCCGAAAAGGCAAGTGGTATGGCTGATTACATGAAAAATAGATTTAAATTTTTAGGTTTGCCTCACCCTATTCGTGACTTCATCCAGAAAGAATTATTTGCTGTTTATAAACCTGAAACTGCGGAGGAGCTGGAATTTGTTATCCGTAAATTGTGGCAGATGCCTTTCCGAGAATACCATTATGTTGCCTGTGATCTATTGGCTAAAAACAAAAAAATGGTGAAGGATTTGTCGGTCGATTTTTTTGAATACCTCATCGAAACAAATTCGTGGTGGGATACGGTCGATACCATTTGTTCGAAAGCGATTGGGCCATATTATGAATTTCATAAAGGAGATTACTTAACGGAATTAAAATCTTGGTATCTATCAGCCGATTTTTGGAAACGAAGAGCTTGTATTATTTTCCAGCTGAATTACAAAGAGAACACAGATTTGAAATGGTTGACTGATCGAATTATGGAAAATAGTATGTCAAAAGAATTCTTTCTTCAAAAAGCAATTGGTTGGGCTCTGCGCCAGTATTCACGAACAAATTCTCAATGGGTTATTTCTTTCGTCGAAGAACATGAACTAATGCCATTGAGTAAAAAGGAGGCGCTGCGTTTGCTCAATGAGTAATTATTTTAGCAATTCCCTTTTTAATGTTTTATGAAATAAATGGATTTGATAACTTTTCTTCTCTTATTTTTACGAGAAGATTAGTAACTTTGATCTTGCTTCACGCTTGTCAAAGAGTAATACAATGAATCGAAAGCATTTTCTAACTATTCTAAAAAGTACATTCGCAATGATGACTTTAAATTCGCTCAATTCGTTTAGTGACTCATTGCCTAGGTTGGGAAAAAAAATGCCGGTGCTTTTTATCGGTCACGGTTCGCCGATGAATGGTATTGAGTCGAATGAATTTACTGAGACATGGAAATTGTTGGCGAAACAAATTCCTACTCCTTCTGCTGTCTTATGTATCAGTGCTCATTGGCTTACAAAAGGAACTCATGTAACGGCAATGGAGAATCCAAAAACTATTCATGATTTTGGTGGCTTTCCTCAGAAATTATTTGATGTGGAATATCCTGCTCCCGGCAATCTGCTCTTGGCAGAGGAAACAAAAAAAATAATTACAACTACCAATGTTGGTCTCGATCACGATTGGGGATTGGATCATGGAACATGGTCGGTGGTGAAAAATATGTACCCGGAAGCAACTATTCCTGTTTTGCAGTTAAGCATCGATTACCATCAGCCCGGACAATATCATTACGATTTAGCAAAACAGTTAAGTTCACTGCGTGAAAAAGGTGTTCTCATTATTGGTTCCGGAAATATGGTTCATAATTTGAGAATGGTCGATTTCGATCATATCAATGATAATTTCGGATTTGATTGGGCGAACGAAATGAATCAAGTGTTTAAAGAAAAAATTTCTTCAGGCGATCATAAATCATTGATCGATTGGCAAAATTTAGGAAAGGCGGGTACACTTGCAATACCAACTCCTGATCATTATTATCCATTGTTATATTCATTAGCGCTTCAAGATAAAAAAGATGCAATAGAATTTTTCAACGACAAAGCAGTAGGTGGTTCGCTTACTATGACGGGCGTTAAAATTGGCTGAGAGACTTTCTAGTTTCATTGGAAATGTCAGATTTTTTTATGAAATAAATTTAATTCATTACTTATTTATTAAAGCTGATTATGCAATTAGGAATTTACACGTTCGTTGAAGCAACTCCGGATCCACTTACCGGTAAGAAGTATTCGGATAGTGAAAGAATGAAAAACCTGATCAAAGAAATTGAATTGGCAGACCAACTTGGTCTGGATGTTTTTGCAATAGGTGAACATCATCGTCATGAATTTTTAGTGTCGGCTCCGGCTGTGGTTCTTGCAGCAGCAGCAGTGAAAACAAAGAACATTCGGCTTTCAAGTGCTGTTACTGTTTTAAGTTCTGATGATCCGGTGCGTGTTTTTCAAAGTTTTGCTACAGTCGATTTACTCAGTGAAGGAAGAGCAGAAATTATGGCTGGTAGAGGTTCTTTCACTGAATCTTTTCCATTGTTCGGTTATGATCTTGATGATTATGATACACTTTTTTCTGAAAAATTAAATTTGCTTCTAGCTATTAATAAAAACGAAAAAGTAAATTGGGAAGGTGGACATCGCCCGGCATTGAAAAATGCAGGAGTGTACCCGCGTCCCCATCAAAAAGAAATTCCGATTTGGATTGCAGTAGGAGGAACACCACAATCTGCTATTCGTGCGGGGAAGCTTGGTCTTCCGATGGCCTTAGCGATTATCGGCGGAAGCCCAAGTCGATTTGTTGGCTTTACTGATCTTTACAAAGAAACATACAAACTTTCAGGACACGATCTTCACAAAATGGAATTGGGAATTAATTCGCATTGCTTCGTAGCAGATACATCAGAAGAAGCTGCCGAAATATTTTATCCACCGTATGCAGCATTGATGACAACAATTGGAAAGGAACGTGGATGGTCAGGTATGACAAAAGATCAATTCGATTGGATGCGCTCTAAAGAAGGTTCGTTGGTAGTTGGAAATTCGGAGGAAGTGGCGCAAAAAATAATAGATGAATACAAATTATTTGGTAACACTCGTTTTCTTGCGCAAATGAGTGTAGGAACAATGCCTCACGAGAAAATGATGCGATCTATCGAACTTTTTGCCAAAGAAGTCGCACCTCGAGTAAAAGAGTATGTAAAACGTAATCCGGTTCAACTTTAACTCTAGGTACATTTGATTTTATGTTGAAAAACGAGTGCTATGAATTTAGCTTTCCTGATTTTCTTAGCACAATTTTTCTATTTTTACAACATAAAATCCGCTTATGAAAAACCTGTACTCATTATGTTTAGCATTGATTATTTCATTCAATGTTTTTGCTCAAACCGGAAACAGTCATTGCTCTCCTCAAACACGTTTGTTTTTAAAATATATCGCAGGAAATCCCGATCAAACCGATCTTCCGAAAAGTTATGTCTATAAGCAAATCAATCATCAGAATTATATTAGCGGACTAATTAAAATCACACCTTCTTTTTTTGAAAGTCAATTGACAGCTCTCGGTGTGTTAATTGGAACAAAGGCAGGAACTATTTATACTGTTCAAATTCCGTTGAATGCTGTACGTCAGCTTGCAGCACTTTCAACTATTGCCTATTTGGAATTAGACGTTCCAACATTTCCCAATTTAGATAATGCAAGACTTGATACGCATGTTGATTCTGTTCATAGTGGATATAATTTGCCTATGCCATATACCGGCCAAGGTGTAGTTGTTGGTGTTGTTGATGTTGGATTTGATTTTGGTCACCCTTCTTTTTTTGATACTGCCGGAACAAATTATCGTGTAAAGAGAGTTTGGTTACAGAAAAATAATTCGGGTACTGCTCCTTCGAATTTTGCTTATGGGTCGGAGTTGACAGACACGCTCCAAATGTGGAATCAAGGAACGGATAATATAGAAGAGACACATGGAACTCATGTAACAGGAATTTGTGCAGGAGCAGGATATGGCAGCCCTACGGCAGGTAAAAAGTTTAAAGGATTTAGTTATAAGTCTGACATCGTTCTTGTAGCAATGACTCCCGATAAATCGCAATGGATCAATACCGGAATTTCAGATATGATTGATGGAATTAGTTATGTATATGACTATGCTACATCGGTAAGTAAGCCGGCGGTTGTAAATTTAAGTTGGGGAAGTCCGCTTGGTCCGCACGATGGAACAAGTTTGTTTAGTCAAGCGCTCGATAATTTAACAGGGCCAGGGAAAATATTTGTTTGTTCGGCGGGTAATAACGGAACCGATTCAATTCATATTCAAAAAACATTTACACCTATCGACACAATTGTAAATACATTTTTAAAAATAGCGAATAGCCCCGAAGGAAAAAAAACATGGTTAGATGTATGGGGAGAATCGGCGAAAACATTTTGTTTGAATGTATCTTTGAAAAATGGGAATATAATTGCCTCTACAGGTTCAGTTTGTTTAGATGATAGCATTCATTCAATAAATCTAATTGGCTCTAACAACGATACATTGTTTCTTTCTGTGGTAACGAATCATGCTGATTTCAATGGTAAGCCTCGAATTTTTGTTGACATCAACAGTGGAATAATCTCTGATACAATTCTACTATCGATAACCGGAAGTGATGGAACTATACATTTATGGAATAGTTTTGTTTCTAATACTGTTGGCTACTACGGTGCATTTCGTTCTTACAACTATTCCAATGCCGTAAACGGCGATCAGCTTTCTAATATTTCAGATATTTCATCTACTAATTCTGCTATTGCAGTAGGAGCATATGCTTCTAAAGTTCAATGGACGAATATCAGTGCGCAATCGTATTCGTATGCATCGTATGTAGCTAAAGGAAATTTAGTTCCCTTCTCAAGCCATGGTCCAACGGTTGATGGTCGTATCAAACCGGATATTACAGGACCGGGGCTAACGGTGGGTTCTTCGATTAGTTCATACGATAGCGCGTTTATGTCTACGGGAGCAAGTTATCTTTATGTCGTAAATAAAATTCATTTTGCTACTACTAATCGCGATTATCCGTATGGTCAATTGAGTGGTACTTCTATGTCGTCTCCTGCGGTTACAGGAATTACTGCTTTGTTATTGCAAGTAAAAAATGATCTTACTCCACAAGAAGTGAAAGATATTTATACGTTAACAGCAATTCAAGATAGTTGGACAGGCGTTATACCACAAGGAGGTAATAACAATTGGGGAAATGGAAAAGTGAATGCGATGGGTGCAGTTCTTAGAGCTGCTCAATTGGCGCCAGGAATATCATCAATTAATACTCCTGCTTATGATGTATTGGTTTATCCAAATCCAACTGATGGATTACTTTCAATTGATTTAGTAAGTAAGAAAAATGAAAATCTTTCCATCTCTATTTACGATATTGTTGGAAGAACCGTTGAGCTTCAATCATGGGCTGTTGTTGGTGGCTACAATAAAAAGCAAATTGATCTTAGTGCTATCTCGAATGGAATTTATTATTTTAAAATTTCTTCTGAGAATGGTAGTTCAATTACTAAGTTCCTAAAAAAATAGGAAGCAGATTAGAAAATAACTCTATGAGAATATTTATTGTTGTACTGATTGTTCGCATGACATTTTTTCAATGTATTGCGCAAACAATAAATACTGATCAGTTTAATCCTGAGATCGATAGTTTGAAGGGAAAATTATTGTTCGTTACTGAAAGTCACGAAGTAAAAACTAATCTCCCGGAGTATGTAGATGTTATTGCCAAACTTACTCAGCATTTTTCTACTAGCGATACGCTGAATGTTTTTATAGAAGCGCCATTTACAATTGCTTATTTTATTAATAAATACATCAATTCGTCGAATGAAATATTAATTGATTCGATTCTTCGAAGCGATAAACAGAAAAAAGAATTTTATCGGGAAATAAAAAATTTAAATCGAAATATACGATTTATCGGAACTGATTTTGAATACGATCAAGGCAATGAAGGTGGGCGATTAGAATCATATAAAAACTATTTCGATGAATTGAAGAGTGTTTTTTCAACAAATGGAATTGATTTGAGTGTTATAAAGTCGTTCATTTATGGAATTAAAATCTCAGGATTGGACGAAGCAGATCTTTTTACATTTAAAAAGTATATTCAGAAATTGAGTATCAATCAGCCGAATATAGAGTTTAAGTCGAAATTGAAAGAGGCAAATTTCGTGCTCTCTGCTTTGCAAAAAATAGATAATTTGGAAGTTCGCGATAGAGCAGTGTACAGCCGAATGCAGGAATTGATTAAAGGTGGTGTTTCTACATCGAGCAATTTGAATTTATTAATTTATGGAAGCGCTCATGCTAATTCTTACAATGATAAAACACTTTATTATAAATTAAATTATTCGTCGGATTCTCCTTTCAAAAGTAAAGTTTATCTATTTGGAAATATTTATATCGATTGTATTTCGCATGGAAGTTATAATAAAAAAAGTTATGTACTTGAAACAAATGCAATCTATTTTGGGCAAAAAGAAGATAATGATTTGATCAATGCACTTAAAACACAGCTTGGGCCGTTCGATACAAATTCTTGTACCATTTTTAGAAACAAATTAGACAGCAAACTGAAAGATATTGATCGAGTACTTTTCTGGGGTGTTCACTTTAAAGTGAAATAGAATATTAATTTTTTCCGATAAACATTTTTATTCAGGAAAACTTTTCCACTTCAATAACTTCTCCGGCTTTCATTTCATTTAAATGATTGTTGCCAACTCTTACTCTAATAAGACGTAAGGTAGGGCAACCAACCGCAGCTGTCATTTTTCTAACTTGCCTGTATTTACCTTCGCCAATCGTTACCGAGATCCAACTTGTTGGGCCGTGTCTATCATCGCGAATTTTTCTTGTTCTTGGAGGAAAATTAGGAACAGTTTCAAGCCGTTCTACTTTGCATGGCAAAGTCATATACTTAACATCACGAATTCCAATTTCTACACCTTGCTGTAATTTTATTAACGATTCATCATCAAGTATTCCATCAATCTGAACGTAATATTCTTTTTCTATTTTTTTACTCCGTATACTTTCACTCACTAATCCATCGGTCGTTAATAAAATAAGTCCTTCACTTTCTTCGTCAAGTCTCCCAATAGCCATCGTTCCTTCCGGGAAATTGTGAAGTTCTCCCAAAAGTTTTTTCTTCTTTAATTCACAAACAAATTGGCTTAAATACCCAAAAGGTTTATGCAAAATAAAATGTTGATGCTTGATCATAAAATCGATTCGTGATGATTTATTGTAACTAACAAGTTTTGGCAAATTTACTTTTATCTGTTGGTATTTTCAATGTTTCCGAATAGAATCATGGATTACTGTAAAATAACGTGTTCAAGAGTTTATCTATAAGGCAAGATTTTCGCTTTGTTTTGCATGTTTTACCAATCATAGTAGGTTGTTCGTCAAGATAATTAGAAATTAAGCGAGATGTCGTCATATTACAGGTGTTTTATGATTGCAATTATAAAATGCAGAGGTGAAACTTTTCTTTATATCAATTAATTTTCTTAAATATGCATAGTGATCTGCGGGAAAAACCATGACATCTTAATATTAGTTTAGTGATTGCTATACATTAATTTATTTAAATATTAATTGATTTAAAATCAGAAAAGAAAAGTTTCAGTATAAGAGATGTTTTCTAAAATCATTGATATGTTTTGATGATATTAAATGTCAAAAAAAGAAGAGTATGAAATTACAATTACAAGTATTACGGTTACAAATCTTTTTTTTCTTGTTGTTTTTGATATCGAGTTTTTCATCGAAAGCTGTTGTTTCTAGTTATGTGTTTTCTAATTCAACAGGAAATTATATTGCTATTTCTGGAACAACATTGTATTCCGGTTTATGGGATGATGGGTCTTCTGCTATATTGACTATGCCTTTTACCTTTAATTACAATGGAACAAGTTATAGTACACTCGGAGTTAATGCAAATGGATTTATTACGCTCGGTGGAGTCAATACGGATGTTTATTGTGGACTTCAAACTAGCGCCATCAATTCAATCGCAGGTTATGGTACAGACCTTGTTGGTGCGAGTGCAACAAGTACAATTATTTCAGGCTCTCGGGGCACTTCTCCGAATAGACAATATATTGTTCAATGGACGGATTGTGATCATTATGGAAATAGTAGTCAGAACCATTGGACTTTTCAAATTATATTAAATGAAACTAGTAATACTGTTCAAATAGTTTGGGGTTCATCCACAGATTTGACTGTTATGGGAGCAAATACGTGTGCAGATGCAGTTGGTGAATCAGGAAATATTGGTTTACTCGGAAGTACTACTGGCGACTTTAATATTCGAAGTATTACCAATGGAACGAATACTTGGAGTACTTCCATTGCAGGAGCTAACCTTACTGCTGTGGCTAATATGTCTTCTACAAATTTTCCTAGCCTCGGAACAACTTACACTTGGTCACCTGGAGCAACTGTTGCAATGACTTACACCTCTTCTACAACAGCTTTCCTTAATAATACTCAAGCCGTTTCTGTGAATACCACTGGAAATCAAATCTTGCAAGTGCAAGTGGTAGTGAGTGGAACTAACACTCCATTTAATGTTAGTTCTATATCTTTTTCAACAGCAGGGTGCACAAATCCATCGGGAGATATTACAAATGCGAAAATTTATTTTACAGGAAACAGTAGTACTTTTAGTAGTACAACACAATTTGGTTCAACATCTAATGCACCAAATGGATTATATACCGTTTTGGGTACTGCTACTCTTTCTGAAGGGACTAATTATTTCTGGGTTACGTATGATATTAAATCAACAGCAAGTTTAGGCGATGTGCTCTCAGGTTGTTGTACTCAAATTATAGGTACAGGTACTATGGGTACGCGAGCTCCTACGGTAACATGTCCTTCCGGTTCTCAAACTATTTCTCAAGTTGGAAGTTGGATACCGTTAGCAACAGCTGCACCTTCTGCCAGTGGTGGTGTGATGTTATTATTATCTGATGGAACAATCATGTGTAAGACGAGTGCCGGGGGAACCGATGGCTATGGAAACTTGTGGAATAAACTTACTCCTAACATACAAGGTAGTTATGTGAATGGCACTTGGACTACATTAGCTGCAATGACAAGTACACGACTTTATTTTTCATCGCAGATTCTAAAAGATGGTAGAGTTTATGTAGCAGGAGGAGAGTACGGAACAGGCTTGGCTAAAGGTGAAGTTTATAATCCTATAAATAACACTTGGTCGTCAACACCAAATCCAAGTGCTAATGTTAGTGATGCCAATTCAGCAATTCTCGAAGATGGAAGGGTTCTTCAAGCATTAGTTGCTGGAACGTTAAGAGGAACTACTATTTATAATCCTACTACTAATACTTATGCAACCGGTCCAACCTGTAACGGAATTCATAATGAATCTTCATGGGTGAAATTAACAGACAATAGTATTTTATTTATCGATCGCCTTAGTACTAATTCG
>JANLPR010000088.1:0-4792 GCA_031367345.1 Bacteroidota bacterium | reverse complement strand
TCAGTAAGACGACCGTCCGATTCGCTTAGACTTCGCTCTTATCATTCTGACTTTTAAAACTGTCTTCCATCTTTTGTACAGCATTGATTGTGCGGTTGACACATTCATTCAAGACACACACGAAGAAGGGATTAAAGAAGTTTTTAAAAAGGGGGATTAGATGCACCACTGTTTGTTTACGCACCACTGTTTGATAGCTGTACAACTGCTTGTTTACCACTCAAAGCCCCCTTTTTAAAAATTTCTTTTAATCTTTATGTTATACGCATACCCGACTGCTCGTTCAATGCGATACTGTTTGAGGTTCGCACAATGCCTTCTTGCGTTGTCGTGTGCATGGGCTTGCAAGCTCTTTTTATTTTTTGGTGCGGTTGCATTGTGCGTTGCAAAAAATAAAATGTGCTTGCAAATGCGTTGGCTTTAATAAATGAAGTGGTTAATTTTTATTGGTAGGTTTGAACTTGTCATAAACTCCAGTATCGTAATGCTTCTCCTCTTTTAATTTACCTTTTTCATCGTAATGAGAAGTCCTTGCAAGTTTTCCATTAGCATCGTTGTATTGATAGTAATAATAGTCACCTGAAATTTTATCCATATCATAATTACAGAAATATGTTATTCTATCATGAAGGTCAAAACTAAGGGATGCTCCATTTCTTTTTCCTTCTTTATATTGAATGTATTGTTTTTTTTTCATTGATTCATCAAGAGAAAAAACCAATCCTTCTAATTTATTATTAACGATTGTTGAATGATAGATAACTATTGTTGAATCACTGTTTGAATAAATTATCCATGCTCCGTTAAATGTTGTATCAATTTTTAATGATGAGCATTGCGGGCTGCCGAAAGCAATGATAGAATCTTGAGATTTCTTAATAATATTTATTCTACAATCGGCTTTGTAATATTTGCCATCTAACTTTTGAGATTTGCAAATGAAAGTTGCAAATAATAAAACTAAACAAGTGCATATTCTTCTTGCAACTTTTACAAAGAAAAAAAAGTTTGTTCTATTTCTCATAATTATTTGCTTCTTTCGTTTTTGAAAATTCAATTATTGAAGTTTTAAAAGAAGAAACAGCTTTATTAAAATCTCCATTGTTTGTATTGTTATTGCTTGGAGAGTAAGTGAAATCATTTACCATTTGACCATTATTATTAACTAAAATCAAACCCTTTACTCCGCCAGGGGACATATTTGTTGCTGGGTCTGAATTGCCGAAATATCCCCATGCTTCATTGCTGGAAATTTTACCCGAAGGACTTTGACCAGTTAAGTTTTGCCTTATTTGAGAATTGTTCATATTTCCTCGTAAGCTTTGGTCAATTAAATTATCTGCACTATTATTTTCTGTTACTAATCCAATAGAATTTGAATTAGAAGATGGGTTAATATTCTTTTGTAAAGAGGATGCTTCATTCGCTAAACCAATTTCAACCACATCGCTTTTTGATAATACTTTGAATAATGCAGAAGCGTCACTTCTCTGTGATTTTGACAATCCAGTTTGACTTAATATATCATTAAATTGTTTTGCTGAAACATTAGAACTAAAGGTAGCAGAGTTTGCATCTTTACTGCTAAAGCCAAAAAGTTGCGCTCCGGTCATTGCTTGACCATTAATACTTGAATTGAATGTAGAAAAAACTGAATTTAATATTACTAAAGCATCACTGTTTGCTGCTTTAACAGCTCTGCCATCAGGGTCAATAAAAAAAATAGGGTTGTTATTACCATAAGCATAAGGGGAAATAAAAGGAAACTTCGCAGCCAATGGGTCAGGTGAAAGCCAACGGGAAGTTATTTCAGGATTTAATGTTGCTTCTGAATAAGAAGTATCATTTTCAACGAATGCAACAATTTCATTTGTTACAGTGTTGAAAAGAATTGAACCGATTTGTTCAATGGTGTCGTTGTCAAAAAACTCATTGAACTTTCCGTTACTGAATGTGAGAACTTTTATATTCTTAACTCCAAGTGATTCAAATGGGTTTTGTGCAAAGAGGAAATTGCAAGTGCAGAAAACCAAAATTGCTGATGTAAGGATTTTCTTTTTCATAATATTTATTTTTTATTGTTTGTAAAATTAGTAATATTTTTATTTTGATATTTTTCTTTTTCTGTTTTTAAACTTACAAGCCAATCAAGATACATTTCTTTTGGCATTGAACGGTATCCAAGCTTATGAATAGAGGTGTAAAGATTTTGCATTTCATCAAACAATTCTTTCGCTTTTGGATTGCTGAAAACTTCTTTAGGATAAGTAGCGTTTTGTTTTTGCATTATTGCTTGAAATATTTTCTTTTTTGTTTCTGCTTTCAAAAGTAAAGCATTAATGTAATTGGGATAATATTTTAAAGCGGTATCGCAGCATTGTAAAATAAATTCTTCATTGTTTGGAATATTTTTCTTTTCATATCCTTTGGCTAAATCAAATAAGCAAACTGCAATTGATTGCTGATTACTTAATGTGTCCATGTAAATTGCGTTTTGAATTGCTGACAAATGAATGTAACCTGATGCCATCAGCCAAGCATCAATTGGAAAATAACCGCTCGTTAATTCTGTATTGTACCAACCGTCTTTTTTGCTCCTTATTTTTATATAAATATGATTTGGTGCAAAAGATAAATATGCTTCTTCGTTTAATTCTTGTGCAAGTATTTTGTATAGAAACGGAAGTGAGTGACAATTTCCTTTTCCTGTTTCAAGTAATTTTGAAACAAACATTTTAGACCAGTCATCGCTCCCCCAAATATCATCAAAGTCATAAGAGAAAGGTTGATGATAATAAAAGTGAGAACTATCCATGTAGATTTTTATGCTGTCCTTCATTAAAGTAAAAATTGCAGCGTGCTTTTTTATTTTCGCTGAATCATCAAAAGCATAAATAAGATTTTCTCTTTTAATTAATGCGTTAATCATTTTAGATAAATCTTCTATTTCTGAATTGAACGCTTCATAGTTCATTGTGTTATTGAAATAAACATTTTCAGAAATAAAAACAGCTTTCTTAAAATTTAAAATTGATTTACCATTAAGCATATTGTTTAATTCTGAAAATGCCTGATTGTAATTCTCTTTAACCTTATCATTTTGGTATGGTGAAAATTGTGCAATACAAAAAGAAGATTGCAGAAATAAAATAACAAATAAATATTTTTGAATTTTCATTAATCTTTTCTGATTGATTGTTGAATATTAATTTTTAGCTGTTCACTTTCCTGTTTGTTCTTTTCTTCCTGAACTGATTTTAACCATTTCTGGTAAGCATCGCTTGGCATTGGTTCAAATCCAAGGTTATCAACTAAATCATAAATCTGATTTCTCTTTTTGTAAATGTCATACGCTTGCGGATATTTTGGAAGGTCTTTTAATGGCGGCTTGCCAAGTTGCTTTATTACATAATCAAATTGCAATGTGTAATAATCAGATTTTACTTGTTGAGCAAAAATATCTGTTGGAAAATATTTTATTGCTTCATTGGTGCATTGCAAAACAAATTTATCGTAACAATATTTTGCAGTGTATCCTTGTGCAAGGTCTGCAAAGCATTGGGCAATGATTTTCTTTTTTGAAATTGTGTCAAGATAAATTTTACTTTTTAATGCTTCTGCTTTTACATAACCTGAACCTGTTACCCAATTATCTGATGTAAGTTGTCCATTAGTTAATTCAATGTTTCTGATTTTTCCCTTTGCATCTTTGAAGCGAACGAAAGAATGATTTGGAGAGAAAGATAAATAAGCATCAACATTCCATTCTTGTGCAAGTATTAAAAACAAAAGTGGTAATGAATGGCATTGACCTGAATTAGTTGCCATGAGTTTTGAAACAAACATTTTTGAATAATCTTCTCGCCCTTCGTAATCGTCAAAATCATATTTGAAAGGATAATGTGTTTTCCATTGTTTAGTTTTTGTGTCTTTGTAATTAATCGTGTCGGAAAAGAATTGATAAAGAACAAAAACTTTTGCAAGTTGATTGGTTTCTTTATAGCCATCTTTTTTAAATTTCCAGTTGCAAATTTCAATACACTCTTTCAAATATTTGTTGAATGTTTCATAACTCATTTTGTTTTCAAAGAAAGCATTTTCAACTGTGAAGATGGATTCTTTTAAACTTAAAGTATCTGACTGAATTATTTTTTGGAGTTGTAAAAATGATTGCCTGTAAAACTCTGCTCCTTTTTTGTTTGCACAACTTGGAAGGTCGTAATAAATAGTTCGGTTGTAATCTCTGTCCGTTTCGTTTAGGATTTCGTTTAATTGTTCCCGCTGTTGTCTTTGTCTTTTTAAATCTTCTTCGTAAACGTTTATTCCATTGCTTGAGTTTGTTGGTGGAGTTTGCCTGTTGTAGTTGTTGTTTGAAGGATTAGTGTTGATAGGAGTAAAAGTTGATGGTTGTGGTGTTGGAGGAAAATTGACTTGTGCATAAGTCGCTACATGAAATAAAACGCAAACAAAAACTGAAATAAATTTTTGGTTAGTGTAAGTTTTCATCTTATCCGAAATGTTGCTACGAAGATATTTTTTTGTGTGGTTGGGTAAAATAAAATGTGAGGCAACGAAGGGTTGGCTTTCGTGCGGTGGGGTTGCCTCTCTTTTTATTTTACAGAAGCGATAGCCAAAACGGCTTTGCCGACCTTGTACAATGCTCATTTCTTGCAAGCAGTTTGAAGTTCCGATGCTGCCAACGGGTTGCGTATAACGTTTTGCAGCTTGGCGAAGAAGCGGACTTAGAAGCACAAAACTGTCAAGCCACCACAAAAGTTTATTAGATGCACAA
>JANLPR010000012.1:0-12357 GCA_031367345.1 Bacteroidota bacterium | reverse complement strand
CCCCCACTCGGCGGCCAATAGTAGGTAATGATCAGCACCTTTTTCAAATTATTATGCCTGGTTTTTTTGTGCGGTTAATTCTTTGTACATAACTCCTAGAAAGAACAAAATTAATAAGGCAGAACCTGCCAATGTCATTTTACTTCCGGTAGCTACTACTTCCGGCTCAAACTTCCATTCTACCTGATGCTTGCCTGCCGGAATTCTCATTGCACGCAACACATAATCAGCACGTACGTAATCTACTTTCTTTCCGTCAACATAAGCATTCCAACCTTTATCATAATAGATCTCTGAGAAAACGGCTAGATGCTCTGCAGTCGAATTCGATTCATACTGCAAATGATTCGGCTTATAGGAAGTCATTTTTATTGTTGCTCCACTATCTCCTTGAATCGACAAACCATTCAATACATCTTTGTAACGAACATCAACAATTGCTGTTTGTTTCGGATTAAAATTATTCAATGCCGAAAGTTCTGAATCGGCATTAGCAACTTCTTTTACTTCACTAACAAACCATGCATTTCCTAAAGCACCTTTGTTTTCTAGTGGCTGTGCTTCCGGATTGTAAATAATATATTTTGTATTCAACATATTCAAAGCAGACTGACTACTCATTAATTTTTCAAAAGATGAATCAGGTTTTTGCATAGCCGTTCTGATCGTAGCCATTTCTGTGCTAAGCCGAGCGTCGATCAATTCTTTATAACGCTTTAGTTTTGCTCCATGATAACCACCTATCGACTGATGATAATAAGATGTACTGGCGTCATTAAACGTATTTGCTGCTATATTCAAAACGCGATAACTTAATGTTGGATCGGCTTTGATAAAAGCATCGGCAGAACTTTCCGGAAATGGCGCACTGTTCGCAGTCTTTTTAACAAATGAGTCTGAATCTACATAACGTCGATCTACTCCTATCAAGTCAATCATGATTAATAGAAATAATCCATAGATCAAGAACTCTTTTCTAAAACGATTTTTAGCAAAAGCAAAAATCAATCCTCCAGCCAAAAGCAATAAGATCAACGATCGACCTGCATCAGAACTAACAATTTGCTCGCGCGCACTTGAAACGGCTGCAAAAAAATCGTCGGCTATCTGCTGCGAATTTTGTTGTCCTTTTACCGATGATAAAACTTGATCATATTCTCTATCAGTATACAAGTTTGTAAAAGTTGACGGAGAAATTTTCACTAACAAAACAAAACCGATTACTATTCCCATCGCGATAAATAATTTCTTTTTATATTGAGTAAAGAAATTTTCTTCTTTGATCATTTTATCCACAGCAAGAACCGCCATCAATGGGATCGTTAATTCAGCAATCACTAAAATTGTAGTTACCGCTCTAAATTTATCATAACCGGGAACATTGTCCAGGAAAAAATTCGTGAACGACATAAAATATTTTCCCCAACTTAACATGATCGATAAAGCTGTAGATGCTACGATCCACCATTTCAACGGACCTTCTACAACAAATAATCCGATTACGAATAATAAAACCAAAATGGCACCGATATACAACGGCCCGCCTGTGAATGGTTGATCACCAAAGTAAGCGCCAAATCCGGAAACGTACTGACGGTAATTAGGATCGACATTTTTCAAGACTTCTTTGTTATTTTGCGAGATCGCTTCACTGGCACCACCTTTAAAATTTGGTATTATGAGTGTAAATGTTTCGCCAATTCCGTAGCTCCAATCAGTTATATAATCTCTATCGAGACCTGATGTTTGATTTTCTTTATTCGCTGTAAGTTCCGACGGACCACGTGTACTGTATTTACCATATTCCTGTGTAGCCCACAAATTGGTAATATTGCTCATCACAGCAAGTCCGGAAACAACAACCAATAAACCTGCAGCTTTAAAATAGTCTGTTATCTTTTTTTCACGAATAGCTTCGTATAAAAAGATAAGACCTAAGATAACGACTACCATCATTAAGTAGTAAGTAATTTGCAAGTGATTTGCATAAAGCTCTAATGCAAGTGCCAATCCGGTAATAGAAGCACCCAGTAAATGTTTGCCACGAAAAGTCATGATAATTCCGGCAATCACTGGAGCCATATAACCGATAGCATGAACTTTAGAATTATGTCCAGTACCTATGAAAATTAAAAAATAGGATGAGAAAGCAAATCCAACGGCTCCTACAAGAGCTAGTCGTTTATCAACTTTTAAAGTGAGTAGCAGAAAATAAAATCCCAACATAAAGAGAAAAAGATAATTCGCAGGCGTAGGCAAACCTAACGTAACAATTTCATCTACATATTTTATTATTGTAAAAGGATAAACCGCCGAGATCTGATATGCCGGCATTCCACCAAACATACTGTTAGTCCAATACGTAGATTCATGATGTTGGTCTTGAAAATCTGTGATCTCTTTCGACATCCCTTCCCAATTGGCAATATCAGATTGTTTCATTTCTTTGCCGCTTAGCATCGGCGAGAAATACATAAAAGTGATCACTAAAAATGCACCAATAGCAATTAAGTGAGGAAGGATTTTTTTCATAGTTGTCTTATATGGAAAGGCGAATATATGTAAAATATGATTGTTTTAGCTATAAAATAGCGTCGATTTTTACCTCCTAAAAGCTAATAAAAAGGTGAGTATAATCTTGAAATGGTAAAGTATAATGAAACGCTTACCGATTACTTTATTTCTTCGTAATCGTCGAATTTTTCATTCTTACTTACTCTCTTTTTGGTATCGACATATACTCTGCCATCTTCTTTTCGTTTCTTGTCTTCCTCTTCCTGTCGTTTCATAAAATCTTCGGCAGCTTTATTGAAAGCATTGTGAGCGTTAAAAAAAATGTACCGTCTTATAGCCCCGAAAAACAATAAGACAACGATCGAGATAATTAGAAACTCTTGCATCGGTTTAGCGTGATAAATATAAATTGCGTTCTGAATATATTTTTTGGAAGAATTCGTCATTTAAGTCATCTATAAAATAGATAGCCTCACCGGTCGATTTCATTTCCGGCCCTAGTTCTTTATTTACATCTAAGAATTTATTGAACGAGAAAACCGGTACTTTGATCGCATACCCTGACTTTCTAGGATTAAAGTTGAAGTCAGTTACTTTATTCACGCCAAGCATCACTTTTGTTGCGTAGTTAACATACGGTTCGTTGTAAGCTTTCGCTATGAAAGGTACCGTTCGCGATGCACGCGGATTCGCTTCGATCACATACACAATTTCATTCTTAATGGCGAATTGTATATTGATAAGTCCAATAACTTTCATTGCCTTTGCTATACGATGAGTAATTTCTTCAATCTGTTTAATCACATTATCGCTTAAATCAAATGGCGGAAGTACAGCATTGCTATCACCACTATGAATTCCGGCCGGCTCAATGTGTTCCATAATTCCTATGATATAAACATTTTCTCCGTCACAAATAGCATCGGCCTCCGCTTCAATGGCATTTTGTAAAAAGTGATCGAGCAAAATTTTATTATCGGGAATATCGTGTAAAATTTTAATTACATGTGTTTCTAATTCATCGTCGTTGATTACGATTTTCATACTTTGACCACCTAATACATACGAGGGACGAACCAATAACGGGAACCCTATTTCTTTCGAAAGTCCTCTTACTTGATCTGTATTTTCAACTACTGCAAATTTCGGATAAGGAATTCCCAGCTGCTGTAAGAGTGTAGAGAATCGACCGCGATCTTCAGCAAGGTCGAGCGATTCAAACGTTGTTCCAATAATTTTTATTCCGTACTTATTTAATTTTTCAGCTAACTTCAAAGCAGTTTGTCCGCCTAGCTGAACAATGACCCCTTCCGGTTTTTCGTGTTCGATAATCTCATAAATATGCTCCCAGAAAACAGGTTCGAAATAAAGTTTATCGGAAATGTCAAAATCTGTTGAAACTGTTTCAGGATTACAATTGATCATGATCGTTTCGTAGCCACATTCTTTGGCAGCAAGTACACCATGTACACAACTATAATCAAATTCAATTCCTTGCCCTATACGATTTGGTCCGGAGCCAAGAATAATTATTTTCTTTTTGTCTGAACGATGACTTTCATTTTCTTCGTCGAAGGTAGAATAGTAATACGGTGTTTTAGCTTCGAACTCAGCAGCGCACGTATCAACCATTTTCCATACTCTACGAATACCTAATTCTCCACGCTTTTTGAAGACTTGACTTTCTAAACAACGAAGTAGATGAGCGACCTGTCGATCTGCATATCCTTTCTTCTTAGCTTCCATCAATAGTTCGCGAGGAATGGAATCGACTGTAAATTTTTCTATTTCTTTTTCGAGTTGAATCAATTCTTCTATTTGACGAAGAAACCACGAGTCAATCTTTGTTAATCGCTGAATTGTTTGAAATGGAATTCCCAACTTAAACGCATCGTAAATATGGAACAATCGATTCCATCGTGGCTTTTCGAGACTATCTAGAATTTCATCTTGCTCACGTATTTCTCGTCCATCGGCACCAAGTCCATTACGTTTTATTTCGAGCGACTGACAAGCCTTTTGGAGAGCTTCTTGAAAACTTCTACCAATACCCATTGCTTCACCAACCGATTTCATTTGCAATCCTAGGTGACGATCAGTTCCTTGAAACTTATCGAAATTCCAACGAGGAACTTTTACAATTACATAATCGAGTGTAGGTTCGAAAAAGGCAGACGTACTTTTTGTAATCTGATTTTTCAATTCATCGAGGTGATAACCGATAGCTAATTTAGTTGCAATTTTTGCAATTGGATATCCGGTTGCTTTAGAAGCCAAAGCAGAAGAGCGAGATACACGCGGGTTGATTTCAATTACTATTATTTCAGTTTCATCATGAGGATTAACAGAAAACTGAATGTTACACCCCCCTGCGAAGTTTCCGATACCGTTCATACATTTGATGGCTAGGTCGCGCATTAGCTGATAGGTTACATCCGAGAGCGTCATAGCAGGAGCAACTGTGATTGAGTCGCCGGTATGAATTCCCATCGGATCAAAATTTTCTATTGAGCAAATGATGATCACATTTCCGGCAGCATCACGAAGAAGTTCCAGTTCAAATTCCTTCCAACCAGAAATAGATTGTTCAATAAGTACCTCATGAGTTGGCGACGCATGAAGACCACGATGAAGAAATTCATCAAACTCTTCTTTCGTATGTACGAATCCACCGCCTGTACCACCAAGAGTGAAAGAAGGACGTATTACAAGAGGGAAACCAATTTCTTGTGCAATTTCTTTTCCTTCCAGAAAAGAAGTAGCTGTTCTACCTTTACAAACACCGGCCTTTAATTCAATCATTCTCAATCTGAATTTCTCCCGATCTTCGGTGGTATTGATGGCATCTATATCGACACCAATAATGCGTACACCATATTTGTTCCAGATGCCTGCTTTATCGCAATCAATAGCAAGGTTCAATGCTGTTTGTCCACCCATAGTTGGAAGAACTGCATCGATTTTATGCTGCTCGAGAATTTCGCTGATCGATTTTTTTGTGAGCGGCTTGAGATACACATGATCGGCCGTAACAGGATCGGTCATGATTGTAGCAGGATTTGAATTGATAAGAACAACTTCAATTCCTTCTTCACGTAACGAACGAGCCGCTTGAGAACCTGAGTAATCAAATTCGCAAGCTTGACCTATAACGATTGGGCCACTCCCGATAATAAGTACAGATTTAATGGAAATATCTCTTGGCATAAGGCTGAAAATTAGTAGAGACTTCCTGCCGACGACGGCTTTTAAAAGTCAGGCAAAATTACATTTAAACTTCGTTTCTTTTTGATAATATTATCGACAAGGTGTTAATATTTAAAGAAAGAAAATACTTGCTTTTTAAATCTACGTTTTTCTCAGCAATTATGACAGTAATCGCGAATCGACTTGATTGAAAACGTATCTTTACCCTTGTGAGATTAGAGTTGAAATTTGGCGATTCCGTAATTGAATTATTTGTTTTTGGCAATGGGCCTAAAAAGCTAATTGCTTTTCATGGTTTCGACAATGAAGCACAAGAATTTGAGCCGCTGTACACGTTGCTTGCTGAATACACCCTTATTTCTGTAAACTTATATTTTCATGGTGGCAGTTTCGCATCTTCAGAACACGTTCAAGCCGGACTTAACGATGCAAATTTCATTCAACTTCACAAGCAGATATTCGAGCGATTTCCTGCCGATCAATATGATTTAATTGGCTACAGTTTGGGAGGCCGAATTGCTCTTTGGCTCTATGAATTACAATCAAAAAAAATTGGAAAGATAATTCTTTTAGCGCCCGACGGATTAAAACCAACAGGACTTTATCGATTTGTAACACGAAATTATTTCGGTAAAAAATTATTTCAAAGAGTAGTTACCAATCCTACTAGAATCATAAAATTGGGTGAGCTGATGGTTCGTTTTAGAATGTTGCCGGAAAAAAAATTTCGCTTTTTAAAATACAATTTAGAAAACCAGATGCGTAGAGACAAAGTGTATAACACCTGGATGATCTATCGTTTTGCAATACCTAATTTACCACTGATCAAATCATTTTTAAAAGCAGAAGACAAGAAGGCATATTTGTTTTTTGGAAAGTGGGATGTTCTTATGCCACCATCACTTGGCAATACGTTTAAGAAAGATGTGGCAGATAATTGCGAAGTGAATATTATAGATACCGGTCACCAACTTATCTCCGAAAAAAATTTAAAAGCAATTGCAGAAATTCTAAACAGAGTATAAAAAAAAACGATGCTGACCAAAAAGGACGGCATCGTTTTTAAAGAATAGTTAAGAGAACTATTTGTTATTTTTTTCGCTGGAAACAGTAAGTTTTTTACGACCTCTTGTACGGCGAGCAGCAAGTACTCTACGACCGTTTGCAGTTGCCATACGACTACGGAAACCATGCTTATTTTTTCTTCTTCTGGTGGAAGGTTGGAATGTCCTTTTCATATTGTTGTGCTTTTACTCTAAAAACTGGATGGCAAAGGTAATATTTATTTCAAAAGAACAAAACAATTGAAGTTTTTTTGCCAATTCGCTCCATCCTTGATTATCAGCCAGTTTCGCTATTAATCGATCAAAAAAGGCATTAAAGATGTAAAACTATGCAGTCAGATAAACGATCTTTTTGGTTTCGAAAAACTCCTCGTCAAACCAATTGCTGATATCTATAATATTAGCATCTTTTCCGGTTTCTTCAACTTCGGCCTTTAGCTCTCCACCTTTTAGTAAGATCCAACCATTCTGCAAATCGTTTACTCCACCTCTTTTGAGCACTTTGGAAGTCCACTGAACAATTTCTTTAGCAGGAGCCACAGCTCTGGAAACAACGAAATCAACTTTATCTTTTACTTCTTCTGCCCTACACTTTTGAGCCAGCACATTAGTTAATCCAAGTTGATTCACAACTTCATCGACCACAGAAATTTTCTTACCGATTGAGTCGACTAAATGAAAATTAGATTCAGGAAAAAATATTGCAAGTGGAATGCCCGGAAATCCGCCGCCGGTACCAACATCAAGCACCATCGTACCCGGCTTGAAAGTAACAAGCTTGGCAATAGCTAATGAATGTAAAATATGATGAAGGTAAATTTGTTCAATGTCTTTTCTCGATACAACGTTAATGCGTTCGTTCCAATATTCATAAACGGGACGCAATTGTTCAAACTGTTTCAGCTGTAAAGGCGAAAGGTCTTTAAAATATTTTTCAATAAGTTTCAAGAGCAAAGTGATTAAGAGTAACAATCGAAAGGCCGAAAAAACGAGCGACAATTACCTGATGATAAATTAAATTTGCTCTTCTTGATTTTTCAGGATCTGATACAGAAATTCTCGTGCGCGAAAAAGCTGAGCTTTCACAGTACCGAGAGGCAATTTCAGCTCGTCGGCAATTTCTTCGTAAGAGCGTTCTTGAAAATAGCGTAACTCAACCAATCTTTTGTAACGCGGCTTAAGCTTTTCTACTACTTCGCGCATTAGCAATGCTTTTTGCTTTTTGATCATGTCTTCTTCCGGATCAAGCATTGGCGACTTTATTTCAAATTGCATTTCCTGACCGTTATCATTCTCCATATTTTTGTCGATTGAAAAAGTGAATTTCCTTTTTCTTCTGATGAAGTCGATACAATTATTCGTTGCAATTTTGAAGAGCCACGTACTGAAAGCGAAATCGGGTGTGTATTGATGAAGATTTTTAAATGCTTTACCGAAAGCTTCAATCGTAAGATCATCGGCATCGTCGCGATTGTTGACCATCTTCAAAAGCATAAAGTAAATGGAATCTTTATAACGCTGCATTAATTCCGCATAAGCTTTTTGATCGCCTTTTACTGCACAGAGTACTAACTTGTAGTCGATCTGGGCTTTTTCGGAGAGATTAGGGTTTACTTCCATGTTTGTTGTTTTGAGAAGATGTTAGCGATATAAAAGAATGGTTGAACAAAAGTGTGTATGCATTCCAAGAGTGGAAAAGACCAAACCAAATCAGTCTCTTTTAGTCTTTTTGCACAAGAATAGATAATGGGTAATTTTAATAATTGTAATCCGACGTATAAAGATACTAGTATTCTCCATTCATATTGAAGAATTAACAAAGCGATTAATAACAAAAAGAATAACAACGTTGAAATATAATTTGTGAAAAGAAAAATGCTATCACCAAATTTATACTGTCCCGAAGTGCTCATGTGGCGCTTCTTCTGTTTTAACCAATCAGAAAACGTTGTTTTAGCTTCCGAATAGGTAAACGATTCCGGGTCAAGTTCAACTTCTGTATTTTCAGAGCTCGCATTCTGATTAACGAAAAGATCGTCGTCGCCCGAAAGAATATGATTATGTTTTGCAAAGCCTTTGCTATTAAAAAACAGACTTTTCTTATAGGCTAAATTGCGACCCACACCCATGTAAGCATTTTTGCCAAGTGCAGCAGAGAGGTATTGAATGCCGATAAAAAATGTATCGAAACGAATAAGTCGATTTAAAAATCCTTTTGCTTTCTGGTACGGACCATAACCTACAATAATTTCGGTATTCCTGGCAAAATGTCGTTGCATTAACGCCAGCCAATTTTTACTTGCAGGAATACAATCAGCATCGGTCAACAATAAGTATTCGTTCTTAGCGGCTTTAATTCCGAGTGTAAGAGCAAACTTTTTTCCATGACGGTATTTCTCTTGCTCTTGAATCGTCACAATTTTTAAATGAGGGTAAGACGCTGCAATTGATTCGAGATAGTCAGAGGTTTCATCCCATGAGCAATCGTTGACAACAATCACTTCGAAATCGGGATACGCTTGTTCAAGTATAGCCGATAAATATTTTTTCAATCGCAGCACTTCATTTTTAGCACATATAATTACCGATACCGGATGTGGTCCACCCGTTACCTGATTATAGCGATAGAAAGCGAGTCTCCTATAAAAAAACCAATAGTAAACCAACTGAATTACAGCAGTAATAAGCAACAAAATAAAAAGCAGACCGCAAAGGTCGAGAGTAAAGTGAAACATGCAGAATGAAGAGATTCCTGTAAAGAATTGTGATTTGTACAAAAGTAAACGGGCTCTTCATATTTAAGTGTTTATATTTGGCGAGATATTAACGTTAGATTGTTAATCAGGAATGAAATTTAAAATCACAAAATCAGACGCTCACAGCAATGCACGAGCAGGAGAAATAAAGACCGATCACGGAACAATTCAAACTCCGATCTTTATGCCAGTGGGAACAGGCGGCACAGTTAAAGCTGTACATCAGCATGAACTTAAGGAAGATATAAAAGCTCAGATCATTTTAGGGAATACGTACCACCTCTTTCTTCGACCAGGTTTACAGGTGATGGAAGCGGCAGGTGGACTCCATAAATTCATGAATTGGGAACTACCAATTCTTACCGACAGTGGAGGATATCAGGTCTATTCTTTATCCGACCGCAGGAAAATCAAGGAAGAAGGAGTGTCGTTTTCCAGCCATATCGACGGCTCGAAACATATTTTCACGCCGGAAGTGGCAATTGATATTCAGCGCGTCATCGGAGCAGATATTATTATGGCTTTCGATGAATGTACTCCTTATCCGTGCGACCATCGGTATGCAAAAAGCAGCATGGAAATGACACATCGTTGGCTGAAGCGATGTTGTGTACACATGGACAACACTGAACCAAAGTATGGTCACACGCAAACACTTTTCCCTATTGTTCAGGGAAGTGTTTATAAAGACCTTCGGTTGAAGTCGGCCGAGTTTATTGCAGCTCAAGAAAGAGCAGGAAATGCGATTGGTGGACTATCGGTTGGCGAACCGGCGGAGATGATGTATGAAATGACCGAAGCCGTTTGTTCGATCTTACCGAAAGATAAACCACGTTATTTAATGGGAGTTGGAACACCAATCAATATTTTAGAAAGCATTGCTTTAGGAATAGATATGTTTGATTGTGTAATGCCAACAAGAAATGCGCGTAACGGAACCTTGTTTACACGAAATGGCATTATGAATATGCGAAATGAAAAATGGAAAGACGATTTTTCACCACTCGATGAATATGGAACTTCGTATGTTGATGCAACTTATTCAAAATCGTATGTGCGGCATTTAGTTATTAGCAAAGAAATTCTTGCAGCGCAGATTTGTACATTACATAATTTAGCATTTTATTTATGGCTTGTTACAGAAGCACGAAAACAAATTCTCGAAGGAACATTCACCACATGGAAAAATGAAATGGTACAAGTGCTTGGGAGGAAATTGTGAGTAAGAAGGTCAAAGGTCAAGCTGCATTGTTTTACTCATTAATTAAAAATAGAAGTAAGAAATAAAAAATAAGAAGTAAGAAGTAAGAAGTAAGAAGTAAGAAAGGTCAAGGTACATTTTTATTAATCACTAATTATTAATCACTATTAAAAATAAGAAGAAATATGTAAGAAAGGTCAAGGGGCATTTTTATGACTTGCTATTTACGAATCTCGAATTTCCACTCACTAATTACTACTCACTACTCACTTATTACCACTCACCACTCACCTATAAAGATTGAAAATACTCGATAAATATATCATTAAAAAGTTCCTAGGGACTTTCTTTTTTTCACTGGCTTTGATCATTGTCATTGCCGTGGTCTTTGATATATCAGAGAAGCTCGACGATTTTATAGAGCGCAAGGCTCCATTTAGCGCAATAGTTTTCGATTATTACTTTAATTTTATTCCATACTTCGCGAATCTTTTTGCTCCGCTGTTTATTTTTATTTCAGTAATCTTCTTTACTGCAAAGATGGCGAGCAATACAGAGATTGTAGCCATCCTTAACAGCGGGATAAGTTTTAGAAGATTGCTCTACCCCTACTTTGTGGCGTCGCTCTTTCTTGCCGGTTTATCTTTTTACTTTAACGGCTGGGTAATTCCGCATTCAAATAAGGTAAAATTAAATTTCGAAAATCTATATATAAAAAATCCGGTAGAATTTAAAGATCGGAATCTTCATCGGCAAATTAGTCCGGGTATATATATGTATTTAGAAGGATACAATAATGTTGAAAACGTAGGTTATCGGTTTTCGCTTGAGAGAATTGAAAATGGAAAACGAAATTGGTTTTTAAATTCAGACAGAATTATTTGGGACAGTACAGACTCCAAGTGGAGGATCGAAAATTATTACATCCGAACCATCGTTGGTTTTAAAGAAACGATTCGTGCCGGCCAGCGATTAGATACTATACTTTCCTTCAAGCCTGCAGATTTTAAACGGCGATTGAATAGTATAGATGCGATGGACACTCCAACTCTCAATAAATTTATTCGGGAAGAAGAAGCACAAGGTTCAGAAAATGTGAATACTTATTTAATTGAGAAGTACCGACGAATAGCAGTTCCGTTCTCTACTTTTATTTTGATGTTAATTGGAGTTTCGTTATCGAGTAAAAAATCGAGAGGTGGAATAGGTGTTCAGCTGGGTTTTGGAATATTTTTAAGCTTCACATACATTCTCTTCCAACAATTCAGTAATACGTTTGCCGTAAATGGATCTATCCCTTCACTCATCGCAGTATGGATTCCGAATATGATCTTTGCGGTGATTGCATTCTATCTGGTAAGAATTGCACCTAAGTAATTTTATTCGACAATTACTTTTACAAATATTTTAGTGCTACCGCAACTAATTCGGTAAAGATAAAAACAAACTCAGCTGCATATTATCTGGCAACCGTTGAGATAGGTTATTCAGCTGTTTTAAGAAAAAATTAGAGGTTGACTTATACTAAAAAAGTTTACAGTTTAGTTATTAGAGTATAGTTACCATACTTTTTACACTGACTTTGTTTACATGCATCTTTTAAATATAACAAAAC
>JANLPR010000192.1:0-1840 GCA_031367345.1 Bacteroidota bacterium | reverse complement strand
CCTTTCGCTTCTGCTTCAAGATTGAGTTTTATTATACCGTCATTCATTTGCAAAGTTTGCTGCTGAATGAGTTTTCCTGTGTTATCGTAAATACTTAAAGTAAGATTTTTTTCGTGCAAGAAATCATCGGGAACGGTGATGTTACATTTTCCCGCATTAGGGTTTGCATAAATAACCAACGAATTTCTCATTGACTTATTTACATTTTCAATGACGGTGATCGCATCCAATTTTGCTATGAAAACATCTGATGCATAAACTGCCGTCAATGTTGTAGTACCGATATTTATTGGCGTGGGAGAACTGAATTCTCCTGCTACAATACAGTTACCTAAATTATCGGTGGAAATATTAAATCCAAAACGCGAGATTCCGGTTAATTGTGCTACACCTAAACAATCTCCTGAGGAACTGTAGCGCACAATAAAATGATCATTGTTAGAAATAGAATTTATAGTAAATGGCCCTATTGATGCACTTCCTGTAATTACGCCTCCAACGTAAGTGCTTCCATCAGTGGTTGTAGCAACCTGCATTGCATAAGTTGAATTACTAGCATTCCCCTGTCTAAGCCAAATAACATTTCCGTTTGAATCGTACTTAATAATAAATAAGTCATTCGTGTTAGAATTACTCAAAGTATTTCCGTCAAAATTCACATTATTTTGAAAACCACCGGCAATATAAAAGTTTCCAATTCCATCCATGTCCATACTATAACTAAAAACCCCAACGGTACTTGATGGGTACTTAATCCACTTTAAATTTCCACCTGTATCGAATCGTGCAAAAAACATATTCGTACTTAAATTTGAAATGTAGTTAGCAGTATCTATTTGTGCGGTGTCATTCGAAATATTTCCTAATACAAATAAATCATTGTTATTAATTTTTAAATTGTGAGCACCGGCTCCAATAAAAGTGCTCTTAGCCCAAATACATATTCCACTAGAATCATATTTTGCTAAATAATTACCAGCAGAAATTTTGAATTGAGTAAAATAAGCTGAGTCGCTGTTGCCACCTCCTAAATAAATGTTTCCAATTCCATCAGTAGTTATTGTTGTAGTATATAGATTACTGTTACAATAAATGCCTGTTGTCCAAATAAAATTGCCATTCAAATCGAGTTTGGTTAAAAATAGATCCCCATTACCATAAAGTGTCGTACTTCCAAAAGTTACCGACCCAAGAAAATTTCCGGTCATTAGCAACGAATTACTACCTGAATCATAAATTATTTGACCGGCATATTCATAGCTAGAACCATTGCCTTGGTTAGGATTATTACCCCCAATACTTTTAGTCCATACTACCGTTCCGCTAGCGGAATACTTCACCAAAAAAATCTGATTCACGCCATTGTTAAAAACTGTATCGTTATCGAAAATCATATAGTCGGTTATTACATTAGAAAAACCAAAAGAACCTATTATATACGAATTCCCATTGGCATCAGTACAAAGATGAGATAAACGATCAATGCTGGTACTCCCTCCCTGCTTAGCCCATTGCCATGTTTGTGCATTAACTTTTAAAAAAGTTGAAAGTAAAATAAGGAGAACAAATTTATATTTTTTCATCTGCATATAATTTTATTGAAGAATAATTTTTTGATTAATGAGGTCAGCTTCTGTTTTTACTTGCACAAAGTAAATCCCTTTTGCAAGAAAAGATAAATCGAGTAGCGTTGTATTTTCATTGGTAGTTTGCGAATAAACTAGAGTCCCCAAAAAATTCAGAACTGAAATTTTGAATTGAGAACTCTTTTTTTCGCTTCTACTCAACTCTACCGTAAAGATACCATTATTCGGATTCGGTACAAGGGTGAGAGAGGAAG
>JANLPR010000201.1:0-69361 GCA_031367345.1 Bacteroidota bacterium | reverse complement strand
AAAAAACCTTACTAAATGATAATATATGAGCGCCAACTAATTTTAGATGTAGATGCTTCGAAAAACCCGTTCGTCAGAATTGAACTACGATGAGCCCTGATCAGTGGATTGGAAATTGCACGATTCGAAACAAAGAATTTGGAAATTCTGAGAAGCGGTGTCTTGATCAGTGGATTGGAAATTGCACGATTCGAAACAAAGAATTTGGAAATTCTTCGAAGCGGAATTTTTCGGAGAACCTTTTAACAGAAAAGAAATGAATAAAACACTCGATAAAATTATTATAAATATTGAAAGTGTTAAGAAAACCCCAAATGCAGGGAGAAGCTCACGATGGTGAAATTAATTTGTCGACAAAATTGAATTACAATAATACTTTTTTGACTCTTATTTTATTAAATTTGTAAAAAATATAGATAATGCGTCGAATGTTATTATCTTGATATTAACACGACAATCAAATTACTTTAAAACACAAAAAATAATTACCATGGATAGTTCAAAAGCAGGGAAATGCCCGGTAGTGCACGGGGCGAATACAGAAACCAATAATTCTGTAGTAAGTTGGTGGCCCAACTCTCTTAATCTAGATATTTTGCATCAGCAAGACACAAAAACAAATCCACTCGGAGAGAATTTTAATTATGCTATAGAATTCAAAAAGCTAGACCTCGAAGCATTAAAAAGCGATCTGAAAAAACTAATGACCGACAGCCAGGATTGGTGGCCTGCCGACTGGGGTCATTACGGTGGACTGATGATTCGCTTGGCTTGGCATAGTGCCGGAACCTACAGAACAGATGATGGTCGTGGGGGAAGTAACACCGGGAATCAGCGTTTTGCACCGCTTAACAGCTGGCCTGACAATGTAAATCTAGATAAAGCACGCAGACTACTTTGGCCAATGAAGAAAAAATACGGCAATAAAATTTCTTGGGCCGATTTATTTATTCTTGCAGGAAATATGGCTTACGAATCGATGGGATTCAAAACATTTGGTTTTGCAGGAGGAAGAGAAGACATCTGGCATCCTGAAAAAGACGTCTATTGGGGAGCAGAAAAAGAGTGGCTTGGAAAATCGCGTTACTCAAATAGTTCAGATAGCGAATCGCTTGAAAATCCTTTGGCGGCTGTTCAAATGGGATTAATTTATGTAAATCCTGAAGGCGTAGATGGAAAACCTGACCCCTTAAAAACAGCTAAAGATGTAAGAACAACGTTCAAACGCATGGCCATGAACGACGAAGAAACGGTAGCATTAACTGCCGGCGGACATACCGTTGGCAAATCACATGGCAATGGAGATGCTTCGCGTTTAGGTCAAAGTCCGGAAGGTGCAGACGTGGATACGCAAGGTTTTGGATGGGCGAATAATCAAGGAAAAGGCAATGCAGAAGATACAGTTTCGAGCGGCTTAGAAGGTGCTTGGACAACTACACCAAATAAATGGAATCATACATATTTCCATTTATTATTGAATCATGAATGGGAAACTAAAAAAAGTCCTGCCGGCGCATCGCAATGGGAGCCGATCAACATCAAAGAAGAAGACAAGCCGTTTGATGCTCACGTTCCGGGCGTCCGCAGAAATCCGATTATGACAGATGCTGATATGGCCATGAAAATGGATCCGGAATATCGAAAAATATCTGATCGTTTTCATAAAGACCCGGCATACTTTGAAGATGTTTTTGCAAGAGCATGGTATAAATTAACGCATAGAGATCTAGGTCCTAAAAGTCGTTGCCTTGGTGCTGATGTTCCGCAAGAAGATTTAATATGGCAAGACCCAATTCCAACAGTTGATTATAAATTATCGGAATCTGAAATAGAAGAGCTAAAAGCAAAAATTTTAAATTGCGGATTAACAAGAACTGAGTTGATTAATACAGCTTGGGACAGTGCGCGAACATTTAGAAGTTCAGATTACAGAGGAGGTGCAAATGGCGGAAGGATTCGCTTGGCTCCACAAAAAAACTGGGAAGGCAACGAACCAAAACGATTGGAGAAAGTATTAAGTAAGCTAACAGAAATACAAACAGGATTAAACAAGAAAGTTAGTATTGCCGATTTAATAGTTTTAGGAGGCAGTGCAGCTATAGAAAAAGCGGCGATGGATGCGGGAGTAACTATAAAAGTTCCTTTTAATTCAGGGCGCGGAGATGCAACACAAGAAATGACAGACGTTGAATCGTTCGAAGTACTTGAGCCGATTCATGACGCTTACAGAAACTGGCTTAAAAAAGATTATGCAGTAAAAGCTGAAGAGCTTCTGCTAGACAGAACACAACTTATGGGACTTACAGCTCCCGAAATGACAGCATTGGTTGGCGGAATGCGAGTGCTAGGAACAAATCATGGTGGCAGTAAACATGGTGTTCTCACAGATAAAGAAGGAGTGCTTAGTAACGATTTTTTCGTGAACATCACGGATATGAAATATTCATGGAAGCCGGCAGCAGAAAATTTATATCACATTGTTGATAGAAAAACAGGCAGTACAAAATGGACCGCTACCAGAGTAGATTTAGTTTTTGGTTCCAATTCTATTTTACGATCATATTCGGAAGTTTATGCTCAAGACGACAACAAAGAAAAGTTTGTAAAAGACTTTGTAAAAGCTTGGGTAAAAGTAATGAATGCAGACAGATATGATTTGAGCAAATAAACTCAAGTGCATTCTGTAGTTTTAAAAATGGTGGAGTAAAAGTGAAAAAAATTATTGATTGTAATTATTGATCCTTTCTAGAAAATGGTTGGGAAGGAAATTATTACTCAACGCAAATTTTACACTGTACTCCACCATTTCAGTTTTATATGTTTTTACAAAAAAGCATCAATTGAATAGTTTGCAAGTTGAAATCTATAATTTAGTTAACCAACACAAATCTAAATCACCATGAAAATTAAAATCCTCTTTTTAGCATTCGCATCAATTTGTTATTTATCCGGATGTACGAATCAAAAAAACAAAGTAGCTGATTATCAAAAAACGATTGATAGTCTTAAAACAATTCTTAGCGAAGATCATTCTTCGGAAGTGGCAGCTATTATGAAAGCAGATAGTGCATGGGACAGAGCATCGGAGGCGAAATCTGTTGAAGGTTGGTTGAGTTATTACACCGACGATGCGTTGATGATGCCACCCGGAGAAAATTTGTGTAAGGATAAAGCATCGAGAGAGGCATCCGTTAAAAACATGTTTGCTATACCGGGAATGTCGCTTCGTTTTCAGAGTACAAAAGTAGAAGTTTCTCGTATTGGCGATTTGGGTTATGCTGCCGGAGTGTATCAGTGGACATCAAAAGATGCGAAAGGAAAAGAGTATCACGAAACAGGAAAATACTGCGAGACATGGAAGAAACAAGCTGACGGTAGTTGGAAATGTATTGTTGACATTTGGAATGCAGATGCGCCAATGACAAAATAAAACACATAGTGGCGTCAAAATGGAGAACGCAACGTATCAAGATTAAAAGGTTCGATAGCTATCGGACCTTTTTTTTTATTTCTTTGTTCTTATCTTCGTAAGTGACAATATGATTTCGTGGATATTATGGTTAGACATATTTTAAAGAGACAGTTTTTAAAAATGAGAGCTAGACAATTTTTAATTACAATTCTGACCATATCAATTTTGACAAGTTGCAGACAAGGCTATAAAGTTGAGAATGAAAATGTCTATTATGAATATTGGAATGAAGGAAATGGACAAGGAAAGCGTTTAATTAAAGAAGCAGACGGAGGGACATTTAAAAAATTGAAATTTGATTGCGACTGCGATTTTGACTTTGGAAAAGACAAAAGCCATTTATTTATTGATGGAGAACCCATTAGGGACATAGACCCAAATACGTTTAAATTTATTGGCAACTATGTTTTTGCAGACAAAGACAGTGCTTATTTTTTTGGTTTTTATAATAATATTAATGACTGTGCTATAAAAGGAATAGTGTTAGACAAATTGCAGCTTATAGAATACCCTTGGTCAAAGGCAGGAAACATTCTAATTCATGGGTATGATACATTAACATTAAATGACATAGCCGATTTTAAACCAATTGATGAAAATTGGGGTAAGACAAAAATAGTTGTAATAAATAACAATGAAATATTGAACGGTGCAGATCCGGAAACGTTTAGAGTGATTAACAGTTTTTCAGGCAAAGACAAAATTCACACCTACGAATTTGGAAAAGTAAAGTGATAAGAAAAGCGGTCAACAATGGTCTGCAAAAGCAAGAGTGAAATACTAAATTGAATAGTTGGAATTCAATTGAACGTAGATGAAAAACTGAACAAATGTTTTTTTAATTTCACCCTTTACCAAGTTAACAACAGAAGAAAGTGTTAGCGATTAGTTTCTAAAAAAATGCTTGAATAAACTTTTACAATTCAATAGTGTCTAAAAACAAAAATGATGATCAAGAAATTACTTTTCACATTCGCCTTCCTTCTTTTCACTCAGCTTGTCAACGCTCAACCATCAAATACAAATTTAAGTAATGGAGTTACTTTCGATGGTGAACCTTTTCTGGCTGTTAATCCGATTAACAATCAAAATTTGGTTGCAGCTTGGATGGGATTAAAATTGTCGAATGGCCAGTTGCGGATTGCAATTAAAACAAGAGCAAGTTTTGATGGCGGCGATTCATGGAGTGCTGTGAACACACTTCCACATTTCGGTACCGGATATGGTTCGGCCGATGTATCGATGGCTTTTAATAAAAATGGATTGCTATTTCTTTCCTATATTGATTCGAAGCAGTCGCCTGATAGTGGCGGTGTTTATGTTGCCCGTTCTTTTGACGGAGGGTTGAATTGGGATACTCCTACCAAAGCATTCGACATGTATGATGATTTAACTAAGCGTGCGATAGATCGGCCTTGGCTTGTAGTGGACAATTCTAACACAACAAACTCCGGAACACTTTACATCACTACAAAACCGGCGTCATGGATTTCGCCACCCAATCGAAATTACTTCAAAGCATCGAGCGACAATGGATTTACTTGGACAAGCATTGCAAATATAGACGGCGGAACATATTTGGTTGGGAGTTTTATTGCTGAACCAATGGCAACACCGGCAACTACAGTCAATGGAAACTTTTGTGCAATTTATCCGAGCTATGTAACAACACAAAACCCACTGCCAACGTTTTACTTTGCTAAGTCAAATGACAAAGGACAATCTTTTAATTACTCAACAGTATTTTCAGTAGTACCTGCGGCAAGCGACACCAATTATAAAAATGGGTATCAACTTATTTCGCAATTGACAGACAGCAATAAATTTATTTTTTTAACACCGTCAGCACAAAACGGAGATGCAGATATTACGGCGTTTCATAGTAATGATGGAGGGCAAACATGGAGTGGACCGATTCGCGTGAATGACGACACGCTCTCGAATGGAAAAGGGCAGGATCTAGTGTGGGGCGCAACCAATGAAGTCGGAAATTTTGTAGTCACTTGGCGCGACAGACGCAACTCGCCTGTAAACGGATTTTGGAATGCCGGTTATGATTTCTATTACGCAACAAGTACCGACAATGGACAAACTTTTTCATCCAATCAAAAACTTTCAAGTCAGTTTATTGCCTTCGATTCTGTTCTTACGCAAAACGGAAATGATTTTATGAGTTGTGTTTACAGAGGAGATACGCTTTATTCTGTTTGGGGTGATACACGTTCCGGGAAAATGAATATTTATTTTGCAAAAACAATTGTAAGTACCAATACAGGTGTTGGAATTACAACATTCGATGGTGAAGCACAACAATGGACAATTTTTCCAAATCCGGTAGCAAATGAAATTAATATTTCGGTTAGTGAAGAGATGATGGGTAAAAGATTGTCGGTGTACCATGAAAACGGAAAACTAATTTTAGAAAGAAAAGTGACCGATAGATTAATGAAGATAGAGACTAAAAATCTGAGCGGAGGGAATTATTTTATAAAAATTGAGAATGAAGTAAAACGTTTTGTTCATTGAATAAAATAAGGTAAATTTTATTTTTGAAATAAAGTGTATTAAGGCGATGATAAAGATGTACGAAGGTTTTGTTTCCCCATCTGACAATTCTACCTACAGACAAATAGACTATTAAGAGTTATAAATTGTGAGTTTTATTTGTAAGGAAACAGCGTGTAATCTGTTTTCAAATTAAATAGCCTTTACGAGCCATACGTGTGCATTGGCGACTTGTAATTTTGAAACAAAAAATTAACTTTGACAAAAATATTTTATGGAGACTCACGCTCACCATTTACACAAAGCACCTGGAAAACATTTTTGGCATTACTTCTTTGAATTCTTCATGCTTTTTCTTGCTGTGTTCTGCGGGTTTTTAGTAGAAAATTTTAGAGAGGAGAGAGTAGAAACACATCGTGCAAATGAACTTGCAAAGAGTTTTTATTCTGAGTTAAAAAGCGATTCAACTATAGCCGTTTCGAAAATAGCAAACCGAATTAAAGAAGAGAATGCTTTAATTTATTTAGGTGAATATTTTAAAGATAGTAGTCTCACGAATGTTTCAAAAGCATTTTCAATTAATTTTCTATATGGAATTTATTTTCGTTCGCCATCACTTTTTGAACCCAGAACAGTTGTTCTTGATCAATTAAAAAATTCAGGTTCGTTGCGCTATTTTAAAAGTGAGGAACTTCAAAAACTGATTGGAGACCTTTCAGTTGCCATTCATAATATTAACGATAGACAACTGTTGGAGACGCAATTAAGATTCCAATACGTTAATCAATTCATTCTAAATCATTACGATTACGATTTTGAAACAAGTTTGACAAAGAATGGACAGTTGGATGTATTTACAGCTATTTCAGAATATGAAAAGAACAATGAAGTAATACCGTTTCATTTTCATGGAATGGCGAAGTTCGATAAGGAGCAAGCGATAAATTTAATGGGATTTTTTGGTAGAGCAGGAATAAGTGCAACTCGAAGAATTCACTACAAGAGATACACAGAAGTAAATGCTCAGTTGCTAAATTTACTGCGCAATGAATACCACCTTAACTAATCTGCTCTACAAAATCTTACACAAGGTTGAATAGCTGAATTATTTTTATTTTATTGATAATTGTTTTAGTAGTTTGTTGAAAAATAAAGAGACTATGAAAAAATATTTTACGCTGTATTGTTTTCTAATATTTTTTCAAGTGGCATTTGCACAAAATACTAATGGCAGTGTAAAATATTCGCTGGCTAATTATAAAAATCCGTTGCAACGTTTTACTGCTACGATAAAATATTTAGAAAAGATAGAATCTCATGCCACTAGCAATATTGATTCGGCTATTGCAATAGATTTACTTCAAATAACACAGCAGTATAAAAACGATTCGCTACTTGCAATAAGTTACGATTGGATTGGTTATTATTTCTTAATTCATAATGGGGACAATACATCGGCTTTGGAATATTTTTTTAATGCATTGCCACTAGCGGAAAAATTTAATGACAAGCGAAGAATAAGTTCATTGTATTTTGACATTAGCAGTGTTTATTTTTCGTTAAAAAACATAGATGATTTTTTAAATTTCACAAAGAAAGGAGGTGAAAACCTTCCAGATACATCATCTCCAATGTGTGATAATATGCTGGTGCAATATGAAAGAAATATGGGGAATGCTTTTTTTGAAAAAGAACGATTGGATTCTGTTTTGTACTTTGCACAATTGGCAGCGTAAACTTCAGCACGGCTAAAGTTACCACCGAACCGGCACATAACCTATTTTCACACAAACTACTCAAATAAATGAAACCCCAGGTCCAACTTAAAGAAGCACAAAACGCAGTCGATTTTTCGGAGGCAAAAGAATTGATATTGGAATATGTAAAATGGTTAGGTGTTGAAGGTGGTCCTGAAGTAAGAGCTGTCTTAGCATCACAAAATTTTGACAAAGAAATGGAGACCTTGCAAGTTACGTATGGGCATCCGGAAGGTGGATTGTTTTTAGCTATGGTTAATGATAAAGCCGTTGCAGTGGCAGGGATAAAAAGATTTAATGAAAGAGAATGTGAGGTTAAGCGGATGTACGTGCAACCGGAAAGCAGAGGCTTGGGTATTGGAAAACTTTTACTCGCCAAGTGCATTGAAGTAGCTGAACGTTTAAACTATGAAATGATTAAACTTGACTCAGCCGATTTTATGCAATCTGCAATAAAAATTTATACCGATGCAGGCTTTATCGAAATAGCTGCGTATCGAGAAAACAAACATCACGGGGCTAAGTTTTTCGAATTAGATTTAAAGAGTCGTTGATATACTTAAATAATTCTGATAACTTTGAATAAGACGAAAAGACTGGTGAGGTTAATAGCGAAAATTGTAGTCCCTTAATTATATTTTTAGCCATATTGTAAGCATTGGATTTGCCAGTCTCATTCTAAAAATGTCAAAAATTATTATTTCGTTACGTGCTCTCTTCCCTTTTGATTGCTAAAAATAAAATATACAACCCAAACAACTAGGATGAGAAAACTAATTGCTTCGATTAATATAACACTCGACGGATTTTGCGATCATACTGCGGTAATTGCTGACGATGAATTGCATCAACATTACAATGAATTATTAATTGATGCCGATGTAGTATTGTACGGACGTGTCACCTATCAGTTGATGGAAAATGGTTGGCGACCGATCTTGCTTAATCCAACGGGTAATAAACCGACGGATGACTTTGCAGTGATAATAGACAACATTAAAAAAATTGTTTTTTCCCATACACTCAAAACCATTGATTGGAGAAACACGACATTAGCAATTGGAAGTCTTAAAGAAGAAGTTGAAAAACTCAAACAACAAAATGGAAAACCTATTTTAGTTGGAAGTCCGAGTTTAATTGTAAGTTTAATGCAACTTAATTTGATTGATGAATACCAATTTTGTGTTCAACCGATAATTTTAGGAAATGGATTGCCATTATTTAAAAACATAAACGAAAGAATCAATTTAAAACTTTTAAAAACAAAAATATTTGGTTCGGGGGCAATAGTTCTCTACTACGAGCCGGTCTCCTAATAAGTGAGCGTTGAATCAAACTCTCTTGTCAGAAATGGTTTAAAAAGTACTTGTCCCATAAAACGGAATAGTGTCAGTTAATATCCAATCTAATTTATGAAACATTTAGGTCAATTAATCAACTTCTATCTTTCAGTAAATTGAAATTAATTAAACAAAATTTAGCACTCAAATATGCTCGGCCTACTAATATTCGAATTACCAATTACAATACTCGAATAACTATTTACGAGTCTCGACCTTCGATTCTCGATTTTAGAATATTTTGTTTTTAAACAAAAAATCAGTAGCATTGTAAAGGAAACAAATCAAAACGATTTCGTTAAATTCGAGCAATAGGTTAACCAACACTAAGGTTCAATTGCATAAAGTTGTAAAAAACACATTGAATATCTATGAAAAGTAAAGCCCTCTTCATTGCCAGTTTACTTTTCGGATTAATGTTTATTAATTCAGGATTAAATAAGTTTTTTCATTACATACCAATGCCCAAAGATTTGCCGGAAGGATTGGTGAAAATAACAACTGCATTTATGTCTGTGAGTTGGTTGATGCCGCTAATTGGAATTGTAGAAATACTTGGAGGAATATTTTTCATTACGCCAAAATACAGAGCACTAGCCGCAATTATTATTTTGCCAGTGATGGTTGGAGTACTATTGACGCATATTATAGATGCGCCTTCGGGGCTTCCCATTGCCATCATTCTATTTGCAATAAATATTTGGGTGATCTATGAGAACAGAGAAAAGTATTTGCCGATGATAAAGTAATTAGGCTATTCGGTTAAAAGGTATAATTCTATTTATTTTTTAAAGGAGTAAAGTTCCTGAACCAATGGAAGTAAAGTCAAAAATATATTTTTAATATTTAATAGTCAAAGAATGATGCCTTTTGTATTTCTGTTGTTAACCTTAATAGCCTTGTACTGGAAATATTTTCCACCTAAGAAGGTCAATAGTTTGTATGGCTATAGAACCTCAACTTCAATGAAGAGTCAGGAGAATTGGAAGTTGGCCAACAGTTATTCAGCACACTTTTTTTTAATTACTATGGCGCTGTTGCTGGCTATTTCACTTTTATTAGAATGGATAAATTTCAAAGCAACTATTTTATTGGCGTTTTTATTGGTAATTTCTATTGTACTAATGATTTTGTTAACTGAGAAAAAATTAAAAAGAGCGCAGAAATAATTGATTTCATAGTAGAAAATCAAGATTACAAAATCATCAAAATTATTCTTGAATATTTTACAGAGTAAAGTTTTTGTTTAACTTCGTTCTTGCAAGAATAGTAATAGCAAACGGAATTATTGTTCTTTGCACTGTTACATTTTTTTCAATTCTAAACCGCCAAAAGCTCCATTTCAAAATTAAATAAGTCATGAAAAAAATATTATTGTTACTATTTACCCTTTCAAATTGTGTAGCAATATCTCAACCAACATGTGAATGGGCTTATATTCCGTTAGGGAGCAATACAACTCATAACACAATTTACAATTTAAAGACTGACCATAGTGGTAACACTATTGTTGTAGGTAAACTACTTGGATCAGCCGACATGGACCCTGCCACTGGTCCGGCCGATACTTCTTTTTCTAGCGTTGACTATAATTAGTATATTTCAAAAATAAGTATTGCCGGGAAATTAGAATGGATTCATTATTTTAAAAATAATTCTCAGATTGCGTTATTTGAATTTAAGGGCTTAGAAATTAATTCACGGAATGAAATAGTTGTTTGCGGTAATTTTTATGGTATGGTCGATTTTGATTTGTCTGATAACGGCGTTGATACATTGCGCAGTCATTTTGCCACGTACCCTGATTATTTTATTGCAAAGTACGATTCGCTAGGCAACTATGTATGGGCTATAAATATTGGTGACAGTACCACAAACGATATTCAAATACAATCAATGGCATTACTGCTGAATGACAATATTATAATATCTGCAAATCCCAATGGAGTATTGGATGTTGATCCAAGTAATGCTGTTCATAATAGTATTGGGAATAATGCAAATATTATTTGTTATGATAACAATGGAGCTTACGTTTGGAACAATCATATTTCTCCATTATTTACCTATGGCGTTCCTGTGCAGAGTATCGATTGTGATGCAAGTGGAAATTCATATATAGCATCGGTTGGATACTATGAATTAACGATTAGTAAATTTGATAATGTTGGAATGTATATGTGGAGTAAAAAGATAGGAGACTTTTCTGCAAATGGAAGAGTGGATCCTCAAACCATTTTAGTAAATAAAACTACGAGCGAATTCTATATTGCAGGAACATTTGGTGGTACAGTCGATTTTGATCCTGGTGTTGGAGTAATAAACAGAACATCTTCTTCCGGATTTTTTCAAGATGGGTTTATAGCTAAATACGACTTTGATATGAATTTAATACGGTTAAATACGTTTCAAGGAGAAGTTTCGTTTGGTAGCAATAGTCTTGACTTTAATACCACAGGAATTGGAGCGGTTGGAAGTCTAAAAGGAAATATTGACTTTGGGAATGGTCTAGTTTTTAGTTCGCCAACAAATACAAATTCGTTTTATTTAAATATTGATACAGCTGCAAGCACCGATGAAATTGACCACCCTTTGTCGATTCAAACTGACCACCTAAGACCGGGTCAAATTGATCAGTGTGTGCCGGAGTAAATTGACCACCTGATTGCAAGTCAAAGTTAAAGTTTATTGGATTTTCGGGTCTTGATATTATTGCAAAAAGAAATCAACATTATTCAGAACTTGCTTTGACTAGTCCTACAAATTATTTCTATATGAAAACCGGAATTTATTCGATAGCTGCCGGTTGGATGCAAACGAATCTTGTTTTCTCTGGGAATACGCTTATGAATTTAGGTTGGCGAATACTATTGATAATGCCATTACTGATTATTCCAACGGTGATAATCATAAAAGGGTTAAAGAGTTGGAAACAGCATTCATCTATTGCACTAAAAGCAATTTTTGTTTTATCCATCAGCTCATTAGTGTATGCTACGATAATGAGTTTGATTGCCGGACATATTATTCCATTTCAACAATCGTATGCAATTTTTTCCACACCATATTTTATTATGTTATTGGGTGTATCAATTTTTTGGCTATTTCATTCATCGAATAAAAGTAATAGATACAGAATGAATGTTTTGATTTTTTTACAATTGGCAATAATGACATTTTCATTTATTACTATATATTTTGGTTTCGATTCTCATACAAAAGTGGGAAACAATTATGAGGTGTTGTCAGCGAAAATCAGTGAACTAACGACATCTGAAAATTTAGACCTAACGATTGTTTATAAAGAAGCTAAAACAGCAATTGAAATAAATAAATATTTAGATAAAAATTTAGGTAATGTAAAGCAGGTTATCGATTCAACCGGAACAAATCCGCAATTGTATTTACAGTTTACAAATGGAAGAAAGCAAACGCTGATGTTGGAATAATGATTGATGGATTTTTTAATCCGGGGAGCATAGTGAATACTAAAACCGGAAAGCCGTTATTTAGCAATTTTAAGAGGCAATAAATCGCAAACTCTTTTGGAAATAGGTAAATCTTTTAGTTAATTTGAACTAGGAAATATTCACTACAAGAAATTGGTATAACGAAGTATTGTAAAAACAGATTACTGAATATGGCCGAAAATAAAACTGTAGAGACAAAGCAAAGCATCGCCGATTTTTTATTAACGATCAAAGATGAAAAGAAGCGTCAAGATTGCTCGCAGCTTATCAAGTTAATAAAGAAAGAAACCGGACTTACTCCAAAAATGTGGGGTACAAGTATAGTTGGTTTTGGTAAATATCATTATAAATATGAAAGTGGGAGAGAGGGCGATGCGCCTTTAACCGGAATTGCATCTAGAGCAAAAACAATTACGTTGTATCTCGGGACTAAGTTTGAGAAGAGTGAAGAGTTGTTTTCCAAACTTGGCAAGTATAAACTAAGCGGCGGGTGTGTTCATATTCAAAAACTAGAAGATGTTGATTTGAAAATATTAGTAAAAATGTTTATCACCTCCATTGAACACAGGAGAAAAATTTATCCTGAATAGTTGTTCAAGGAATTGAATGTAAAGTGAAATAAATTATAAATTCTAAATAGGTTCAAGTGCGTTTCATGAATAAAATCTTTAGACACACCAAAGGACTTTTCCTCAAAATAAATTAAGCAATAATCTTTTTATGAATCTCTCAAAAACAACTACAGTGCTATCATTATTAATAATGATGTGGAGCGCCTCAAATGCGCAAATTTTAACCATGCCATTAGATAGCAATACCAATGATATTAGTGGCTATAACAACCATGGACTAATTCAAGGAGTATTAACGCATGCCGATGACCGATTTGGGAGTCCGTATTCCTCGTATCATTTCCCTGGAACAGCAACCGATTACATTTATATTCCTACAAATGTGTTCAGCTTTGATTTTAATATTCAGCAATCGGATTCAGTAAGTGTTAGTTTGTGGGCGCAGCCTGAACACAACGGACGCCAGCAATATATTTTTGCGAAAAGAGATTTGAACTGGCAACCCATTCATGCTTCTGACTGGGATATTGAAATGGGTTTGCAGCAAGCAATTATTTCTACCAGTTTCGGTGCAAACTACCAGGCAGATTATAATGATTATTATTCTGTTAATCCGGTTAATTGGTATCATCTTGTGTTGACCTATGCAAACGGACTTTCGCAGTTGTATGTGAATGACACATTGCGATATACTAATTCGTTATCGATGATTGATAGCGTTGCTTCTACTATTTTGATTGGGAAAGATTACCAAGGAGAAATCGACGACATCAATGTTTACCATCGCTTTTTAACAGCAGCAGAAGTAGATCAACTTTTTCTATTTGGCTCATTGAATAATAGTGTAGGAAGTGTACCGGCAAATGTTCGAGCAATTGTTTACCCAAATCCTGCGAGTGATAATGTAAAAATTGAACTAGGAATTGTCGACGAATACCAATTACGACTGTATGATATGAATGGAAGGTTGATATTCGCAAAACATGTTTGGGGAGATGAATATAATTTAAACCTAGAAAATTTTGATTTCGGGATTTATACACTTCAACTTATATCAGAAAAAGAAAACAAAACACTTAAACTAATAAAAGCAAGTTACGATAAACGATAACCTGTATCTGTAAGTTTTTAGTATATTCAATAAGCCATCTATTTTCTTAAATTCAATATTATGAAAACAGTCAAAGCATTTTTAATTATTAGCCTTTTATTTATTTTATGCTCCTTCGACTTACCGGAAGGCTGGGTGCAAGCAGGATCAAAACCCAAGAGCTACGAAATGGGCATTGATAAAGAGATGAAACATGAAGGCCGTAACGTTGCAACAATTAAGTCAATCGATAATAAAATTATTGGCTTTGGAACGATGATGCAAAGTTGTTTGCCTGATAAATATTTAGGAAAAAGGATACGTTTTTCAGGCATGCTTAAAACAAAAGATGTAGTTGAGTGGTCGGCGTTTTGGTTTAGAGTCGATCAGCAAAATAGTGAAGTTGCTTTAGCTTTCGACAATATGCATGAAGGGAAAATTGATCGTTCAATAAGAGGAACTACGGAATGGAAGTGGTATGAAATTGTTTTGGATGTTCCTTTAAAGGCAATCAATTTAGCATACGGCGTACTTTTAGAGGGCACAGGTCAGGTTTGGTTTTCGGATTTAAAATTAGAAGTTGTAGATAATTCAGTTCCGCTTACGGTAAATGAAAAGTATTATATGCCATTGAAGGAACCGACAAATCTTAATTTTGGAAACTAATCAGTACTTTTTTATATAAGTAAAAGACATTCGATGGATATTTGTCCCTCGAATGTATTTTTTAAACGAAAATCGTATTTAAAATATTAATTTTATAGAATGTCATTGAGTAACTTTGAACGGATGCTCCTTTTAGCAGAGGAGATTTTTGATGTAAAGCAAGATCCTAATCAATTGGATGTGGATCAGTCTGTAATAGAACGTCTGCAGAAAATCCACCCGGCAGCAGTGTCTGAATATGATGATGGAAATGGGCCCGTTGCTTGGGTACTCGTGATACCAACTGTTGACGAATTGAAAAATAAATTTCTAGATGGTAAAATTACCGAACGTGAATTGTTTGAATTAACGGAAGTCGGAAAAGAGTACGATTCGATTTATTTATGTTCGGCTTTGGTGTTGAAAGAGTATAGAAGAAAAGGAATAGTGAAAAATATTTCTCTTGATGCAATTGAAAAAATAAAAAGTCAACACCCAATTAAATCATTGTTCGTGTGGTCATTTAGTTTAGAAGGTGATTTATGTGCACAAAACATTTCGGAACAAGTTTCGCTTCCTTTATTTAAATTGGATAGGAAATAGTTATAGTAGACTTAAGTGCATTGTTTTTAGTAATATTAATTAGGTAATAAAATATGGACTTTCAGATATTAATTTCAAATCTCACTAACCCAACATTGCTTTTCTTCTTGTTAGGAATAATTGCTACCACGGTAAAAAGTGATTTAGAAATTCCGCAATCGTCAAGTAAATTTATTTCACTGTATTTGCTTTTTGCAATTGGGTTTAAAGGAGGTCAGGAATTGGCTCATAGCACTTTTAGCAGTGAAATTGTTTATTCGATTCTGTTTGGATTGTTAGTTGCATCTATAATACCACTATATACTTTTTTTGTGTTGAAAAGAAAAGTAAGTGTGAGCGATGCCGGAGCAATTGCCGCTGCTTATGGATCAGTAAGTGCGGTAACATTTGTTTCTGCAGTTTCATTTTTAGAAGCCCAACAAATTACTTTTAGTGGGCACATGGTTGCTGTTATGGCACTGATGGAATCGCCCGCAATTATTGTTGGTGTAATATTAATGAGACAATTTGACAAAGAAGAAGCAGATAACGGAAGTATAAAAACGATTGTTCGCCATTCATTTACCAATGGAAGTGTATTATTAATTTTGGGAAGTTTGATTATTGGATTAATAGCCGACACAAAACAAGCTGAAGGGATCAAACCATTCACAACAGATATTTTTAAAGGGTTTCTAGCAATCTTCTTATTAGAGATGGGCATGGTTACCGCTAAACGATTTGCATCTTTTAGAAAACATGGATTTTTCTTATCGTTGTTTGCAATAATAATCCCTGCTATCAATGGCTGTGTCGTTGCTTTCGCAAGTCAACTAGTAACTCATGACGTAGGAAATAGATTTATTTTTGCAATTCTTGCTGCTAGCGCTTCATACATTGCAGTGCCGGCAGCTATGCGATTAGCAGCACCGAAGGCGGATCCGGGATTATATATACCAATGGCATTAGGACTTACATTTCCGTTCAATATTACTATAGGAATGCCGATTTATTTTGCAATCATCACTTATTTTTAAAAAACGCTTTAAATCATACCACTTTTTTGTATAATTTTATATTCTACTATTATTAATTTCATGAATGAACGGTGTTGAATTGTATTAGAGCGAACTAATGAAACTATAAAAATGATTAAATACATTCGAACAAATTCTGATAATGAAGATTTCCAACTTTTGGTGGAACAGCTTGATGCTGATTTGAGAATACGTGATGGATCTGATCATGCTTTCTATGCTCAATTCAATAAGATAAAAAACATAAATTATGTGATTGTTGCTTACCAAGAAAATGTACCCGTTGGATGTGGAGCAATAAAGGAATATGCAGCCGAAATAATTGAGATAAAAAGAATGTTTGTTCCATTGAGCAAAAGAAAAATGGGAATAGCATCAAACATTTTATCGGAACTGGAGAAATGGGCAAAAGAATTAAACTTTAAAAGATGTATTTTAGAAACGGGAATAAATCAGCCGGAAGCTATTGCATTGTATAAAAAAAACAAGTATTCAATTATCCCTAATTATGGACAATATGAGAAAGTTGAAACCAGTGTTTGTTTTGAAAAAATTATAAGTTAAAAACGAATAACTTTTCAGAGATTACACAAGTATTTATAAAATGGTTTAGAAATGTTTGATAGCAATAAATTTATTTTTACATCAAGTCGTTTAGGATTCCGGAATTGGAAGCAAGAAGATATTTCAGCGTTGCATGAAATAAACACTGACCCAGAAGTGATGAAGTATTTCCCTTCTATTCCAACAAAAGAGGATACAGTCGAATTTATCCATCGGATGCAAAAATTATTTATGAAATCAAGCTACTGTTATTTTGCAGTAGAGCGATTAGATAATTTTAAACTCATTGGCTTTATCGATTTACACTAAATTAATTTTTTCTACAATTGAAATTTTTGCAATTTTTGAGAATTAATAATATGAGAACGGAGTATATAAAACGGACCCCTTGTTTTTTGGTAAAAAAATGAAGAAAAGTTACTAGTAAATTTTATTATTCAAGTAAATAATTTGATAATAAAACTTAACTTTGATAGAGTACTTAAAAACATTTAAAAATGGAACAGGAACTAGAACAGATCCGTGAGCAACAAAAAGCATCATGGGATAAATTTTCTCCAGGCTGGAAAAAATGGGATAGCCTGATGATGGATTTTTTAAAACCAATGGCAAACGAAATTATTAGTTTACTAAATCCAAAACCAAACGACATAGTGTTAGATGTAGCAGCGGGAACAGGAGAGCCCGGATTAACTATTGCATCGATGTTGGATGGTGGCAAAGTAATTATTACTGACCTTTCCGATGAAATGTTAGAGATAGCAAAAGAAAATGCATTGCTGAGAGGAATAAAAAATATTGAAACTATTGCTTGCGATGTTTCCGAACTTCCATTTGTCGACAATACGTTTGATGCAATTAGTTGCCGATTTGGATTTATGTTTTTTCCGGACATGAAATTAGCGGCAAGTGAAATGTTTCGCGTTTTGAAACCGGGAGGAAAAATTGCAACAGCAGTTTGGAATGTGGCACCTAAGAATTTTTGGGTAACTTCATTAATGGGAGCAATCAATAAAAACATGGAGTTGCCAGCGCCAAAACCGGACGCCCCAGGCATGTTTAGATGTGCTCCGGATGGAATGCTTTCAGGTTTGTTTTCAGAAGTGGGTTTTAAGAATGTTTCACAATCTGAAATTACGAGTAAGTTAAAAGCTGGGTCAACCGATACATTTTGGACTATAATGACAGAAGTTGCTGCTCCGATAGCAACTGCTTTAAGTAAAGCAGATGATGCAATGCAGAATAAAATAAAAAGAGAAGTGTATCAGCTATTTCAAGAAAAATATCCGGACGGAAATGTAATCATTGATGCAAGTGCATTGGTGATTTCTGGTCAGAAGTGAAAGAGGGAGATTTCCCCCTAAAAAAATATTGTTGGTAAACCGGCAGGTTTCATAAATGAAATATTTGTTTGGTTACTATTTCAAGATGTGGACTAAATATTCGTAGATTGCTATCTTCATTCATAATTTATTAAAGCAAAATAGCTATTGTGAATGGGTTAAAAACAAGTAGCTAATTTTATCTACTAGGATATCTATTTGGAATTTATTTTAATTTTAAAACTGCATTATTTTTTCTTACTTTATTTGCTATAATTATTAGGATTATGAAAAAAACAACTACTTTATTATTGATGATATTATTACATATCAATTTAAAATCTCAATCAATTGTTGGTGAAAATTTGAACATTAACAATATTAATGCTAGAATTTATTCTGCCGGTTATTTATTTGGAGATGCAGGCCAAGCTCAATTTGAAGCCCCCCAAGGAACAGGTCAAGGAACTATTTTTGCCGGAAATTTATGGATAGGTGGACTAGACCAAAGTAATATTCTTCATTTAGGCGCTCAAACATATCGACAAAGCGGATCAGATTTTTTTCAAGGGCCGATAATGTATCAGCAAAGCTATACACAAAGTCAAGATTCATTATGGAATAAATTATGGAAGATAAATAAGTCAACGATTGATAGTTTTAAATTAGGTTTGTTTTTCATCCCGCCACAAAGTCTAATCGAATGGCCGGCAAATGGCGATACATCTAAAGGACAATTGCAAAAACTTGCTCCCTATTTCGATGCAAATAATGATGGATTTTATAACCCTTTTGATGGAGATTACCCGGAAATTAGAGGTGATCAAAGTATCTATTTTATTTACAATGATGACAGAAATATACATGCAGAATCCGGGTCAAATAAAATGGGTGTAGAAATCCATGGTATAGCGTATGCGTATGAGTGTGATGATTCAGCATTTTTCAATACAATATTTTTTCATTATGATTTTATTAATAGGTCTAATAATAATTATCATGACACTAAAATTGGTGTATGGACAGATTTTGATAATGGTTGTTATTTGGATGACTATATTGGAACAGATTCTTTGATGAATACAATGTATGTATATAATGGAGCTAGTCAGGATGCCGGTTGCATCGGCTCAAATAATTATGGTATGCATCCTCCAGCACAGTCTGTGAGTGCGTTGAATTCATCGATATCAACCACTATGTTTTACGATAATTCATCAACCTACTATGGCAATCCATTTAATGAATCAGATTATGATGGGTATCTCAATGGGATGTGGAAAAACGCAAGCCATTTGACGTTTGGTGGAACAGGAACAAACGGCAATGCACCAACAAATTTTATGTATTCGGGAGACCCGGTATCAAATACTGGATGGACAGAATCTAATGCCGGAAACAATCCAGGAGACAGAAGGGGCATAGCTTCATTTGAAGCGTTTGATTTTTTATCAGGCGAAGTAAAACCGTTTGATATTGCGTATGTTTTTGCGAGAGATTTCCAAGGAACGAATGTATCTGCTGTATCTGTTCTTAAGCAAAGAATTCAACAAATAAATACTGCTTTTGCGAATGGAATTTCTCCATGTGGAGGAGTATTTTCAACGACATCAATTAGCGAAGAACAGAATGAACATGACAAAACAATAGTTTACCCAAATCCTTCAAGTGGAAAGTTTATCATAAAAAACATAGAACCTGGAAATCAAATTAAAATATTTGATTCAGTGGGAAAGGTAGTTTATGAGTCAAAAAATGTAAATACGGAAATAGAGGTAGACATGGCAAAATATTCAAAAGGAATTTATGTGATTAAAATTGTTGATAATTGTAAATCAATCTCAAAAAAAGTTATTATCCAATAATTGAAAGTGGATTTGTCTAGGCAAAAAAGTGTTTTTATCAATGTTAAATCATATTCTTATGAAAAACTAATTCATCTATTATGAACTCCACCGAATTAAAAGCATTACAAACCCCTTTAAAAGAAAAGTATAAAAGTGATCCCGCTGCTGCAACCATCATATTGAAAGCTGAAGGCAAAATTGGTGAAGGCATCAGTTGCAAAGTTGAAACGGGAAGAGCGTTAGTGAATGCTGGTTTGCATCCTGCAACAGGTGGCAATGGAATGTTGGCCTGCTCCGGCGATCTCCTATTGGAAGCACTTGTTGCCTGCGCCGGAGTTACCCTTTCGGCTGTTTCGACATCAATAGGGATTGAAATAAAATCCGGAATAGTGAAAGCAGCAGGTGAGCTTGATTTCAGAGGAACACTTGGTGTTTCTAAAGAGGCACCTGTTGGCTTTAAGTCAATTCAACTTACTTTTATTTTAGATACCAACGCAAGCGAAGAACAAATTCAGTCGTTAGCTAAATTGACTGAACGGTATTGTGTCGTTTATCAAACGTTAGCTAGAGGAGTTGAGATTGTTTCCAGTTACAAATATGCCGGCTGATTTGCCGGAAACTATTTTTAGTCGAACCAATGCTAAATTTATTTATGTAAAATATATATCGGTGAAGAGCGTTTAAGCTCTTGTTAAAAATAATTGATCCGAGAATTATTGAATTACTAACTTTAAAATTGAAACATGAAAGAATTTATTTTCTTGAATATTGAAGACCCAGAAAAGCTGGAGAAACTATACAGGAGCAATAAAGTTCTTTTCAAAAAAGAGTTCAACGCTATTTATTCTGAAATAGAAAAATTTCCGGCCGCCGGATTTTGGAATGAAAGATTGAATTTTGAACAACAAGAAATATCTTGGGGAGCTAAGAACGAATTATCTTTTATTGTTGTACTTTCTTTACTAGCAGGAATTATTGCCAAGATCCCGGAAATACTTACAATTAATACAGAATTTTTTTATACACGAAACATCGGATTTATTGTATTTCCTTTTTTAGCTATATATTTTTCATGGAAATATTCGCTTAACAACAAACGAGCGTTGATTGCCTTTTTATCGATGACAATTTCTTTACTTTGGATAAATTTCTTTCCTGCAAATAGTTCGAGTGATACCTTAGTTTTATCATGTATTCATCTTCCATTATTCTTATGGGTAATAGTAGGATTCGTTTTTTCAGGCGACAAGCTTGCAAGTTATGAGCGCAGATTAGAATACTTGAGATTTAATGGCGACTTAATTGTTATGGTTGCTTTGTTGTTAATTTCAGGGGCTATCTTGACAGGAATAACGATTGGGCTTTTTAATATGATTGGCAGTGAGATTACGGAATTTTATTTCAGAAATATAGTGATACTTGGTTTAGCAGCATCACCAATTGTCGGCACCTATCTCGTTCAGTCGAATCCTCATTTGGTAAATAAAGTTTCACCGGTTATTGCAAAAATATTTACTCCACTTGTTCTAATAACATTGGTTATTTATTTGCTTGCAATTGTAGTTTCAGGCAAGGACCCTTATAACGATCGGGAGTTCTTGATGATCTTTAATGCTTTACTAGTAGGTGTAATGGCATTAATATTTTTCTCAATAGCAGAAACATCTAGGTCTTCCAAAAGCAATAGTGGAATGATGGTATTGCTAGCACTTTCAGTTGTAACGATCATTGTGAATGGCATTGCTTTGTCTGCCATAGTTTTCAGATTGTATGAATGGGGAATTACTCCAAACAGATTGGCAATATTAGGTGGCAATATATTAATGTTTGCTCATCTACTTGTTATCACTAAAAATATATTCAAATTTGTAAAAGACAAAGTCGGACTAAATTCAATTGAAAAATCAATAGCGATTTTTTTACCCGTCTATGCACTTTGGACGATAGTAGTGACATTTATTTTCCCTTTAATTTTTCGTTTTAAGTAAATAGAAGCTTTTTAAAAATGGTCAATAATGCCAATTTTTACTTTTATAAAATGATTATTTCTGCTGAATCGAAACCTGTGTAGGGAAAAGACTGAATGTTTCGCTAATAACGATGGTTGTCAGGCAATAGCCGGAGTATAATCAGGATTTCTTGTATCATACAAATTAAATAATTGAATCGTGGAAAATCAATTCTTAATTTTTGCATATTTGTCTAATACAAATCATATCAATCAAAATGAAAACAGTTTACTTAGTTTTACTTTACGTGTTAATTTCAACCTGTGCAATATCGCAGCAAAGAAGTTTTGAAATAACAATGGATGTTTCAAATCTGGATAAAGTTGCTGGAGTTGTTGAAGATAATAATGGAAACTTTATAGCAGCAACCACTACTTTTCTCGGATCAAATTATGATATTACACTAGTAAAATTTTCTTCTTTGGGAGTAGTAATTGATTCCAAAAGAATTGGGACAGCCGATGCGGAGTTTGCTAAATCAATTTGCAGAACTTCAGATGGTGGTTTTTTTATTACCGGTTATGCCTATTCAACATCAACCGATAATGATGCATTAGCAATAAAGGTTGACTCGAATTTTACTGTTCAATTTTTTAAACGGTATGGAATAGTTGGTGAAAATGATTATGCAAACGAAGGTTTCGAAGCACTTCCGGGTAACTATACATTTACAGGGACGATTGCTATTGGAGGAAGTGCAAAGCCGGCAATGGTTGTATTGAATTCAGTTGGTAATGTGATTCGTGAATCATATTTGAATACGAATCAATTTGCTAGTCCTGACTACCGTGGAACATATCTTGGCGATGGAACTGTTGGGTATGCGCATTTGGCAAATGCTATTTCTATATTAGATACTTTTGGAAATATTATTAAAAATATTAATTATGGATTTGGTTATTCGTCAGCTATTATTAAATCTAGTGATGGTCAGCTTGCAGCAATTGGAACTACCGTAGTTGGAGGCCCGCAAGGAAGCAGTTTAGCGTTCTGTAAAGGTAATTTAGCTACAGGATTATTAAATAACACTCAAAAATATTCTGTAATAGGAAGCAATTTTTTGTCAGTTGGTATTGTTCAGGATTTAGATAACAATTATTATTTGGGAGGGAATTTGCAAAGTTTTGGAAGCGGATTTAGTAATCCTGTAGTAATTAAAATAGACAGTATCGGTAATATAATTTGGGTGAATCAATACACTCCATCGGTTGCAAATGATTGCCAACTTCACTCTATTATACTTACATCAGACGAAGGAATTTTAATTTCAGGTAGCTCATTATCTGGCGGGAACACTGATTTATTTTTTGCTAAAATTGATAGTTTAGGTTCGAGTACATGTAATACGATTCCTCTTGTTGTTACTCAAGCTGCGTTCGTACCTGTTTCTGCAAATCCGCATACTGTTAATGGTGGTGCATTAGGAAGCATAGGCGTTACAACAATTACAGATACTGTTGTTGCTGTTAGTCCAAATATACTTTGCATTACTACCAATACCTCTTCAATTAATTTTGATAACGAGCAAATGTTTGTTTACCCTACAGTGGCATCAAGTTATTTGAATTTTTCAAATCTAGATCATGTACAGAGAATGCACGTAATAATTTCAGATGTATTTGGAAGAGGCATATTTTATAAAAAAACGATTTCATCAGATGAAAAGATTGAAATTGGAAATTTGAATAGTGGAATCTATTTGGTGAATATTACAAATACCGAAACCGGAAAAACTTTGAATCAAAAAATAGTGATAGTGAAAGAATAAAGTAAAAAATTATCATTTTACAAATCTATTTCTCCGGACGATTATTACTATCCGAAAGAATACAGTAGCTCGTTTGTTTTTTCATTCGGATATGTATTGAATAAAAAGAAGGAAAGTGTGCAATCTGTTAATTTAATAAACTAAAAAGCATTTATATATTTTAATTTTTCATAAAATAAATTTATACCTTTAATGGTAATAATGTTAATAGTTAAATCTGATCAAACCGCTCACAACATGAAAAAATTCTTAATAATAACAAGCATATTTTTATTTTGCCAGAGTGTTCAGGCTCAAACATCCGGCGATACATTAAAAAATAAAAATAACGACTTTCAATTGGTGGAAGCGTCTTGTGGAGAATGCAATTTTCATATGCATGGAAAAAGTTGTGACCTAGCTATACGAATAGACGGAAAAACATATTTCGTAGACGGAGCCAAAATCGACGATTTTGGAAATGCGCATGCTGTTGATGGTTTTTGTTCTACTATACGACACGCTTATGTAAAAGGTGTTGTTGTGAATGATCGCTTCAAAGCAGAATATTTTAAACTAGTTGCTTCCCCTGATACACTTAAGGAGACTAAGTGATTTGCGCGACGAAATAATTTGATTTTTATTAAAAATAAACTCCATGTCAAATTTCAGAGAGAAAGTTACTGTTCAAACTACCGTTCATGCACCTATTGAAAAAGTTTGGGGAATATGGACAAACGCAAATCACATTACCAAATGGTACAATGCATCTGAAGATTGGCATGCTCCTTATGTAGAGAATGATTTAAAAGTGGGAGCAAATTTTAAAACGACAATGGCGGCGAAAGATGGGAGCATGAGTTTTGATTTTATAGGAACCTATACTAAAGTTGAACTTAATTCTACGATTGACTATTCAATAGTAGATGGCAGAAAAGTGGAAATTAGATTTTCTGTTGATGGGAATACAACAACAGTTGTCGAAACATTTGAGGCGGAAGATGAAAACCCGATAGAAGTTCAGAGAGGTGGCGGGCAAGCGATATTGGATAGTTTCAAAAAATATGCTGAAGCTAACTAGTAGCTGAGATGATTAAATTTATAACCGGAATTTTTCTTTACGTAAACATTTTATTATTTTCTTCATGCAGCCTCTCTAAAAAGGAAGGTGAAGTAGGAGCAAGCTTTACTGCTACAAAGAAGTATCAAACTATTGTTTCAGCTAAGGACACTACAACTAAAGTTGAAGCAATTTAAGTGAATGAAAAAAAAAGCGAAAAGACAATTGCTAAAGTGTTTGAAAATAAACTGGAGTACACTCGGTTTGTCCAATTCCCAAGCGACGATCACTTCAATGGGAAGTCATTGATTTATCAATTAGAATTAAGCAACGAAGATTATCTCAAAAACAAGGACACTCTTGTTTCGATTATGAAAGTGCACTACAATTTGTCTGAAAGATCTTTTCCTGTATCTATTTCTGATAATTTTGGAAAATGTATTTCGACAGAAACTGTTTTTTATCCGAAGTTAAATTACTCTTTCTTTTTGTTTGAAAACAGTTATTCGAAAACGCCTCATGAAACAATTCACCTTTCAATCAAAAAAGAAAAGAGTGGTGAATTTACAATTGAATGATAGAAATATTTTTGATAAAAGAGTTGTGATCATTTCCAAAGCACTTTTCTAATATCAAAACTCCAGGTAATCGGCGTAGATCTTTTATATGTTGATGAACAATAATTTATTCATCCTCATTAATTCTATCTGAGTTTTCTTCTGTTTCGTTTTCGCCCTGAGTTTCCGAATCCATCTCTGATTCATTTTCCACTGAATATTCCTCCTGCTCAGCTTCTGAAAAATCAAATCCGTCGCCTGTAACTTCGTGGCATTTTTTAATTAACGCAAATTTAAATTTTCGTTTATAATCTTCCGCCAACCACTTCACATAACTTTCTGAGGTTTTACTTAAGCAACGAGTAAATGTACGTACTCTAAATTCAATTTCTTCTTTAAGCAAATTGGAAAGTACAAGAGCTTCTTCGATAGAAGAGCTGTTTTCCATACAAATTTTTACATGTTGTTGAATAGAACGTTCTATAACTTCTTTTGGTCGCTGACCCAAACTAATTGCTTTTTGATGTTCATCCTTAATATCAAAGTCGATAGAAACAGAATTTGAAAATTTGGCACGCAAATCTTCCGGCATTACATATCTATAACTCCTTTCAATTTCTTCATCCGATTTTATTCCCGCTAAATAAAGTTCCGGGTTTTTGAAAATACTTTCCCAGTCAATTGGCGCGTCCCAAAGGCCAAATCTATTTAGATTATTTCCGAGATCTATAATTGAAAATTCCTTTTTCTTAGGTAGAATCCGCGAACCTCTACCAATCATTTGAAAATACAACGTAAGCGATTTGGTAGCACGATTAAGAATAATACAATCAACCGTAGGCTCATCAAATCCGGTAGTAAGGATACTTACAGAGGTAAGAATAGCATCAGGCTTATCTCTAAACCACTGAAGAATATCTCTTCTTTCGGTAGCACTATGACTATGGTCGAGATGTTTTATTTCGAAACCGGCTTCCTGAAAAGTTGCATAAACATATTGAGAAGTAGCAATTCCATTGTTGAAGATTAACGTTTTCTTTCCAATACATTTTTCTTTATAAGCGCTAAGCAACTTGTCTTGCATAGCGTGATTATTGTAGAGACGTTCGGAAGAGCTTACAGTATAATCACCTGTTCGTCCAACTTTCAAAGAAGTAAGTCCAACGTGATAATGATAAGTTGTAGCTTTCGATAGAAAACCATTTCCAATAAGTGAAGAAATAGATTCGCCAATAATTAGTTCATCGTAATTGTCTCGCATCCGAATTGATATATTCGAACTAAGAGGAGTGGCAGTAACACCAAGTACCACGCCCTTTTCATAAAAGCTAAGAAGTTTTCCGAATGCATTATAGTGAGCTTCATCAATAATTATTAAGCCGATATTATCTAGAGTAAGAATCTTATCGCGTAACCGATTGTTTAATGTTTCAACCATAGCCACAAAACACATATAGTCGTTCGGTACCGGCAACTCTTTTACGGCGCTATTAATAATTTTATTTTTTACCCCAAACTCTTGCAGCATAGCTGAGGTCTGGTTGCACAATTCGACACGATGGGTTAGGATAAGAACTTTTTTCCCTGTTCCTAGAATATATCTTCGTGCTATTTCAGAAAAGATAACAGTTTTACCTCCACCGGTAGGTAGCTGATATAATAGATTGTACCGGGTAGCATGACCTTCTAGTTTTTTAAAAATATCGTCGATAGCTGAATGTTGATAGTCATAAAGCTTTTTCCCGTTTTTTTCATTCGGACTTTCTAAAATATTATTGGGGTTCAAAATGGAGGACATAAATTTTTGAGGATTTGCAAAGATACACAGTTTAATCAATTATATGCGAGTTAAAGAGTCTGTTTTTAATTTAAAAAGATGGCGGTCGTAATAATTGATCAGTTCAAAGTAAAATAAAGGACAATTTTGAAGGAGAAATTGACGGTTAAGTTATTCATTGAGTTTATAAATGTGAACCGGATTGGGAGCAACAATAGGCAATTTGAGACGTAAATAAAATTCAAATACAAGGTTAATTGTAAGTAGAGTGAGTAAAAGTCGCTTTTTATTTTATTCTGTTGGGATTAGGATCAAATTTTAATCAGCTTTTTTTGAATAAAAAATTTCAATATTCTTTTTTTAATAATATTTCTTTTTTTAAATATAAAATAATATGTAAATTGAGCATGTTTGATGGTTCTATTTTTGAAAAAAAAATCGATTTACTTATCTCTTACTGATCTTTTTTTAGGAAATATTTTTCATTTAGAAATTGAATCAGTATAAATATAATTAGTAAATTTCATGAAAACCAAATTCTATTTTATTATTAACATATAAATTTTAAAGCCATGAAAAAACTCAAATCAATCTTAATCATTGCCGTGATCTTTTGTTGGTCACCCATTGTTTCATCTGCGCAAATCGCGCCAAAGAAAATGTATGCCATTCATCAAGATATTGTAAAGCCATCGATGGTTGGTGATTATGAAAAAATACTCAAAGAGTTAATCGGCTATCTCAACCAATACAATATTCAGGACGTTAATTTTTTTGTCACACAAACCGCCGACTTTCGATACAGCTATGTTATGCCAATTGACAAGATGGCTGACCTCGACAAAAACATGTTTTCACAATTGTCTGAAAAATTGGGCAAAGACAAATTGGATAATTTATTTACAAGAATGGATAAATGTTATACAGCACACGGAACGTATATGATTACTCTTGAAGAAGACATGTGTTATATGCCGGAAGGAATTTCTATTGCTCAAGAGGGGTTACCGTATCGTGTTTATTATTATTATCACGCTACTCCCGAGAACTTTCAAATGCTAAGGGAAAAAGGATTGGCAGTGAAAAACTATTATGCAAGTAAAAATTCAAAAATACACTATCGAGTATATAAAAGTGGTTTTGGATTAATTGATTCCTATTACATGGTTGTTGTTTCAGCGAAAGACGCAGAATCATTTGCTCAAATGCAAAAAGAAAATATGATTTTGATAGGTGATGAGGGACGAAAGGTCTTAAATGATGTGCTGTCGTACACCTCGAAGTATGAAACATTCACAGGGATGATGAGAGAAGATTTAGCTTATCACCCCAAGAAATAATTTCTTGAATGGGAAAATTAAAGGCAGCAGATTTTTTTAGAAATCTGCTGCCTTTCCAATTATTTATTCTAGTCGTCGATTTTATTAATAGTGATTTTTGAATTTCTACTAATTAGAAATTCATCCTAATGCACATAAGTAAATTAATTCCGATAATTGGTTATTACAATAAGAATAAAATATAATTAAAATTGAATCAAAAAAATGAAATTAAAATTCAAGTTAATATCAGAAATTCCAGCAACTCCTCAAGCTATTTATTCAGCATGGTTAGATAGCGAAAGGCATGCATTAATGACCGATTCGGAATCAGCAATAGCTAGTCAGGTGGTTGGTGCAGAATACAAAGCGCATGGAGAGTACATCACAGGAAAAAATATTGAGTTAATACCATTCAAAAAAATTGTCCAGAGCTGGAGATCAACCTCATTTAAACCAGAAGATGAAGACTCATTGCTTGAAGTAATATTCGAAGAAAAGGGAGGTGAAACCCAGCTTACTTTGATACATTCTAACATTCCGGAGCAAGAATATCATGTAGAAACAGGTTGGGTTTCTCATTATTTTGAGCCGATGAAAAAATATTTTTCAAGCCTTTAGTTTTGAAAAACTAGAGTATTATTAAGAAGAAATTTAATTACTGAAATTAATAGAAAGGAATGGAAAAAGCAGCGTCAAGTATAAGGTTTAAATGGATGGTAGTAATAGCATTTATTTTTACTATTTCAGAAATTCAATTTGTATATGCACAAGGATGTAGCGATGCCGGCTTTTGCACGCTTGATGCTTTTAAACCAAATAGTCCCGATTCGCTTTCATTAGATACAAGCAATCTTTTTAAAATTGGACTTTCAAATGGTGGAGCCGATCATTCTATTTCTGTTATAGGCGGGTACCTAGAATATTCAAGACAAATAACCTCAATAGTCTCACTTCAAGGCAAACTAACATTTACCTCTCAAGGAGGAAATGGAATTCGTTCATCTGGAGTTTCAGATCTATATATAATTTCTAGTTTTGAACTTCATCATAAAACAAAATTATCTCTTGGAATAAAAACCCCGTTTACTGATGGAAATTTAAAGAAGAATAATTTAGCTCTACCAATGGATTATCAACCAAGTCTAGGAACTGTTGATTTGCTTTTTGGTATTTCGAAAGAAATAAAAAGCCTGAAACTAGTTTTTGCATATCAACAACCGGTTATCCAAAACAAAAATCAATTTTTATCGGAGAACAATGATCCTAATTCACTATTGTATAATTTTCAGTCAACAAATAAATATAAAAGGAGTCCGGATGTGTTGTTAAGAATTTCATATCCTATAAAGGCGTCAGAAAAATTTACCATTACACCTAGTCTATTACCAATCTATCATTTGAGTGACGATAGATTTACTGATTTAGATTTAGTGGAAAGGAAAATAAGCGGATCAAAAGGCTTGACATTTAATGCAAATATTTATTTAGATTATTTGATTAAACAGAATGCAATACTTAGTCTGATTGTAGGAACACCATTTATTACACGTAAAACAAAACCGGACGGTTTAACTAGAAGTTATGTTGCATCGCTAGAGTATAGCGTTAAATTTTGAAAAAGTCAACTTTTTTAAAATAAAGATACACGAAGCAAGGAGTTTTAACGCTGGTAAAAAGGGAATTTGCTAAACAAATAAGTTCATTGGATCAATACAACATTATCTTATTGAAAAATTATTTTTTCTTTTCATTAATATTTTGTTACTTTCAGAAAATTGAAATTTTAAATTGAAAGGCTAGTTTATTTATTTTGTAATACAAAAAGAATATTAATACATTTTTTGCAAGGATAAGTTGGCGTCCTGTAATAGTCGACACACATTTAAACAAATACAACATGAAAAAAATCACCATGGGGTTGATTATGCTAGTGGGCATGATTATCCAAACACAAAACGCGACAGCGCAAGCAAGCACAACACAGCAAACGTCGGACGAAATTATTGCAATGGTAAAAGCGCAGTGGGCTTCTGAGGTTTCTGATCCTACAAATGTAGCAGAGCAATTTAAAAACACAGCTGACGATTACACCGAATTTAATTCAGATTATTCTACAAGACTTGAAGGGAAAGCTCAATGTATGCGATTGACAGAAGCCGGGAGTAAAGATCCGGGTAGAACTTTAGCAGGAGAAATGCTTAACCCGAAGGTGCAAGTTTATGGTGACGTAGCTATATTGTCATACAATTACGCAGGTGTTATGAAAAACAAAGACGGTGAAGTTAAAACGAATCGTGCTAAATCTACACGTGTATATGCAAAACAAAACGGCAAATGGAAATTAGTTCATGCAAATTTTGCAATGGATCCGATGCCGAAAAACTAGAATTATTTTCATTCTCATATAAGGTCAACACTCATTATCTTAAGTACGAATAATGTTTACCTGATAATTCATTCAGCAAGCACACCTGAATGAGAAATAGTAAAAAAGTATATGAGAAAAATTGATTTTGTTTTCAAAGGCTAGTCAAGTTTAGATTTAAACTTTCGGGAACCTTTGATGGTGTCCAATTCGAGAGTGTTTTTTGCGAATCATACAATTCGTTTGATGCAGAAAACATTCAATTTTTGAATTAAATTTGAGCTGGCAACAGAGAAAAAGAGTTTTAAAAGGACAATTAATTGGTTTAAAGTTAGAAACCGTTTCTAGTTTTTTTAAAACTCTTTTTTTTGTCTTGTAACATTCAATACTTATTTTAACTTTGTAGATAAGTAGGCAGGTTAGGGATAATAACCAGGGGTGCCTTTTTTAGTTTTTATTCCGTTCCATAGGATGAAACATGAAGTGTATTAATGTTGATGACGATATTTTTTCGAGAACCATAATTACTGATTTGGTTGCTCAGGTTGATTTTCTAACTCAGATTGGAGAATTTAGCAATGCACTCGATGTATTTAATTTTTTACAAAGCGAACATGTAGATTTAATTTTTTTGGATGTTGAAATGCCCGGGATAAATGGAGTAGAATTTGTAAGGCACCTAAAGAATCCTCCGATAATTATTTTTATTTCATCTCAGAAGGATCATGCAATTGAAGCGTTCGAATTGAATGTGGCCGATTTTCTCGTAAAGCCGATTACGCTTTCACGCTTCACCATGGCTGTAAGTAGAGCAAAAGAAATTTACGATAGCAGTGGCGGAAATCTATCGATTGAAGAAAGGGATTATATTTTTGTTAGAAATAAAAATATAATTACTAAAATTAAATTGGCCGATATCTATTACGTCCAAGCTTTAGGAGATTATATTACTATATATGCGAAATCGGGAAGACATACAGCACATATAACACTTGGGGCGTTTGAAAAAAAAATAGGAGACTCAAAATTTTGTAGAATACATCGTTCGTACATCGTTTCAATAGCTCAAATTGACTATATAGAAGATGGCACACTTTTTTTAAATAAAATACCTCTTCCAATAGGCGATCAATTTAAGCACCACCTGTATAAGTTGATTGATTTTATTTAGTAAAAATTATTTTTTATTTAATTCAAAAACGTTAAAGAAAATGGAAATTGTAAAAGGCGTTATCGATTTAGAAGTGCTAAATAGATTAGCAGAAGGAAATCCGGGACTGGTTAGACACATGATAGAGATTTTTATCAGAGAAAACCCTAAAGAGATTTACAAGTTAGAACAAGCTTTAAAGGATTCTGACTATAGGAATATAGAATTCGTAGCACATAAAATGAAATCTTCTATTTCTTACTCCGGCTTTGATGTTGAATTGAGAAACATGTTAACTGAAATGGAGGCGACAGCGAAGGAATTGAAGCCGCTAGAGAAAACAAGAAATGACTTTTCTAAATTAAAAACTATTTGCACAATTGGTGTAAATGAACTGACAGCTATAAAAGACAGATTTGAATAGTAGTTGGAATTGTATTTTAAAAACTCATGCCATTCTAATTACCTTTGTTGATTTTTGTTTTGCTTTTAGATATTTTGGAATTTTTGAATAGAAGGAATTTCGACTTTAAATCCGGAAACAAAGCGTTCAGCCTCTGTTACAGCATGCTCATCGAATGTTTGATTTTACAAAGAAATGTTGACTTAGCTTTAACCGTCTCTAATTCACATATCATTTAAACAGTTTTAAATTAAACAAAATGAACACTCACAGAAACCTAACTATTAAAATGAGTGGAATTGTATTATTTTTTGCAATGACAATCATTGTAATGTTTTCCGGCTGTCAAAAAGACGACATGGTACCTTCCGGAAATCAAAGCGACGCGAACTCTGTTTCAAGAATTGACCCCCGAGGTCTATCATTGGAAGCAACACGACCTTTCGAAGTTTTTAGAATTGATCATCAAGCAGGACGAACTGTACAACCCGCATATATTGTATCTCTTATGAGTAATGGTACATTAACATTTGTTGGCGTTAGAAATGTTGCGCATCTAGGAAGAGTAAGTTGGGATGTAAATAGTACCACGCTTGCTAAATTCAATAAACTTATGAGTAATGTAAATTTTTATAAAATTGAAGACAACAATGTTTATACACCAGATTTACCATTGGTAATTACTACGTATCATCAACAAAAATCACAAACAATTAATCCTGATTACGATTATATTGTAAAATCACTTGTCGATTTTAATAATGGTTATCCATCTGAACTTATTAAATTACGTTTAACAGCTGAAAAGATTTTTGACGTTGCTCGATTAGTTGGACCAATTCCTGAACCTTTGATTTTGAACACACCTTTAAAAGACTAGCATGAAAAAACGTTAGGCCTATCTTCCCCGGATAGGCCTTTTTTTATTACTAATTATTCGTAAGTAGATTTTTAACTGTCACTGAATTTGTGATATCTTTGTTTAAAATTATATGGACATTTCGAATAATAAGATTTTAATTACCGGAGGAGCAAGTGGCATTGGTCGAGGACTTACAGAACGTTTTATTGATGAAAAAAATACAGTAATAATTTGTGGCAGGAGAGAAGATGCACTTTCAGAAATTAAAAATATTTCCCCCAATGTTATAACCCGTCGGTGCGATTTATCGAAGAGTAATGAAAGAGAAGGCCTTTTTCATTGGATTGAAAAAGAACATAGCGATCTTTCTGTTTTAATTAATAATGCAGGAATTCAAAATTGGATGGCTATCACTGATAATGATTTTTATGAGCGAGCAAAAATGGAGATTTCAATAAATATTGAAGCTCCTATTCATCTTTCGACACTTTTTTCAAATTTAAAATCGTTGAAAGTGATCATGAATGTAACGTCGGGATTATCGTTTGTTCCTCTTGTAAAAACACCTATATATTCAGCCACGAAAGCTTTTTTTCATTCCTTTACTTTATCGCTTCGAGAATTATTAAAATCAAAAAACATTGAAGTAATTGAGATCATACCCCCTGCACTCAATACAGATTTAGGCGGAAAAGGATTACATGATTTCGCACCTCCTGTGAGTGATTTTATTAATTCCATCTTTGAACAATTAAAAGTGGGAAAAACGGAATTGACATTTGGCTTTAGTGAAGCAATGGCATCGTCTAATCCACAAGAACTTCATCAAGCATTTCTTCGAATGAATTCCGGTAAATAGAAAAAATCGAGTAACATAAAAAATCGACAATCATTTTTATATTGTGAAAACATCAGCATAAAAAATTTGTAAATTAGAGGATGGAATCAGAAGTAAAAAAGAGTTTATGGTTTCAATTTGGCGCAGCTATTGATATGCTCGAAAATGCGATCAATGCTTGTCCTCAAGAATTGTGGGTCGGAAAATCGGAATTCTGGTATAAGGCCTACCATACAATCTTCTTTTTAGACTATTATCTTTCCGAACCCGAAAATTTTCATCCACCTAAACCATTTACACTCTCTGAGTTTGATGAAACGGGAAGAAGGCCTGAAAGAATTTATTCTAAAGAAGAGTTAATTGTTTATTTAAATTATTCTCGTGATAAGTGTTTCAAAAAAATTCAAACGTTTAATCCGGAAAGTAATGAAGTGAGATTTAAAAATAGCTATCGAGATTACAGTATTTTTGAAATATTAATTTATAATTTGCGTCATATTCAGCATCATGTAGCCCAATTGAATTTGCTTCTTCGTCAGGGAAATTATTCTGTTCCTGAATGGGTTTCGAGAACAGAAAAAACAGGATAGTAGATAAATAAGAAGCTTTATTTTTTTTATTTAGTACTGATTGTGATTGAAAGTCGTTTTTTCTTACTTTGTTACTCTAAGCAAAAAATGTAGTTTCTAAATGATTTGAAATATAAACAAATGAGAACAAAATTATTTTGTCTTGCATTCATGATAGTATCAGGAAGTGTATTTAGTCAGGATACGATTTATTCAATTGCATATACAATGAATCAGCCGGTAAGTGAATTTGAAGATCGAGATACTGCTGACTATTTTCATTTTGGAGTCATGGCTAATACTAACATTTGGCAAATTGGCGAGCCCAATAAGCAAGTGTTTAATTCTTCATTCTCTCCTTCTCTTGCATTAGTAACAGATACACTTGCTACATATCCTCCAAACAATAGATCATTTTTCGAATTTGTAATTAGTACAGACGATTACACAGAAATAAGTTTTTGGCACAAGCTCAATACAGATACACTGGTCGATGGAGGAACAGTAGATGTTTCATTAGATGGAGGTTTTACTTGGACAAACATTGTTTACGATCATCAGTTTACATTGTTAAATTTTTACGATAGTACGAGTACCGTTTCAAGCAATAATAATTCTCCTGGATTTACAGGTAATTCCGGTTGGATAAAATCGTTGATCAAAGGTTATGCTTTTAATTTTGTTCGTTTCCGATTTACTTTTACAAGCGACAATATTGATAATGGCAAAGACGGGTGGATGATAGATAATTTCGACTTCGCGTGCTTTGGTACCGGAATAAATGAATCGTCGTATTCAAAAGACGTAATCGTTTTTCCTAATCCAACAGTTGATAGATTCCATATTAAATTAGAAAAAAATAGATCATTAAAAAATGTACTAGTAAAGAATGGCAGTGGAAAATTAATGGCAATTTTTAAAACCGAGTATGTCGATATTTCCGAACTTCCAGCCGGAGTTTATTTGTTGGAAATTTTTACTGACGAAAAAAGGTATTTTTCTAGGATAGAAAAATACTGAAACGACAAATTGGTTAATCCTAAAATTCATTGAAACACATTACCAAAACAGTTATTGTTTTATCGGTCGTTAGTTTATTTACCGATATGGCAAGTGAAATGCTCTATCCAATTATGCCTATCTACCTTAAGTCGATTGGGTTTTCAATTGTATTGATCGGAATATTGGAAGGAGTAGCAGAAGCCGTTGCCGGATTAAGTAAAGGGTACTTTGGGAAAATGTCAGATATCACTGGTAAAAGAGTCCCATTTGTTCAGCTTGGTTATTCGTTGAGCGCGCTATCAAAGCCGATGATGGCGATGTTTATATATCCCTTGTGGATTTTCTTTGCTCGAACAATAGATCGATTTGGAAAAGGAATTCGTACAGGAGCTCGTGATGCAATACTTTCAGATGAAGCTACACCGGAAACAAAGGGAAAAGTTTTTGGCTTTCATCGCTCGATAGATACAATTGGAGCCGTCATTGGCCCATTACTGGCTTTAATATACTTGTATTACTTTCCAGAAAACTATAAAACACTTTTTTATATAGCATTCATTCCGGGTTTGCTCGCTGTACTATCAACACTATTATTAAAGAAATCGCAGAAGGCTGTAATATCGAAACATTTGCCAGTAAAAGCATTTTCGTTTTTTAAATATTGGAGAGAAAGTCCACCGCAATACAGAACGTTATTAATTGGCTTATTAGGATTCGCACTGATAAATAGTTCAGATGTTTTTTTGTTATTGAAAGCAAAGCAATCTGGAATCACAGACACTAAGATCATTTTTTTATATATTTTCTACAATTTGGTTTATGCAATGTTCGCATTCCCATTAGGGTCAATTGCAGATAAAATTGGATTAAAAAAAATGTTCGTTGCGGGGCTAATTGGGTTCGCTTTAGTTTATTCCGGAATGGGATGGAATGATAGCATGGTTGGTTACATAGTACTATTTTTTATTTATGGTGTTTATGCAGCATCAACAGAAGGAATTTCGAAAGCATGGATCAGTAACATTACAAATAAAAAAGACACAGCAACAGCCATAGGAACATATTCAGGTTTTCAAAGCATCTGCTCAATGTTAGCCAGTACAATAGCAGGATTGGTTTGGTATCAATTTGGAGCAAAAACTCTTTTTGTTTTCACAGGAATAATGACAGTCGCAATTATTTTTTATTTTTTATTATGGAAATCACGTGGTAGTTTAGATAAGCCAAGCGTGTAGTTTTCCAAACGAAAATATATATAGGACTCTCATAAGTTGTACATTGTTTTCATATACAATTACCAATGACATCAATCAACCCTTACATCACATATAATGGAGCATACTTTGGAATGTTTATCGATAAATTTGGAATTCTTTGGTTTGTAAATTACATGAGCACAAAGAGTAAGAATTAAAAAAAAGAAAAGATGTATATGAATTATCAAAGTTGCAGTATGCCGTTGAAGAAAATTCTTCAAGGTGGACGAACAAACAGTGATGGCAGTAAAAGCGAAACTTATTGCTCGCATTGTTATGTAATCGGTATTTTTCAAAATCCGGAAATAGACACAAGCGAAAAAATGCAATCATTTGTAAAAGCAAAATTTAAAACGATGGGCTTCCCTTGTTTCATTGCCAGTTTTTTTTACGAAAGAAATATCAAAACTTGAGCGCTGGAAGTAGTTTTCCAACACTAAATAAAGTGTAGTTTCGGCTGATTTTAATGGTCGAGAACTAATTTGTAGATTTTAGAAATTAATTTAGAAATTCGCCTGTGAAAATTAAATAATTTAAGTCCGTTTTTAAGTTTTTATTATTAACTTTAAGTGAAAGTTAAATCATTTGGATGCCTTAGTTTAGAAAGGCCTTATACAATGATTTATTAAGTTTGTTTTTCGTTTAAAAAATAATTAAAAATGAAAACTCAATTTTTTTTATTTCTGCTTATTGTTTCTTTTTCCGTTCGTGTAGAAGCACAGCAAATACCAAATTCCGGTTTTGAAAGTTGGACAAACATTGGCGGGTGGTTTGATAATCCCGATGAATGGCAAACCGGGGACAATCAAATTCAGACTCCGGTAGTAAAAGACACACTTGCACATCAAGGTAATTATGCGCTACAAATTAATGCTATGGGAATAAATAGTTTTGCTAAAATAAAGTTTGCAATTTCAGCACACCCGAATCAATTAAATTTTTTTGTGAAAACAAATGTTGCAGGAAGTGAAGAGGTGAGCATTGTGTCAAAACTTTTTTATAGTAATAACATCGTAGACAGCGCACAATGGACTTACTCCTCACCTCTACTAAATTGGACTCCTGTCGGCATTCCGTTTTCACAGAGTAGTATACTTGTTGATTCGGTAGAAATTCAAATTGCAAATGCAGGGGTTAACTCTACTTACATTAGTGTTGATGATATGATGTTTATTACTACCAACATTAAAGAAAATTTAATAGAAGTGTTGAGTGAAGTATATCCAAATCCCGCAAAAGACTTTGTGACCATAGAATTTGAGAATAGGAATCAAAATAATTTCACGCTATCTTTATTCAGTGTCGATGGCAAACTTTTAAAGTCTATTAACATAGTTCAGGCAGATAAGTATATATTAGACACAAAAGAATTTCCGGCAGGCGAATATTTTTTTAATTTGAATTGTAAAAACTATTGGGGAAGAGGAAGGTTTTCTAAATATTAATTTTGCAGGAATTGGTTTTCGGATTATCGCATAAAAAAAAGAGATGAATAGAATTTTACTTTTAGTTGTATTATTATTTACCGGTGTAAATGTAAAGGCTCAAATTGCTTTTCAAAAAAAATATGTCGGCTCAAAATACGAAAGATGCCAGTCGTTGTTAATTGATGCTGATGGCAACTATGTGATGGCCGGTTATACAAATAGTTTTGGAACAGACACTTTTGATGTGTATGTAATCAAAACTAATGTAATGGGAGATACACTATGGACGAGAACGATTGGAGGTTTGGAAACAGATCAGGGGGTGGATATTCAAAAAACAATTGACAATGGTTATGTAGTTGTGGGGTCAACGTATAGTTTTGGCGCAGGAGGAAGTGATGTTTATTTGATAAAACTAAATAATTCAGGCGACACATTATGGACCAGAGCATATGGTGGAGCAAGTGATGAAGGAGGCAATTCAATAAAGCAAACCGGAGACGGAGGTTTTATAATTGCGGGTTATACAAATAGTTTTGGTTCCGGTTTTATTGATGTTTATATATTGAAAGTAGATTCTGATGGAATATTTCAATGGTCAAAAACATTTGGAGGAACATCAACGGAATCTGCTTATGATATTCAACTTGCAAATAATGGTTTTATTATAGCCGGTTATACTTCGTTAGGAGCTGGAAATTTCGATGCTTATTTGATCAATACAGATTTTTCCGGGAATATGATCTGGTCGAAAAAGTATGGTGGGGCTTCCCATGATTATGGTTATAGCGTTCAGACTACAAGTGACGGAGGATATATTCTTGTTGGCACAATATTAAGTTCAGGCGCCGGGAATCACGACGTTTATTTAATAAAAACGAATAGCATTGGTGATACACTCTGGACTAAATCGTACGGAGGTACACTGGCCGATTATGGATATGTAGTTAAACAAATGCCTGACGATGGCTATACAATTGCAGGTGCGTCGTATAGTTTTTTTGGAACCGGAAGTACATCTGATGTATATTTACTAAATACAAGCGCTACAGGAAATTTAAATTGGTCGCGCATGATAGGCTCAGTAAGTATTGATGAGGCGCATACGTTAGCATTAACATCAGATGGAGGATTTTTGATTGGTGGACTTTCCTGGTCATTTGGTGGTGGTACACAATATGATTTGTCATTAATTAAATGCGACTCTATAGGTTTTTCAGGTTGTTTCGAGAATACACCATCCACCCTTACTTCAAGTACACGTACAGATGTAGTTAGCCCCGCAACACTGGTAACAAGTGCAAACACTATTACTTCCTTTACCCGGTCGAATATTGGGAACGGAGGAGCAATTACACCTTTATGTATTTCAGTGGACATACAAAATAACACAATGGGTAATATTTCTTTCTATCCAAATCCCAACAACGGGAAGTTTAATATTCAGTTGAAAGACGAATGGATACATGGAGAAATAGAGGTGCTCGATTTATTAGGCAGAGTGATATATAAAGTTAAAATTTCAGATAAAAAAACGATTGAGATAAATCTGGGCGATGAGACAAATGGAGTATATTTGATAAAAATAATTGGCAATAAAAGTTTATTTACAAAGAAAGTAATGATTTTACATTGATCATTTAAAATTATGGACAAAAGAAATAAAGTAAGACATTTTGTATTTCCAGTTAAAGGAGTAATGATTTTGATTTTCAATTATCAAAAATAAGATGGAATAGAAAATATAAGAGGAATACATATTGCCACCTTGGTAGGTATTGGAATAGCATTCGGATTATTATTGAAGAATGTGATTGATCGGATAAAAAGGTGGACTAACAACTAAAGTGAGAGGAATGTAATTTGAGATCAAATAATTTCGATCTATCTAAAGTTTGATTGACTAAAATTTGATCTGACAATTTTTCATTTCTTTCAATGTAGGAACAAGTAAAATAATTTGACTTAAAGTATGGAAAACGGTGAATCTTCAAATGATTCAAATCAAAATTTTAGAGAGTGGATCGATTTGTATTCCGATCAACTGTACTCATGGGCATTTTATAAAACATCGCGCAAAGAGACGGCAGAAGACCTTGTGCAAGATACCTTTGTTGCGGCCATGCAGGCATACACAAAATTTGAAAACAAAAGCAGTATTAAAACCTGGTTGTTTTCCATTTTAAAAAATAAAATCTACGATTATCATAGAAATAATTTCAAGATAGAATTGGCGAGTGAAAAGTTAAATTCTGAAACAATAAATTCCCGGAATAATTTTTTCGATAAAGATGAAGAATGGATCAATAGCGCTCACCCGGCCGACTGGGGAGAGCCGAATGAAAACTTGTTGGACAACCTTGAATTTAATAAAGCATTAAAGAAATGCTTGGAAAAATTACCTCCACAATGGAATTCAGCTATTCAATTGAAATACTTGGCAAGTAAAGACGGAAAAATAATTTGTCAGGAATTGGGCATTACTCCGACTAATTTTTGGCAGATTTTACACCGAGCCAAATTGAATTTAAGAAAATGCATAGAGCTAAATTGGTTTAATAAAAAATAAGAGGATGATAGTTAAAAAGATGTTAGTTTCTTGTAAAAAAGCGACTGAAATAATGGAAAAGCAGGAGTTGATAGGCTTGAGCGTTATTGAGTCGTTTAACCTTTTGATCCATACAAGTATGTGTACTGCTTGCAAGACATACCGGAAGCAACTAACGATAATGAATAAATTGATAAGTAATTATATTAAGTCAGAAATAGGTGAAGAAATTCTACATCAAGAAAACCCGGAATTTAAGACTCGATTAATTCAGTCAATTAAATAATTGAAAAGGTAGAAGCAAATTGTTTTTTTTAGAAATGTTCAATCACTATAAAATAATAAACAGATTAAAATAAATTCGTACATATGGAAAAAGCGACAGAGGTTAAAATTGCTTTTCGATTAGCTGTATTTTGTTTGTTGATGCTTATTTCAACATACAAAGGCTATGCTCAACGAAGTTTAATTCTCGACAATTTTAGTGTAACAGAATATTACGGAAAAGTGTATTTAAACTGGACGATTAGTTCGGGAAGTACTTGTAATGGTATTCAAGTATATCGTTCAGTAGATAAAATTAGTTACTCTACAATTGGAGACATTCCGGGTGTTTGTGGAAATAATTCTTTTGCGCAAGCCTATAGTTTTATAGATGCGAATCCAATTAAGAATGGTTTTAGTTATTATTTTATCCAGTTAGGTGGAAATGGTAATTCGGAAGTTTTGCAGATTCAAGTTATTGATGTGACAGCCAACGGTTATCAAGTTAGACCAAATCCTGTCATAGATGAATCGAAAATCTATTTTAGCAATAGGAAGAGTGGCTCATTTCAATTAGCGTTGTATAATCCGTTTGGAGTTCAAATAAAAACCTTTAGTACAACTAATGACTATTTTGAAATTGATGCTTCTGAATTGCCAAATGGAATTTATTTGTTTTTAATTTCGGGTGAAGGACTGATAGATAAAACTAAAGGGAGATTAATAGTGGCTCATTAGTATTTATTACTAGCTTATTCAATTATTAATTAAAAGTATATTTATCTGCAGGTAATATGGTGTATTTCGGTAGTGCATCACCGGATACATTATTATGCCAATTAATTTTAATTGAAATACTGCTCCGAGAAAATGAAAAATGTAAATGTATTTGAACGCATGGAAGTAAGCGGGTAGAGTTGGAAAAATGGAATCAAAAAACTATTGAATCGTTTTATAATTTACTTTATAATAATGTTATAGAATTATAACATGAGACATTGCATCATTATATTAGTCAAAGTAAAAAAAGAAATAAGGATTTAAGTAAAGCATGAAGGGGAAATTATTACTCAAAAACTCGTACGACTATACTTCATACAGAAAACTGGTAAATCAGTTGGTGAGTGAGGGAAAAACAACTGGACCAATTCAATCGCAAGAGCTATTCGATTTTACCAAATTGAATATTCAACGAATGAATCGTCTTGATAAAACGATAGCGATAAATTCGGAACTTAGCAATCTTATTAGCCAAATGAAATGTGAGCAAGTTTGGGCAGTGATGGCGGAGGCATGGTGTGGTGATTGTGCACAGATCATACCCGTCTTTGAAAAAATAGCGAATGCGTCTTCAGGAAAAATAGAGCTTTTAATATTTTTGAGCGAAGAGAATCCTGCGATATGGGATAGAGTAATACGAAGTGCGAAACATGCTATTCCATATTTAATAATAGTAGATCGTAACTCAGACAATGTGGTAGGAATGTGGGGATCGAGGCCGGAACCTGCAAATCAAATTATGTTGAGGTGGAAAGCCAATGTTGACACTATTTCTAAATCGGATTTTGAATTAGAGTTGCATACTTGGTATTCAAAAGATAAAACCGTCACATTGCAAAATGAATTAGCTCAAAAGATAAGTGCTCTTGAATTGATGAACTGTGAGAATAAGTTTTTGGCAAAGTAATACTTCATTCAGTGATTTATTTTTATTATTCGGAAAGAATAAAAAGTGTTTTTCATTACTTTATTTATCAATTTCGTTTTGATATATTTGTTTAGCTGATTATGAACACGTGATTTTATTTTATAATAAAAAAAGGAAATGAATATTGGCCAACCCAATCGATTCTAGAAGCTATTTATTTTAAGAATTTTTTAATTACTACAAGTGGAAAACGAAAGTATAATTTCTAACGAATTAACAGTAGAGCCTTTGTCCAAAAAAAACTGGGGAAAGTTTATAGAGTTATTCGGAGTAAAAGGAGCTTGTGGAAATTGCTGGTGCATGTATTATCGTTTAAGTAAAAGTGATTTTCAAGAGGGGAAAATTGACGAAGGGAATAAAAATGCAATGAAAGAGTTAGTGTGGAACAATCAACCGGCCGGTTTAATGGCACTGTATGAAGGTCGGGCCATAGCATGGTGTGCATTTGCTCCTCGCGAAAATTTTTCGAAACTTGGCAGATCTAGAGTTCATAAGCGAATAGATGATAAACCTGTTTGGTCGATTCCTTGCTTTTTTATTCATAAAGATTTTCGAAGACAAGGAGTGTCGGTTAAATTATTGAAAGGCGTAATTCAATATGCAAAAGAAAATCGAATTAAAATTATTGAAGCTTATCCAACAATTCCTACTAAAGATATTTTACCTGATACATTTGCATGGATAGGATTGTACAAGTCATTTGAAAGAGCAGGATTTGAAATTGTAGACAGAACATCGAAGAATCGGCCAATGGTACGGTATTATTTATAACTTTTAATTTTACATATCAAATGGAGTAATTGAATTTTTATTCAGTATTAATAGAATAAAGACTTGTTTTTTGGCGAATAACAGAATTAATTTTGCGAAAATTAAAGAGGGTAATTATGAATTTTAATTAATTCGTAATATTATTTATCTTCACAAAAAAAAACGATGCTTTGGAAAGGGAGGAGTGGTAGTGATAACGTAGAAGACAGAAGAGGTCTTTCTACAGGAGGAATTCTTAAAGGTGGAAGCGCTTTGGGACTTGTGGTGTATTTGCTTTATGCATTTCTTGGTGGAGATCCATCACAATTACCCGACATTAATTCAATGCAATCCGGCAAAACATTGTCGGCAGCAGAACAACAATCAGAAGATACGATGGCGCAATTTGTTTCTGTTGTACTGGCAGAAACTGAGAATACATGGAAAACTATTTTTGAAGAAAATGGATTGCGTTACACAGAACCAAAATTAGTTTTGTTTCGTGATAGAGTTCAGTCCGGTTGTGGAACTGCAGGAGCAGAGTCCGGTCCTTTTTATTGTCCGGCCGATAGAAAATTATACATCGATCTATCTTTTTACGAAGAGTTAAAAAACCGTTTTCATGCTTCCGGCGATTTTGCAATGGCGTATGTAATAGCACATGAAGTGGGCCATCATGTACAAAACTTATTAGGTACAACTGAAAAGATGCAGCGATTGCGTGAGGAACTAACAGAAACTGCTTACAATAAATATTCGGTAAAGCTTGAATTGCAAGCCGATTATTATGCCGGAGTGTGGGCTCATTTCGCCGATCAAAAAAATCATATTGTTGAAGAAGGAGACATTGAAGAAGCATTGAACGCTGCGAATGCAGTTGGCGACGACAATATTCAAAAACAAAGCGGAGGAAGTGTTGTTCCCGATGCCTTTACTCATGGCACCTCTCAACAAAGAAAAGAATGGTTTTATAAAGGATATAAAATGGGTGATATAAAAAACGGGAACACTTTTTCGGCCGATATTGAAATGGGATCTTGATTGATACGAAAGCTGATAAATAAAAAAGTAAAAAATGAAAAGGCTGTCACGCAGACAGCCTTTTGCATTGGCGGGCATTAGTAAAGCATTAGCGTGGGTTTACTCTACTATAAATTTGAAATGAGCGCTACTTCCATTACTATTTTTAATCACGAGCGTATAAGCACCTGACGATAAATTTTCTCTGCTAAATTCTGTTTGTACATCTACAATAGAAAAATCTTTTACTATTTTCCCCGACATATCAACTACAACGGCGCTGTTGCTAGTCGACATAGCTTGAACAGGAAGTTGAATAACAGCTTTGTCGTGTACAAATGTTGGCGAGAAAGAAGCATTGTTAAAAATTGATTCGGTAGTAGTGTTAATGGTTGTCACTTTTCCAACTTGACCTCTACTATCAGTTTTAATAATGTAAGTATAATAAGCTTGATTAATATCCTCATACGCATAACCACTTACAAGAAAGCCTTGATCGGCAGTTTCATGAAAATCTAAAGCTGTGGAGTTGTTGAATGCGTTAAAATAAGTTGACCACAAGCTGTCGCCGTTTGAATTTATTTTCATCATCATCCATCCATCGTACTTAGCATCTTTGCCAATCAAAACTAATCCTCCATCGGCCACCTGATTGATCTGTTGAAACGATCCTTCACCAAAAGTTTTTGCCCAAAGAGTATTCCCGGTAACATCTGTTTTTAAAATGAACTGGTAAGAAGTTCCGGTCATTGGATCCGTCATTAAAGATTTTGAACCCGCTACGTAAATTTCGTTCGCAGCAGACAAGCAACTTGAGTTGGCAGCCAATGAAAATCCGGGATAGTTACTATTAACCATTAAAGCAGGATCGTAAATGGTTTTTGACCATTGTGTGAATCCATTTATTTTGTCAATACCCGTAATAGTAATGATGCCGAATTCGTCGTTTACTCTTGTAGTGTAAGCGTCAATAACTAGATGGTCGCTATTAATAAGGGAGTGGTTAGAAGCCGTTGCATCACCCGGAAAATTTCTCCACAATTCATTGCCATCGTCATCGAGTTTAAAAATTTGATATGGCATAGAAACATTGGCTCCGTTACTCGACATATTAAAAATATATGTGTTATCAGTTAAAGGAAGAATTCCGGAAGCGCTAGCAGAAAACCCTGATGGCTGAAAAGATTTTGTCCAAAGCGTAGAACCATATTGATCCATTTTAGAAACTGTGGCATACGAATTAATCAAGCTCATGCCGGTATAAACAAATCCGCCATCGTTTGCTTGTTTAATATAATTGATGGTAGTATGGTTAGTATTTTGAAATGAAAGTACATTTCCATTTTCATCCATCCGTGCAATTCCATAGAGCGGGTAGTTGATACCGGTTAAAAAATCTCCGTTTGGCAAAGGGCATATTGAAGACCCAATTCCATAAGAGTATGTTCTCTCAAAAGTTGTTTGTGCAGAAACTGCAGAAAATAATGTTGTCGAGAAGAGGAAGGCAAGTAAGTATTTCATCGTTCAAGCAAATTAACCCAAACACGGTATGCTGTCATTTTTTATTGGTAAGTAGTCGCAATTGAGTGGGTAAACAGCCCGTCTCAGACGATAAAAGTTAGTTTGAAAAGGTCTTGGAAAGCCAAATTTGGACGAATTAAATTTGTATAAAGAGCGTTATTTAGAGAAAAAAGGAGCTTTGTTAGCCTAAAGAGGATTTTTAAGCAACAAATACTAAGAATATAATTCAGGTTAGATTTTATGCCTCATTGGGTGTCATTTTTAAGAAAAAACTCATTAGTTATTGACTATTTTTGCACAGATGAAATTAAAACTAGCGATTTATTTTTGTTTGTTCAGTTTAGCATCCTTCGGCCAGCAAGCTACACGCGAAGGAAATGTGGTAAGCCAGCAAGCTGACAGCGAAGGAAGTTTGGTAAAATGGATGACTTACCAAGAGGCCATGATTAAATACAAAACGCAGCCTCGTCCAATCATAATGGACTTCTATACCGATTGGTGTGGATGGTGTAAGCACATGATGAAAACAACGTATGCCGATGCGAATATTTCATCGTACATTAATGCCTATTTTTATCCTGTTAAATTCGATGCAGAAGGGAAGGATACAATTGAATATTTGGGCGTAAAATATTTTCCTGCGAGCAATCAGCCACGAACTCCACATCCGCTAGCAGTTAAGTTACTTCAAAATAAATTGATGTATCCGACTACACTTTTTTTGAATGGATTAGATCAAGAAAAAAACGAATACAAGTTTAGTATGATAGCAGCCGGATTTTTGGAGGCACAGAAGTTAGAGCCAATACTTATCTTCTCATTAGAGGGCGCATATCGCAATTCCGGCTATGATGATTTCAATAATGGGTATCAAAAAGCATTTTATGATACTACAATCAACGAAAAGATAAAGCAAGTTGAATGGAAGCAGCCGGTAGATGTGTTCACAAAAGAGATGAAAACGGAAAAAAAGAAAATGATATTTCTTGGAAATTATGATTGGTGCAATAGCTGTAAGGTAGAGAAGAGATCAACTTTCACCGATTCGGTGAACATGGCATATATATCTAAAAAGTTCGATCTCATCGAATTTAATCCAACGATAAAAGATACTCTTTATTATAAAGGAAAAGTGATGGTTAATCCTGGAACAGTTCAAATTCCGTATCATAGTCTAGCCTTCGAATTGTGTCATGGCTCGTTATCGTTTCCTTCGCTGGTAATCTTAAATGAAGAGAATGAAATAGTAGATGCAATTCCATCGTTTATCAATTCTGTTTTTTTAAACCAGATAGCGCACTTTTATGGTGAAGATGTATACAAAGTGAAAAGCTGGAAAGACTTTACAACCGGAACGGGTAAATAAGCTTGCATTGAACTAATACAAGAACACGATTTTTCAAATCAGTTAAATGTTCAATTCGCGTTAGAAATAAGTTCATTTATCTTAACTTTGCATTCCAATAAATAACTATGAAAAAAGCTACAATTTACACAGAGAAAGGAAATATGAGTGTTGAGTTTTACGACAAAGACGCTCCGAATACAGTAAAGAATTTTTGCGATTTAGCAGAGAAAGGATTTTACAATGGATTGAGTTTCCATCGTGTTATCCCAAATTTTGTAATTCAAGGTGGATGTCCTGAAGGAACAGGTAGTGGTGGTCCGGGTTACAAAATCAAATGTGAATTAACAGGAGGAAATCAGTATCATGATCGTGGTGTATTAAGTATGGCACATGCCGGTCGCGATACAGGTGGATCACAATTTTTCGTTTGCCATAGTCGTGCAAACACAGCTCACTTGGATAAAAATCATACATGCTTCGGAAAAGTTGTTGATGGTTTAGAGGTGATTGATGCAATTCGTGAAGGCGATGAAATCATAAAAATTGAAGTGACAGAGGAATAATATTGTTTAAATAAAATAAATGAATAAAATTAAAAGTATTCAAATAGGGTTGCTCTTAGCAACCTTATTTTGTTTTCCGGCCTTTGTAAATGCACAAGGTTTAACAGTAAATAATAGCCAACTTAATTTTGGAGTAGCTTTCGAAAATGCTCCCGATAGTTTGCAATTGACAATTAGCAATCCGACCACAAAAAATATTTTTGTAAACGCTATTAAATTTTACACCACTTATGGACAACCGGCATTTTCGGTTGATGCATCTGCCTTTTTAATTCCGGCTTCTGCTTCGCAAAATGTGTGGGTGAAATTTTCGCCGCGGCACAATATTTTTCACAATTCAGAAATGGTAATAGTGAATGATGGACTACGGGGTTATGTAAATGTAGATCTTATTGGACAAGGACGATTTTCAAATTCGTATTATGACTTAACCGAAAACACTTCAGAGGAAGCGTTAAAGACAACGATCAATACTATTACAGGAGCCGGATATCTTTCATTGGGATATAATGTTGCACGTGATAATATGTTTATGAACATCGATAACCAACGAACGAATGGACAAGGTGCTGTTCAGAATACATTGGAATGTGTTTATACAGGGAGAACAGCAGTAGGGTATGTCGACAGAACAGACTGTCAGAATAATTATGCATTCAATACAGAGCATACTTTTCCTCAATCTTTTTTCTTGAGTGCAGAACCAATGAAATCGGACTTACATCATTTATTTCCGACAGATAATACGGCAAATAATGTAAGAGCAGATAATCCATTTGCGGTGGTTACAAATCCTACGTGGACAGTTGGCGGATCTAAATCGAACGGCAGTACTTTCGAGCCACGCGATCAGCAAAAAGGACGAGTAGCGCGAGCCTTGTTTTATTTTGTTTTAAGGTATCAGAATTATGCAAATTTTATTACTCAGGCTCAGGAAAATGTTTTACGTACATGGTCGATGAATTTTCCGGTGACAGATGTGGATAAAAGAAGACTTGATGATATTCAACTAGTACAAAGAAATAGAAATCCATTTGTAGATTATCCGCAATTCATAGAGCGTATTCATTCGTTCATCAGTACTTCCGTTGATCCTGCTAATTTTTCTTTTGATCTCACGCAAGACACAATTATTTACGGGTACATTCCAATTAGTACACCAACAGATTTTAATTATGTGTTAGTGAATAAAGGCAATACACAAATAGATATTTCATCGATTCAAGTTACGCATCCGGCGGAGATGACAATCATTTCTGGTGGAGGAAATAGTACACTTCAGTCGGGAGATGCATCGAACATAGTTATTCGATACAATTCTATAACAACAGATTCGGTGAGAGCATTTTTAAGTTTTCAATTGAATGAAACGAATGGAGTAGGAAGTTACGCAGCATCGATTCCGATTTTTGTAAATGATAATTTCTTTAATAGTGTGAACGACATTGATGAATTATCTTCACTTGTTTATCCGAATCCAGTGCATGATCAATTAGTTATTGAAAGCAAAAATCAATCGTTCGATGTACTGTTGATGGACGTAGAAGGAAGAGTAGTAAAAACAGCGACAGTTTCGAAAGGCGAGAGGGTTTTAATAAGTACAGAGAGTTTGTCGCCTGGAACGTATATTTTAAAGCAAAGCACAAGTATGAAAGTGTATTATAGTAAATTGATTGTGTATTAATTTTATGGGAAACGAAATAATAAAGGAGATAGTAATAAAACCGTTGAAGGTAAAATTGCGCGAGCCATTTATTATTTCGCTAGGTCGTTTGGACTATGCCGATAACGTTTCAGTGACAATTCGATGTGAGAGTGGGATTGAAGGAGTGGGAGAGTGCAGTCCCTTTAGAAGCATACATGGAGAGACGTCGGGCACATGTGAAGTTATAGGAAAAATAATTGCAGAGAACTTGATTGGGAAGAATGCGTTGGACATTGAGGCAAATGTTTTGCTGATGGACAAAGTTATTTTTGGCAACACATCAATCAAGAGTGCATTCGATATGGCGTTGTACGATCTTGCATCAAAGAAAGTAGGGCTACCGTTGTATAAATTTTTAGGTGGAGAAAAAAACAAAGAGATCGTAACAGACTATACCGTGAGTTTATCGGATGCCGAGAAAATGGCGGATGATGCACTGAAAATAGTTCAGCGAGGTTTTACGATAATTAAAGTAAAGCTGGGAGGAAAAGCGGAGGAAGACATAAATCGAATTCGCAGGATTAGAGAAAAGGTAGGAATGGAAATACCGATAAGGATTGATGCGAATCAAGGATGGAGTAAAGAAGATGCGATACATGTGTTGAATGAGTTAGTCCAATTTAATATTCAGCATTGCGAAGAGCCGATCAATCGACATGCTTTTTTGGAATTAGGAGAAATAAAAAGAGCGAGTAAAATTCCGTTGATGGCCGATGAAAGTTGTTGTGACGATTTAGATGCAGCGCGATTAATAAAACTCGATGCATGTAATCTTTTTAATGTGAAGTTGGGAAAATCGGGAGGAATTTTTAAAGCATTAAAAATTTTAAAATTAGCGGAGGCTAATACTGTTGAAGTACAGTTGGGAGGTTTTTTAGAATCGCGTTTAGGATTTACGGCAGCTGTACATTTGTCGTATTGCAGCAATCAAATAAAATATTTTGATTTTGATACGCCGTTAATGTTTGAAGAAGATCCGGTACTAGGAGGAATGGTTTATGGAGATTCGGGCAAGATTACCATCGGTGAAGAACCCGGGTTAGGGGCAAGATATTTTTGAAAGATTTTTTCCATGAAAAATAGTGGCGAGAATAATTAATTTCAATTCCAATTTCATTTTTGGTCACGGTAAATTATTTTGCGATATTTTTTTGACAGCCGTTGTATAGTCGATAAAAAAGATTCTGAAAGAAATTTTCTGTTAAATGTTTATGATACAATTCGTAGAAATAGTTAATTAGAAATAGTAGAGAAAATTTATTTGACCGAACTCTACTGTAAAAATCGTCCTGTTTGGCTTATACGGTTTCAGGACTTTAAGTCCGGCCATCTTTTCAGTCTTATACTAGCTTAAATATCAACAACTTGCAATTTAATATGTTTATTATAAGACTATAACCTTATAATAATATTGCACGTTTAAGGGTAATGCCTTATTTTAGCTAATAAGTTTAAGGTTATACCCTGATGAATATCCAACAACAAAAATTATTAATCGAGCAGATTGATCGCCGAATCGGAGAAATGAAATTATTGAGTGAATTGAGTCCTCCATCAAGTGGTTGGATTCACACAATAAGAAAGGCGCTAAAAATGTCGCTACGCCAGCTTGGGCAACGGTTAGAGATCTCTGCACAAAGTGTAAAGGAAATGGAGCAAAGAGAGATGGATGGTAGAATCACATTAAAATCGCTCAATGAGGTTGCAAATGCGCTTGAGATGAAGGTAGTGTATGCCGTTGTTCCTAAAAATGAAAGTCTCGAAAAGATGATAGAGAAAAAAGCGTTGGAAATTGCGCGGGAAATAGTTTTGAGAACTTCAAATACAATGTTGCTTGAAGATCAAGAGAATTCTAAAGAAAGAATTGAAAGAGCAATTCAAGAAAAAGCGAAAATAATAATAGACACTATGCCTAAATACTTATGGGAATAGATATAGAATACATAGATGGTCAGACGCCTATTGACGAAGAAGAAAAGGAAGGGATAATTATGAAGACCATTACAACAAGGAGTGACTTGGATGAGTTTGAACAACAAAACATAGAGCAGGCCATTGAATGGACAATGACTCGAAAGTTTAAAAAGGAAATAATTTTTTCAGAAGAATTTGTTTGCGGACTTCATAATAGAATGTTTGGCAATGTTTGGAAGTGGGCCGGTCAGTTTAGGAAAACCGAAAAAAGTATTGGCATTGATCCAATAAAAATAAGTGTTTCATTGAAGCAGCTTAATGATGACTGTTTGTACTGGGTTGAAAATAATATTTATTCCAATGAAGAAATTGCTATTCGCTACAAGCACTCACTTGTTAAAATACATTGTTTTGCAAATGGAAATGGTCGGCATTCTCGATTGATGGCCGATTTAATAATGAACAAGATTTATTTGGAGAGAGTTTTTGATTGGGGCCGATCGAATTTAGGAGATAAAAACGAAGCGAGAGATTGCTACTTAAAAGCACTGCGGGAAGCAGATAAAGGCAACATACATCCATTAATTAATTTTGCAAAATCGCAACCTGTTAAATAAAAATATTCTTTTTAATATCATCTAACTTAGCTTGCATTAAACAAATTTCAGTCACCATATATTTTCAATAAGGTAAACTTAAAAAGTTAGTTATGGGTTTATAACCTATTTCCTATAATAATTTTTCAGAATTGAATTTGTGATGAACTCTAATTCATCTCTCCATTATTTTAATTTCCCCTACTCATATCTATTCCTCATGAAAGTTCTGAAATGAAATGAGCGAAAAATGCCGAAATGTTATCGAGAAAAGAAAGGATGCTAGTCGTGAAGCGTTTATCGTAACTGGAATCCATTGAATGTATTTTTTCCTAAATTCAAAATAGGTTTTCATAGAAAAACATAACTTTTGTCATGTTTTTTTGGGTAATATTTTGTACCTTACAGAGTGTAGATTTTTTTTTAAATAGTTCACTATGAAACCGTCAAACAACACCATGATTAGTTTTTATCAGCAGCTAGGGAAAATATTTTATTCCATGGCGGCTATCGATAAAAAAGTAAGAGGTGAGGAAATTACAAAGCTGAAAGAAATACTCAGAAAAGAATGGGTTCCATTAGAAAATTCAGTAGATGAATTTGGAACCGATTCGGCATTCCAAATTGAAATGGTTTTTGATTGGCTGCTGGAAAATAATTGGGATCCAAAGTTGGCAATTGATGAACTTAAGAGTTTTAAACAAGAACATTCTAGATTGTTTACAGATGCCGTAAAACAACTTATTCTCAAAACAGCGAACGCAATTGGATCGTCTTTTTCAGGAATGAACAAAGCTGAATTGGTGTTTTTAACAGAATTGAAAATAATTTTAACACAAAAGGAAATAGCTAATACAGTTATATGAACAAAATCCTCGTCACGACCGATTTATCATCTAATTCAAAGTCCGGACTTATGTTCGCTATTCAGCTTGCGCTTCAAAATAGCTATGAACTAACTTTTTTTCATAGCTATTACATCATGAAGCCGACAACGTGGAGCGCTAAATCTTTTGGAGAATATGAAAAGAGAGAAGTTGCTAAAATCGAAGCGAAGTTTCACAAATTTGTTGAATCTGTTTATAAAAGCATGGGAATTCGAAGTGAGGTAATTCATTATGCAATAAAAAAAGCAATTAGCCCAGGCAAAAATATCAGAAGCTACGCTAAAGAAAACGGATATGATTTTATTTGTATAAGTACGAGAGGAGCCGGCAAATTAAAAAAAGTATTGGGTACAAATTCGTCGACACTTATTAATACGTCATTAGTTTCTGTTATTGTTGTTCCGAGTACTTACCATTCAAAGAAAGTTGACCGTATTCTTTACGCCTCCGATTTAAGTAATATAGACAAGGAATTAACAAAGGTGGTGAGTTTTGCAAAACCATTAGGAGCTAAAATTGAGATTGTACATTTTAATTATCCTGCGGAGACAAAGATTACTAGTTCTTTACTTGACAAGTCAATTAACAGACATCCAGAGCAGAAAATAAAAATACATTTAGAAAATATTAATTTGGCTAAGAGTTTATTGCAAAATATTGAAGAGGTGGTTAAAAACACAAAACCATCAATGATGGTGATGTTTACGCAACAGAATAGAGGGTTCTTTCAGAAAATCTTTTTCGCAAGTAATTCTGCGGAATATTCATTTAATTCAAGAGTACCATTACTCGTTTTTACTAAAACTTAAAATTTATTGATTATGAAAAAGCAAACAGGAATTTGGATGGACACATCGAAAGCAATTATTATAACTTTCAATGATGGCCAAGAGCATGTACAAGAAATTGAATCGAATGTTGAGAATCGTATTCATCATGAAGGCGAAGGTGACAAGGGAAGTTTTATTGGTTCTCAGCGCATTAATCATGAATCAACCTTAGAAGAACGAAAAAAACATTTTATGGATCATTATTTCGACGATGTGATATCGCATATTAAAGATTCGGATGAGTTGTTTGTTTTTGGACCAGCGGAGGCAAAAACAAAATTCAAGCAAAGAATTGTAGATCATAGTTCAATTCCGGAAAATAAAATAATTGCAGTTGAAACAGCCGATAAGATGACACTGAATCAAGCAGTAGCGAAAGTGAAGCATTTTTATGCATTGTAAGAGAGTTGAATGGAAATGTAAAATCCCATAGCAACAATAAGATGTCAACTATGGGATTTTTATTTCATGCTAATATCGCAGAAATATATGGTGGGCCATTTTTTATTAATTCGAATAAATCACCTTAGTAGCTGCCAATATTTTATTTTCATTTCTGAGAATAAGTATATAAGTACCCGATTTCAATAGTTCGATAGAGGAGAAAGTGAAAGCATTATAACCTTTGGTTGTTTGATTTGTGCTACTATACACGCTATGCCCAGACAAGTCAAAGAGTGAAATTGTGATTAGTTCGTTTGTAATTTGATTAAAGGTAATAGTAAAAGACTCACTGAAAATGGATGATGTTATTTGAAGATTTACAAGATCGACTCCAACTTCTTCATGGTTTACAGCAACGGAGTTGAACAATTCTGATTGGCCATCATAATCTGTTTGTTTTAATCTGTAATAGGATGTTCCTGATAAAGGATTTGTATCTGTGAATTGATAAGTAAGAGCAATAGAACTATTTTCGGCACCTTTAATATTTGCTATTGATTCAAAATTGATTCCATCTAACGATCTTTCAATAGTGAAGAAATCGTTGTTTGTTTCAGTAGCCGTTTCCCAAAACAAATCGACTGATTTATCTTCGTTTTGGGCACGAAAATAAATCAAGTCAATAGGTAATGGCGTTGTATAATAAACAGTAATAATAACTTCATCAATTTTCGCAAGTGTTGCTTGCCCACCACCGCCAACTCGTTTTGCAGAAAAAGCAAATCCAAAATTAGTAGCGTTTATGTCAGCAACGGTCCAAGTGTTTCCCCAGATATCGCTGTTTGCTCCATATGTTTGTACAGCATCACTACTTCCCCAAGCAGGAGAAAGTGCTTTATTGGTTGTGCCGATACTACCGGCCTTAATAACCTTTACTTCAGAATCTTTCGATTTACCATTTGCATCCGACCTTTCTACATTAACAACAATTCCTGTGATAACACTTCCGGTAGGAATTGTAAACTGGAAATTGGTAATTTTTAAGTAGTCTGTATAGTCGCCATTATTTGGCATGTTGGCAGTAGGAATAGCATAAACATCATTTGAAGAGATGGCATTTGCTGATCCTGACCAACCGCCAACTGAACCTGCGATTGAAGCAGCAGCATAAGTTACACCTGTTTTTGTTTGAGAACTTAGACCAAACGCGAGATCGGAAAACAATAAAAAAAACAAGATCAAACAAAATGCACTTGGAATACCAAGCTGCAGTTTTATTTGATTGTTGTTTATAAAATTTGTTGACACCATTATAATAATCTCTGATTGAGAGTACAATAATAAGGGTAAACAGAGCTAAATTGGTGGTTATTCGTTGAACGGGCAAAATGTTTCGACGAAAATCAAATACTCTTCGTTGAGTTTTACAAAAGGTTTATACGTTCCATCAACGACGATTTTTGTTTATCGCCAATAGGGATATTTTTCTTATTTATATATGCTGAATTATCTTCAACTGTTTCAATTTTGTCGAGCGCAATGATATATGAACGATGCACACGTAAAAATTTTGAGGAGGGAAGCTCTTTCTCAATTGCATTCATCGTAGAATGAATGGTGTAATTTTGGCTTTCGGAGTAAATAGTAATGTAATCACCATTAGCTTGAATATACTGAATGTCTTCAAATTTTAATTTGGAAGCTACACCTTTCTCTCGAAAAAAGAAATATTCTTTTTCTAATGGAAGTTGATTGGTGTTATTATCATATACATCTTTAGCCTTCATGATAGCCTTAAGAAACCGATCGGCCTTTAATGGCTTAATGATATAATCAATCACATTAAATTCAAATGCTTCAAGAGCGTATTCAGGGCGCGATGAAATTAAGATTACCATTGGGAGATTGGGAACGTTTCTAAGAAAATCCATTCCGGACATTTTTGGCATTTGAATATCCAAAAATAACAAGTCAATTTTTTCTGCATTCAAAATACTAGTTGCTTGCATTACGTCTTCACATTCTCCAACAAGCTTCAAGAAGTTGATGTCTTCAATCTGATGAGAGAGTACAGTACGTGCCATTTTATTATCGTCAACAATTAAGCAATTCATGAATTTTTATTTTAGGATGACATTTTTTTTAAATAGTGAGATAATCAATAGACATAATCTCATCTATTAATTGGTCGGTAATAGTTTTCAGATCTTCAAAACATTTAGAAATTTTCACAACAGAACCATTATTTGCAGCCGTGTATTCCATCGTTTGTAAAGCAGTTATCGCACTTTCGGTTCCAATTATTGAAAAACTGGAAACAAGTTGATGAGATATTCTTTCAATAGAATGAAGATTTTTTTCCTGAATAGATATATTTAATTTATCGAGAATTGGAGGTGTGTCTTCTAGAAATATTTCTATTAATTGTTTAATTGCAGCTGATTTTCCATTCACTTGATCTTTTAAATGAGAAATATTGAGAAGTTTTATTTTGCTATTAGTTACATCAAAAGTCAATTTTTTTGTCACACCATCCATTGATTGAAATTTATTGCCACAAGCCTCTGCAATTTTTTCTATTAAATCATTCGGTTTGTATGGTTTTGAGATATAACTATTCATTCCTGATTTCATGCATTTTTCAAAATCGCTTGAGGTAGCATTTGCAGTTAAAGCAATGATTGGAATGTTACTCTTTAGTTCTTGTCTGATAATTCTTGTCGCTTCATATCCGTCCATTTGTGGCATTTGAATATCCATTAGTATAACATCAAATACATCTTCATACATTATTTTTATTGCTTCTATTCCGTCACCAACGATTGTACAATTATAACCCAATTGACTTAGCACAGTAGAAACATATTGTTGATTCATTCTATTGTCTTCAACTAAAAGCACTTTTAATTCTTTTGAATTTGTAGTAGTAGTAAGTGAAGTTGGAGTAGATTTGATTAGACTTTTGTATTGTTGTATTTGAGTATCGGTACATTTGTCTACCGGAATAATTACAGTGAATTCAGAACCTTTTTCAAGTTGGCTTTCAACATAAATTCGACCTCCCATTAACTTTACAATATTTAAAACAATACTCAGCCCAAGTCCAGATCCTCCATATTTACGGGTTGTTTCAGACGATTCTTGTTTGAATCGTTCAAAAATTATTTCCGTATTTTCTTTTGCAATACCAATACCACTATCTTGAATAATAAATTTTAATTGGGGTTTCTGTTGATGATTATTGAATGTGTCAACACGAATATTTACAAATCCTTTTTCTGTAAATTTAATTGCATTAGCTGTTAAGTTTATTAATATTTGTGAGATTCGTGTTTGATCGCACATTACATATTCCGGCAATGTTGGATTTAATGATAACGATATTTCGAGATTTTTTTCAAGGGCATTTCCCAATACAATTGAGTGGACTGATTCTAGTAATGAGGGCAAATGGACGATAGTATTTTCAATTTCCATTAATCCGGATTCAATTTTCGATAGGTCCAAAATATTGTTTATAATCGATAAAAGATTTTCAGAAGCTTTATTGATATTGGAAACAAAACTAACCTGTTCTTTGTTTAGAATAGTATTTTTTAGTAATGAATTAAATCCTACAATCGCATTCATAGGCGTTCTAATTTCATGACTCATGTTCGCAAGAAAAACTTCCTTTAAACGAGCAGATTCTTCTGCAAAATTTTTGGCCTTCTCAAGTTCTTCGCTTATTCGTTTTCTCTGAGTAATATCTTTTGCAATTCCTAAATACCCTGTGATGTTATTTTTATCATTTCTGAGAGTTGTAACAGACAATTCAACAAGAGTTCGACTGCCATTTTTACCTATATACGTCCATTCATTTACATCGGCTAAACCCATTCTTGATTTAGCGACGAACGTATCAAAGCCCGGCTCAATTTCCGTTCCGAGTTCTTGAGTGAGTAAGGCAGCACGACGAACAACTTCATCTTTGTCGTGAATTATGGCAGGAGAATATTTGCCTATTACTTCTTCACTAGAATACCCTAGCATATTTTCTGCACCTTTATTGAAAGTAGTAATAATCCCTGAGTCGTCGGTGGAGATAATAGAATATTCAGTTCCATTCAGAATGATATTTTGAAATTCAGATAATTGACGAATTTTTTCTTCTGCAATTTTCCGTTCAGTAATGTCTTGCGAGGTGCCCATCATTTTAATACTTGCACCTTCACTGTTTTTTAGAACTTCGCCTCTAGCATCAATATATCTTACAATTCCATTCGTGTTGATTATTCTATATTCCATTTTAAAGTCGTCATGAGACATTACCGAATGTTTTACAGAAAGCAGTACAGCTTCTTTGTCATCAGGATGTAGAATATCAAAAAACACATCAAAGCTCGCAACAGTATTTTCCTTTTCGAAGCCATAGACTCTATAAAGCTCGTCCGACCAAAGACCTTTTCCTGTTTCAATATCCCACTCCCAACTCCCTGTTTTCGCCATACGTTGAGCTTCATTGAATAGAAGAGTATTGTTTTTTAATACCTCTTCATATACTTCTTTCTTTTCGATTTCTGCTTTTAAGTTATTATTTACAACCTCTAATTCTAGTGTACGATTTTTAATTCGTTCCTCTAATTCGTTTTTATGATCCTTTAATTTTCTAAACACTCTTTTGCTTTGAACAAGCGATGCGCTTAATGAAATAAATGTAATAGTAGTAACTGAAATATATGCAAAAAGTTCTAGGAGAGAATCGTTCATGTTCGATGCTGCAAATGGGCCGTGTCCGGAAATTGTACCTAAAATGGCACACATTGATAAAATAGTTAGACAAGTTATGATACCTCGTTGTCCAAGTCGGAAAACACCCCACAGTAAAAATGGAACTAAAACATATAATCGAGTGTAGGAATATCCAAGTGTAAATTGCTGAATGAAAACAGCTTCAGAAAAAAATAATATGAAAGAGACGATTATTGTTTTTTCGAAAATAGAATTTTTAGATGCAGTAAATTGTGATTTGTCGTTCCATACTAATAACAGCGGGGTTAGAATTAGTATTCCCGAGAAATCGCCAATGGCCCATGTTTTCCAAACTACTTGAAACGCATTTAAATTAATTATTGAATTAGACCATAATGTAAAAGAACCAATAGTACTTGTAACAGTAGAAATAGCTATCGAAATTACAATGAACTTAATAAAGTTTTGATAACTATCAAGGAAATTATTTTTTGGTATAAAACGATTAATTAGATAAACACCAATAAATGCTTCAAAAGTATTCCCGAGAGCAATCGAGAATGATGCGATTAAAATAGTTGATGAAACTAAGGAGTGCGAAGCGTAAAATACAGTTGCATTAGCAGCTAAGGCGCCTAGAAAAATACCTGGAATCGCTTTCCTTCCAAGAATCATGACTAAAGCCAGTGCTAGGCCTGAGGGAGGCCAAACCGGAGAAGCGTTCGAGTTTTCATAAGCAAGGAGTAAACCTAAACGAGCGCTTAAAAAATACAATACACTTACCCCCAATAAGAGTAAAATGTTATTTAAAAAAGTAGGGGAATTGGATGTTTTCATTTAAGTGAGTTATGACAATTTCTGATTGAAATGAGCTATTAAAAAGCTTCTATTATTCAATACCAAATCCAATGGTTTTTGTTGTTTAAAATCATTGTCAATCTTACAAATGTTTTTTATCCAATAAACCGGAAAAATAAAAGCTGCTAAGCCAAACAAGCAGTTATTATCTTCAAAAACTATTATTTTTGGACAAAATAATAGCCATTCAATAAATTCTATAGTCGAATTAATGATCGAAGGCCACTAAAATCTTGGGAAAAGTTGTAAAAATTAATTGAACATATTAGAAAAACACTCTTTTCATCTCACTTTTTCACGGTTTTTAATCAGCCAACCAAAGTGTTGTTTACAATATTCAAATTGTAATAGAGAAAAATGTAAGACTTAATGTTAGAAACGTAATTCTTTAGCTCAAGTATGTGTAACTTGCACTACAAATAGGAATGAATGCCCTATCGATTCTAAAAAAAAATATTATGCAAAAATTATCACTTATAGCTATTCTATTAGCAGTATTCGCATTTTCATCATGCAAAAAAGAGTCCGACCAAACCGCTGAGATGGCGGTATATCTTCAAGATGCACCTGCTTCAGCGTATGAAAAAATAAAGATTGAGGTAAAAGGTGTTTCCGTTTATTCGCAAGCTTCCGGAAGTTGGGTAACATTAACCGTGAACAATGGAATTTTCGATCTGCTTACTTTAGATAGTTTACATCAGGCATTTTTAGGAAAAATAAAATTGGCGGGCGGATCTATTTCTCAACTGCAGTTAATCGTTGGCAATCAAAATACAGTAGTTGTAAATGGTATTAGTCATCCATTAATACTTGATGCCTCAGATCTTGACAAATTAAAGATTAAAATGATTGATCACATCTATAATGGAAGCCAGTATAAATTAACGATTGATTTTAAAGCACAAGAATCGATTGATGATAATGGAGGAGTTTATAAGTTAAAGGCTTCTTTAAAGATTAGCGTCAAAGAAATAAAATAAATTTCTTTTATTTCTCTGTACCAGCTAAATTCATCTTGTTATTAATCTGTTTTTGAGAATACATTCCACTCAATTAATTAGAGGATTCATTTATATTTAAGAGTGAACTTTTACAAGCAGTTATTTTTTTCGAAAGAGAATAAAAAAATTGTAATTTGCATTTCGGGAATAAAACCGTGAATCAAATTATCAATTCTTTATGACTACAGCTATTATCATTGCACTTTGTTCTTTATTGCTTGTCGCTTACCTCTTTGACCTGACAGCTTCAAAAACAAAAATTCCTTCTGTTATTCTTTTATTATTATTAGGCTGGCTGGTAAAAAGGGGAACGGTTTTACTAAGCATTCAGTTACCCAACTTTAATCCAGTACTCCCAGTGTTAGGAACCATTGGGCTTATATTAATTGTATTGGAAGGTTCGCTAGAGTTGGAGCTTAACAAGTCAAAAATTGGGATGATACGTAAATCGTTTTTCGGATCGTTATTATCTATGGTAGGCTTAGCGTTTTTATTGGCGTATATCTTCATGCATTATCAAGGCAGCTCTCTGAAAGATAGTCTTACCAACGCAATTCCATTTTGTATTATCAGTAGCGCAATTGCTATACCAAGTGTTCGTACTTTATCTAAATATTCAAAAGAGTTCGTAATTTATGAAAGTAGTTTGTCGGATATATTAGGTGTACTATTTTTTAATTTCGTAGCGCTAAACGACACATTCGACTTTTCTTCTTTTTCGCATTTCGGACTGCAGCTAATTATAGTTACAATTGTTTCATTCGTTGCTACAATAGGACTTTCTTTTTTGTTAAGCAGAATAGAGCATCACATTAAGTTTATTCCAATCATACTTTTAGTGATTTTGATTTATGCCGTATCAAAAATTTATCATTTACCCGGATTAATTTTTATTATGCTATTTGGTTTATTCATTGGTAATCTAGACGAGTTGCGTCATTTTAAATGGATAGAAAAAATGCGCCCTGACGAATTGAATATTGAAGTAAAAAAGTTTAAAGAGCTCACCATAGAAGCCACATTTCTTGTGCGAGCATTATTCTTTTTACTCTTTGGATATTTAATGGAGACAAGTGAAATATTAAATGCTGATACATTTGTGTGGGCGCTTGTAATCGTTGGTTACGTTTTTGTGTTTAGAATTATACAATTAAAACTATCGAAGCTTCCTTTAAAGCCCTTGTTATTTGTTGCTCCTCGCGGATTGATAACTATTTTGTTATTTCTATCGATAGAGCCTATCAATCGAATTGGTTTGGTAAATCAATCACTTATTATTCAGGTGATAATACTCTCTGCATTCTTGATGATGATTGGAATAATGACAACACAGAATTCGGCAAAAGGTGAGTCGGGTAAAAAGAGCGGCAACAATATACTAGCCGACTAATATTTTGTCTTAAAATATAATTTCGGGAGTCATCGCATTGTGAAGAAGAGAAAAAGCATTTGAGTAGTATACTTGAGAGTGAAACGAAGGCGATGATTCGGTTAAATCCGTCTTTTTGATTAGAAGAATTTGGGGTTCAATAGCAATAATACCCTTGATTTTCACTACCTTTGCGGCCCGAAATAAAGGGGAAAATCAATGATAGCAACATCAAACATTTCATTACGCTACGGAAAGCGAGTTTTATTCGACGAGGTGAATATAAAATTCACACCTGGAAATTGTTATGGCGTAATAGGAGCAAATGGAGCCGGAAAATCAACATTTTTAAAAATTTTATCAGGGGAAATTGATCCATCATCGGGGCAAATTTCCATTACTCCCGGCGAAAGAATGAGTGTTTTGAGTCAGAATCACTTTCAGTTCGATGATAAAAAGGTGATCGATACTGTTCTTATGGGCAATAAAAAACTGTGGGATGTAATGCATGAAAAAGATGCATTATATGCAAAGGAAGATTTTAGCGATGAAGACGGAAATCGTGCAGCTGAATTAGAACACATGTTTTCAGAAATGAATGGATGGGATGCTGAATCGAATGCTGCGAGTTTACTAGGAAGCTTGGGAGTAAAAGAAGCGGTGCACCAACAGTTGCTAGGCGATTTGAATGGAAAAGAAAAAGTGCGAGTGTTATTAGCTCAAGCATTGTTTGGAAATCCTGATATTCTTTTACTCGATGAGCCTACGAATGATTTAGATGTGGAAACAATAGCATGGTTAGAAAATTTTCTTGCTGATTTTCAAAATACGGTAATTGTTGTATCTCACGACCGTCACTTCTTAGATGCAGTTTGTACACACATTGCAGATATTGATTTCAATAAAATAAAATTATATACCGGTAACTATACATTTTGGTATGAGTCGAGCCAGCTTGCCTTACGTCAGCGATCAGATCAGAATAAAAAGGTAGAAGATAAGCGAAAAGAACTGCAGGATTTTGTGGAACGATTTAGTGCAAACGCTTCGAAGTCGCGGCAAGCAACAAGTCGTAAAAAATTATTGGAGAAGTTAGTGATAGACGACATACAGCCTTCTACGAGAAAATATCCGGGAATTATTTTTAAAGCAGATCGTGATTGCGGCGATCAGATTTTATTTGTTGAGCATTTATCTAAATCTTCTACGGATGGAAATCCATATTTCACTGACATTACTTTTACCTTGAATAAAGGAGACAAAGTAGCAGTGATCTCGAGAGATCATACAGCGATTTCTACTTTCTTCGATATTTTGAATGGCGAAGAAACAGCAGACTCAGGAAGTTTTACTTGGGGAACAACAATTACAAAATCATATTTACCAAATGATAATTCAGGATTTTTCAAAGGCGATTATAATTTGATAGATTGGTTACGTCAATATTCAAAAGACAAAGACGAAACGTACATCAGAGGTTTTCTGGGCCGAATGTTATTTAGTGGTGAAGAGTCGTTGAAAATGTCGAATGTACTATCGGGAGGAGAAAAAGTTCGTTGTATGGTATCGAGAATGATGCTTACGAATGCCAACTGTTTAATCTTAGATGAGCCGACGAATCACCTAGATCTAGAATCGATTACAGCCTTTAATAATGCGTTGAAAGATTGGAAGCACAACGCCTTATTTACATCTCATGATCATGAGTTCATGCATACAGTTGCTAATCGAATTATTGAATTGACACCGAATGGAATTATTGATAAAGTAATGACGTATGATGAATATTTGGAAGACGAAAGAGTAAAAGTGATGCGAGAGAAAATGTATGAAGGCGTTGTTTCAAACTAATTTTGATGATGCAGAATTGAATTGACACAAAGAGTCTTGTTTGTCAATTTGCGCCGGCTATTCAAATTCAAAAAGCTAACGGAGCAGTTCAGTTATGAACGGCTCCTTTTTTATGTGCTAAAAGCGTTGCTTTCAGAAATAATTAATGATACTTTCATTCAAGAATTGATTTTTTCAAGTAAAAATTTCCGTACTTCGTTGATATAATTCTACCTATGAAAAAGACACTATCGTTTATCGTGATTGCCATTTCACTAATTGCTTGTGGCGAAAGAAAAAAAATGGAAATAGAAAATAAAAATGGATTTTTAGACACGCTTTTAAATAATTATTATGAAGAGCGATTAAAATTATTTCCACTTGAAGCTACAGCAATTGCTGATGATCGCTACAATGATCAGCTGCCTTGTGATCTTTCGGATTCTTATAGAGAGAAGATCAAATCGATGTATTCAAAATATGCCGATGAGTTAAGTAAGCTCGATAGAAAAAATTTATCCGGACAATCGGTACTTAGTTACGACATTATTGTACGTGAAATGAAAATGCAATTGGAAGGATTAACATTTCAAGATAATTTGATGCCGGTGAATCAATTTTGGAGTATGCACCTAACATTTCCTTTGCTTGGTTCAGGTAGCGGAAATCAGCCGTTTAAATCTGTAAAAGACTATGATAATTTTTTAGGAAGGATAAACGACTTTACGTTTTATGTTGATACAATGGTCAATAATATGAGACGAGGAATGGAGACAGGGGTTGTTCCACCGAAAGTATTAATGATGAAAGTGCTTCCGCAGTTAAAAGAAATTATAGTAAAAGATCCGATGCAAAGTGTTTTTGCCGGACCTATAAAAAATTTTCCAAAGAATTTTAATGATAGCGACAAAGTTCGTTTAACAGCTCTGTACAAAAAAGCGATATCAGAAAAAGTAGTTCCAAGCTATGAGAAACTATATTCATTTATAAAAGATGAGTACATTCTAAAATGTCGCACTTCCATTGGCATAAGTGATATTCCTAATGGAAAAGAATACTATTCATATCTCGCTAAATTCTGGACGACAACAGGTCTTACACCCGATCAGATTTATGAGATTGGACAAAAGGAAGTAGCGCGTTTGCATAATGAAATGGAAAAGGTAAAAGTGGAAACAGGTTTTAATGGTACGTTGAAAGAGTTTTTTACATTCATTCATACAGACAAACAATTCATGCCATTTAAGAATGATAGCGATGTAATAAATGCGTATCGACAAATTGAAGTGAAAGAACAACCACAATTAGTAAAGTTGTTCAATCTTGTACCAAAGGCAAAATTCGAAGTTAGACAAACGGAAAAATTTAGAGAAGCATCAGCAAGTGCGGAATATAATCAAGCTGCGCCAGATGGTTCACGACCTGGAATTTTTTATGTACCGGTCTTAGATGCAACAAAATTTAACGTTGTAGGCATGGAAGATTTGTTTTTGCACGAAGCAATTCCGGGGCATCATTATCAAACAAGCATTCAACAGGAGAATGAAGATCTACCTAAGTTCCGTCGTTTTGGATGGTATGGTGCGTATGGAGAAGGCTGGGCATTATATACTGAGTCGTTAGGAAAAGAGTTAGGATTGTATACCGACCCATACCAATATTTTGGAAGTTTGAGTGAAGAGATGCATCGTGCAATTCGATTAGTAGTAGATGTAGGAATGCATTTAAAAGGTATGACGCGAGAAGAAGCAATTAATTTTTCATTGAATAACGAAGCAGAGAGCGAAGCCGATATTACAGCAGAGGTAGAAAGGTATATTGCAATTCCAGGGCAAGCCTTAGCTTATAAGATTGGCCAAATGAAGATACTTGAGTTACGAGCAAAAGCAGAGAAAGTGCTCGGAAGCAAATTCGATATTAAATCGTTCCACGATATTGTTCTTATTAATGGATGCTTGCCATTAGATATTTTTGAAAGGGAAATTAATAATTGGATAGAAAAAAATAAATTATAATAAAATATATGTCAATAATAAAATCATTTGTTGAAGAGTTAAAATACGAATCAACAAAGACACAGAAAATGTTGGAGAGAGTTCCGCTCGATAAAGGCAGTTGGAAGCCGCACGAAAAGTCGATGACACTAGAGCGATTGGCTCGCCATGTTGCTGAGATGAGCGAATGGGCTACGATCACAGTCACTGAAGATGAATTGGATTTTGCAAAGCCAATAACACCTAATCCGGAAATGAAAACGACAGAAGAGCTTATTAGTTTCTTTAAATTGAAAAACGATGCAGCGATTGTTGCGTTGGAAAAAACGTCTGACGACGAACTTCAAAAGCCATGGACATTGCGTCGTGGTGAGTTCATAATTTTCACTCAACCAAAGGGAAAAGTTTTACGTGATATGGTGATGAATCACATTATACATCATAGAGGACAGCTTTCTGTTTATCTCCGTTTGTTAGATGTTTCGGTGCCCGGAGCATACGGACCGTCGGCTGATGAGCGATGATAATTTAAAAAAAATGCCCGAATATTATTCGGGCATTTTTTTTGCGAAAAGTTAAATTTTAGAATTCAGCTTGAATAGGTTTTGTTTTCCAGATTTCGTCTATGACTGTCATAATTTCAGAAGTCAATTTAGGAACAACATCGAGTGCATTTAAATTTTCTTTGAGTTGAGAAGTTTTGCTTGCACCAAGAATTACAGAGCTAACATTTGGGTTTTTTAAACACCAAGCGATACCGAGAAGAGGAAGAGTAGTTTCAATTTCATCGGCGATCTGTTTTGTTAGTTCAACTTTTTTCAAATTCTCTTCTAATAGTAATCGATCTTTTAACCAGTCCATTCCTTTAATGGCTAAGCGAGTGTCATTTGGATTTTCATTATTGTATTTTCCGGTTAACATTCCTGAAGCTAGTGGCGACCAAATAGTAGTTCCGATACCATGATGTTTAAATAAATGGAGAAATTCCTTTTCCATTTTATCACGAACAAGCATATTGTATTGCGGCTGTTCCATGCTTGGGCCAATGAGATGATTTTTTTCGGCGGCTAAAATCGCTTCCATTATTTCAGCTGCGCTCCATTCTGAAGTTCCCCAGTAAAGAATTTTTCCTTGTTGAATAAGTAAGTTCATAGCCCAAACAGTTTCTTCAATGGGAGTATTTTTATCGGGGCGATGGCAAAAAAGAAGATCGATGTAATCAACTTGTAATCGTTTCATAGCACTGTGACAACCGTCGAAAACATGTTTACGCGATAGACCACGTTGATTTGGTTTTGCGTCTTCACCATGAATGCCGAAAAACAATTTACTTGAGACAATATAAGTTGAACGGTCCCAGTTTTTCTTTTTCAATATTTCGCCCATTACAATTTCAGATTTTCCGAGAGCATAAATTTCGGCATTATCGAAGAAGTTGATCCCTGAATCATAAGCAATAGACATAAGCTCATCGGCTATTGTATTGTCAATTTGTTTCCCAAAAGTTAACCATGAACCTAGCGAAAGAGCACTAAGCTGTAGTCCTGATTTACCTAATCTTCTATATTCCATAAGCATTTTATTTGGCCCAAACTTACGGAAATTAAAGTTTGGAAGGCGTAAAGAAGTCAAAGATTTGCCTTTCTTTAGGAGATAATCACAATTTTATAACTATTTAATAAATTGTTAAATATTTTTTGTTACTTGCTTGTAGGATTAAATTTATCAGAATTCAACTTTATTAAAATACTTACTCACTCTTAACTTAAAACTACTCTATGAAAAAAATTATTACTTCGTTTTTTATTCTCATTGCACTATCAGTACAAGCACAAGACAATCAAATCAAACTGAATTTGTTTGCACTAGCTTTAGGAAATGTATCGCTTCAGTACGAGCATACACTAAAGGAGCATTCTTCAATTTGCTTAGGAGTTTCAATACTTCCATCACGTTATTTGCCTACAGTAATTACCGACAAAGATTCAAGTGGAGCTTTGAAGTTATTATCTTTCTCGGGATTTTCATTTACCCCGGAATACCGTTATTATTTTAGTGGCAATGCTCCGAAAGGATTTTATATAGCTCCTTATTTGCGCTATTCAAAATATGGTGTAGATAAATTGGGAGTTGAATATCATTCTAACACTACTAACAAAGATGAAAGAGTGTATGTGGATGGAACCTTAAAGAGCACAACCATTGGAATGATGTTTGGAACACAATGGAAGCTTGGTGCACACATGACTTTAGATTGGTGGATTGTAGGATTCGGATTTGGAAGTCAATCTGCGACCTTAACCGGTGTTGGTAATTTTACTCAAAGTGATATAGAGGATATTAAAGTTCAGATTGCAGATCTTGACGGAAATATACCGGGAACACTTACATCGGAAGTTACTTCTACGAGTGTACAGGTAAAGTATAATATAGGTTCTGTTGCATTCCGGGCATCAGGTCTTTGCTTAGGTTATCGATTTTAATTAAAACTCAGAATAAATAAAAAGGTCTGCAAATATTATTTGCAGACCTTTTTATTTTCAAATATTATTTGAACAGTGATTATTTTTCTCTTGGAAGTTTTAGTTTTTCAAATAAACTTTCTGTTTTATTTTTCCCCGAATCACCGTTCATATCAAAGTACCAAAAATTTTCATAATCACCTTTGTTGATATACGTCTGCATAGAACCTTGAGATTTATGTTCAGCAATTTCCCAGTTTACAATTATTTTATAGTTGAGTGATTTTTTAAATCCGAACGATGTTGTTCTGTCGAACGAATAAGTTGAAGCTGCTTTCGTAACAATAGTAAGAGGGAATTTTTCAAGTCCATTAAATTTAGTTACAGAGGTATCTCCAATACTACTCACCGTTGCTGCAAGGACAATTGGTTTTTTATCGATCTTTAATTCGCTTACAGTTTGCAAGGCTAAAATCGTAGCACCTTTATGATGGCCATGAGTTTCAGGAGTCGGTAATAGGCAAAAAATAA
>JANLPR010000159.1:0-21528 GCA_031367345.1 Bacteroidota bacterium | reverse complement strand
CCCGTCAGTACATATCCTCCGTTTATGCCTTTGACTATTGAGTGACAGTTTTCATACCAACTACCACCAAGTTTATTTTGTGTAAGAATGTTTGCAGATGAATCAATTAATACCGGCCAAAAGTCATATTGGCCCAACGAAAAAGTTGCATCTCCATCATTGGAATAAGAATTAGCGCCAAGCATAATGGAATCATTACTTATTTTGACGACAGATTCAAGAATGTCTCCACTTGATCCGCCTATGCATTTTTGCCAAAGAAGCACACCGGCTGTATCTATTTTTATTGCCCAAATATCATAGCTGCTTGGTGAATGATTCCCGAAAACATCGCCATCATTGGAGTCTTCGGTTGATCCAAAAATCATGTAAGAATCAGACAGATCAACTGCACAAAATCCTTCTTCCGAACCTGATCCTCCATAACATGATTGCCAAATTTTATTTCCCAGACTATCGATTTTAATTACCCAAAAATCACTGGTTCCCCATCCGCCAAAAGCGGCCCCCGGAAAATGATTGTTTGTTACATCACCTTCCATTGAATTAGTTGAACCTACAATTAAAAAATTTCCATCTGATGTTGGAATAATATCATGTGGAATATCAGTTGAATCTCCTCCGTAACATTTATTCCAAAGTAAATTTCCGGCAGTATCTGTCCGTATTAAAATGATATTTTCGTTTAAGTGACAGGAAAGGGTATCGTAGGTTTCAGTCCTTCCTAAAATCAAAAAGCCATTTGGTACTGCTAATATCTTATCAGGATATTCAACAGCAGAGGTCCCAACGAACTTGCTCCATAATAATGTTGGCGTTTGAGCTTCAATAATATTAATTGATAGTAAAAAGGAGACAAATATCCATTTAATCATAGTGGGAAGAATAAAGAAATAAGTAGTAAAGATAAAAACCTTATCATTTGATCCTACTCTCTGTTTGTTTATTATATTGGTTGCACAAAGCATCGATGCTTTTAACCTTGCATTAAAAAAATGTTCGGCTTCGAAAAATTACAAGTCTACCAAAAGGCCAGAGAATTTAATCTTGAAATTAGAAGAGACGTGATATCTAATGAGAAATTAGATAGAGTTTCAAGAGATCAACTCAGAAGTGCAGCTATGAGCATTATGCTTAACATAGCTGAAGGAACAAGTCGTTTCAGCAACGCAGATGAACGAATTTTTTTTTAATTGCAAGGGGAAGTGTATTTGAATGTGTTTCAATTCTTGATCTATTATGCGCTGAACAGACAATTAGAATTGATCAACAGAAACATTTCTATTCTAAAGCTGAAGAGGTTTCTAAAATGCTTTTCAAATTGATTAGTGATCTCAAAGCAAATTATAGTCCGAGAGTGAAAGTAGTCCGAGTTTGAAGTCCGAGTCTGTGAAAAAAGTTCGAGATTGAAAAAAGTCCGAGAAAAAGTCTGAGTTTGAAAGTCTGAGTTTGGAAAATTAGTCTCAGTTTGAGGTCCGAGTCGGGGAAATTAGTTAGTGTGAAAAAAAAATCCGAGTTTGAATATCCATAAGAATCTCTCGGACTCGGACTTCAAACTCGGACTGTATTAAGTGATCCCGCTGGGATTCGAACCCAGAGCCCTCCCGATAAATCGGGATGCTCTATGCAGTAAATAAATTTTCAATATATTTTCTCGATTTCATTTTCTTAATATACAGCTCCCTCCTTTTTGCTTCCTTTAAATCTAAATACTCTTAAATATTTCCTTCATCATTTAAGGATTTTCTTTTAGCAACGTCAATAAATTACTAAAGCCTCCGAAGTTCGTAGGCTTTTTGATTTATCTTGTGATCCCGCTGGGATTCGAACCCAGGGCCCTCCCGATAAATCGGGATGCTCTATGCGGTAAATAAATTGCAATATATTTTCTCGATTTCATTTTCTTAATATACAGCTCTCTCCTTTTTGCTTCCTTTAAATCTAAATACTCTTAAATATTTCCTTCATCATTTAAGGATTTTCTTTTAGCAACGTCAATAAATTACTAAAGCCTCCGAACTTCGGAGGCTTTAGTAATTTATCTTGTGATCCCGCTGGGATTCGAACCCAGGGCCCTCCCGATAAATCGGGATGCTCTATGCGGTAAATAAATTTTCAATATATTTTCTCGATTTCATTTTCTTAATATACAGCTCCCTCCTTTTTGCTTCCATTAAATCTAAATACTCTTCTGTATATTTTAACTCCCAAGGTATTCCTGTTGATGTAAATTTTGAATGACCTCCGTTGTGTTCTTTGATTCTACGTTCAATATCTTTACATGCACCTACATAGTACTTGTTTAACTTCTTACTAAACAAAATATAAACGTAGGCCATCTCAATAACTTACTTTTCAAAAGTCAAGAACTAAATATTTCCTTCATCATTTAAGGATTTTCTTTTAGCAACGTCAATAAATTACTAAAGCCTCCGAAGTTCGGAGGCTTTTTGATTTATCTTGTGATCCCGCTGGGATTCGAACCCAGGGCCCATACATTAAAAGTGTATTGCTCTACCAACTGAGCTACGGAATCATTGCTTGTGTATCAAAGCGGCTGCAAAAATAGTATTTCCTATCATAAAACCACGTTTTGTTGATAAAAAATCCAATAAAATGTAAACTTTTTTTCAATTAATTCCGCTTTCTTTACGTTCAACTATGTAAATCACTTATAATGAATAACAAAGAAAAAGGCACTAAAAAGTACTTTTTCATGGAACTATGAAAATTCAAACTGCTATTAAGCCGGAATCGATTGAAAAATGTTTTGATGTCCTCCAAACGCTTCGCCCGCATCTCGTAAAATCGAATTTTATTTCTCTTATCGAAGGTATGATAACTCGTGGTTATCACCTTGTTTTCATCGAAGAAAACAATCAAGCGATTGCCTGCGCCGGCTTCCGATACACCGAACATCTTCACTGGGGAAAGTTAATTTATATCGACGATTTATCTACTTTGCCCGCCCATCGTGGAAAAGGATATGCTTCCCTCCTCTTAAATTTCATTGAGGATCTGGCAAAAGAAAAGAAATTAAATAGCATTCACCTCGACTCAGGCACAGTTCCTGCTCGTTATGATGCTCACAGACTTTATCTCAAGAAAGGATTTAACATTTCATCGTTTCATTTTGCTCTTGACATAAAACAAAAATAAAGTGATTAAACCATTGAATCCTCATCAAGTCATACACTAAATCAAAAATCATAAACTAATGAAAACAAGAACAAGTTTTAATATGCTAGTAGTGGCAGCCTCTACTCTTTTTATATTTTCTTTAAGCACCGGATGCAAAAAAGAAAATAGTGATTCAGAAGATTTTCAAACAACATCTCAAGACATCGGACAATCTGAAAGTATAGCTCAAGATGTCGATAACATGACAGCCCAAGTTTCGCGTACCGGTACATTTAGTCACAGTAACTGCCAAAATTCAAGCTACGATCAGTTTGCTTTTAACTCTTGCGCTACTGTTACTAACGATTCAATCAATCATGTAGTTGTTTATGATTTTCACAATGGCTGCACAGGTCCTGATGGTAATACACGTGCAGGCCGTGTAATTGTAAATTATACAGGAGCCGGATATTTTGATCCAGGTGCAAGTTGGGTCGTAACTTTCGATAGCTTTTATGTAAATACGCGTCACGTTGAAGGAACACGTTCTGTTATCAATAATGGCTTCAATGGCAATGGTAATATGACTTGGTCAATCACTGCTACGAATATGAAAATTACTCGTGCTGATGGTACATGGAGATCATGGAATTCAAATCGTATGCGTGAAATGGTTGCAGGTTATGGCGATTCAACATGGGTAAATGATGTTTATGTTGTTAATGGTACTACAACTGGCACTAATAGTAATGGTGAATCTCATTCATCAATCTTGACCAATCTCCGTCACGAAAATTCTTGCCATTGGATTACAAGTGGAACAATGGAAATTACTCCATCAAATAAACCAGTGCGCACCATCGATTTTGGAAATGGTACTTGCGATGATATTGCAACAGTTACAAAGAACGGTGTTTCTAAAACAATTCATCTTCGCCCTTAATTCAACCTTCTTTAAAAAAATAAAGCGGCTGTAAATATTCTTACAGCCGCTTTTTTATTAGTACATTTTGTTCCTTCTAATTTAAACTTGGGTCTTCAGGAAAGTCATTCAGAATTCCATATACATGCCCCATTCGTTGCAATACATTTCCCCACATAACTGTAGGTTCTTCTATTAATATATCATACGGATCAGCTGCTGTGATCCACCAATGATCAATTTTCAATTCTTCTTGTAAAGCTTTATGATGCCAAGCCGAATACCCGGCAAGAAATTTTATTTGGCCAGGATCTATTTCATCTGCTTCTATCATCATTTTCAATTGCAGATAATCGCCACCCCAATATAGTCCTTCTGAAATTTTATGCGCCCCTTTTAATGACTCAATTGAATGAATATAATAAATCGAATCGAGTTTTAACGAGCCACCCCAATAAATAAATGCGTCAAATTCGGGAAAGTCGTCTAAGGCTTCATTTACCTTTAAGAGCGTTGGTTTATTGATGATAAAACCGATCGATCCTTTGCCGCTATGTTGTGAAATTAAAACCACAGAACGCTTAAAAGAAGGTTCCGGATTAAAAGGCTCAGAAATTAAGAGCGCTCCTACATAAGGTTTTGGTAATGGTGGTTTCTTTTTCATACCCATTGAGGATAATTATAAGTTAAACACCCATTTAAGTCAAATAGTTACTCCTCGATCTGACTCGTTCTTGCATATTTTTCTAAACTGACAGAAATCTCAATAAATTGATAATTTCTTATTAACCACTACTTTGCCATCTGTTATTGATAGCAAATATAAGCCTTCCATTACATTTTTCGAAAGATCTAATTGAATCAGATTGTTCCCTTCGAGAACCGGGTAATCGACTAGTTCAAAGCATTTTCTTCCGGTCAAATCGGTTATTATCAAAGAAACTTTTGATTTAGAAAAAGCATTTAATTGTACCGAAAAAGTTCCTTCTGAAGGATTTGGAAAAACAGCTATTGACTTGTCGAAGCTAGATTCTGTAACATCTGTAGTTGGCCCTATCTGTAATGTTAAATAAACCGGTAAATGATCTGAAGCACCATATAACGCATTTGCCACCGACAACGGAACACTCGAATTCATTCCATTATTCATCGCTTTATTAAAATGTAATCCATCGTTTCCTACCACTCCCGTACTTCCCGGTAAATAATATACTCCTCTAGGTTTCTGTACTGCATTTGAAAATAAAATCATGTCAAATCGATCATTTAAACCGCCGGTTGAACCACCTCCGAACTGAAGTATTCTAGTTGATTGTGTATGGTATTGTGCAAAAGGATAATAGTTCCATGTTCCATTCATTACTATTGGATCTAAAAAATTTCCATCGTCATTCGAATTATCTTGAAGTAATGCGCCATATGCAGGTTCAAAAGAAGAGTAAATATTGAAATCGCCGGCCACAAGAAAATTTGTTTCAGCCGGAAATAAATTCGTCACTTGCCTAAGCAAAGCCACTTCATCATACCTATTTTGTTCATAGCCTTGGCTTGCTTTCAAATGAACAACAAAGATGTGAATAGTATCGCCTGTTGGTATGAACGACAAAGTATAGTGGCTAATATCGCGAAGCGCAGTCTGGATTGGTACATTACTGATAAATTGGAAAAGCGAATCTTTATAATAAATTGCATTGTCAGAATCGTATCCATTAATAAATGTTCCTTGACTATAATGGCTTGTTCCGGAATTCATTACATTCGAAAGAATCCATGATGCTCCATTTGCACTCGTGTTTTCCATTGTTACCATTATATCAGGCTCCACATAGTTTACAACTGTCCTAAAGTAGGGACAACGCAACGTTGAATCGGCAGCTGTTGATGCTCCGGGAAAGTTCAACAAATTCCACGACATCATTTTAATGTTGTAATTGGGTTGTGCTTGTGAACTGCTATAAAAAAAGAAGAGGAACGAGATCATCATTCCTCTTATAAAATTATTGATCATTGAATTATTTTTCTGCAATTTTCATTTTAATAAATGAATCGCTGTTCATTATTTCTATTGCTTTCAATAACGGTTCATTCAAGTCATTCGAAATCTCAAAGAAAGCATCGGTGTCCCATAAGTTTCGAGCTATTAATGCTTTCAAATCAATTTTCAGTATTCGCATACTTGTCGATAAACCTTTTTCATCTTTCTTAATTCCTGCTTTATCGACTGCCGCTAAAAACTCATCGAAAAATTTATCTGTAACAACATAGCTGCTCTTGAATACTTCAATGTTTGGGTAATTTTTTAAAAGGTCAGTGCGATGATTGTCTGTATACGTCAATGTAAAATCACCTAAAACATTTTTTCGACGGATATCACTGAAAAAAGTACTCGATTCAGATGTATCTATCGGTACAAAAATATCCGGCATAATTCCTCCTCCACCTTTTACTATTCTTTTTGCATTCGTATAGTAGTTGGTAGTATCGGCAAACTTCACACTGTCTCTATTGAACAATTCACCACTCTTTAAACGATTAGAAAAATCCATTTCATATTCATCTTCTTCTCCCAACTTATAAGGTTTTTGAATACATCTTCCGGAAGGTGTATAATAGTGAGCTACCGTTAATCGAATAGCTGATCCATCGGGCAATTGAAATGGCTTTTGTACTAATCCCTTACCAAATGAACGGCGACCAATAATCAGTCCTCTGTCCCAATCTTGAATAGCTCCTGAAACAATTTCACTTGCTGATGCTGATGATTCATTTACAAGAATCACAAGTTTTCCTTTTTCCCATCCTCCTATTACCGACGATTTATAATCTTCGGGCGGAGAAGTACGACCTCTTGTATAAACTATTTTTTTCCCTTCAGTTAAAAACTCATCAGCCAATTCAACAGCACGATTTAAATAACCACCACCATTGTCTTGAAGATCGAGAACCAAACTTTTCAAACCCAATTTCTTTAATTTGCTCAGCGCTTCTTTAAACTCATCAACTGTAGAATCAGCAAAACGTGAAAGTTTGATATATCCAATTCCGGGAGCAACCATGTACGAAGCATCTAAACTAAAGATTGGAATATTATCGCGTGTAATTGTATAATCGACAAGTTCAGGAAGATCTCTTCTAAAAATACTTACGGTAACTTTTGTCCCTTTATCACCTCTCAACTTTTTCAATACATCGTTATTGGTGATCTTTACATTCGCTACGCTAACGCCTTCAATTTTTACAATTCTATCGCCTGCACGAATACCCAGTTTTTCTGAAGGTCCGCCGGGAATGGGTTGTGTAACCATGATCGTATCTTCATGAATGTTGAATTGAACTCCGATACCTTCAAACTTACCGACAAGTGGTTCATTCATTTCGCGCATTTCCTCAACAGGAATATAAACTGAATGCGGATCTAATTCTTTCACCATTGCTTTGATGGCTTCTTCTGTTAGCTTTTTACTATCAACTGAATCAACATAAGCGTATTTTATTAACTCCAACGCATAACTCATTTTATCAGGAGGAGGTGCCATTTGAGCCGATGCTGAAATTGTCACCAATGGAAAAAATGCCAGCAATGCGCACTTCTTCAAACCATTTTTCTTGAACATTCTATTTAGATATTTTAGGAGATGAATTTAATTGTACCTTCTCTAGCAAAGAAAGTAACCATCATACTATATACGGTAAAGATACGGGCAAATTGTGTTAATAAAACACTAAATTCTCATGATTTATTCAGTCAATTTCATCAATAAATTAGATTTCAAAACATCGCTAAATGGTTATAGAGAACCATTTCACTAATTCCATCGCAATTGTACTTTCTTTTAGAACCGAAGACTCTAAGGCTATTTAGCAGATTTTAACCCGAAAGGAATATGCAGCTGAATGGATACATTTCTTCCAATTGCTCGCACTCCTGTTGTTCCTAGATATGCGAGTGATGAATTATGAACTTTGTAACCGGTATCAAGCAAATTATTTGCATTCAGTTTAATTTCAAAAAATTGTTTTCCCCATTTAAAACTACCTCCAATATGCAAGTCGAGTAATGCATAGGTTTCTTGAAGCATTTCGTTTTCACCAACATTTGTTTTCTCAAAATAATTAGAGAAAACAATATTAAAATATGGTTTATAGATATAATTTAAATGATCGCCACTTAATGTTATTCCTGCAACCATTTTATTAGTCGGAATTCCAGGTAAATATTTCCCATTCACCAATTTTGCTTCAAGCATAGAATACCCTATATTCAATGCTATTCCTTTCATTCCGCCAGGATGATATGTTAATGATAAATCAATGCCATTTATCGTTGCATTCCCCTGACTGAATTGGTGAATCATAATTGTATCGACTGTAAGTGAATCTGAAGTAATGATAGTGTCTTGTCCGGTATTCGATAAATAAATATAATCTGTAAGCTTGTTTTTATATCCGGTAACCTCAATCGATAATTCCTCCATTCTCAACAGAGCTGTAAGTTCTGAAAGAAAACTTCTAGAATCTGAAAGATTAGAATTTCCTTTATCGAAACTATAATTGGCTTCATTCTTACCCCATGCTCCCAATTGTCGTGCATTAGCTGTCGACGTAGCAATTGATTGATTCGCTTTGATGCTTAAATTATTTGTTGCATGAAACACAATTCCACCGGAGCTGTTGATTAAAGTTGGATTTCTAACTAGCGATAAATTTTCTTTATTGCTCAGCGTATCTATTGTTACGAGATTGTAATACGAATTTAGAGTACGTTTTTGCTGATCAAATCTTCCTGCGAAAAGAAAATTCCATTTTTTAATATCATAGCGAGCACTAACCAAAGCTCCTACTACATTGTCTTCCATATTCGGCAAATAACTTTCTTCTCCTTCGTTTTTATCAGTTGCATGATGACCCTGAATTCCGACTGTAACGCCAAATTTATTCACCGGATTAGAAACATATCGTACATCATACGTTAGTGCATTAAATTTTGTGAAATAAGATGTTCGATCAATTATTTTTGAAAAAGGATCGGTCTCTTTTTTGTCGGACGATTGATAAGACAGATTCAATCGCACAGAGGATTTACTAAAATGATAATTTGTTTCTTCAGAAATTACATGATTATTTTGCTCAATGAACGGCGATTTAAATGTACGTTCACGTTGAAAAGGATCTGTTTCATCTAGTTGAAAATTCGTTAACTCTACTATACCTGATTTTTGGGAATAATAAGAATAAGACAATTTACTTACTCCCCATTTTTTTGAGACACCTATTGTTGCTTTTCCTGTAGTAGAACTATATTTTGAATTAGAAGCGAATTCACTTAGCTCTGTATTTTTTATTGCATTTTGCCCTAAGCCCTGAACATAACTAGTATTAGAAACCGACCCTGCTCTTGCCGAGTAAAAAACTCCTTTTTGTGTTGTCCCTTTTACACCTGCGTCTAACTTTATTCCTGTTGTTGAAGTGAAAAAATCCAGATTAATATCACCAACTGATTCACCATTTTTTGCCGGTTGTTCATCTTGAAAAATTATAGCCCCACCATTGCTGTTGACCCCATACAACAACGCAGAAGGCCCTTTAATCACTTCTATATTACTTTGACCAACGGGGTCAATCGGCAACATATAAGGTTCGTTAAAATCCGATTGAAGCAATTGTGTTCCAAATGAACTTATCACAATTTGAGAATGATCTATGCCATGAATAATTGGAGCGCTGATACCGGATGATCCATTTACTGCATCAAAGCCATTCAGTGTATTCAATGCAGACAGAAGAGAAGTTCCATCCACTTTAGTTAAATCGTTCAAAGAAATTACTTGACTAGAAAATGGTTTATTGGATGAAAGAGATCCATTCGTAAGACTTATTGTTGAGTGCTTTTCTCCTTCCAATTCTTTTTCCATTTCTACATTTAAAACCACAGCACTATCTTTGGTATTAATAATGTTCACCACCGATCTGTATCCTTCCTTGCTGAATTGGATGGTGACCATTCCTATACCAACGTTCGTTAGTATATAAGTTCCCCCTTCTTTACTTACATCGTATCTATGAAATTCAGGTATAAAAACAGCAACTCCTTCCAACAATAGGGCGTTATCTTTTTTATCTGTTACTATTCCACTCACAGTATGTTGTGCAAAAATAGGTATGGTAAACAAAGTACAGATGAGTACAAATGAGAAGATATTTTTCATAAAATATGAGGAGTTGAATTGAGAAGCTGACGAATGATAATCAGCCGAAAGAAACTAAAAAAATAGCAATTAATGTATGATTTTTACAAGAGTTTTGCCTATTTTATTAAATCTAGCAAGCATTAAAAGTAGTAATTATTCAGCGACTAAATCGCTTTCCAATTGTTGTGCCTGCAACGTATCCGGCTGTCCATGCTGCTTGAAAATTAAAGCCTCCTGTAATAGCATCAATATTTAAAACTTCTCCACCGAAAAAAACATTTGGAACAAGTTTACTCTCCATTGTAAGGAAATCTATTTCAGCGGTATCTATTCCACCGCATGTCACAAATTCTTCTTTGAATGTTGTCTTACCTCGTACTTCGTATTGATCATTCACTAACACATTTACCAATCGATTTAGACTGTCTTTAGCTAGCTGACCTATTACTTGCTCTTGATCTATTTTCACTTTTAAAAGAAGAAAGTCCCACAATCTTTTAGGAAGATTAAATTCATTGGATCTGGCAAGCGTACGTTTCGGAAACTGACTCTTTAAAGTATTTAAAATCGATCTTATATCTTCCTCTAGTTTATTTAACCAATTGATGGCTACCGTAAATTCATAGTTTTTAGTTGCAAGTTCGCGGGCAGCAAAAGCACTTAATTTTAAGATGGCAGGTCCACTGAAACCCCAATGTGTAATAAGTAAAGGACCACTTTGTACAAACTTTGTTCCTACAATTTTTGCTTGAGCTTCGTGAACACTAATCCCCATTAAGCTACAAATATTTTTTTCTTTTAAATTAAATGTAAATAATGATGGCAGCGGAGAAATAATTTGATGTTTCAATTCGGACAACCATTTATAACTCGCCACTGAAGGATGGCCTCCTGTTGCAATTAAGACAGCATTAAAAATTTCTTTTCTTTCATTGTCAAATGTAATTTCTATTTTCTCTTTAATTGCTGATACTTTCTGTACATTCGTTGAAGTGTAAATTTCAACACCCAAATCCTCAGCTTCACTTAATAAACAATCGATAATACTTTGCGAATTATTTGATGTGGGAAACATTCGCCCATCTTCTTCAACTTTTATATTAACACCACGATCTTCAAACCATGAAACGGTATCTTTACATGCAAATTGATTAAAGGCCGGGCGCAAATCTTTTTCGCCTCTTGGATAATTTTTAAGCAGCTTACTTATTTCAAAACAATGGTGCGTCACATTACACCTACCGCCGCCACTCACTTTCACTTTAGCTAATAACTTATTGCTCTTTTCAAATATCACAACATGAGCATCTGGCAACAAAAATTTAGCTCTCAGCGCTCCAAAAAAACCGGCAGCACCACCTCCAATAATCACAATATTTACTTTTTCATTCTTCACAAGCGTCCAAAGATAGTATGAAAACAATTCATAATTATTGATTCTTACTTCTTCTTAATGATTTCCAACAAACTTTTATATCTTCTGATTTTAAATGGTTTTTCAGATAAATAAAAATCGCTGATCGTACTAGCCGAATTTTGAAATAAGGAACTATCTTTACGGAGTTTAAAAATTATTATCAGTGAATATTTCCGGAACAGACACGCTTCAGTTATTTGAATTTGACAAGATTAGAGAACTAGTCCTGAACTACTGTCGTTGCAGGCTTTCTCGATCTTTTGCTGAAAATCTCGGACCAATTCAATCACGCGACTCTCTAGGAATAATTTTGAAACAAACGGATGAATACAAGCAAAATCTAGCTGTCAGGGGATCGTTTCCAGACACTTTCTTTGAAGACTTTGAAAGTGAAGCTGACTTGCTACTAATTGCAAATTCTAATCTTTCGGAAGCTCAATTTAGTCGTATTCGTTCTGCATCTAATACGGTCAATTCTATCTTGCATTTTTTTAACGAACGCCTAGACTCTTTTACTCATTTAAAATTATTGGCTGCTAATGTATACTCAACTCCAATAATTAGTGACCTTATCAACCAGATTATTGATGCGCATGGACTGGTTAAAAATAATGCTTCAGATGAATTGCAAAGTATTCGCTCTGCTTTGATTTCCAAAAGAAGAGAAGCGGACAAACGTTTTCGAATGTTTATTACTGAAATGAAAAAGAAGGGTTGGCTCAGAGAGAACGAAGAAAATTTTTATAATAACCGTAGGGTTTTAGCTGTTCCTTCTGAATATAAAAGAGAACTGAAAGGATTAATTCATGGCAAAAGTGACAGTGGAAGAACTACTTTTATTGAACCTGACGAATTAGTCGAATTGAATAATGAAATTTCTGAATTAGAACAAGATGAAAGGAATGAAATCCGTCGACTTTTATTTGAATTAAGTAACCAACTTCGGCCACATTCTTTCCTGATAAAAAATTATCATACTTTCCTTAGTCAACTCGATTTTGTAAGGGCAAAGGCAATGTTTGCTATAGACATAAATGGAAATTTACCGGCAATAAGTAAAAACAGTATGGTAAATTTAGTAAAAGCTGTTCACCCGCTTTTATACCTTCAAAATAAAGCACTGAAGAAAGAAGTAATCCCACTCACTTTAGAGTTAAATCAGAAACAACGGATATTAATTATCTCTGGTCCTAATGCCGGTGGTAAATCGATCACTCTTAAAACTCTCGGACTACTTCAACTGATGTTGCAAAGCGGCCTATTAATTTCTGCCGACGAAAAATCTGAAATGTGTTTCTTCAATCATTTTTTAGCTGATATAGGCGACAGTCAGTCGATTGAATATGCACTCTCCACTTATAGCTCTCGATTAATCCGAATGAATCAATTTTTGAGGACTGCTAACAACCGTTCGTTAATTCTTATTGATGAATTTGGAACAGGAACTGACCCTGAGTTAGGCGGAGCAATTGCTGAAGCTGTTATGGAGGAACTGAACAAAAGAAAAGCTTTTGGAATTTTTACAACTCACTATACCAATATTAAATTATTGGCAGATAAACTTGAAGGGGTTTTTAATGGTTCGATGCTTTTTGATCCTGAAACTTTAATGCCAAAATATAAATTGATAGTTGGCCAGCCGGGAAGCTCTTATACATTTGAAGTTGCAGAAAAAATTGGTTTACCTCAGCATGTAATAGAACAAGCAAGGGGAAAAATACAAAAAGATAAACTTAAATTAAATGAAATGTTGTCTGAATTGCATAGTCAGAAAAACAAAATTGAAGAAGAGTTGAGTCAACTTAAATCGAATCGTGAAAAATCTGAAGCGGCTACAACTAAGTATAATCAGTTATCGGAAAAACTCAAAGAGAAACTTGAACGTGACAATGAAAAGCGAGAAGAAACACGGAAATTATCGGAGCTTGGCAGAAAGCTTGAAGCACTTTCTTTAGAGTGGGAAAAAACGAAGGATAAAAAAGAAGTGATCAAAAAATTCGTGAACTCTATGACTGCCGAAAAGAAAAAGCGTGCAGCCGATAACACACCGGAGAAAATTTCGAAACGAAGGAAAGAACTAATTGAACGTCTACAAACTGAAATTCATATTGGTTCTATGGTACGAATGCTTAAAGGCAAGCAGATTGGTACGGTTGAAAAAATTAAAAAAAATATCGTGTATGTTAACTTTGGTAACATGATGGCAGAGGTAGCACTTGAAAATTTGGAGGCGGTTAAGGAGGAGTAAATTTTAAAGTGGCGGCGGCGACGGATTACAAATCCGTCGGAGCGGCGTGGGTGAAGCAATTGTTACGACGGATTACAAATCCGTTGGAGCGCGTGGGTGAAGTAATTGTTACGACGGATTACAAATCCGTCGGAGCGTGGTCGAAGCGCCTAAAATAATTGCGATATAATTTTTTCGATTGAAACACCATCGGCTTCTGCGCGGTAGTTTCTAACAATTCGATGGCGAAGTATGGGTACTGCCACTGCTTTTACATCTTCTATGTCAGGGGAAAACTTTCCGTTGATTACAGCATGGCACTTTGCTCCTACTACTAAATATTGTGATGCTCTTGGTCCTGCACCCCATGCCAAATATGAGTTAACTTCTTTTGTTGCTGCCGGGGTATTTGGGCGTGTTTTACTGGCCAAGCCAACTGCATATTGCAATACGTTATCCGGAATTGGAATTCTTCTAATTAAATCCTGAAAATAATAGATTTCTTCGGCAGAAATAACTTTCTCTAACTTTGGTTTGTAATCGCTTGTTGTATTTTTTACGACTTGTACTTCTTCTTCGAAATTAGGATACGTAAGCATTACATTAAACATAAAACGATCTAATTGCGCTTCAGGAAGTGGGTAAGTTCCTTCTTGCTCTATAGGATTTTGTGTTGCCAATACAAAAAATGGTTGATCAAGTGTATACCTTTTACCTGCTGCCGTTACTGCATACTCTTGCATCGCTTCCAATAATGCACTTTGTGTTTTTGGTGGAGTTCTGTTAATTTCATCGGCCAAAATAATATTTGCAAAAAGTGGTCCTTTGATAAATTTAAAATGACGCGACTCGTCCAATATTTCTGTTCCTATAATATCTGATGGCATCAAATCCGGTGTAAACTGAATTCGATTGTATGTTAGCCCTAGTGTTTGTGCAATTGTGTTTACCAATAATGTTTTTGCCAATCCTGGAACACCAACTAACAAACAATGACCGCGACTAAAAATTGAGATCAATACGTCTCTTACAACTTCATCTTGACCAATAATCACTTTGCCGATCTCTGAGCGCAACTTATTATATTTTATTACCAGATCTTTTACTGCTTCTACGTCTGAGCTATAATTTAATGACATACGTCGTTTTTTTTAATATTATACTATTAATTATTTTTCTTCCAATGCTTCAGTAAATCACAACTGATATCATTGTCGTTAAATTGAATGAAAGTGGTTTTTGTTTTTTTCGCAACCCAATCACTTAATGCCTTATTCTGTTTTTCACTTGTTGCAATCTCCTGAATTTTCTGATAGTCGTCTTTCAGATTAGCTTTATGAGGCGTAGTACGACTTTTCAACATCACAATTCTATAGGCTGTTTTACCATCTGTCGAATTCATGATTAACGAAGAAGAGACTCTTCCAATTTTCATTGAGTCAACTTGAAAAAATAATAATCGATCTATTTTATCTGGAGAAAGTTTCGTCGTGTTTGTTTCAGGATTAATCATTAAGCCACCATTGTTTCGGGTTTCTTCATCGTCCGAAAATTTTTGTGCCGCATCTTCAAACGAAATTGTAAAGGCATTGATTTGGTGAGAAAGAGAATCTAATTGATTTACACAATTCATTAAAGCAGCATTGTCGATTTCAGGTTGGAGTAAGATATGACGAATGTTAATTTGATCACCTCGTCGTTCTATCAATTGCAGAATATGAAACCCATACTTTGTTTCAATAACTTGCGACACTTCTCCCGGCTTCAATTTAAATGCTGTAGCTTCAAATTCCGGAACCATAGACCCTCTTTCGAAAAAGCCTAGTTCTCCACCTTTTTTTGCTGAGCCTGGATCTTTGGAATACAATGCAGCTAAAACAGCAAAGTCGCCAGTTCCATCAGTGATTTTTTTCCTATATTCTTCTAGCTGATTCTTTACGGCTAATCTTGCTGCAGGCGAAACTGTCGGCTTCCGAACTATTTGTGCTATTTCCATCTCGGCATCTATATACGGCAAACTATCGGATGGTATACTTTCGAAATATGCTTTTACGTCGTTAGGAGAAGCTGAAATGTCTTTCCCAATTTTTGATTGCATTGTCTGAACTAACAATTGTTCTTTTATCGTTTCTCTGAATTCAGCCTTCAACTGGCGAATCGATGTATGGAAATAATCTTCTAATTTCTCCTCCGAACCAATCTGCTTTATGTAAAAACGCATTCTTCTATCCAATTCTCCTTCTACTTGATTGTCTGAAACGTTTACACTGTCAATAGCCGCTTGATTGATCATGAGCTTTTGCAAAATCAACTGGTCTAAAATAGTGCATCTTACATCGGATGTTTCTGTTCCGCCTTGAGCAAGAAACTGTACGTATTGCTTTTCAATATCAGAATGCAAGATGATTTTCGATCCTACAACGGCTACCACCTTATCAATGGTCTGCTGACTTTTTACATTTACACTCATACAAAATGCAAACAGCAGAAATAGTATATTCTTTTTATTCTTCATAATTTTGTCCAAAGTTAATAGATTAATAGACTTCTACGTCATTCCGTTTTTTTGCATCCTCAAAGGCCTGTTTTTCCATCTCTTCTATCAATTTCAGCTTTCGTTGATTGTTGATCATTGTTTTGATATTATTTCGTTCAAAGCTTAACGGTGAAATGCTGTTTTTAATCATGAACCCTTTAATGTTTACTAAATACACCGTCGTTGAATCTTCAATTTCTACAACTCTATTGTTTTGTAAAAATTGCTCCTTGTCGTAGGTTTTAATAGGAATCTCTTTTAAAAGATCATCAAACAAAAGCCAAGTGTTATCATCCAAAAAATAGTTGAGCGCGTATTGATGGCAATAATCTTCTAACAATTGACGGTCTTTTGTCGAACTGCTTTTATACCATTCTTTTGCCTTACTTAACTTTGGAGATTTTTTATTTAATTTCAGGTATATAACTTTGATAATATTATCCTTCAACTGAAAATTATCTTGATTGTTTTTGTAAAAAGATAAAATTTCATCTTCACTAACTACAGTATCTAATTTTTGCTTTATCAGTTCAGTTTCATAAGCGTAAGTAACTAGAGAATTCCTATATTCTAATAATTTTTTCTCAACATCTTTTTTTTCTTCGTCCAAATTAGATTCAGCTTTATGAAGCACCACTTTTTGTCGAAACCAATTGTCGATAAAATTTTTGACTATGGAGATGCTATCTTGCTTACTCGCTCCCTTAGGAACTACTCCTTGTAAATCTTCGTTATACAAGTAATATTCAAATGCCCGAGCAATGGCGTCCTTACCTTCCTTATCGCTCTTTCGAAAATAACTACACGAAATCGAAATGAAAAGTAATGTGAAAAAAAACGAATGTCTTATTAAATACTTCAATTATTTATTTTCTTCAGAACCATTTTTACGAAAATGACCTGCCATTATTAACTATTCAATTGTGATTCATCTGCTCTATAAATTAATAAACTTCGAAGTATTCAAGGAAAGAACACTTCGAAGTCTATTATGCTTTTTCAACTTATCTTACTTTGAGGCTATTGAGTCTACTACCGGTTGATTGATCTCTACCTTATATTTTGCTCGTAAAGAATCAATCCATTCTTTCTCTAAGAGATTCTGGTAATCAGCTGTAATAAGTCCTTTTGCTTCTTCCAATGATTTTGGAGCAGCTGGTAAAACCGATTTAATATTTATAAATACTATTTGATTGTTTATCTTTTTATCAGTTGACATTCCTGCTTTCCACGTAAACTGGTCGACCGATTCATTATCTCCTTTAGAAAATTTTGACGATTTTACTTGGAGATTTAACTGCGAACTTTTATTTACTCTTGCCATCAACGTATCATCATCGTCTATCTTTTTCATTAATTTGTGAACCTGTGCTGCTATTTCTTCATTAGCACATGTGTAAACGGTAGCATCTATTCTATCGCCCCACATGTAATTATTTTTATTCTTGTCGTAAAATTCTTTCAATCCTGATGTGTCTTTCACTGCCTTCGACCATACTTTTTTATCGGTCAATTCGAAAAGCAGAATTCCATCGCGATATTCTTGCATCAGATTTCTAAAGTCTGGATACAAAGAATCTAATTTCGTTTCTTCATAAGAAACAAGTGCTTCGTTTGACCAATCGTTGTACATCGTATTGGCCAATACTAAAGCAGGAATTCCTGATTCACGTTTTACTTGATGATCATTAATATAAGTTGCAAAGTCTTGCTGCGAGTAAGTCTTTGTGCCAAGAACAAATAAATTTCCTTTTAGTGCAGCGGCTTTGTCGGCAGTCCATTTACCATTCGATAATGATGAGTCGATCGTTTTCATAAACTCATCTTTTGCCTTAGGCACTTCTTTAAAATTATATTTTCCTTTTACGCGAGCAATTAGAGATGCTCGACTCAACTCTGAACGTGAATCTTTCTGAACTTTTTGTTTTAGCTCAGCTTGTAGCTCTTCGTATTTTCCAAGCGGTTTTGTTTCGAGTAATTTGATTATGTGCCATCCGTAAGATGTTTTGATAGGCTTAGAATAGTCGCCCGGATATTTTAAAGCAAAGGCCGCCATTTCAAATTCAGGAACCATTCTACCGGTACCAAATGTAGGCAACACTCCTCCGTTTTTTGCCGACGTTTGGTCTTCGGAAAATTGACGAGCTAAGTCTTCAAACTTCTCTCCTGCTTGTAGCTTTGTATAAATCTCATTTATTTTCGCAGCAGCTTTTACAGAATCTTCGCCTTTTACAGAAGCACCGGCTTTTATCATGATGTGTTCAACTTTTACTTCTCCTTGTGCAGGACGAGAATCAACTAATTTGATAATGTGATAACCAAAACGTGTTCTTACCGGCATTGAAATCTCGTCTTTCTTCAAAATGAAGGCGGCATTTTCAAACGGATAAACCATTTGTAATGCTGAAAAATAACCTAAGTCTCCTCCATTATCTTTTACAGACGGATCATCTGACGAACGCTTTGCAAGTGTTGCGAAATCAGTACCTTTTACAAGCTCACTACGTATTTTCATTGCCTTGTTGAATGCAAAGAATGTATCACTCGGCAGAGCGTTTATATCACATTTCACTAAGATATGACTAGCACGTACATCTCTCTTCATGTGATCGTATGCTTCATGAAGTAATTTATCTGTTACATCTTTGTCTACAAGATACGGTTGTGCTAATTGCTTTCTGTAACCGGCTAACTCATCTTTAAATGCTTTGGCAGTGTCCATTCCCAACTCCAGTGCTTCACGTACTTTCAATTTGTAATTGATATACAACTGCAAGTATTCATTCACTGCTTTTTTGTCGAAAGAAGTTTCTTTCGTGTTGTTTTTCTTAAACACTCTTTCGAACTCACTTTTTGAAATGGGTTCGTTAGCAATCTTTAAAATAACTGCATCAGTGTTTGCTTGTGCAAAAATAGTTGCTTGTAAGCCGAAAATTAAAACGGCTGATAAAAAGAGTTTTCTCTTCATTGAATTTTTTTCTAGGTTTAAGAGGTGCGCAAATTTAACAATCAATTGGTGGTATCAAAACAGGACAAATTTTAAAAAAATTAACAAATGAGAAATGATGGTAAGGTGAACAGCATTTTCAATTCAATGTTTTGGTTTTCAAATAGATGCAATAATGTTAAATTATAATAACATTTATATTTTTTCAAGAATAATTTATCGGAAATCTATTTTCTTGGCAACATATCTTATAAAGAATGATTGTTCCCAAAATTTCAATTTTTTTTGTTCCGTTAACGGTGATAATTAGGGGCTTCTTTTACGATACTAACATCATGTGGATGACTTTCACGTACTCCTGCAGAAGTGATTCGAATGTATTCTGCTTGTTGTAAAACGTTGATTGTAGCTGATCCGCAGTAACCCATACTTGCTCGTAGTCCGCCAACTAACTGATAAAGCTCTTCGCGAACAAGACCTTTGTAAGGAACTCGACCAACGATTCCTTCCGGAACCAACTTTTTTACATCGTCGGTCTGTGATTGAAAGTATCGATCCTTCGAACCTTCTCGCATTGCTTCTATCGAACCCATACCACGATATAGTTTAAACTTACGTCCTTCGTAAATAATCGTTTCTCCGGGCGACTCTTCCGTTCCTGCCAATAATGAACCGAGCATAACAGCATGAGCGCCGGCAGCAATTGCCTTAGCCACATCGCCACTAAATCGTATTCCTCCATCGGCAATTACACCTACTTTTGTATTCTTTAACGCTTTTGCTACATCGTACACGGCTGTAAATTGCGGAACACCAATTCCTGCAATAACGCGAGTAGTGCAAATAGAACCCGGCCCGATTCCAACTTTCACCGCATCGGCTCCTGCTTTTGCTAAAAATAATGCTGCTTCTGCAGTTGCTATATTTCCAACGATCACTTGTAATTTAGGGAATTGCTTTTTTACTTTTTTCAATAGTTCAGCAACGCCTTTTGAATGACCATGTGCAGTGTCTATGGTGATAATATCGACACCGGCATCTACTAATGCCTTGGCCCTTTCCAAACTATCGCCCGTAACACCAATCGCAGCACCCACTCTTAATCGCCCATGTTCGTCTTTACAAGCATTCGGACTCGATCGCACTTTCAAAATATCTTTATAGGTAATAAGTCCAATCAACGTTCCTTTTTTATCTATTATCGGAAGTTTTTCAATCTTGTAATTTTGTAAAATATTTTCTGCTTCTTTTAAATCTTTAAAACCGGTTGTTGTCACCAAATTATCTTTGGTCATAATTTCTGAGATCGGCCGATTAGGGTTTTTCTCAAAACGTAAATCACGATTCGTACAAATTCCGATTAGTTTTTTATTCTCATCGATAACAGGAATTCCTCCTATTTTAAAATCGCTGATAATAGCTAAAGCATCTTTTACGAGCGCATCTTTGTTGAGTGTAATCGGATCATAGATAATTCCGCTTTCACTCCTTTTCACCTTTTTTACTTCAGCTGCTTGTTGCTCAATACTCATATTTTTATGAAGCATTCCAATTCCACCTTCTTGTGCCATGGCAATCGCCATTTCAGATTCAGTTACAGTATCCATCGCAGCAGAAAGTATTGGAATATTCAAACTGATCGTACTTGTCAGTTTTGTTATAATATTCACTTCATTCGGTAATACTTCCGAATAAGCCGGAACTAATAAAATATCGTCGTAAGTGAGCGCTTCGCCGAGAAAGCGACTTTTTGCAACTGCCATAAGAATATCTGTTTAAAAAAGAGTTGCACGCAAAGATAGTAAAAAATCGAACTTTATAGTGTCCGAAAAATTATCAAAAACAATATCTACCTACTTTTTAATAAATATAGTTCTGAAATAAACTTGTTTGTCAGTTTGTAATCCATCGCTAGTATTAAAATGCCACACTCTTCAAAGCCGCTCCGACGGATTTCCAATCCGTCGCCAGTAATTAAATGCCACAATCTTCAAAAGCCGCTCCGACCAATTTCCAATCCGTCACTAGTATTTAAATGCCACACTCTTCAAAGCCGCTCCGACGGATTTCCAATCCGTCGCCAGTAATAAAATAACTCAATCTAAAAAATCAGCTCAGAAGTATAAGTAATCCGTCGCCAATAATTACTAAACACAGTCTTCAAAGACCGC
>JANLPR010000150.1:0-8508 GCA_031367345.1 Bacteroidota bacterium | reverse complement strand
AGCAGATGAAGAAATATCAATAAAAATAATGGATATAACAGGAAAAGAGATAGATGAATCGTCAAAAAGAATAATGAAGGGTGAATCGTCTTTAAATATTGATATTAGCAACTTCAATCTCGGCGTTTATTTGATTAAATTTGAATCAAAGACCGCAACAGGAGGTTCTATGTTTATCAAAAACTAATGAAATATCTAATAATTGCAACTTTATTGGCAATAGCTTGTCGCACATCCTCATTGGATTCAAAAATAAGAAATGATTTTGAAGAGGATGTGCGAACAAACTGGTCTGGTCCAACAAAAGAAAATAAATTCAATTTTGCATCAGATACACTCTTGAAAAATCTGAAATCGAAATACAGAGATCTAATTCTTGGAAAAGATACAGGCTACATTTATAAATTATTTGGAAAATCTTATAGCTTACTTGCTGGAGGATGTAATGATACTACCAATTGGAGAGCTAGAAAATTTGGACTTGAATATAATGTTCGCACACCCGCCGTTGATGGTTCAAACAAACATAAATGTGGTTATATTTTTAATGTTTGCACTGATACATTAGGTGTTATCAGATGGATGGATGTTTATACCTACGATTGTGTTGGGCAAGAATGATGATTTAGTAAATAATGCTTTTGGTTGATACAAAATAATATCAGATAAAACACATAAAGTTATATATTAAACCAATAATAATATTATTAATAAACATTAAACCACCTAGCAAGATACCCCACAATTCAAACTGGTTACTCTGCGACACCGTACAACTTTTCGGAACTAGTCAATTGAAACTTTATAGATCTGATGACTCGCGTTATCTGAGATTTTACAGATCTGACCCCTTCAATCCTGTTGACACTATTTCTTCAGGAACGTATATTGCAATACGGCTTTCTGATGATGGACCGTGGTATTATGCCTATAGTCAAACGAACGACCCCCATAACCAATTATATAAAATATATTTTACTGGTTCGGATTGATCTAGTAATGAATAGAACTTATAAGACAAGTTGAATTGGATGTCGTTGTGCAACAAACATTTGATAATGGTTATATTATTTGCGGTTCAAAATTTGTTTTCTCTTCTAACAATACTGATTACTATTTAATTAAAACGGATAGTTTAGGGAATGTTGATTCGACTTTGACTAATAACTTTAATGGGATAAAAGATGATTTGCAATTCGCAATCTACCCTAACCCAACTATGGGGACCTTCATTATAAAAAATGTTTCCTCAAGAGAAAAATCAATGTTAGAGATAATGAATGGTCAAGGAGAAATTATTTATTCCGAAATGCTGTTTGGAAAGAATGAATATGTAATAAACACTAATTTTGCAAAGGGATTTTATTTCGTGCGGGTGAATGATGTTGTGGGGAAATTGATTGTGGAGTAAGGGCGTGTTTTAGTATAACATAAGAGAATAATAATAACAGTTTGCGTTATGCAATTAAATTCCGCTGAGCGGGGAAAAACAATATTTTATGGCTGACAACTTAACACACACAGAGAAACCAGAGAAAGTAAAGCAGGCAATTTGGCTGCTTATATTGTCCATGACTATTTCATTTATATCTGGATTTATGAAAGGGATGGCCAAGCAAAATGAATATCACAATAGTATTGGCACTCCTTTTCCTACACGACAATTTATTTCAACGACACTATTATTTTTAATCATAATTTCGATTACATGGTTCATTTTATACAACGTTAATGCCGGGAAGAATTGGGCTCGAATAATCTGCTCCTTTATTGTGTTGTTGGGTGCATCATATTTTATTCTGTACATTTCCTATTACTTTAAAGAAAACATTATACATGCCAGCATCCGGACAATTCAAACTGTGTTAGATATTACTGCTATAGCTTTTTTAAATAGTAAGGAAGTCTTAGAATGGTACAAATTAAAAAATATTAAGAGTACACCTGAGTAACAAACACAAGAAACATACGCCATGTCGAGAAGCCATACTTAATAGTTAACAATAATATTTTACAAAGAAAAGGCAACAAAATATTATTCAGATTTTGGTTGATGGAGAGAAGCTGTTGCGGAAAATAATTAAGAAGAAGATTTGTAAATTAGAATTTTCCTAAAGCTGACCACGCAACATTTATTTCCTTTTATGCTCTTTCAAATTTCATTTATCCAAAATAAATCCCTACATTTATTCTTTCATTTACATTCAAATATTTTCATTTTGTTTCACCAAATAAAAAAATTCTTCACGCATCATCTTTGCATCACCACAAATTATTTTGTTAGATAAATATTTTACACAGAAATAGTTAATTCTCCTATAAGAATCCCACTCTTCGGGTGGATGCCTTAGAAATGGTGAATTTGGAATAAAAAAACACATTTCAAGTTAGTTAATAGTTATTTCTGGTGTGGGATTGGAACCTTAGTTGAAAATTAATTAATATTGGGTGTGACTATACTATGATTAATTGAATTAACTATTTTTATAATTGCAATTAAGTAGAAGTAAATGACAGATCAAAGTATCAACAAAATCAAACTTTTAAAGTCTGTTTTCAAATCAAGAGAGGACGTTTTTGCTGTCCGATGGGAAAAAGGAACTAAAATTGGATACATGCCTGCTTACCATTTTGATCCGTATATTTTTAGGCAACATAAAATACAAGGGGGGACTTTTCAAAACTTTGCAGATAAATCATATTTAAAATTGTCAGATTTTGAAATTGATAAACATTTGAAAGGGGACCAGCAAATTGGAATATACCCACTCTTGCCAGATAACACTAGTCATTTTATCGCTGCTGATTTTGATGGGGAGAATTGGATTAGAGAATGCCGGTTGTTTATAGATGCATGCAAAGAGAAAAACATTCCTTGTTATCTTGAAAGATCACGATCGGGAAATGGAGGTCATGTTTGGATTTTTTTTGATCAGGCCTATCCTGCAAATAGAAGTAGAAAAATATTTAAAACTATTTTAGAACAATCAGGTGCATTTTCAATATTTGATAAAAATTCAAGCTTTGATAGACTTTTTCCGAATCAAGATTTTCTATCGGGGAAAGGACTTGGAAATTTAATAGCTCTTCCTTTATTTGGAAAAGCAATGGTAAAAGGGAATTCATGTTTTATTGATCCGGAAACACTTTTGCCATATAGTAATCAATTTGATTTTCTAAAAAGGATAGAGCATGTTGGAATTTCGAAATTGGATAGTTTGTTTCAAGGGTTTGAAAATAGTATTAACAAAATTATTCATGCTGATCCTGGAAATGGCTTAACAATAACATTGTCTAACGTAGTAAAGGTTTCTAATGCCGGTCTAACTATTGAGCTAATCAATTTCCTGAAGGAGCATTTAAATTTTTCAAGTTCAGAGTTTATAATTAAAGGCAAAATTGGAGCAAATACATATGGGACAAATCGCTTTTTTAAATTAATAACTGAAGCTGAGAGTGAATTATTAATACCTAAAGGCTTTATTGGTAAACTTGTTCGTCATTGTACTGAGAACAATATTAATTTTAAATTTTCGGACAACAGAAAGAAACTTAAGGAAGTATATTTTAATTTCACTACCCAATTAAGAGACAATCAGATTCCAATACTAGCGGCAACGGAAAAGAAGGATATTGGAGTGATCGTTGCACCACCCGGTTCAGGTAAAACGGTGGTGGCGTTGAAGATAATTAAGGAGAAGCAACAACCAGCTCTTATTATTGTCCATAGAAAGCAATTACTTGAACAATGGATAGAAAGAATTGAGGCCTTTCTTGGAATTCCTAAGCATGAAATCGGGAAAATAAGCGATGGGAAGTTAAAAGTTGGTGAAAAAATTACCATTGCAACAATTCAAAGTCTTACAAAACATATTGAATCAGAAACCGAAAATAAAATTGCTTCCTCATTTGGAATAGTGATTGTCGATGAGTGTCATCACATTCCTGCAGCATCTTTCAGTAATGTAATTTCAAAACTTGAATCGTATTACACCTATGGATTGACTGCTACTCCATTCAGGAAGTATAATGACGGGAAGTTAATATTCATTCATTTGGGAGAAATTATAGCAGAAATAAAACCAATAGAGAACAAGAGAAGTCCATTAGTAATAGTTAGAAACACTACACTTGAAGTTCCATTCGATATTAAAACCGATAAGTTTGAAACTCTTTCCAAAATATTAGCACATGATTCTACACGGAACAAGCTAATATTAGAAGATGTTTTGAAAGAGCTTAAGAAAGGAAATAGAGTTGTAATTATTTCTGAAAGGAGGGAGCATATTGATTCACTTCATCAATATTTGAAACAGAAATTTGAAGTGATATCGTTAAGTGGAGAAGATTCAAACAGTAGTAGGACTGAAAAATGGAGGCAACTAAAGACCGGTAATTTTCAGGTATTGATAACAACTGGCCAATTTTTTGGAGAGGGAACGGATATTCAGAACGTGAATTGTCTTTTTTTGGTTTATCCATTCTCATTCGAAGGGAAATTGATCCAGTATATCGGCCGGGTTCAACGATCGGAAATTACACCAACAATTTATGATTACAGGGATATCAGAATTGAATATCTGAACAAGTTATTTCTAAAGCGAAATGCTTATTATAGAAAAATCGAGAGGCGTGCAACATTATTCGATGAACCGTTTGATCTTCCAGTTCAAGCAAGCAAAACAATTGTGATTGAAAAGGAAATCATGGTTCCAATAGAAAACCTTGATTTTGGTTTTGGAATAATTTCTTTTAAATGGTATTCTGTTGAAGTTAAATCTGATTTGACTTTTGAAATGGAGCATTTGGATATAAGACCGGAATTTGGAGTTTTGAAATCTTATTTTTCAAAGGCACTTGGGATAAAAAAATTTAGGGTAAATATTTATGCTGAGTTTGAGGAAGCAAAAATGATTGCCCAACTGGCAACATCAACAGACCTTGAAAGAATAAATAATGAAATTATTGAAGGTGTTCGGTTTAATTTTGTAAAGAAGAACATACTAAATAAAATACCGGCTAAGGAAGAAAATATATTGACGATTGATCAGTTGCAAGGCGATGGTGGGTCGCGATTATATAGTTCAGGAGAAGAGTTGTTGAATGAATTACTGCACAATGAGGATTTTAAACACTTTAGGCAACTTCAATATTTGGCAGAGCAACATGAAAGACAAATTTTAAAAATTCGATTTGTGTTGAGTCCATTTTCATTTGTGTTTCTTATTGCCGGGAAGGAAAATTATCATTTAATCTTGGAAACACTTGACACGGAAGAAGCCACTTATATATGGAGTGTTTCTAAAAATCACACCCTAGTTAAAGATAAATTGCGTGAAATCGATAAGCAATTCGAAATTATTAGAAATAAAGGTCGTCAAGTATTTCTAGAAACTAATCCTGAGAATTTCTCCAAAGTTATGCATGATTATTCGGATGGAAGAAAGGGGTTTATTCTTTGGAAAAATGTGTTAGAAGAAAGGATGACTTAAGTTGTGATTCAAATTCAGTGTTTTCCATGTATTCTTCAATTTCAACATTTGCCAGTAAATCAATTAAACTGTCTTTTGTTTGAAATCAAATATATGACGTTTTATATCGAAAAGTGTCCTATGTTGGTAATTTATGTTTATATTTGCATAAAAAAGCAACTTAAGTCCATTGGTAAAAGATTTCATAATAGAGCAACTTAGAAAGGAATTCAGAGGAAGAGAATCATTTTCCAGAGAAGAACTCTATGCTTTTTACCGCCATTTTGAACCTAAATTGAAAGAGACAACTTTCAGATGGAGAATTTACGATCTCAAAAACAATCAGGTAATCACTACAATTTCAAGGGAGCTTTTTACACTTTCATTCAAGCCGGTTTTTAAACCGAATATTGAAGATACCGAAAGAAAAATATTTTCAAAAATTGACAAGCAGTTTCCGACACTTAAATTATGCATTTGGTCAACTAAAATCGTTAGCGAGTTTATGCTGCACATCCCCGGAAAATATATTACGATTTTACAAGTTGAAAAGCAGGCGATAGAACCAATCTACAGTTTTCTTAAAGAGCAAAATTTTAGAAATGTTTATATTGAACCAGAGGAAAAAGAAATTGAACGCTACATATATGAAACTGAAACAGCAATTGTACTACAACCATTGGTATCTAAATCCCCAACTCAAAATGTAAACACAGTTGCGACAACAACAATTGAAAAGTTGATAGTGGATTTGTATTCCGACAAAAAACTTTTCGCTGCTTTTCAAGGAAGCGAATATGTTCACATAATTAATAATGCTTACAAAAGATATTCAATTGACTTTACCAAACTTTTTCACTACGCAAAAAGAAGGACGAAAGAAACCGAACTTCTAGAATTATTTTCAAGCCAAACCGATATTCCAAAAAGTATATTGAATGATTGACATTAAATCTCTTTCTGCAGAATGGATCGCTGAGAAAAGGAATATATACAGCAAAGACCCCAACTTGATGGAAAGTATGATTTATGCTTTGTATCTATTGGAGCAGTTACAATTAACAGGATTAGATTTTATTTTCAAAGGTGGAACAAGCTTGATTTTATTATTGGATGAACCCAAAAGATTTTCGGTTGATATAGATATTGTAATTAGCCCAAAGATTCAGAAAGAAGATTTAGAAAAACATCTTTCGAAAATTATTGAGGCCGGCGTCTTCACTAAAATTCAATTAGATGAAAAGAGAAGTTATAATGGAAATATTCCAAAAGCACATTACAAGTTTATTTTTGATTCAAACTTCCCAAATAGAAATAAAGAAGGAAATGTAATCTCTAATCCTGAAAGAGAGATTCTTCTTGATGTTCTCTTTGCTGATAACCCTTATCCAACAATTATTGAAAGAACAGTTGAAACAGAATGGGTACTACAAAAAGATAAACCGGTAATTGTTAGAACCCCGGACATAAATTCCATTACAGGCGACAAGCTTACAGCATTTGCACCTAATACAACAGGTGTTCCTTACAACATGGATAAAGAAAAGGAAATAATGAAACAACTATTTGATGTTGGGTGTTTGTTTCATTTGCTAACTGATGTGGAAGTGTTCAAAAAATCATTTGCCCAATCGGCCAAAGGAGAAATCGCTTACCGACCGGAGCGAAAAATTGAATCGGTTGAACATGTTCTTAGAGACACAATTGAGACCGCATTATTAATTGCAAGGAAGGACGTTTTAAAAACAGAAGATGAAAAAGCAAAATATGGAGAGATAAATACAGGCATAAATCAATTCAGACACTTTGTATTTCTTGGAAGGTTTGGAATTTTAGAGGCACAAGTAGCCGGCTCTAAAGCCGCTTACTTAGCTGCAATTATTTTAACTGACCATAAGGAAGAATTAAAGAAATTCAGCAAAGGTATTCCATTGACAGAATACATAATTACAAACCCGGAATACAACTACTTGAACAAGAGATTAAAATTTGTAGCAGAAGGGGAAGCACTTTTTTATTGGTATCACACACTTAATTTGCTTTATCCAACAAATAAAATTCTGATAAATGATTAGTAGATTTTATTTCCTTTCACCTCCTTTCAATTTTTGTTTCTTAAAATAAATTTCCTACATTTATCCTTTCATTACTCTTCAAATCTTTTCATTTTCTTTTATTATTAATAGAATTTATTTAAACATCAACATTGCATCACCACGCAATATTTTTTCTTATAAATATTTTACACAGAAATAGTTAATTCTCCTATAAGAATCCCACTCTCTCCGCAAAGTGATTTATTTACCTACTATCATTTGTTGATCAAGCATTTTTTATTTAAACGAACGAAAAACTCAAAGTAGTTAGTTGAAATTCTTCTTGCACATTCTTTTTAATAGTAATTAGAATTTCTTATGAACGAATTCAAAAAACAGCGTAAATGGAAACCGGCAGAGGCTATGCTATTACAACTTAAAATTATTTTCCGTTGCTATTTCTTAACTCTTCTAACATAGATATAATTTTATCCAATTTTTGAATTTCGATATTTGACAATTGCTCCTGTATAGATTCTATTTCTTGTTTGGCGTCGAGATTAGTTTGATAATCGGCTAATGCTTGTGCACGATCTCTTTCATTCTGCCTGTTCTGCGCCATCATAATTATTGGAGCGGCATAAGCAGCTTGCGTGGAGAATAATAAATTGAGAAGGATAAATGGATAGACATCCCAATGGTACACGAAGCCTATAATATTGAGCGACATCCATAGAATAACTAAAATGGATTGTATGATTATGAATTTCCATGAGCCCATTCCATTCGCAACCTTGTCGGCCAATCGTTGTCCAAAGCCCAATGAATCAAAATGGCGTTCGTGCCACGTGTTAATTTTTGCCATAAAGTATGAAGTTTATACGACTAAGGTAATGTTATTTGAGAGCGCTAAAGCTTTAATTCTATAGTTCGACATTTCAAGTCTGTATTGTTCGGCTAATTCATTCGATATTCATCTTTCTTCGGCTTCCATAAAGAAG
>JANLPR010000142.1:0-2676 GCA_031367345.1 Bacteroidota bacterium | reverse complement strand
GAAAAAAAGTGATTGAAGTAATTTTAAGTATAGATGCACATAATGCTGTCTTGCTACCAAGCAAAGAAAGTACTATCTTCGATTCAAGAGAACGGCGTGCCCGGCAGCAGGGATAAACGTTATGCGTAACCAAAAAAACGTTATGCGAATTAATAATTCAAAAAATCAAAAATGTACATCATAAGAAAATCTCACCGCCTTTTATTCTGTGCTTTCATATTAATTAGGGTTCACTCAAAAAGTCGCAGACCTTCTTTTTAATAATAGGTCGAGCAACCACACTTTCAATCGACAAATTAAATTTTGCGCAAAAGTATAGACGTGTTGTTGCACCAACCTAATTAGGTTGAGTACAACAACGATGGCTCCAATCATCGATTCGCTGGTGGCTTGTAACTTTGCATGTATGTTACCCATTCCGTACCATCGTTTTGCTTGTCCAAATTTTCCTTCTACACAATTTCGTTCTCCTACCGCTTGCTTTAACTCTTTAATTCTTTCTTTGGTCTGTGCTGTTGGTCGTCCCAAAGGTTTACCATTTAGCTGGATGTTTCTTTCTTTACACCAGCTGCGATTGATACGGGTGATGTAAATCTGGTCCGCATTTATTTTAGCCGGATAATATCCGTTTCGCTTTTTATAATTCTCCGCACTTGTTTTTAAATCTCCGGTTTCATTGTAACTCTCCCAACTTAATTGATCCAGATAAGTTAGCCCATCGTGTACACAAACGCCAATCTTTGAACCAAACTCTACATCTGATCCCGCTTTACCTCTCACCATGGGTCGCACGTGAGGTTGATGGATAGTCACAATGCGGTTTGCGATGCTATGTGTTTTAGTTGTGTGCATTTCTCGTTGTTGACGATACACTTGGTTAACCACTTGCAGATATTTTAATTCATGTCTAGTGAAAATTTCTTCAAGGCTCTCGTATTTTACCAATAAAGTATCTATGTATTTTAAATCTCTGTAAACGTAATTCAATTGTTTCCCAATGGCCTTGCGTATTTCTTTATTCGTTCTTCGTTTTTTCTTGGCTACATTCAGGTAGTTCTTGCGTGCTATTATTCTATAGGTTCGTGGTTTTTCTTGATTGGTTTTTAAACAAATGACATCAATAATTTCTTCCAGTTTCTCTCTCGATTCGTTTAGTATTCCAAGGTCTGTGGGGTATTGAATATCTTGTTCTACAATAGTAGCGTCTATGTTTATGGTTCCTTTATTGAAAGGCTCTTGAGTTGGCAATGCACTCAGAGGAGAGCCTGCAATCAATTCTTGATTGTTGTCTTTATTTTCCTGCGAATCATTTGTGATTGCGGATGTATTGTGTTTGATGATGATATCGTTGATCTCTTGCCAATAATCTAAACCTAACCGTTTTCGTATCTCAACAAAAAGACTAGGGGCAAAAACGGCCTCTCGCTTAAAGCTCGATAAGCCTAAAAAATATTGCATGTACAGATTTTCTTGGATACTCTCAATAGTGCCTTCATCACTTAAGTCTTCGTGGTGTTTTATAATCAATGCTCCTAAAACAATCCGCGCATCGATGGTGCCTGCTCCCATCTTCTTGTCCATTCGCGCATAGTAGTATTGACTCAGTTTATTCCACGGTAAAATTTCAGTAAATTTTATCCATCTATTGTTTGAGTCCAACGTTTGCTCAAAGGGAGTGGCAAATAGTTGACCTTGTTCAGCATTATTTTCTCGTATCATCTGCAAGCTTTTTTGTACATTTTTCATAAATATCATGCATCTATTTTGATATTTAGCCCCTACAGTCCTTTATTTATACACATTCTGGTTGGTTGAGTGAACCCTAATTATTTTTAGCTGTAACCACCGAAACAATCATGTTCCAGGAATATTAAACCCTTCCTTGACTGGATGGGCGCGAGCCGGAAGTAAGTCGAAAAGTTATGAAGTTTATATGGAAAGAACTGGTAAAGACGCAACCGATGTGGCAACCATTATTTCCGTTGATCAAAATATTGATGGCTTTGAAACCGTAATGCAGAAGTGTTTAGCCGATAAATTTCTTGGTAAACGAATTCGTATGTCTGGGTTAATAAGGACAAAAGATGTTTCCGACTGGGCTGGACTATGGCTACGAATTGACGAGGGCAAACCTAGAAAAACTTTAGGCTTTGATAATATGCATGATGGTAAAAGTAATAGATCAATTAAGGGAACAACTCCATGGACGAACTGTGAAATAGTTTTAGACATTCCAACAATTGCAACGTACTTAGCTTATGGTGCTTTACTAACTGGAACGGGACAGATTTGGTTTGATAACTTAAAATTTGAAATTGTCAATGAGGATGTTCTTACAACAGGCTATGGAGTTGATAATTTGAATCGCTAGAGTTAACTCCAATCGTGGCGAACGCATAACATTAAAATTTTAAAAAAAACTTTTTGAAGGACGATAAAAGTTATTAACTTGTGTGCAAGTAATAAAAATTCAACTTGAAAAAATTGCAACTGAGGAAAAAGGAATTTTAGAGTGTCTATTGTTGCAATTTTTTTATGTGAACAGTGTGCTTTCTAAACCCTTCAAAAAATTTCTTTTTTAATTCCTTTCTCGTTATGCGAAACCCGTAGAACATCATCGCAATCTCAAACGGAAGAACAATTAAATGAAAACAAAAATTCTTATACCTTTTATTT
>JANLPR010000169.1:0-1927 GCA_031367345.1 Bacteroidota bacterium | reverse complement strand
AATTGAATGGGGTTTGTATTGATTTGTTGATCGAAGTTTTTATTAGTTTTGCTTCATAAATAATTTATTCTAGAAAAAGTGATGTACTCATAGTTTTATAAAAGTGTTTTGTTAGATAAATGAATCTTTAATTTTCTTGCTGCGCATATCAATTTCAGCTTGTATACCAAGTGTTTTTTTTAATGAACGATGTGTAAATTTTCCCAACTAGAAATTACTGGTGGCCCACGTTCGGCTTTCTCAATAAATTCTTTTGTAACCATTCTCCCCTTCTTGCAAGATGGACAGAGATCCGGATCAAAATTTAATTTATCTTTGCAAATTTCTTTCCAATTCTTTTTTGGCTTCTTCTCCCGTTTCGTGATTGGTTGCTCGAGCATAATACATTTTGTTTCATGAAGCTGATTCACTAAGCGGCTCGAAAATATTCCAAAGTGTCTGATTTTTACAAACGCTTTGGGTAAAATGTGTAATGAAAATCGACGAAGGAATTCTTCACCTGTTATAGTCATTACTTTTTTCTTTCCTTCATCTCGGTAGTCTTTGTAGGAGAAGGAAACTTCTGTATCGGTAATACTTACGATACGGTGATTCGAAATTGCTACCTTGTGGGAGTATCTGCCTATGTATTCCATTACTCCTTTGCTATTGTTGAATGGTTTTTTAGCATACACCACCCAGTCTTTTTTAAACAAATCTTCTATAAACTTTTTCCCCTGGTCGCATATTAATTTTTGCTTAATCAGTTTTCTAACGGCAGCTACAAACTTGGCTCGAAAAACGTTCTTTATTTCTTTTATCGGAAATAAATAGTTGCCTTTTGAACGTGTATTTTTCCATTCTCCGTTTTCATCAATACCGCCACCGGGAACGATGCAATGAATATGTGGATGCAGCATCAATTGCTGTCCCCATGTATGTAGAATGGCTATCATTCCCACATCGGCACCCAGCTGTTTTTTGTTTTGAGAAAATCCATCTAATGTTTTCCACGCTGATTCAAAAAGTAATTTGTAGATCAATTGCGGATATCGAATACATAGTCCATTCAACTCATGCGGAAGTGTAAAGACGACATGAAAATATTTTACAGGAAGAAGTTTGGATGAATGATGTTCGATCCATCGTTCCCGATTGGTAGACTGACATTTGGTGCAATGACGGTTCCTGCACGAGTTGTAACTGATTCGTGTATGTTTGCAATTGGTGCACACATCAATATGGCCACCCATTAGAGCGGTACGACAATTTAATAGTGCATTCAGTGTTTTACTGATATAGCCTGAGGGTAAATTTTCTTTCTGATAAGCAGTATTAAATTGTTCGATGATGTGCGCCACTTCATGGGGCGGACGCATTACGATTTTCCGTAAAGGGTATCGAACGGACTGTGCGAGTTTTTTCCTTTTGCCTGCATCACATGTAAATACACCATCGTCGTTTCAATATTAGAATGACCTAACAAATTTTTTATTGTGACGATGTCTATGCCGTCTTCCAATAAATGAGTTGCATAACTGTGACGCAGTGTGTGCACGCAAATATTTTCTTTTATTATGCCTGACTTTATTACCGTCTCACGAAGTACCCATTGAATACCGCGGGGAGAATACGGTTGGCCAGGTTTCATTCCTTCAAATAAATAGTTCTCAGGTTGTTCAGAAAATAAATATTTTTTAAGACCGGGTACAATAAGTTTTGATAACGGAACATAGCGATCTTTTTGTCCTTTTCCTGCACGAACGTGCACCATCATCCGATCAAAATCTACATCACCAATTTTTAAATTTGAAAACTCTGAAACGCGAAGCCCTGTTGAATATATAAAACAAAGCGCCAATCTGTGTTTTAGCAAGAGCGGTGTTTTGAAAAGCAGCTTACATTCTTCCTTCGATAAAACAGTTGGCAATTTGTGTTTAGCTCGAAT
>JANLPR010000095.1:0-5469 GCA_031367345.1 Bacteroidota bacterium | reverse complement strand
CCCCATCAAAACATAATTAGAACTTCGCAGCAATACAAATGCCTCACAAAGCCTTAATGAAAGCCAATGATCCCAACCACTGCTTCGAAGAATTTCCAAATTCTTTGTTTTGAGTCGTGTGATTTCTAATCCACCGTCAAGGCTCATCGTGCTAATTCAAAGGCCAGATACTAGCGAAAAGCAGCTGCAACATTGAATTACAACAACATTATTTTTTTGTCTTTTTATTTTTATATTTGGTAAAAAAATAACACTTCGGCAATGCTAACCGTTAGTGAAAATAATATGACGACACAGCCTAGACATACTATTTCAATTGAAATGGCATCCGAAATAATTAATGATGGACTTCCGCTTGTTGATTTTTATATTGATGGAAAGCTTAATCTTGCGATTAGTTTTAATTGGGAGAAAGAGGTCATAATTGAAAATTGTATTGTCGAAGATTTTGTAGCGGTAGGAACAGAATTTGAAAAAATGGTCAAACTCGTTAACTCCCATTTTATGAACTGTAATTTTTATGGTTCATTTTTCAAAAAAGGACTAATAATTGACAACTGCATTTTTGATAACTATCTAGATTTTCAAGCAGGTGGACACAACAAAATTGGAAATCCAGTCATAATTACAAATAACAACTTCAAAGATTTTGTCAATTTTTTTGACTGTTGGTATACAGGAGAAATTTCTGTGTGTGGCAATAAATTTAACAAAGGAACAAATATTGAAAGTAAAGAACTATTGATAACATTCGACATTCCACCTTTAATAGAAAATAATATTGGAACAACCAATTTTGAAAAGGAACAGGCATTGGAATTGGAGGCATTGGGATGCAAAACTCAAACAATTCCAATATTTAAAAATGGAGGAGAAGAAGGATTCTCAAAATTTTTAAAAAACAATTTGAATAAAAAACACATGGGCAATATTGAAGGAACAGTGAAGGTTTCATTTACTGTTGATGCTACAGGCAAAGTTAAAGACCCGACTATTTTAAGTAGTCTATCAAAAGAAGCGGACAAAGAAGTTTTAAGTGTCGTTCAAATGTTAGAATTTATTCCTGGGTCGCACAATGGAAAGAATGTAGAAGTAGTATATAATTTGCCAATTTCATTTTGTTTCAATAAAAAAGGGAAATGAATATGCCAATTTTGGTAAATAACGAAGAGAAAAGAGATAAATGAATTATTAGTGTGAAGAATTTCATGTGTATAATATTACGGCCCATAACTCCGCCTTGCAGCCAGTTAAACAAAGCACTATCTTCGATTCAAGAGAACGGCGTGACCGGCAGTAAGCTCTAACGTTTTGCCCTATTGTTTCCAACATCGCAAATTAAAAAATTCTACAAGTAATGACCGATTAAAAAATAAGCGGGATTGCTGAAAACCGAAAAGAGTAAGCATGATTAAAATATATTCAAGATGAAAAAAATAATTTGTACCACAGCATTCCTTTCTTTTATTGCTTATTGTTTATTTTCCACAATTCAGGCAAGTGCCCAGGACACTATTTACAAACGCACGAAAGAAATAATCAATGCAAAAATTATTGAAATAGGATTAGACGAAATCAAATATAAAATGCCGGGTGATGAAAACGGGGCAACGATAGTAATTGCGAAAGATCAGATTTGGAAAATTATTTTTGCAAATGGGGTTACACAAATTATGCAAACTGAGATGGATAATCCGGAAAACTATTCAGCTCAAAGGAAGAATGCCATAAAGGTTGATTTTATTGCACCCATGCTCCATCACATCACTTTTGTTTATGAGCGCAGTTTAAAACCCGGGCAGAGTATAGAAGCAAGTTTGGGTATAATAGGCGTGGGATATAATCCTGATAAGTCTCGCGACAATAGAGGAGCATTTGTTCGGTTCGGATTGAAATTTATTAAAAGCCCTGACTATTATTTGAGGGGAATGAAATATGCGCATATACTAAAGGGAAGTTATTTCCGTCCTGAGATTTTATTAGGAAGCTATTCTGAGAACTATAGTAATGAGATTTATACTTCTTATCCACCTTATTATTATCGTACTTCTGTAACAGACCATATCACTTACGGAGCGATTCAACTTTCTCTTGGTAAGCAATTTGTATTTGATGATTCATTTCTAGTGGATTATTACGTTGGATTAGGGTACACTTTCACCAATCATAGTGTAAGTGAAAATATAAGTGGTGTTCCGTATTATGGAGTTACAGGTGGTAGCAGTGGATCTCCGTTATCTGTTAGTGGCGGTCTGCGCATAGGATTTTTATTTAAGTAAGTTTCTTCATTGAATAAAATTATGCAAACCGGAAATTGATTTACCATTAATTAAGAGTACAACGAGCGCATAACATTAAGATTAAAAGAAATATAAAAAGAAGAGCTCCCGCTGAAGGGCGGGACAAGTTTTGAGAGTTAAACAAAGAGTTGAGGTTCTAATAAACCTGAATAAGTTGGTACTTTGATTGATCATGGCACCTGTTTGCGATGATAATAAGTGGTGAAGATTTGAGTTGTTGAAGTTTTGCTAGTGAAATATTAATTTGAGTGTTGAGGATTGATTTGGGAGTTGTTTTATTGCAAGAGTTCAGTAGGTTTTACCAATGGAAATAGAAAATTGACAACTATGAATAAAGGGGATGCGGTTGATGGGTATATGTGGGAGTTGTAGGTAGCAATACGATATTCGTCATGCTTGGGCAACATCGGAACTTCAAACTAATTGAGCAGAAAAATTGAGGCGAAGAATAAAGGAGAGATTGATATGTACTTTGTAGAAAAATTAATTTGATTTATGAAAAAATATTTTTTATTTTTCTTTTTGGCATTTACTCAGAAAATTTGTTTTTCTCAAAACAGAATAATGGATTCTCTTAAAACAGAATTACAAAACGCAAAGCACGATACAACACGTTTACGATTATTCCTTGCTCTTGGTGACTCATGCGAAAGAAAGAACAATATGCTTTATGCAGAACCCGCAGTAGAACTCGCTGATAAACTTCTTTCACAAAATATTGATGAGAAGCAGCGGGAAAAAATTATGGAACAAAAATCAGGTGCCTACAATTTAATAATTGCTTATTATACAAAAAGCAATAACACAGATTGGAATAAAGTAATTGAGTTCATGCAGGAACGTTTAGCAGGCTATGAAAAAGAAGGAAATAAAAAAAGAATTGGCGAAGCGCTTTTTGATATTGCAAATATGTATTTCTATAAAAATGATACTGCCGGATTTCTTGAGTACACAAAAAAAAGTTTAGCTGTTTATTTTGAAATAAAAGACACCGTTTTTATTGTCAATGGTTACGGGGGATTGACTCAATATTATTTATCAATAGGAAATTTTCAGCAAGCTTTAAAATCTATTCAGTTGGCTATTGAAATTTCAAAAGAGATGAATTACAAAAAAGGAGAAGCACTCTCGTTAGCGCAATTAGGAGACATGTACAGGGATAATGGCGAAAACGCACAGGCATTGGAAAACTATCAGAACGCACTTTCAATTTTAAATGAAACAAAAGATACAAATGATTTATTTAACGTGCTTGCTGCTGTAGGCGGGTTTTACTATACGCTTCATAATGTTGACAAGGCGCTTGAGTATTACAACAAGCTCATAGCAATATGCAATTCAAAAAAAGGTATTAACCATAATATTGGTTCGGTATATAAGTGGATTGGCTTAGTATATAGAGATAATAATTATTACGAAAACTCCCTTTTATATTTTAAAAAGAGTTTGTCAGTGTTTGACTCAACAAAAAACAAAGAGCAAGTCATTGATGTGCTCAATGAAATCGGCACAGTTTATAATAAGCAGGGTGATTTTGTAAAAGCCATTGAATATCATTTGAAGTCATTAAAAATTGCGGAGGAATTAAAATCGGAAAGCGAAATTGCATGGTGTCATCATTTACTCGCTCAGGATTATTTTGGTCAGAAAAATTACCGGACAGCTAAAGAATACAGCCGCCGCGCCATTGCTGTTCTGATAAAACAAATTAATATAAAACAAATAAGTGAAGCGGAGTTATTGGCTTCTCAAATTGATTCGGCAAGCGGTAATGGTACTGATGCTTATGAACATTACAAGCAATATGTTTTGTTCAGTAATAAATTAAAAGGTGATGAAATACACAAAGCAGCACAGAAAGAAAAATTTCAAAATGAATCTGATAAAAAAAAGGCGGAACAGGAAAAGAAAGATGCAGTTGCAAAAGCAGAATTGCGAAAACAAAAATTAGTTCGAAATGGATTTATTGGTGGCTTTGCCGCAATGATTTTGTTTGCAGGGATATTTTTTGCTCAGCGAAATAAAATCAAGAAAGGTAAAAGGCGAAGTGATGAATTATTGTTAAACATCCTTCCGGAAGAAGTTGCAGAAGAACTAAAAGCTAAAGGCAGTGCTGAAGCAAAACAGTTTAATGAAGTAACCGTCATGTTTACCGACTTCAAAGGATTTACACAGATATCTGAAAAGCTTTCTGCAAAAGAATTAGTTGCTGAAATACATACTTGTTTCAAAGCATTTGATAACATCATTACAAAACACAACATCGAAAAAATAAAAACTATTGGTGATAGTTATATGTGTGCAGGGGGGTTGCCTGTTATCAATAAAACAAACGCAAACGATGTTGTAAAAGCGGCACTCGAAATTAAACACTTTATGAAGCTCCATTCAGAGCAAAGAATTATTGAAGACAAAGAAATTTTTGAAATAAGAATTGGCATTCATACGGGACCGGTTGTAGCGGGAATTGTTGGAGTCAGAAAATTCGCTTATGATATATGGGGTAATACGGTGAATATTGCATCGAGAATGGAGAGCAGTGGAGAAGAGGGAAAAATAAATATCAGCGGCAGCACTTATGAATTAGTGAAAGACAAATTCAATTGTGTGCATCGTGGGAAAATTCAGGCAAAGAATAAAGGGGAAATTGATATGTATTTTGTGGAAATTGTTTCATAGCATGAGTAGCACGAACGCATAACATTAAGATTAAAAGAAATAAATAAAAGAAGGGCTCCCGCTGAAGGGCGGGACAAGTTTTGAGAGGTAAACAAAGAGTTGAGCTTTTAATAAACAGTGTAGGTAAACGATCCGCCGCGGCGGAGCTTCTAAACCTTTTTTTTTACTTCTTTAATCCCTTCTTTGTGTGTGTCTTGAATGAATGTGTCAACCGCACATTCAATGCTGAACAAAAGATGGAAGACAGTTTTAAAAGTCAGAATGGTAAGGGCGAAGTCTAAGCGAATCGGACGGTCGTTATACTGAAAAGTTCAAGGCCATGAAGATTCACAAGCGGCGCAAACCGTTGGAAGAATTGGCCGAAGAAATCCGACCAGTCCTTAGAGGAATTATTAATTACTATAGTAAATTCTCAAAAGGACATCTACGATATATCTTCAATCGACTGAACACACGACTGATAAAATGGGTAAAATGGGAAAAGGGACTT
>JANLPR010000093.1:0-16522 GCA_031367345.1 Bacteroidota bacterium | reverse complement strand
GCATCGGACCTTTGACCATTCTTCTTTTTAAGTGAGTGGTGAGTGGTAATTAGTAAGTAAAAAAAAACTGCATCGGACCTTTGACCATTCTTCTTTTTAAGTGAGTGGTGAGTGGTAATTAGTAAGTAAAAAAAACTGCATCGTATCTTTGACATTCTTCCTTCATAATTTTTACTTCAAAAGTTATTGTTAAGAAGTAAATAAATGCAGACTATATTGACCTCTGACCTTTAATACTTCATACTTCATATTTCTTACTTCTTACTTCTTACTTCTTACTTCTTACTTCTTACTTCATACTTCATACTTCATACTTCTTCCCTTCAACTTACAAATGAATACACTCGCCATAAGCTTCTGCAACGGCTTCCATAATTGCTTCGCTCATTGTCGGATGCGGATGAACGGTTTTAATAATTTCATGGCCTGTAGTTTCCAACTTGCGAGCAGCAACAACTTCTGCGATTAATTCTGTTACATTATTACCAATTAAATGTGCGCCTAACCATTCGCCGTATTTCGCATCGAAAATAACTTTTACAAATCCTTCAGAATTTCCGCTTGCTTTTGCTTTTCCACTTGCAGAAAATGGAAACTTACCTACTTTTATTTCATAGCCCGCTTCTTTAGCTGCTTTTTCAGTATAACCAACAGATGCAATTTCAGGAGAACAATAGGTACATCCCGGTATGTTTTTATAATCGATAGGTTCAACGTGCATACCTGCAATTTTTTCTACGCATGTTATTCCTTCGTGTGATGCTACATGGGCTAAGGCTGGGGTGTTCAATACATCTCCAATAGCAAAATAACCCGGCATATTCGTTTGGTACCATTCATTCACTAACACTTTTCCTTTATCTGTAATGATACCGACTTCTTCTAAACCAATATTTTCGATGTTCGATGAAATGCCCACTGCAGATAAAACTACATCACATTCTATAATCTCTTCTCCTTTTTTAGTTTTTACTTTTACTTTGCATCCGCTACCTGTTGTATCAACTCCTTCAACAGTCGATTCCAACATTATTTCTATCCCCGATTTTTTAAATGATCGTGCAAGTTGTTTTGAAATGTCTTCGTCTTCTATCGGTACAATGTTAGGCATAAACTCAACGATCGTAACTTTAGTGCCAATCGAATTATAGAAATAAGCGAACTCAACTCCTATAGCTCCCGAACCAACAACTACCATCGATTTTGGTTTTGTTTCTAGTACCATAGCCTCTCTATAACCAATTACTTTTTTACCGTCTTGTTTTAAATTTGGTAATTCACGTGAACGTGCACCGGTGGCGATAATAATATTTTTAGCTTCGTATATTGACGATTTCCCTTCATTGTCTTTTACCTCAATCTTTCGTCCACTTTTTAATGTTCCAAAACCATTAATTACATCGATTTTATTTTTCTTGATTAGAAAAGCAACGCCTTTACTCATTGCATCGGCTACGCCACGACTTCTTTTTATCATAGCAGGAAAATCAGCTTCTGCACCAGATAATTTTATTCCGTATTCTTCAGCATGCATTAAATAGTCGAAAACTTGTGCACTCTTCAACAATGCTTTTGTAGGTATACATCCCCAGTTTAGGCAAACTCCACCTAATTCAGATTTTTCAACAATTGCTGTTTTCATACCTAACTGTGCAGCACGAATTGCTGCTACATAACCACCGGGACCACTGCCCAAAACTATAAGATCGTAATTCATATTTTTCAGAATTTGTGCGAAGTTAATTACATTTTGGTAAAAGCAGTATATAGTCCATCATTTTCAATGCTGAAAATATCAGCACAAATTTAATTTGATGATTTTAATTTTGTTCAAAACATGTATTTTCAAAATACTACTATCCATATTTAAATCATTGAAATACAATATTATAAAGTCGATGTTGATTCATATTTAGCATCCATGAATCATTTTTAGTAATTTGATGATTGTTGATTTTTCAATTAAGTTCCTGTTCTCGATTGACGATTTATTTATACAATTGCATATGCCTATCTTCTATAAACTTTCATCGCCTAATCCTGTATCACATTTTGTGGAAATTGAAATGCATGTGGCTGATATTGATTCGCCGGAAGTTTTGTTTCAATTACCAAGTTGGAGACCTGGTCGCTATGAACTAGCAAACTTTGCAAAAAATATTCGCGGATGGAAAGCGATGAATGCAAAAGGTCAAGCTCTTGCTTTTAGAAAAGTTAACAAAGATTGTTGGAGTGTTTCGAGTGAAGGCAATCGTGAAATTGTAATTCGTTATGAATATTATTGCAATCAATTGGATGCAGGTGCTTGCTATGTCGACGACGATCAGATTTATATTAATCCTATTCATTGTTTTTTTTATATTCCTGATCGAATTCATGAAGAATGTGTTTTAGAACTTCTGCTTCCTAAGAATTATCGTATAGCATCATCAATGCAACAATCGGGCGATCGAATTTTATTGGCAGAAAATTATGAAGAATTGGTTGATAGCCCTTTCATAGCAAGTGCTTCTTTGCAAATAAAACAGTATGATGTAGAGGGTGTTAAATTTTATATATGTCTAAATGGCGAAGCAAATCCCGATTGGACACGCATATTGAACGATTTCAGAGCGTTCACAACTGTACAAATTAAAATGATGGGAACGTTTCCTGTTGATGAGTATTATTTTTTAGTACAGATATTGCCAATGCAATTTTATCATGGTGTAGAACATCTTCGCAATACGGTATTGGCTTTAGGTCCCGGATCAAAATTAATGAACGAAGAGTTATACAATGATTTTGTAGGTGTTGCTTCGCATGAACTTTTTCATAGCTGGAATGTGAAAACTATTCGTCCGGTGGAAATGATGCCCTATGATTATACCAAAGAAAATTATTCTCGTCTAGGATTTGTTTACGAAGGTGTCACGACCTATTACGGTGATCAAATACTTGCACGTGCCGATATTTTTTCGGTCGAACAATTTCTAAAGGAATTGTCGGTTCGTGTTCAAAAGCATTTTGATAATCCGGGGCGATTTAATCTCTCTGTAGCCGATAGTAGTTTCGATACTTGGCTTGATGGATATGTGCCCGGTATTCCCGGAAGGAAAACGTCCATTTATGACGAAGGTTGTATCATCGCTTTGATTACCGATTTGCTTATTCGGAAAAATACGAATCACAATTCTTCGCTCGATGATGTGATGCGACAATTGTATAACGATTTTGGAAAAAAGGAAATTGGATATACCGATCATGATTATATTTCATTGGTTAGTCTTTGTGCCAAATCTTCTATGGCTGATTTTTTTCTGGATTTTGTTTATGGTACTGAAGATGATACTGAAATTTTGAAAGAAGCATTAGATTATGCCGGACTTGAATTGTCGATCCGTCATTCGCAATTAGATGCTGAACGATTTTTCGGTTTTAAAACTTCGAAAGATCCAAAGTCGACCAAAGTGATTACTATTTATCCTGATTCCCCGGCCTACCTTTTAGGATTAGGAAAAGATGACGAGATTATTGCAGTAAATGAAATGAAAGTTGAAGACAATCTTCAAGAATTATTAGTATTGAACAGAGATAACAAAATTATATTAACAGTACTGACTGCTATGAAAAAATTAAAAGACATAGCGATTGACAAAAACAAGAACGAGTATTTTTCAAAATATTCGATAGTGCCTAACAAACATGCAACGAAAGAACAAAAAGAATTTTTTGGAACTTGGTTGGGGAAAGATCTTTACGAAAAAATAGTATGAAAAAAATAATCAGAACAACTAATGCTCCCGCACCAATCGGACCTTACAGTCAAGCTGTAGAAATCAATAATACGCTTTATGTTTCAGGACAAATTGCGATTATTCCGTCCACCGGAAATTTAGAATTAGTGAATATACTTCGTGAAACTACGCAGGTGATGGAAAATATTTCAGCAATTTTAGCTGAAGCAGGATATGATTTTAGTGACATCGTTAAAACATCTATTTTTCTAAGCGACATGAATAATTTTTCGGCAGTCAATGATGTTTATGCAAATTATTTTAAAGATAATTATCCTGCTCGAGAAACTGTTCAAGTTTCGGTCTTGCCTAAAAATGTGAACGTAGAAATTTCTGTAATTGCATCTAAATAATTTACTTTGAAAATTCTGCTTATCGATAATTACGATTCTTTTACGTTCAATCTTTTGCATTATTTAAATAAGTTTGAAAGTGAAGTAACTGTTTTACGTAATGATGAATTTTCAATTTCAGAAATTGAAAAATATGATCGGATTGTATTGTCGCCCGGACCAGGTTTACCTGCCGATGCCGGAAAAATAGTAGAAGTTATACGTACTTATGGTGAGCACAAAAAAATTCTTGGTATTTGTCTAGGTATGCAAGCGATTGCTGAAGCTAGCGGCGGTACTCTGATTAATCTTGCAAATGTCCACCACGGAGTTGCTATTCCGGTCAATATAATTGATGCTAACGAGCCATTATTTTTCGGATTACCTGCTTCATTTTTAACGGGCAGATACCATTCTTGGTGTGTCAATGCACTAACTCTTCCCGGGGTTTTAAAAGTGACGGCTATTGATCATCATGGCGAAATAATGAGTTTAACGCATCAAAATCAACTATTAAGAGGCGTTCAATTCCATCCGGAGTCAATTCTTACAGAATGGGGCACTGCTATCATTTCCAATTGGTTGTATAAGTGCTGAGATAATAACATTTTTCTTTATTTTATCGTATGCAAGTACAATTATTTCCTTGAACTATGATCATAATTAAATTTGGCGGTACGTCTGTCGCCTCTGCTCAACGTATTGAAGATCTTCTTCCAATCGTTACTGATATTAAAAAGAAGACTAATAAGCTCGGAGTTGTTGTATCTGCTTTTGGCGGTGTTACCGATGAACTTATAAAAATGAGTCGACTCGCAGCAAAGCAAGATGAAGAGTATATCAATGTGTTTCATGAGATCAGAGAACGGCACATGAAGACTGTTCGTGAATTAAAACTTAGAAACGATAAGGTTCTTCATGATTTTTTAGAGGAAGTGTTTACTGAGTTGCATGATATTCTTCATGGAGTTTATTTAGTGCGAGAACTTTCTCAACGAACGCTTGACTTTATTAGTGGCCATGGTGAAATCCTTTCTGCAAAAATAATTGCTCATTATTTTAAGTCGCAAAAAGTAAGCACTTCGTTTTTAGATGCCCGTAAAATTATTCGTACCGATGAAACATTTGGCTCAGCTCGTGTCGATTTCAATGTTACCAATAGAAACATCAGAGAGCATTTTCGAAAAACTAAATCGATTGAGATTATTACCGGTTTTGTAGCTTCAACTCAAAAAGATGAAATGACTACTCTTGGTCGTGGCGGAAGCGATTATACTGCTGCAATTTTTGGTGCTGCACTTGATGCCAGTGAAATTCAAATTTGGACCGACGTTGATGGAGTAATGACTGCTGATCCACGGAAAGTAAAAAAAGCTTTTTCTCTTTCATCAATGACGTACGAAGAAGCTATGGAAATGTCGCACTTCGGTGCTAAAGTTATTCATCCGCCAACTATTCAGCCGGCTTTGGATAAAGGAATTCCTTTAATCATCAGGAATACATTTAAACCAAAACATCCCGGTACTTTTATTTCGACAAAACAATCAGATCCCGGATTTCTCATTAAAGGGATTTCGTCGATCGATAATATTTCACTCCTAACAATGCAAGGCAGTGGAATGGTAGGTGTCGCTGGTATTTCTGCTCGATTGTTTAATGCGCTGTCGCAGGCTAAAGTAAATGTGATCTTGATTACTCAAGGTTCATCTGAACATACAATAAGTTTTGCCGTGAAGCCGGAAGATTCATTACGCGCACAAGTAGCCATTGAAGAAATGTTTCATTTGGAAATTCGTGCTCGAATGATTCAGAAGGTTCGTGTAGAAAAAGAACTTTCGATAGTGGCAGTGATAGGTGAAAATATGCGTAACACACCTGGTGTCTCTGGACGATTGTTTCAAGCACTTGGAAAAAATGGAATCAGTGTGGTGGCTACTGCTCAAGGTTCTTCTGAGCTAAACATTTCTACCGTTATTCATCGTCATGATCTTGATAAAGCTCTTAATGCTTTGCATCAATCTTTTTTCTTATCGGATGTAAAAACACTTTCTGTTTTTATGGTTGGAACGGGATTGATCGGAAAAACATTATTGAAACAAATTACCGACCATAAAGATTTTTTAAAAAATAATCGCTCATTAGAAATCAATGTGGTTGGTGTGGCTAATACTCGGAAAATGATCTTTGATAAAGACGGAATCTCTTTGAATAGATTCTCTGATACTTTCGAGAAAGGGGAGAATGCAGATCTTTATCAATTTGTACAAGCAATGATTAACTTAAATTTACCCCAGTCGATATTTGTAGATTGTACAAGCAACGAACATGTTGTAAAACATTATGCTGAAATAATGAAAAATAGTATCTCTATTGTTACTCCCAATAAATTAGCTAATAGCGATAGCTATAAAAACTATTTGAATCTTCGTACTATCGCTAAAGAACGAAATGTTCGTTTTCTCTATGAAACAAATGTAGGCGCCGGGCTTCCGGTAATCAATACATTGAATGATCTCTTAACAAGCGGTGATCAAATAAAACGCATTGAAGCGGTATTGAGTGGTACGCTTTCATTTATTTTTAATAACTTTAAGGAAGGAACACAGTTTAGCGAGATTGTAAAACAAGCGCAAGAAAAAGGTTATACTGAGCCCGATCCTAGAGTAGACCTCTCAGGCAAAGATGTAGCTCGTAAACTTCTGATTCTTGCTCGTGAAACGGGACTGAAAATAGAATTAAAAGATATTCAGATCGATGGAATTCTCCCGCCTTCTTGTTTAAAAGCTAAGTCGGTTGCCGATTTTTTTGTTGAGTTAAAAAAGAATAATCATTTTTTTGAAGCGAAAAGAATCAAAGCTTCAAAAAATAATAAAGTACTTCGTTTTATTGCTAGTCTTGAAAAAGGGAAAGCAAAAATTAGTCTACAAGAAGTAGATTCAAGTCATCCTTTTTATAATCTTTCGGGAAGCGATAATATTATTTCTTATACAACAGAAAGATATTCTGATCGACCCTTAGTGGTTAAAGGTCCGGGAGCAGGTGCTGAGGTAACTGCTGCAGGTGTATTTGCTGAAATAATTAGTATTGGAAAATATTTTGAATAAAATGGGAAAAGGAAAATTAGCTGGTATCAGTGTATTTGCTCCGGCAACCGTGGCAAATCTTGCTTGCGGATTCGATGTCTTTGGACTTGCAATAAATGAACCCGGTGATGAAGTAAATGTTGCTTTTAATCGATCAAACACGCTAGTTGTTCGTACTATCACAGGTGATGGAGGTAAGCTTTCGAAAGACGCTCGAAAAAATACAGCGTCGGTTTCTATTCAAGCACTCCTCGACGATTTACATATTAATCAAGGCTTCGATATTAAAATAAAAAAAAGAATGCCATTGGGTAGCGGATTAGGATCAAGTGCTGCCAGTGCTGTAGCCGGTGTATTCGCTGCCAATGAATTATTAGGTCGTCCTTACTCTCGAAGGGAGTTGGTGCCTTTTGCAATGGAAGGCGAACGTATTGCATGTGGTGCTGCTCATGCCGATAACGTTGCTCCATCGATGATGGGTGGTATTGTTTTAGTTCGTTCATATCATCCATTAGATATTATTCAACTTCCTTCTCCTAAAAATTTAATGGTCGTTGTAATTCATCCTGATGTAGAAGTGCTGACGAAAGATTCGCGAGCTATTCTTCCGAAGAAGATTGAAATGCAAATTGGCATTGCTCAATGGGCAAATACAGCGGCATTAACTGCCGGATTGTTTACATCCGACTATGATCTCATTGCTCGTTCTGTTGTTGATATGGTAGCTGAACCACATCGAGCTAATTTAATTCCTCATTTTTATCAGGTTAAAGAAGCGGCTATCAATAGCGGAGCTCTCGCTTGCAGTATCAGCGGTTCCGGTCCTTCTATTTTTGCATTAGCAGAAGGAAAGACTAGTGCATTTGCAATAGCTACTGCAATACAGAAAATTTATAAGAAAGCAAAAATCAAAAATACTGTTTACGTTTCAACAGTTAATTTGAAAGGTGTACAAAAAATTAAATCATAATATTAGTTGCGTGAAATATTTCTCTACAAAAAATAAGATCATTGAGTACTCTTTAGCGGATGCTGTACTCATGAGTTTACCGCCCGACAACGGTTTATTTATGCCTGATAAAATTCCGGCACTTAGTCCGGCATTTATCAAAAACATAAATGACTATTCTCTAGCTGAAATAGCTTTTGAAATAAGCAAAGCATTTATGGGTGACGATATTCCGGAAAATATTCTTCGGAAAATTTGCGATGAAGCTTTTAATTTTCCTGTAGAGTTAGTGAATACTGAAAAGGACACTTTCGTATGCGAATTATTTCATGGGCCAACACTTGCCTTCAAAGATTTTGGCGCTCGATTTATGTCGAGAGTAATGTCGTATTTAAATAGAATTCACACTACACCTTTAACAATATTAGTTGCAACATCAGGAGATACGGGTGGGGCGGTAGCAGATGGGTTTTATAACGTTGAAGGAATTCAAGTGTATATACTTTATCCGGCAGGCGGTGTAAGTGAACTACAGGAAAAACAGTTAACTACCTATGGAAAAAATATTCATGCAATAGAAGTGAAAGGTACGTTCGATGATTGTCAGGCGCTCGTGAAAAAAGCATTTCTCGATGACGATTTAAATCAATATTATCGATTAGCAAGTGCAAACAGTATAAATATAGCTCGTTTAATTCCTCAAACGGTTTACTATTTCGAAGCGTTTAAGAAATTATCTAAGAAAGAGAATGTCGTGTTTGTTGTTCCCAGTGGTAATTTCGGAAATCTTACTGCCGGTTTAATGGCAAGAAGAATGGGATTGCCTATCCATCATTTTGTTGCCGCCACAAATTTAAACGATATTGTTCCTCATTATTTAGACAAAGGAGAATATATTCCTCGACCAAGTAAGGCAACAATTTCGAATGCTATGGATGTTGGTAATCCCTCTAACTTTGGAAGGATGCTCGAAATGTATGGAAATAGTTGGACGGACATGAAGAGCGCTATCAGTGGCTATGCATTTACTGACGAGCAAACAAAAAAAATGATGTTGCATGTTTACGAAAAATTCAACTACACATTAGATCCACACGGAGCTGTTGCTTATCTAGGTTGGTTAGAATATTCAAAAGAAAATCCGGATCAACAAGGAATTATTCTTGAGACTGCTCACCCTGCAAAATTTATTGACAGCGTAGAATCCGTACTAAATACAAAGATCAAAGTTCCGCAGGAGTTGGAAAAATTAAGGGATAGAAAGAAAGTAGCCTCTTTACTTTCTACTGAATACAGTGATTTTAAGTCGTTTTTACTTTCTCAGAAGTCTTCCTAAAACACTATTAAAACCGAAAAATGATGTAAATTGCCGGACTTGTTTCCGGCATTTTTTATTTTGTCGGTTTATTCATTATGAAAAGCAAAACGAATTTTTGTTTTCCTTTTCAACTACAACAACTATAATGTCGAAAGAAAATTTATCTAATAATATGAAACCTGTTGTTTGTGTTGGTGCTTCATTAGTCGATCTCACTTTTCGTTGTGATGCTGCACCGGTTCTCAATACATCTAATCCTGCGCAAATGCATCGTAGTCCGGGTGGTGTAGTTAGAAATATAGCCCATCATCTTTCATTGCTTCAAATTCCTGTTGAATTAATTACTGTTTTAGGAAATGATATGGATGGAAAATGGTTGGCCGAGCAATGCGAAGAAGTCGGAATTTCTATGAAGGGAACAGCTTGGCTCGATAAACCAACAGGTACGTTTGCATCTATTGCAACTCCCGGTGGCGATTTGCACATTGGAGCTGTTAGTTCTGAAACGGATGTGATGCTCAACACTGATTTTCTGCAAAGTCGTTCCGAAATTATTCTCAATGCTTCAGTAGTTGTTGCCGATTGCAATCTTTCTGTGAATGCATTAAAATGGTTGATCCATTTTTGCAATGAGAAAGATGTACCACTCATAGTTGAAACCGTATCTGTTCCAAAAGCGTCACGATTACGTGATGCACTACCGGGAAAACTATTATTAGTAAAACCAAATCGCGAAGAGCTTTCTGTTTTTGAAAAAGATTCGCACGTTACTCCTGAAGAAAAAATTGCTCATCTACACATGCTCGGTTTTAGAAATGTGTGGCTGAGTAGAGGAGCCGATGGATCACTTTTTTCTGATGGCACTTCTGTATCTTCTATTCCTGCACCACGTGTACATGTGAAAGATGTAAATGGTGCCGGCGATGCATTATTGGCAGGATGGGTTTGGGCTTGGTTGCATGCAAAAAGTGTAAATGATTGCATCATATATGGACAAGCAGCTGCTACATGTTTGCTCGAAGTTTTTGGAGCCATAAGAAATGATCTTTCACCGGCGCTACTGGAAGAAAAAATAAAATTACAACAACGATGAGCTACCCGCTTATTTTTTCAGATGATGTAAAGTCTGCACTTGCAGAGAAAAAACCAATCGTTGCATTGGAGTCTACGATCATTGCTCATGGAATGCCTTTTCCGAAAAATGTGGAGACGGCCTTGAATGTTGAACGAATCGTGAGAGAGAATGGAGCAATTCCAGCTACAATAGCAATACTACATGGTAAATTGCATGTTGGTCTTAATGTCGAGCAATTGAATTTATTGGGAACTGCTAAAGATGTTTGGAAAGTAAGTTTACGAGATATGCCTTATGTTGTGTCTCAAAAATTAATGGGAGCAACAACTGTTGCTGCTACAATGAGAATTGCTGCGATGGCCGGGATAAAAATATTTGTTACCGGCGGTATCGGCGGTGTTCATCGCGGTGCAGAAAAAACAATGGACATTTCAGCCGATCTTACTGAAATGAGTCAGACGAATGTGGCTGTGGTTTCGGCAGGAGTGAAATCTATTTTAGACATTGGACTTACATTAGAATATTTAGAAACATTAGGAGTGCCTGTTGTTACTTTCGGAAGTCCTGATTTCCCAAGTTTCTATTCGAGAAAAAGTGGATTCAAATCACCTTTGCATTTATCTTCGCCTACTGAAATTGCGGCGTTGTTAAAAGCTAAATGGGATATGGGTTTAAATGGATCTGTTCTCATTGCTAATCCAATTCCGGCAGAAAAAGAATTTCCTTTCGAAAAAATGGAAGAGCTTATAGAAGAGGCATTGCAAAACGCAAATGAGAAAAAAATTATTGGAAAAGAAATTACTCCTTTCATCTTAAAATTTATTGCTGATAAAACTTCAGGCGAAAGTTTAGAATCGAATATTTCGTTGGTATATAACAATGCAAAATTGGGCGCATTGATAGCATGTGAATTTTAATTATATCTAATAAAAAAGGAGTTCATGTTGTGAACTCCTTTTTTATTTCATCCTAATTTTGTTTTATAAATCGTTTGGTAATGGTTTTTTCTCCGTTGCCTACATTCACAAAGTAGAATCCTGTTTGCAATTCGTCAATATCCATTTTTATAGTTTCGGAATTTTCTTGACAAGATATTTTTTTGATTTCTCTTCCGGTCATATCTAAGATTGAAATTATCATTCCTGTTTGAAAGCCGTTTGATATTCTTAAAAACAAATCACTTCCTGCAGGGTTTGGATAAAGTGAAAGATTATTTGTTTCTATTGCGGTGTAATCGTCGTTCATTTTATATGGACTTGCTGTATTCGTTGTTAACCAGATTGTAGCATTCAGAATAATTCGTCGGTGATCACCGGCTGCATCTGTTAACCAACCATTGAACAAAGCATCATTCGTATCTCCGGTGCCATCATCCGGACAAGAACTATCGCCTAATCCAATTACTTTTCCGGTTCCGTAATGTGCGTGCGCCATCATAACTCCGGTAATTCCATGAGCGCTTCCTGTTTTATATACTAATCCGGTAACTGTAGAATTTGCACTTGTACTTAATGTCATCGAAGTTCCATTAGAAAACTGCATCTGAGTCGGATTTCCTTTTGGGCCATGTAAAATGGGATCAGATGGTAATGAATTAAAATTGGTTGTGGTCTGAGAAAAATTAGCCAAGTCGAATTTGAATCCAAATGGATTGTTTATAATTCCGTTATTGGTCATTAGATCATTTAAAATCACCGGAGAGTCATTCCCGTCGTTATTACGATCTGAAATAGTATGATCAGATATTAAAAATAAACCTCCACCATTTTTTACGAAGTTGATGATTGCTTGTTTTTGAGAAAGTGAATAAAGAATATTCGGTTCGCAGATCACAAATATTTTGTAGTTGGAAAGATCTTGAGTATTCGTAGTACTTCCGTAGGTAATTTGACCATTGTACGGAAGTGTTTCTACTTGATAACCTAATTTTGCACATTCAACACCCCACGATGACAGTGCTCCTTTCCAAAATGTTTCCGCAGTAGTCGAAGTTATTCCACTTTGTGCAGGTGTAGGATAACGCTGTGGATTTGCTTCGTTACCATAACCGGTAAGCATTGCTCCACTTGAATTTGGACCTAAATTATATTGGTCGGCATCAACTTGCCAATCTGCATTTCCTGCTGTCTGTGCTTTTGTCGCATCAAAAAGGATTTTGATCGTTTGTGCATTCGAGAAATTTAAAAAGGGAATAAATACAATTAAGAGTAATGTGTATTTTATTTTCATTTTATTCTTGTTTAAGAAGGTGCATTCATCTTGTTTTGGAAGGTGAAAAGGAAGAGCTTTTTTTCTAATACTTTATGAATTTCTAAGGAAGTTTTAAAAAAGGATTTAACTATGCTATAATTATGCTTTTTCATATTCACTTAAATGTTGCTTTTTTTTGAATTTTGAGTTCTTTTAGTTGTTTAGCTAAATGTTTAACTTATGATTGATTGCTTTTACCTCATTTTTCTCACTCTTTAAAATGATTTCTAATTCTTCATTGATTTTTTAAATCTATAGACTACGTTTGCGCCCTTATTTCATCTAACCTACTATGAAAACTAAAATTACTAAACTGATACAATTTGCTGTTGTACTATTTTTCACATTGAGTAACTCTACTGCTTTTTCTCAAGTGATACAATCGGAAGGATTCAATTCCGCAATTTTTTTACCTACGGGCTGGTCGGCCGCACCGGTTGGTTCTAGCACAAATAGCTGGACGAGATCTACAGCCGGAACTTTTCCTACATGTGCTCCACACAGTGGTGCAGGAATGGCACGGTATAACTCTCGAGTGTCTACTGCTGGTTCAATGCAAACAATTGCAACTCCGGCATTCGATAATTCACAACTCGGTGCAAATGTTTCGCATATTAGTTTGTGGATATTCAGAAATGATACGTTGCCTGCAGCCTACGACACATTAAATGTAATGGTAAATACCACTGCCGATACTACCGGTGCAATTACCATTGGCACAATAGCACGTTCTCGCCAATTAGCAATTCCTGATACGCAAGCAACCAATGGTTGGTATCAATATATTTTTACAATCCCTTCTACATTTAATACTGCAACTAATTATTTATTATTTCGTGGTGTAACGCAGTCAGGTGGAAATACAGGCTACCGAATTTTTATCGACGACATTGCTTGGGAAACTTATCCTGCTCTTTGTAGTGGCACTCCTACTGCAGGAACCATCACTGCCGGTACTTCGCTTATTTGTGGTGGTAGTGGTTCAACTAATTTAATTTTGAATGGAGCAACAACCGGATTTGCAGGTATCAATTACCAATGGCAATCAGCTTCTGTTTCTGGTGGACCATATACTAATTTTGGAACGAGCGTGATGGTCATCAACTCGGGTACGTTAACTTCTACAACTTATTTCCGCTGCAAAGTTACTTGTACTGCATCTAACGATTCTGTTTTTACTCCGGAAATTACAGTGAGAGTAAATCCGAATGCTGCTCCTGTAGTAAATGTTACTCCTGCGTCTGCAACATATTGTACGAATAGCGGCGTTACTCCAATGCTGATAGCATCCGGTGCTGCTACGTATACGTGGGCGCCTGCGCAAGGACTTTCATCTACAACAACCGATACTGTTTTTGCTTCTCCAACTAATAGCACTACTTACCTTGTTACCGGTTACGATACGTTTGGTTGTTTTGATACTGCTACTGTTCGCGTTTCCGTTCAAGGAACTCCAACAGTTACGGCCACTCCAACAAATGTGACCTCTTGTTTAGGCGATTCTATTTCTCTTTCTGCTGCTTCAACAGGTATTGGAGGCGGTGGTACAACTGTTAATTATTTATGGTCGCCCGGTGGTTTAACCGGTGCAACGGTAAAAGTTCCTGTCGATTCATCAATTACTTATTACGTTACAGGCACAACTAACTTAGGTTGTAGTGGTCCTCAAAGTACAGATACGGTTGTGATCACTGCATTGTCTATTCCAAATGCAGGAACTATTTCTGCTGCCGACACTGTTTTGTGTGGGGGTGCAGTTACTACTCAACTTCAATTATTGAATGCGACTTCAGGATCTACTATTTCTTATAGCTGGGAATTTAGTTCTTCAGCTACAGGTCCGTGGACAGTAGATACTACAGGGGTAACAAGTATTACAACCGATACATTAACAGCCAGAACATATTATAGATGTGTAGTAACTTGTGGAGGTAGTTCTTCTTCTACAACTCCGGTTATTTCGATTAATTTAAATCCGAATTTAGCTCCGGTAGTTACTGTTTCTCCCAATGCAAATCATTGTGCAGGAAGTACGCCGGTGATTTTAGTTGCAGGAGGAGCAACATCGTATTCTTGGAGTCCTGCAACGGGATTAAGTTCTACTACTAACGATACTGTTTATGCAAGTCCTACAGCAAGTACAACATACATCGTTACAGGTTATGATTCTTTTGGTTGTCGTGATACAGCTTCGGTACGTGTTTCTAATCGTCAGATTCCGAATGTTACTGTCAATACATTAGCAGCAACAATTTGTGAAGGCGATTCAATTACGCTTACTGCTAATGCAAGTGTTTTACCTCCGAATACTACGGTTACTTATACTTGGATGCCGGGTGCATTAACAGGAGCAACAATTACTGTGGCGCCAATTGTTCCGGTAGATTATATAGTAACAGGTGTAACTAATTTTGGTTGTACGGCCGATATCAGTGTAGATACTGCAATGATCAGTGTTAATCAATTAACGCATTCTTCGTTTACATACACACAAACGTTAGGATCATTTACGTTTACAAGTACATCTAGCAATGCGATTTCATACATGTGGCATTTTAGTCCGAACGATAGTTCAACATCGGCAAATCCTACTTTCGTTTATCCGATGGATGGAATGTATCCTGTGATACTTATTGCAACAGGCTTATGTAATTCAGATACGATCATCGATACATTGAATGTGATCTTCGACGGAATTAATCAGTTAGACGGAACAGAATTTTCGATGTCACCGAATCCGGCGAAAGATTTTATCAAAGTTGATTTAAAATTGAAAGCAGATAGAGTAGAGGTAGTAGATGTTCAAGGGCGAGTAGTTGTAGCGAAAAAAGTGGAGAATGTAGCTTCAAGTAATGTAACATTTGATGTTAGAGAATTGACTAACGGTATATATTTTATTCGTGTGATCAATGGAAGTACAACGAGAACAAATAAGTTTATTAAAGAATAAATAATTGAACAATTGACTAGGTATAAAAGCCGCTCCGAATTAGGGGCGGTTTTTTTTTGGCGGAATGGCTAAATGTTTTTGGTTGATGATGGAGAAGTTTAATTTTTAAGAGGCATAAAAATTATGTGCTGTAGTGACGTTTACTTGCGGATGAAAAATTTCGACAAACCTGAATGAGATCAATAGGCTATTCAAGTCAAGATATTGCTCTATTGTTATGGCAAATATTTTTCTTGAAATCATTTTATGTTTACGGAAAATCGAAGACAAAAAAATCCCCTCAGAATATTTTCCTGAAGGGATTTTAAATGTTGTGGAGTTCACCGTTTAATTTTCAAACTCTTTAAATGCAAGAGCTTCAAGTATTGTCGAGTTTAAAATCCTATTTGTACCTTGTATGAAAAAGGCGGCAATTTACCAATTGTCGTGACAGTGCAGCGACAATTGAGTTATCTGTAAATTGATTAGTAAAGGGATGCATTCTGCGTAAATTTTTCTCTTCAAAATTTCTACCGTATTTTTTGGTTAATTCTCGTTACAACGTAACGACAATTTGTTTGCCATATTCTAGAAATTGTTAGCTTTACAGGAAGTAAGAAATAAGAAGGTCAAAGGTCAAGGGTCATTCAGAGGCTGCTTACGAATTACGATTCTCAAATTACGACTCACATAGTAAAGCGGAATGCCGTTCGGAATTAAATGTTGATCATTTAAAAAGTGCTTTCGCCTCACTGAACATTCCCTTTGCGGGGGGGCTCACCAATTACCACTCACCACTCACTAAAGAGA
>JANLPR010000054.1:0-2975 GCA_031367345.1 Bacteroidota bacterium | reverse complement strand
AAATGGAATTGAAATTGCCTTTCCCGCCTGGAATGTATCTGATTGAGTTTGTTTCTGACGATAAAGAAAAAACTCTTGTGGGCAAAATTATATTAAACTAATTATTTTGATTTGTCATTTTTAAAATTCACTTCTAAGAGCTAATATTTAAAATTGTTATTTACCGACAACGAAACACTTTGGTAATCGGTAAAATTGTTTTCAAGTTTAAATTAGTCAATCTTCCATAACGTTAGCTAACACTTCCGTGATTGCACTGAAAACAAAAAGTTAGAACGACATATCAGTAGTTTCAAATGTAGATCAAATATGCTGCATCCATTTATCGAGAATTAGGTGTTTTATTCCTTACTAAATATTTAACAAGGAATAATATAATTCATAAATTTCGGAATTAACAAATCCAAACTGATGAATAGTAAAACCAAGATACTAGCGTTGCGTTGTTTTTTGCCAAAGTTCTTTGAAACCCTTACTAATCAAGTCTTACAATCATTTTAAAGTTGGCGTTGATTTGAATTCCCTCTTGGCGTTCTTTGTGTAAAACACTGATAATGAACCAAGGTAAAATGGCCTTCTCTCAAATACTTGAATTTGCAAGTCAAGATGTCTTTAAGAATATTGTTAAGCATTATAAAGGTAATTATAAAACCAAAGAGTTCAGTAGCTGGAAACATTTTCTGTGTTTGGCTTTCGGACAATTGACTCATCGCGAAAGTATGAGTGATACAATGTTATGTTTGAAACTAAATTCAAGTAAACTATTTCACCTAGGAATTGGAAAAGTATTTGATAAGTCTACTGTTTCAAGAGCAAATGAAAATAGAGATTGGAGAATATTTCAAGACTTTGGGATAAAACTAATTGAACAAGCCAAAGAGTTATATAAAGATTCCAACGAACTCGATTTTAATTTAAAAGGCGATGTATTTGCTTTAGATTCTACAACAGTTGATCTATGTTTGGATGTTTTTTGGTGGGCGACATTTCGTTCAACTAAAGCTGCAATAAAGATTCATACACTTTTGGATTGTAAAACATCCATTCCTGAATTTGTTTTTATTTCAGAAGGTGATGTTCATGATGTAAATATACTTGATCTTCTGCCTATCGTAAAAGGCTCGTACTATGTGATGGATAAGGCTTACATAGATTTTGAACGACTATATTCATTGCATTTAAAGAAAGCTTTTTTTGTTGTAAGAGCAAAAGAAAATCTTCGGTTTAAGAGAATGACATCCAAATTGGTGAACAAAAAAAATAATATTCTTTGTGATCAGGAAATCCAACTCACAGGGTTTTATAGCAAAATAAATTATCCTGAAAATATTCGAAGAATTAAATATTATGATTCTGAATTTGAAAGGACGTTTGTCTTTCTTACAAATAATAAAAAGGTAAAAGCAGAGACAATTGCCAAGCTTTATAAAAGTAGGTGGCAAGTTGAACTATTTTTCAAATGGATAAAACAACATTTGAAAATTAAATCCTTTTGGGGGCAGAATGAAAATGCAGTAAGGTCGCAAATATGGGTAGCTATTTCAGTATATGTAATAGTAGCAATAGCTAAAAAGAAATTAAAAATCTCTAACTCTCTTTATGAAATATTACAATACATTAGCATTGCTCCATTTGAAAAAACTCCATTAGCAGAAACATTTAAGTTTGAAAATTGGAAAGAAAATAAGGAAGCTTATCTTAATCAATTGGAAATCTTCTAACTAAGACGCAACGCTAGTGATATTGCAACTAAGTTAACTCCAAATGCAATACCCCAATTTGTCCAAACTTTACCTTGTTTAATTTTCTTTGACTTTTGAGTATATCCATTATAATAGTCCGATTTTTTCATCAAATCTGCATTAGGATAATTCAAGTTTATTTCTTTTGGCTGTGTTGATGAACAAGCAATTGCAGGTATTAGTCCAACTAGAGGCGATAATAAACTTGTAATTAATGTTCCTGTCCCAGCTCCTTTATATCCTTTATAATATCTCGATGCGTCTGCTTGTCCTTTTATAAAAAGGTCGCCACTTGATAAACTTAAAGAAGAAACATTTTCAGATTTTTTCTCTTCATTAAATATGTCTTTCGTTCCATTTTCATATCGAACCATTAATACCTCTGATTTCAGTATTGTAAAAGTTGGTCCATTCTGATTGTCGAATTTCTTATACTTAATTTCGGTTTGACCTACTTCTAAAATTTTAGATTGAATATCTTCGCCCGATTTTTTTGTTATCACATCTTGTGAGAAACAAAGTGTCAGAGAGAAAATGGTTGTTAGTGTTGTAAGAATGATTGTTTTCATTTTTTAAAATTTTAATTATTTAAAAGATTTCCTACTCATCTGGCTTTTCGGTGTTGCCCCGTTTTTTGAGTGGTTGCTGGTCTCCACTTTTATTTTTTTGTCAGTCGTACCATCAAGAACTGTCAAACCGAATTGTCGGTGGTTCTCTTGTCTGTCCACTGTGTCGTTTCTTAAACTTGCACATAACGTTTAGCATTGCCGAAGCATTATTTTTTTACCGAAATATAAAAATAAAAAGAGTCAAAAAATAATGTTTTGGCAATGCGGTGTTGATCTAAACCTCCGGTAGCCTGTGTTCCTAATATTACCGTAAATATATCTTTTTCGTATCACAAACTCAAACCAATTAAATCTTGAGTTATGACTTTTAAGAAAAAAGATTATTACACCATTGTGCAACAAGCACAGGATGCTGTGCCGGGTTTCAGAGACGCGTATGCAAAGTTCATTGAACGAGTTACGATCGATCAAAACAGTACCAGCCTTATCACTAATTACGGTCGCAATCTTGCCCATCTGGCATTGCATTTTTCTCGGGTGCCGCATTTGGTAAGTACAGATGAAATCAACTCGTACCTCTATCAATTAACCGTTCACCAACAACAATCAATCAGTTATTTTAAACAAACTGTCTATGGTCTGCGTTATTGGTTCCGACTTTTTC
>JANLPR010000029.1:0-39343 GCA_031367345.1 Bacteroidota bacterium | reverse complement strand
TCGCTCAATACCATTGTCTTTCGATCAACAGCACCAGAGAGTGGTTTGTTTGCTCTGTCTGTCAGCGCTTACGGTGGGCCTACCACCATCATTTTAATAGCATGTTTAATTTTAAACTTCAAGGCACACGTGTGGTTGGTCAGATGCTTACCTTACATCTTCAATCGGCTCTCGTACTTCTTCCACTCGTGGCAGATGATCCGGTAAAGGCAGGCGACCTTTGTGATTGTTTTTGCCATCCGGTTTTTCTCTCTCGTAAGAGATGATTTGTTTTTGCTTCTCTTTTTCTGCCACAGCAGGCAACTCAAACAAGGATGATTGCAAAGGGTCAGCAATATACTTCTCAGTTTTCTGTCCGTAAATATGACGAATCAGTTGTTCTATCTGACGTTGAAGTTTTCCAATTTGTAAATCTTTTTTCAGATTTTCTTCCCGAAGAAACTGTATTTCATAAAGCGGGTCGAGTGTTTCAATCGCACTTCAAATGTACTATTTTACCTATGAAAAATGTAAATTTAGATTACAATTTTATCCACATTTTTACGCTCATAACGTTTTCATTTTTGAATGGACGAAAGAAATATTCCTGATAAAATAAATTGCAATTGATCGGAGGAAATTTCCATTGATGCTTTTCATCGAAATTAATATAGAATTTTAAGCTATAGTTTATTAAGAAATATGTTTGAACACTACATAAAATTGGAGCATTCATCTAAAAAACTTTTTAACCTTTCTTTAGTTTTTCATAATTTGTCTTATATTGCTCCTTATAATAATACATAATCTGGACTGATCAATGAAAATTCTATTTAACTGTTTATTTCTGATGTTTATTGGAACACCATCATATATCTTTTCTCAACCTGCAAGTTATTATAAAGAATATGGGACAGGTTCAGTTGAACTATCTATTTTTGGACTTGATACAGTCCATGATGGTGGAAACATTCTTTTCGGGAGTTATGAAAATACAAACGGGGGAAATGGAATCATAATAAAAACTGACAGCTTAGGAAATGAATTGTGGAGAAAGCAAAATGCTTATTTTACTTCTTTTGATTCCACTAACTTATATTATTGTCTTAAAGAAAGTATAGATAAGGGTTTTATACTGTGCGGTTATATACGAATTCTCGATAGTGTGAATTCTTTTAACAATCAATATTTAATAACTAAAATAGATAGCTTAGGAAATACCATGTGGGAAAAAATATTCGGAGATTACGCTCAGGAAACATTTCAAAGTATAGTAATCAATGAGGATAGCACTTTTTTTGTTTCTGGTCTCCACACTTCTACTTTCCCTAACCAACTTTCTCTCCATAAGTTTGATCAATCGGGCAATATATTATGGGATTCGCTTTATAATTTTTCTCCAAATGGAATCTATAATTCATTACTAAAAAGATTTTCAGATACACTAGTCTTCGCACTTACATTACGAGACAGTATGAGCTTAATAGTACATTCAGGAGTATTTGAATGTGATACAACCGGAAGTTTCATTGATAGCGTATTTCTATCTGCTTCAGTTACATCAATGCCATTAGATTTCACTAAAACAGACCAAGGAAAATATGGTATTGTAGAGCAAAGAGGGTATGGTGGAACGCAATCAAATATTATTTTATTGGATTCAACTTTAAATGTTCTTTCAGTATCCGGGTTCCCTTCTTTGCTTATTGGCAGAATTGATAAAGATTTAAATATTTTTTCATGCAGATTTGACAGTTTAACTGCTATGATTTCTACATCAATGGTTAATCAATTTTCTGATACAGTATGGCAAAATTTATCAAACGAACCTTATTTATATCCTAATTACATCATAAATAAAAATGGATGCGCCATAGTTTGCGGAAGAAAGGATCAGGGCAATACTACAACTTCAAAAGGATTTCTTTTTAAAGTTTGTGACTCCATACTGATCAACCAATTAATTGAAATTTCTCAAACAAAGGATGAGCAGATGATTGTAGTTTATGAGACTGACCAAAAAAAAATATTTTTAAATGACGAATTATTTTTAAATGATGGTTGTATTTCAATTTCTATTTATGATTTGTCTGGAAAATTAATAGATGACATTCTAGATATTAATTCCCGAATAATATATCTTAAAAATGAAGATTACAATAGCGGATTATATAACGTAGTCCTTAGGAAAAATAATTTTTATATTTCATCTAAAAAAATAATTTTTAATTAACAATTATATATTTGATATGAACAAACATCTTCTTTCTTTACTATTAATTCTTTTGATTGTGAAATCTGGAAGTTCTCAATCGATACCAGACGATAAAACTGTAATTGTTGAAATGTTTGCAAATGACATTTTTAATGTTGATGAAGATTTTAATGGAATTTATGAACGTGAAAATGATTTAATATCTTATTGTGCTAACCGAAATTACAAAATAGTAATTTTAAATAGACTTCATCTTGATTTGCCAAGTATTTTTTCAGATGTTCAAATAATTACGACTGCAAATAACACAGGATTAGAAAATAGGATGGGTGAATTTTTACATTCTCTGCATGGTGCGGGAATCTCGAAAATTTCCGGTCAAGCTCCACCCAATACTGCAGGTTCGACACAACCTTCAAAATTTTTCAGGAATATTAATGAATTTAACAAAAGAATGTTTGCAATTTTCGGAAATGCTAGTTATTGCTTTGATATGATATATACCGAGGTTGACTGGTGGAGAGACGATCCAACTCCTGTTCCTATAAACAATTGGAATTTGTATTTATCTGGGATTCAAGAAATGAAGTCTCAAAAACTATTGTCTAATACTTCTGGGTATCATCCAATTGTTACAGGAACATATTTAGGGGACCTGACAAAATTAAAAAATATTGACCCAATTTTATATAGTGAACAAGCTCTAACCAACCAAATTGACAACAATATTGATATAGTATAATAGTCCCCATTGTTAGGACAGATTGTTAAGTAAAGATAATTGTTTCATTATTTGTAAAACTACCGAGCGTCAATGTAGAAGAATTGCTTCCAACTGGCCCACGCACACTACTTGTCCACTGATAGGTCGGTGTGATACCAGGATTTAAAGGATTTGCATCGAAAGTTATAAAATCATTAGGACAAATATTAAGTGAAGCGGCTGAGATAGAAACAGTAGGAATACTTCCTTTCAGAACAATATCGTCTCTATATTTGTATTGATGAAACCAACCTGAATTACCAGGATCATCTACAATCATTTCACAAGTCCACGTTTCAGGAATTCCAGTATGTGTTACAGGGAGAAATGGATTATATGTAGTAAATCCAGTTTGAACAACTCCGTTTTTGTACCATGTATACACAGAACTAATTTGGGGATTAAGAGATGTGGTATTTTCCACATTATTAACATGTGGTCCTGGAAGACCAGGAATTAAGATTTGATCCGGACTAACTTGATAAGTGCATCCATCAATACTAAGGTTATCATTTGGCAGCCACATATAGAATTTTGCATCAGGGAGTGATCCATACTTAAACCAACCTATTCCTAAGGACATGTCATTTCCAACATATTGGGGAGGAACAGAAGAACCTACTGTTTGTTCAAACATCGTCGCCATTACGCCATCGCCATAAGGATTAGTGTAGATCGGGTTAGAGAAATAATCGTCAAATCTATTCCCAACATTATTAACTGTTCCAGTCCAAGATAATCCCGAATTATACGAAAATCCGTTATCATAAATAAGATAATCTCCGAAAAAATTTTGATCACCAGGATCAGGATCTGTAGAAGCTTCGGCGGAAAAAAGTGGAATGACTTTGGTGGGTATCGAATTACTAGAAAAGGTTAATAATCTTTTACCAAAACCTGCATCTCTTGCAAAAAATACAGATGCATTCGCATTAATTTGACTCCCAATAAAATAAAAATGAACATAAACTGTAACTGATTTACGTGGATGTACTATGACGAACAGTGCCGTTGTAAATAGCATTGCCGGAAATTTTACTAAACCTATAGTCAGTGGTCCTTCAAGCGCATGTCAATCTTCAGGTACATCTTTGTATACAATTTTGAACTATCAAACAAATTATAATAATTTATATAACTGGTATGTTGTTCCAAATTCAGGAAGTTACAATATTACTTACCCTTCGAATAATAAAAAGATTGCTTCGATTACTTGGTCGAATACAGGAGGTGGTAAAATAATTATAAGATTGGGAACATCTGTTTGTTTAATAACTGATACAATTTTTGTTGAAGGTTGTTGTCAGAATACATATACTTATTATGATGGAGATTTTCCAGATGATGTAATAAACTCATCTTCAGTTACAAGAGCAAATATGACTTTCAATGGCAACTTCATCATTAACAGAGATTTTTCATTTCTGAATTGTGGCCAAGTTTCTTTTGCTCCAGGAGCTAAAATTACTGTAAGAGGTGGAACAACAATAACTATTGATAATTGTAATTTAACCTCAAGTAGTAACTGCTGCCGAATGTGGAAAGGTATCGTGCTGGAACCCGGTGCTCATATCGTTCTTCGAAATGGAGCGTTTATTTCAGAAGCGGAATTCGGATTATTAGTTAATGATAAATCTACTTATAATATTTCCAATTCTCATTTCAGAAATAATTACATCGGAATTAAAATCGGAACAGGAACTCCGGTTGATATTACCGGTTCCTACATAAGTGCAACCGATTTTTATTCTGATCCATATACTTGCGGTGGTACAACTTACACGCCATTTGTTCAGAAGTATGAAGGACAACAAACTAATCCGGGTAGTTACCCACTTGCGGGAATTCAAGTTGATAATTGTTCTTACTTCAAGTTCGGCAAACTTCCAAATGTTGCCGGAGGTGATATCAGATTCTATAATCTTGCCAATGGTGTTATTGCCAATAACTCTCAGGTATATATCGTAAATGCAACTTTCAAAAACATCATTCGTGATAGTCAGTATGATGTGATGTTGGCCAATCAAAACGGATGTGGAATTCGCGCAACTAACTGCTATCTTAACTTCCATGGTTTAGGCGGAAATTTCACAAGTGATTATACTATTGAAAATGCAAATTATGGTTTCTTGTTAATGGGCACTGACGGAGACATTTCAGAGGTAAACACCAATAGCGATACACGCATTGGAACTTATCTTGCCAATTGTACTAAAGTGAATTTATTGAAAAATTCTTGGCAGGCGAAATATGTAGGTGTTTGGACTTATCATAATCCGGATGGAGAAATTCACATTTCAAATTCCAGTTTCAGAATGTCAACTACACTTACATCTTTGGCAGGAATCAGAAATGATGAATTCACACATGGTAATAAAGTTATCATCAATAATAATACCTTCTTGCTGAATCGGGCCAAATATGGAATTTATAGCAATGGCTTGGTTTACGCTGAGATTAAACAAAACGATATTGCGATGAATAGTAATTACAATATCGGTGGTGTTTATGCAGCTTATTCATCTAAGAACACATACAAATGTAATTCAGTCTATGCCTATCAAATGTTTGCCACACGGCAATTTGGTTTCCGTTTCTCACTCAGCCCGTCAAATACTATTGAATGTAATTATACTAACAGACAATATTATGGAATTCGCTTCCTTGGATCTTGTTCCGGAACATATTTGAAAGGCAATAATTTCCATGATCACAACTTTGGACTTTCGCTCAACTTTAATGGATTGATCGGAACTCAATACAACGCAGGGAATAGTTGGACAGGTACTTATACTTCTTACGGAGCTTATCTATCAGGAATAAATCAAGGCTCTGCATCAGCTAATCAGTTTGATTACTATTCTAGTGGACCGTCATCCAATAATACAAGCACGAATGATATCTATGGATATAACTGGTTCGAAGGGGATGGAAATTCGGATGAGTTTACTTGTGCAAATTTCGATTGTCAACCAACTATTCCTAGAGAGGAACAGTTAAGTGGTGAAGATGTGATCATCGCACAAGGTGACAACATTGGTAATGAATTTACAGAGCCATCGAATTACATAGCTGATAAGTTCTTATTTGAAAAGCTGAAAAACAATCCTGATATCATGACTAACAATCCAATCTTGCAGGCATTCTATGATCAGGAGCTAAATGGATCCATCGGTTTGTTTACCGAATTAAAAGATGATATCAAAACAGCGGTACAATGGGAATCAGTTTATTCAATTGTGTATTCCACAAATAGGAACATGATTGTTAACTATACAGATACGATTCATGATCTTGATAGTTTGTTGGAAATAGATCCAACTAATCAGATGTTGCACGATAGAATATCCGGACTGAATGATCAAGTGAGGTCAATCAAAACGAGTAACGAACAGATTATGGATGTAATGAAAACTATAGAAGAGTACAATCGTTCAAATGCTGAAACCGCAAATAGTACTATTCCTGTTTCTGAAGATTACGAAACGAACGAAGCTTCAGTTAACGAGATCTACCTAGGTACTGTTGCCCGCCAACGATATAATTTTACTACCGATCAGCAATCAACGCTTGAAGCAATTATTGAACAATGTCCATTTGCAGGAGGTCCTTCGGTTTATACTGCACTTTCACTTTACGCGCTCATTGATCAGTCTATTGGTTGGGACGATGATGCAATCTGTATTTCATATGGTATTGCACCAAGACATGCTAAACCGTCTACTGAAAATCAATTCTCAATCTATCCTAATCCGGCATCCGATCGTATATCCATGGATTATACAATTAATAAAGGAGATAAATGTGTGATCACAATTTACAATCTGCTGGGAGTTGCAGTTTACACAACGGTTGTAGATAATTCATCCAAACATTTGGATGTAGATATTTCCAACTTAAAACCGGCTTTGTATCACTTCAAAATTACTGTCGATGATTTCACAGAGAAGCAAGGATCGTTATCGGTGATAAGGTAGGTGTGAAATGTATATTTTTAAATGCTCTCGAGAAAAAATTCTCGAGAGCATTTTTTAGAAGCGTATGTTCAAACTATTAGTGCAACCGTATGAGTGTTAAAAACCTTCGCTTTAATCAAACTTTACCCATAAGTAAAGCAGCAGCATGGAACTTTTTTAGTGATCCGAAAAATTTATCCAAAATAACCCCTAAGGAAATGAATTTCGTAATTCACTCCGACATAAGCAATAATAAAACTTACCCCGGCCAAATTATTTGCTACACAGTATCGCCTCTGTTTAACATTCCGCTCAACTGGGTTACTGAAATTACACATGTTAGCGAACCGGATTTTTTTGTGGATGAACAAAGAAAAGGCCCTTACAAACTTTGGCATCATCAGCATCATTTTATTGAAAAAGAAAATGGTGTTGAAATGATTGATATACTGCATTATGAAATTCCATTTGGGTTCGTCGGCAATTTTTTAAATCACCTCTTTATCGAAAAAAAAATTAAAGAAATTTTTTCGTTTAGAAATAAAGCCCTGAATAAATTTTTTGGTGAGTGAAAAAATCACCTGTGCACGCTAAATCAACAATCGTTTTAGTTTAACTTGTAAGGTACTACTAAATGAAATTCAGGAATTCGTACATTGAATTTCTTACTATCAATTAATCGTTCCATAGAATACGTACCATACATCTTCCCTATTTCTGAATCTAAATTACAACCGGATATATATTGATACACCTCTCCTGTTCCTATGATTGGCTTTTCTCCAACTACGCCCTCTCCTTCTACATGCCTATTTGCACCATTTGAATCTTTTATAAACCAACTTCTACGCAGTAATCGACACGAATATTCACTATTGTTTGTAATCGTAATTCTATAAGCAAAAATGTGCTGATTAAGTTCCGCATCACTTTGATCAGGTCTATAAAAAACCTCTACACTTACTTTTATACCTGATGTTACTTGAGTGATCATTTAGTTGACAAGAATGAGAATCAAAGATATAATTCTTATCATTCTTTCCATACTATTTTTGACAAACACATCAAAACGCAAGGTAAACTCACGATTATCAACTTCAAAAATGATCTAAAATGTAAAAAAAAGCAAGCATCGTCAAAATACTCCTGCTTTTTAAAAAACATAGCTACTATAGAACTATTGCCAACAAATAAATTACCGATAGGGTGATAATAACTAACTCTAAAAAAGCAGCTACCCTTGTATTATGAACTGACTTCTCGAACGACTTTTTAGTTTCAATTTTAAGACTCTTATTTTTATCTGTTGAAACCATCGAAATTGTGCGTAGCATTTATTCCATCAAAGTCAGTTGTTCAAAGACTTCCTCCCACTCTTTCGTAAGATCGCTTAAGATTGTTTCGTGACGGTTAAACTTTTCCATCGCTACTTGAAATTTATCGGTATTTTCATAGACCTCAGGATCTCCAAGCTCTTTTTCTAACGCTTCTTTTGTTTGCTTTGCTTTCTGTAAGTCAGTTTCTAAATTCTGAAAACGACTGCTTAGTTTCTTCTTCAGCTTTTTCTCTTCTTCTCCTTGTACAGCTTTAACTTCCGTTTTCTTTTTTATTCGTTCCTTTTTCTCAATGTCGAGTCGCTGCTTATCAATACTCTTCTCCTCTTTTTGACGTTGTTCTAGCCAATATTCATATTCATCGTATGGCCCTAAGTATTCTTTCAACTCTTGATCTTCTATCCACCAAATTTTATTGGCAACTTGTGAAAGGAAAAAACGATCGTGAGAAACAATAATAAACGAACCTTCATATTCTTGCAACACCTGAATTAATATTCCCACGCTTTGCATGTCGAGGTGATTCGTTGGCTCATCGAGAATTAAAAAATTTGCTTTACTGAGCATCGTTTTTGCCAAGGCAACTCGCGATTTCTCTCCACCCGACAACACTTTAATTTTCTTAAACACTTCATCGCCGGAAAAAAGAAACGCTCCGAGTATCGATCGCAGCTCTACATCTTTTTTTGATGGTGCAAAATGTGCCAGTTCAGTAATTAGATCATTGTTCAAATTCAAACTTTCCAATTGATGCTGTGCGAAAAAAGAAGTAATAACATTGTGAGTAGCATCCGACTTCCCTTCAAAAGGCTCCGAACCAAAAATCATTCTGAGCAAAGTAGATTTCCCTCGACCATTCGCTCCTACCAACGCTATTTTGTCGCCACGAAGAATAGACGATTCTGAGTGTTTCAGAATTCGTTGCTCACCATACGATTTATCGTTGATGTGCAATCGGGAAATTAATTTACCCGGCTGTTTATCCATTTCGAAACGAACTTTCATTTCTCCACCCATCGATTCAACATCTTCAACCTTTTCCAGACGATCGAGCATTTTCACTCGCGACTGCGCCATTTTCGCCTTCGATGCTTTGGCCTTGAAACGGTCGATTAGCTTTTCCTGCTCTTTAATATACTGCTGCTGATTTTTAAACTGAGAACGCTGAAGATCTTCTCTCAGTTCTTTCTCTTCTAAATAATGTGTATAATTTCCGGTGTATAAAGTAATTTTCTGAAAAGCTATTTCAGCAATCTTGTTTACTACTTTATCTAAAAAATAGCGATCGTGAGATACGATTACTACTGTACCGGTGTAGTCCTTTAAATAACCTTCAATCCATAAAATAGACGGAAGATCGAGGTGATTCGTAGGCTCATCTAACAAGAGTAGATCCGGCTGCTGAAGCATCATTTTCGCGAGCATTACACGCATTCTCCATCCACCCGAAAAAGTATCTAATGGTCTGGTAAGATCGGTCGTAGAGAATCCTAATCCTTCTAATAACGATTCGGTCCTCGATTTAATGTTATAGCCATCCGCTGCTTCATACGCTACTTGTTTATCGTGTAAGGCATGAAGTATTTCATCGCTATGATCCGTTTCGAGCTTGAATAACAACTCATTAATCTCTTTCTCCAGTTGCAATGTTGAGGCAAAAGCCGTCATTGCTACCTCCAAAATAGACTCGCCACTTGAGTAACTTAATAGATCCTGATTTAAGAAGCCAATTGTTAAATTCCGAATTTTACTTATTTCTCCACTTTCAAGGGCAAATTCACCATTGATAATACGCAATAAGGTAGACTTTCCGGTTCCGTTCAATCCTACTAAACCAATTTTTTCACCCGGATTTATTTGCCAAGTAGCGTCTTTGTACAAATAACGGCTACCGAACTCAAAAGAAATGTTGTTTAAACTAAGCATTTTGCAAAAATCGTAAATTCTAACCGATTGACAGTAACTATTTAATAATTTTCATAAAACTTGTATCTTGCCGGCTCAAATCACACACACATTTATTGAAATTTATGAAAAAAAACTACTTGATGGTACTGGCTATGCTTATCGGCCTGAACGTAATAGCTCAAACTCCAACTGTTAAAGATACTAGTTGGAAATCGGGGGGATTCATTGGCGTAAATTTTTCACAGGTTAACTTATCGCAATGGTCAGCCGGTGGGGAAAACTCGTTAAGCTTAAATGCAAGCGTAAATTTGTTCTCCAATTACCTAAAAGGCAAAATCGATTGGCAAAACACCTTAGATCTTGGCTATGCTTATCTAGAATCAGGCGATAATGGAGCACGGAAAAGTGATGACAAGATTGATTTTACTTCAAAATTTGGTAGAAAAATTAGTGCTCATTGGCTTTACTCGGCTTTAATTAATTTCAAAAGTCAATTTGCTCCCGGTTATGCATATCCTAACGATAGTACGGTTGTCTCCCGTTTTCTTGCTCCAGGCTTTTTTACTGCTTCGTTAGGTTTCACCTATAAGCCGGTAGATTATTTTGAAGTAATGATTTCTCCTGCAACAGGTAAGTTTACGATTGTTTCAGACAAAACACTTTCCGATCTTGGAGCTTATGGTGTTGATCCGGGAAAAACGGTAAGAAGCGAGTTTGGTGCTTATTTAAACATGAAATTCAAAAAAGACATCATGACCAATGTAACACTGACTTCAAAATTAGAATTGTTTAACAACTATACAGACAAGGACAAAAATAACGCAAAGAAAATTGATGTTAACTTTGAAAACCAATTGAATCTTAAAGTGAACAAATTCATTACGGCTTCTGTGATTGCACAGTTAGTTTATGATGCCAATATTATCGAACGAACGCAATTCAAAGAATTGATTGGAGTTGGATTCGGATATAAATTTTAATTGCCCACATCTCATACCGATTAAATAACACAACCGCCTATCAAAATTGAAACTAATATTATTGATAGGCGGTTTTTTATTTGTTATTTTTATATAACTGTAAAAATCAGTGTCTTCATTTTATACTAGAATCAATATTAGTATTTCAATTCACTACTTTAGCTGCCAATGAAATATTTTTACATCGCAATTGGTGGAGCAATCGGTTCTATTCTTCGCCATATGAGTTCCACTTGGCTAAGCGGATGGATGATTGGTAGTCAGTTCCCATGGGGCACTTTTATTGTCAACTTATCAGGATCCTTTATCATTGGATTAATTGCCGGATTCAATCAGGTGAATCCAATGTCTCCAAATATGCGTTTATTTTTATTCACCGGATTACTCGGAGGATTCACAACCTACTCTTCGTATGCACTTGAAACATTTACACTTTTAAGAGAAAATCAAAGCGGATTAGCAATTAGTTATGTCCTATTTACCTCGGTGTTAGGAATCCTTTTTTCAGGACTAGGTTATTTGTTGAGTCAGCAATTTTTAAGGAATTAATTATTGATTTATCTCTCTAATAAATTTCTCTTTTCCCTTTCATCTGAGGGAAACCGCTTCATTGATGAAGAAATTGTGATGGCTTTGAGTTAAGATGTCTATTAATACTTTTTAACAGAAAGCCAATCACTGAATTCATAATTCCATCATTGAATTCAGTGTAATCTTGTACCATAATTCAACTAAAAAAACCAACTATGAAAAAGATCCTTGTATTAGCTACAGCAGCATTGTTCGCTGTTTCTGTATCTGCACAAACTCCAACTCCAGCAGCTGCACCGGCTAAAACTGAAAAAGCACCAGTTAAAAAAATGGCAGCTCCTGTGAAAACTGATGCTGAAGCAGCAAAGAAAGAAGCTGAAATGAAAGCAGCACCTGCTAAGAAAGAAGGTGAAATGAAAGCGACTCACGCTAAGAAAGCAGCTGTGAAGAAAACAGAAGTAAAGAAATAATTTTTAATTAAAACTGCCGGTTCATCCGGCAGTTTTTTTTTGTTCAAAAGTCACTTGATTTATCTTTTTATATAAACTATCCTATTTCACAAAATCGTAATTTTGCTTTTGTGAATTTATCGAAGCACGCCTTTTTTTTCTTTTTCCTTATCTGTCTTCAAAGGACCTCTTTCGCTCAGAATCTTTCTCCTCAAAATTCCTTGAATAGTCATGAAGGTGGAATTACTATACTCTTAAAAGATCCTCTTAATAATTTATTAATTGCCGGAGACTCGAAAGGGAAAATTTACATCTATGATTTAACTGACGATCATTTATTAAAAAAGATCGATGCACACCAAAGTGCAATTGGAAATTTAATCTTTAATTCAACCGGTAATTTATTGTTGAGCAGTACTCATGATGGAGAAATAAAAATCTACGACTTCAAGCATGAAAAAATAATTCAATCTATATATTCTCCGAATTACTCCGGAATAAATTTCGTTCTATTTTCTATTGCCGACGGTTTCATTTATTTCAATGGCAACAATCATTTATTTAAGACAAGGTCAGACCTCACTCAACCTGTTAATGAATTGTTCGTTGATCAAGATACTATTTTCGATGCAGTAATCACAAAGGATAGAAGTGCGTTAATTTACTGTTGTGGCAACTCCATAAAAGTTCTAAACACCCGAAACGATCGCATTTCACAAAGCATCCAATTTGGCAGCGCAAATATTGAAAGAATTGCATTGGTTAACGATACTATCATAGCTACTTGGTCGGCCGATGGCACTTTTGCAATGTGGAATTATAAGCTCAATCAGCTTTCTTTACCCGCTATCTTTTCTATGAAAGCCGGCAATCCGTCAGCAATGAGTTTTTCTTCGACAGGACGGATGATGTGTAGTGGCAATATTGGCAATTGGGCTCGTATTTGGATACCGCTAGAGAAACAAATAACTCAAGAACTTTTTTTACATAAAGAAATAGTTAGCTCGTCGGTATTTGGCTTGACTGATGATGATCTATATACGGGTAGCCTAGATAAAAGCATAATACATTGGAAGAAAGGAACTAATTTACCACCATTTGTAATTAAACCACCTAAGCAATTATTATCCGAACAAGATTCAATTAAATCTCCTCATACAACCGATGTTGAGATGCTACAGGAAAATATTCCTTCTGTTATCAATGGAAGAAAGGTAATTTCAACAGATAAAATTGTTTTGACTAATTCGACCATTAAAATTTACGTTTACGACAATAGCTATATAGATGGAGATACGATGTCACTATTTTTTAATGGCAAATGGATTCTCGATCATTATGGAGTAACCAAACAAAAGAAAGAAATCACAATAAATCTCATTGAAAACACAAATAACTACCTCGTCCTATTTGCCAATAATTTAGGTAAAAGCCCTCCAAACACCGCAGCAATCGAGTTTGTAGACGGAAACAAAAAGTATTTTTATAAGTTATCGTCCAATTTAAAAGCCTGCAGTGCCATCAATTTTTATTATAAAAAATAACACATCGAGTCTACAAATAGAAACAGAAAAACTGTATTTTGCAGTTCATATCAAAAATAAAAAATCACAACTATGAAGAAAATTTACCCAATTTTAATAATTCTTTTTTTAACAATGTTGAATGTAAGCGGCCAAGTTTGGAATCCACTTGGAGTAACAACCAGCTTAGGAAGTACCACTACCGGAATTCGCGCCATTGCTGTGAGTCCAAATGATGGAAGTATTTATGCCGGTGGCACATTTGCAAGCGGAGTTAATTACTTAGCCAAATATAACACAAGCACTAGCACTTGGCAGCAAGTAGGTACAGGAATTAACGGACCAGTTTATGCTCTAGCTTTTTATAAAAACAATTTATATGTAGGTGGATTATTTACTGTTGCAGGAGGTGTTACAGTTAAAAATATAGCTTCTGTTTCCAGTACCGGAGTTTTTAGCGATGTAGCCGGTGGTGTGAATGATCAAGTAAATTGTTTGTATGTAGCTGAAGATTCTTCAAAATTATATGTAGCAGGAAAATTTAATCAGTCAGGTTCAGGTACTGCGCTACTTCATATTGCATCTATTGCAACTTCAACTTGGGCTGCTGTTGGTACAGGAGTTCCATCTGTAGTAAACGCATTGGCTGAATACACTTCTAACGGTGCGAAAAAATTATATGCTGGCACTGAAAATACAGCAACACCCGTTTATAAAGATAGTTCCAATACTTGGTATGCAATGCCCGATCTAACAGGTGGCCGTGTAAATGCACTTGCTGCTATCAATGGATATCTCTATGCAGGAGGAGAATTTAGTCAGCCGACTTATGCTGCTTCTAAATGGAATGGTGGTACATGGAGTACTATAAATACCATATTTAGTGGACCTACAATTAAAATATATTCCTTTTATAAATTACAAACAACTTTATTTTTAGGTGGAACATTCAGTGGTGTTGGAGTAAGTGGTCTTGCAACATATATCGGAAGAATCGATGGACCAACAATTCCCATTAAAGCCGTTCTCACCGGCAATACACTTGGCGGTGCACCTTATGCCATCAATAGTAAAACAGGCTATATTATCGCTGGCGGAATGTGGTCAGGTAATGGGAGTAATATTTCTATTTCCTCTACTACAATCGGAATTGAAGAAATTGCTAGCGCAATTGAATCTTCTACTCTATTCCCCAATCCTATCACTGATCATTCCATCTTACAAGTTAAATTGAAAAAACATTTCGCTAACTCTTCATTACTAATTTACAACAATCAAGGACAATTAGTGAAAGAAAAATTTGAAGAAAATATTCTTGGAAACGACTTAAAATTTGAAATCGAGAAAAATGAATTGAGAAATGGAATTTACCATTATTTAATTCTGCTTGACGGATCTCCTGCCCTTTCTACTTCATTTATCGTTGACTAACCACTCATAATTCCTGCGTGGACAGAATAATAATTTCTTTCCACGCAGGAGAATTTGACTATGAAATTTGCAATTATTGACATAGAAACAACGGGCGGCAATTCCTCAGCAAATAAAATAACTGAAATAGCTGTTTATGTGCATGACGGAAAAAAAATAATTGATGAATTCGTTACGCTAGTAAATCCTGAGTGCAATATTGCTCCGTTCATTACCAACCTTACCGGTATATCGAATGAAATGGTTGCTGATGCACCAAAATTTTATGAGATAGCAAAAGACCTTATTAAAATTACGGAAGACACAATTTTTGTCGCTCACAATGCATCGTTCGACTATGGGTTTATACGAGAAGAATACAAGTCGTTAGGATATAATTTTTCGCGCGACCATATTTGCACTGTGAAACTAAGCAGAAAAGTATTGCCCGGTTTTGCCTCGTACAGTTTGGGAAATCTGTGTCAGAATTTAGGAATTAAAATCGCAAATAGGCACCGAGCAAGCGGAGACGCATTGGCAACGGTTAAATTATTTGAAATGATTCTTGAACGCGATCCTGAATTCAAGATCATTTCTAATTATACAAAAAACGATTATCTCCACCTTCGATTTCCGGAATCGTTTGATCATAAGATTCTCGACAAAGTTCCGGAAGCTCCGGGCGTTTATTATTTCCACAATGGTGATGGCTCTATTCTCTATGTTGGAAAAAGCAATAACATTAGAAAACGAGTACTATCTCATTTTGCAAATAAACAAACTAAGAAAGCAATTGAGTTAAGAAATGCCATTCAAGATGTAACTTTTGAAGAAACCGGAAATGAATTGATTGCACTTTTGTATGAATCAGAGGAAATAAAAAGATATCAGCCTTTTTTTAACAGGGCTTTGAAACGAACAGTTTTTAATTATGGAATATTCACAAAAATATCCGAACAAAATTACATCACACTTTTTGCAGCTAAAATAAATAAAACCGATGAACCGCTAATCACTACCGGAACATTTGATGAAGCCGAACGATTACTCGAAAAAATAAACGAAAAATTCAATTTATGTCAAAAACTTTGCGGAACCAAAGATATTAAACATGCCTGTTTTAATCATTCAGTAAGACTTTGTAAAGGTGCTTGTATTGGAAAAGAACCGTTCGAAGAATATAACATTCGTTCAGAGAAAGCAATTCAAAGTATCGAATACACACATCAGAATTTTTTTATTGTAGGGAAAGGCCGAAATAAAAGTGAGCGTTCAATAACACAGGTGGAAAGCGGAAAATATATCGGCTATGGATATTTTGAACCTGAATTTGTAGACGCGCATCCTGAGGCTTTAAAAGATCATATCAAACTGAAATCAGACGATAGAGATATTAGACGAATCATCCGACATTTTTTAAATACTACAGCTACTTCAAATATTATTAGCTATTAAATGAAAAAAAATGTTTTCATTTTCTCTTTTTTAGCAATCCACTTCTTCAATACAAGTGCTCAGAAGAATACTGATTTATTTTCATTGAAAATTCTCGACCACAACAATCATCAATACAATTTTTCTGAAATAAAAAAATACAATGCTTGTGTTTTCATTTTCCTACTTACCGATTGTCCGGCTTCGCAGAACTATACATTGACTATTAGAAAATTGAAAGAGAAGTATAAATCTAAGAATGTTAATTTCATTATTGTTTTCCCCGGCGATTTTTCTACACCTAAGGATGTTAACGACTTTATAAATCAATACAAACTAAAGGGGACTATTCTGGCCGATAAATCATTTGCTCTTGCAAAATTTTTGCATGCAAAAGTAGCACCGGAATCTTTTTTAGTAAGCAATACCGGGAAAACACTTTATAGTGGAAGAATAGATAATCTCTATTATTCACCCGGTAGAAAGAGGCAAGTCATTACAAGCAACGATTTGGATAATGCAATTGCAAATATTGTGAATGGCAAACTCCAGACAATCCCTTCTACCAACGCTATTGGCTGTATTATTAATTATTGAAATAAAAAGGTGAAACAAACATTCGTTTTAATATTTTTCTCATTCATGCTTCTATTTCAGGCATGCTCAAATCATGAATCACATAAAAGCGATCTTCCACTAAATTACAATCAACACATTTCAACAATTATTCGAACGCGTTGTGCCGGATGCCACCAACCGGGATCAGGAGCTCCTTTTAACTTGATCAATTATAAGGATGTCATTAATCATCTTAAAACAATACAGCTATCAATCAATGAACGATTAATGCCACCTTGGCCGGCAGACACTTCTTATTCGCAATTTAGAGGACAGAAATCTATGACTGCCGAAGAAATTACATTGGTTAATAATTGGATACGTGAAGGAGCTCTTGAAGGACCAGCAATTAATAGTCTGACTGGAAATAATAAAAGAAATTCTTTGTCAAAAAATATAGCAGACTTTTCTGTTACAATGAAAACTTTTCACATTTCAGGAAATAATAAAGACAACTTTATCATGTTGAAAATTCCTATTGAATTACCAGCCGATACTTTTTTGAGAGCTGTTGAAATTATTCCCGGCAATAAAAAATTAGTTCATCATGTGAATGCTCATATTGTTCAATACAACGATGGTTCAAAAAGGACATTAACATCAGGAAAAGATTTTGTAAACACCGAACTAGTTGACAAGCTTCAAGCGTATAAAATATTAGACCTTCAAAATGACGATGGTACTTATCCCCTACTTACACCTTCTGTTTCTAATTATTTACCCGGAGTAGAATTAACAAACTATCCGGATGGTATTGGTGGTTATTGCATAAAAAAGAAATCAGTTATCTTATTAGACAATATTCATTATGGCCCATCTCCAATAGATACTACAGATCAAACAACTATCAATTTATATTTTCAAAGTCATCCTCCTATTCGTCCAACTACAGACTTAATTTTAGGCACCAGTGGTGTTTCGCCGGTGGAACCAGTTCTTTCTATTCCTGCGAATGAAATAAAATCGTTTCAAATTCAATACGTAGTACCTAACGACATTTCGCTTCTCACTTTGAATCCACACATGCATTTATTAGGAAGTAACTTCAAAGCATTTGCTGTTACTCCTGAGCACGACACGATTCACTTAATCTCTATTCCTAAATGGGATTTTAGATGGCAATATTTTTATACTTTTAAGAAAATTGTAAAAATTCCTGCCGGTACAACTATCATTGTTGAAGCTACCTTTGACAATACAGAAAATAATCCTTTGAATCCATTTCATCCACCAAGAAGAATTTCTGAAAGAAATGGAAGTATGAGAACAACCGATGAAATGTTTCAATTGATTTGTACTTATTTACCTTATAAAATGAATGACGAAAAAATTAATCTAGAATCAAAATGAGTTTATACACGATTGTACAACCACTGACAGAAGAAGAAGTAAACGAATATTATAGAATTCGATTTGAAGTATTAAGAAAACCATGGGATAAATCAGAATCAACTACGAAAGACGAAACGGAGAACTCATCGCTTCATTTCTTAGTGAAAAACGAAAAAGGCCAATCGGTAGGAACCGGACGAATGCAAATTAATTCGGAAGAAGAGGCACAAGTGCGATCGATGGCTGTTCTCGATACATACCAAGGTAAAGGAATAGGAAGTTTAATTCTAAATCATATCGAACAATTGGCAAAAGAAAAAGGAATTAAGCATATTGTTCTGGATGCACGTGAAAACGCAATTAATTTCTATGAGAAAAACGGATATACAATAATAGAAAAATCATATTTGCTTTTCGAAACTATCCAGCACTACAAAATGAAGAAAATAATAGAAGCTATTTCGATTTTTTAATAGTAAAAGTAAAAGTTGTTCCAATTCCTAAAGTACTTCGAACATTTATTGTTTGATTGTGGGCTTCAATAATATGTTTAACAATCGACAAACCTAATCCTGTTCCACCCTGTTCTCTCGAGCGACTTTTATCAACTCGAAAGAATCTTTCAAACAAACGCGATAAATGTTGATTCTCTATTCCAATTCCGTTATCAGTTATTTCAACTAAAATATTTTCATCCATATCATACAATCCTACTTGCGTATTGCCCTGACGCTTTCCATATTTGATAGAATTGATAATAAGATTTACTAATACTTGGCGTATCCGATCTTTATCACCAATAACGTAAACAGGATGATCACTGCCTTCTTTGAATACAGTAGTTACTTGCATTACTTTTGCATTTAATTCAACCGACTCAAAAACTTCATTTACTAGCTCATGAATATCAAATGTTCGTTGATCTAATGTTAATTCGCCGGATTCTAATTTTGAAATTGCTTCTAAGTCATCTACAATTAAACAAAGTCGATCAACGGAACGAGAAGCTCTTTGCAGGTAGTTAACATTTACATTTGGATCATTCAAAGCTCCATCCAATAAGGTATGAATATAACCTTGAATATTGAACAAAGGAGTCTTTAGCTCATGTGAAACATTTCCAAGAAACTCTTTACGAAAAGTTTCCATTTTTTTTAACTCCTCAATTTCATCCTTTCTATTTTGATCCCATTCCACAACTTCATTTCCTACATTTGAAATAACATCTTCACTAAGATTAACTTTTTCCAAAGTTTTAGCTTTAGAATTTTTTGCAGTGCTAATCGTTTTATAGATTAGTTTTATTTTTCGATAAATGAAAAATTCCAGAAAAAATTTGAAAATCAGATATATCCCAATGGCTGCAATTGCAAACAATAAAATATTATTGATAATAGTATTGGCAAACGGATGAATTTGCTGCAACACAAATAGTACAATCAACACAAAGACTGAAGAAATTAACGAAGCATAAATCGCAATTGAACGTGGAGTAAGGTTCTTCAATGTCTTATTATTAAAAATCAAATTTATACCCAATTCCTTTCACCGTCTTTATACTTTCTTCACCAATTTTTTCTCTCAGCTTTCGAATGTGAACATCGATTGTTCGGTCACCAACCACAACTTCACTACCCCATACAGAATCTAATATTTCTTCACGTGTAAATACTTTTCCCGCTTTTGATGCAAGCAATGCCAGCAACTCAAATTCCTTTTTGGGTAATTCAATTTTTTCGTCGCCTTTGAGAATTAAATATTGTTCACGGTCAATAATTAAGTTACCACTTGTAAACACCTGACTATTTTCTCCAACACCATTTTCATTTATCCGATACCTTCTAAATAAAGCATTAATCCTGCTTACGAGAACTCTCGGCTTAACAGGTTTAGTAATATAATCATCGGCCCCAACATCAAATCCGGCAATCTGAGAGTAATCCTCATTCCTCGCTGTGAGGAATGTAATCATCGTATGTTTGAATTCCGGAAACTCTCTCAATTGACGGCAAGTTTCGATCCCATCTAATTCAGGCATCATGATGTCAAGTACTATTAAATCCGGTTTTACTTTTTTCGCAAGTGTTATCGCTTCTTTTCCATTTAAAGCCTTATAGACATCATAATTTTCCTTCACCAAGTTATATTCCATAAATTCTAGAATATCCGGTTCATCGTCAACTAATAATACTTTAAATTTTTCGTTGTTCATATAGTGCGAAAATACCTCCTTTCGGAGTCGATCATGTTAAGCAAATGTAAATAAAAAGTTACGGCCAGCTCAGAAGTAATCAGTAAATCACAATATTTTGAGATACTTTTTAGCTTCTGCATTTAATGGATCAATTTTGAGAACCTTTAGAAGAAGCTTCCTAGCCTCTTGATTGTTACCTGAATAAAGCGAAATGCCTGCTAAATTCAATATAGCCTGAATGTTGTCAGGGTCTATCTTGATGGCATTGGAATAATAAAATGTTGCTTTGGCGACGTCTTTCTTCCAGCTCATTATTAGATACCCATAATTCACATTTGCACTTACATTCTTAGGGTTTTCTGTCAAAATAAAAAGATAATTTTTCTCAGCATTTGTCAAATCGTTTATATCAAATTGGAGATCGGCCAACTTCAATCTGAAATCCGGAATAAATGGAGCTAACGAAACTGCACGATCAAAATAAACTAATGCCTGATCGAATTTATTTTCCTTCCTATAAGCTTCCCCAATTCTATATGCTGTCCAAGCATCGGCATTACTAAACGATTTATGAATGAGTGAATCAAGGTTGTTTCTAATTTGTAAACAGTATTCAATCACTTTTGAATAGTCGTTCTTTAAAAATGCCCAACGAACTAGATCTTGAAAATTTTCACTAACTGAAAAAATATCTTTATCATTTAAATACTTTTTAGCAGAATCTAAATAGCTTTTGTTGCTGACAAATTTTTCAAAGTAATTCAAGTAGGCTTCACCAAGAATATTTTTTTCAACTTGCGAATTATTAATGCAAGCTAATCGCACAAACTCTCTTATTGCATTTGTTTTTTGAACAGTAATTATTTTCCTGATCCAATGATCGGTAGTAGTAACATGAGGAATATCTATAGTCCCATTTTTAGGCATGTGGCAGCTCACACAATTGTCAGAAACAATTTTCCGTTTCTCCATTTTCTCAGTACATATAACACTCGCAACAATTGGATTCACTCCTTCCTTTTCCCCTGCGGAATGATGACAACTTTTACATGCCGAATTAAATACTTCTTTGTTAGTCGACTTCACACTTACGTGTGGATTATGACATGTAATACACGTTAATGAATTCTTGAATGGAAAAGAATCCGGATTTTTTCTATTCGCATCTGTAATTATTTTTGCCGATTCCAAGAAGCACTTACTCATTTTCAATCGCTCTGCATGCGATGCCATAATGTGTTGGTCATCGTCGCCTTTATAAACGGGCATGAAAACATTCATCACTTCTGAAAGATCCATACCGGGCTTAAAGTCAAGAAATGATTTACCTTTTCTCAAAACTGCATTGCCTTGTACATGACAACGTTGACAAACATCCATCTGTTTGTTCGTTTCTAGCTTTGCCGGATTAACAATTGAATAGTCAATTTCTTTTCCTACATCAACAATAAGCCCTTGTTCCTTTTGCGCTTTATGAATCGATCCGGGTCCATGGCATCTTTCACAATCTATCCCTGACGGAATACTTTCATATTTATTAGCTGACCCTAACACCATTTTCGGAAAAGCGTTGTGGCATGACATACATTCCATTTCTATAACTCTAGAAAATCTAGAGTTATAGCCATTCTCAAAACCCGGAGGAAGATCCCATTTTCCCGATTGAGTATAAAATGTTGCAGGCGCCTGATAGACATAACCATTTGAATTAATTAAATGCGAATTGGTATGCTGACCTGAACCAACGATATAAGAAACTGATTCCTTCCTTATAAATAGTGTGTCTTGATTCTTTAACCGAAATTCGGTGATAATAAATTTCCCGTTTTCAAAATGTGGATAATAAGAAAAATCAGAAAACTTATCGTAAATAACTTCATGCTTTGAAAAACGTCCTGAAGTTTTAGTAACAGTTGCTGAGTCGAATGACAAACCCATTCCTGTATGCACGAAGGTTTCATACTTATCGGAGTGGCATTTTTTACAAGCGTCTTTCCCTATGTATTTGTTAGTATCAACCAAGGAAGCATACGCCGTATCTACTTTCTCATCTTTGGCTTTTTGCTTACATGAGAATACAAATAACAAACAAAAAAAGCCTGCAATGAAAGCGTAAACGATGATACGACTTCTCATTAACAGAATTATTTTTTTAACAATTGCAGAGTATATTCATCAAAGAACTTTCCTTGTTCATAGATCCAATCTTGCTTTAGTCCAGTTACTTCAAATCCAACTTTTTTGAATAAGGCCACGCTACTTTCATTTTCTATTCGAATATTCGAGTAGATCTGATGAAGATCTAATACTTCAAAACCATAGTCAACAATTAAGTGCAATGCTTCAGTTGCATAACCGCGACCACGATCAGCTTTATCGGCAATCATGATCCCTACTCCTGCTCGTTTATTTTTTGGATCGAATTCAAAAAGATCAACGCATCCAATTGAACGTGCAGACTCATCCTCGTCATCTTCATCAAAATAAATAAGATCTATCATTAGTCGAAGTTGCTTGTTCGTGTAGATGTCTTGATGAACCTGTGTTACAAATTCCTCTAAAACAAATTTAGAAAAAGGAACAAGCGTTCCACTTACACTCCAAATAGAACTATCGTTTTCCCATCGATACAAACGATTGATATCTTGAGGCTCTAATGCTCTTAATTTTATTAACTCACCAACTAACTGCATAGTATTTAATTTTTTTGAATTGAATTGAATTGAATTGAATTAAATTATTTTTTCGTCTAATCTGACAATGGCAAACCTAATTCCACTTATGAGAATTCATTTGTTGTAAATATAGAATTCACAATTGAAAGTATCAAGTCCCAAAATTCAGCTCTCCTTCAAAAACAGCTTCGGCCGGACCTTCCAGCCATATATCAGTAAAGGATTGTTGGTTGTTATGAAAGTGTACTTTTAAATTTCCTCCTGGAGTCACTACTGATAAAACATTTACCGTTCCAATTTTTTGTGCAAATGAAGCTACAAGCACCGAAGCTGTAATTCCTGTCCCACACGATAAGGTTTCATCTTCAACACCTCGCTCATAGGTTCTTATATGCAATTCACCATTAATGAATTTAACAAAATTTACATTCACACCTTCTTTCACAAAGCGATCCGAATTTCTTATTTTCCGACCTTCTTTTACAACATCAAGATGGTCTAAGTCATCGACAAATTGCACAAAATGAGGAGAACCAGTATCGATTAAAAATGAATTTTCGATTGTAGAAACCGATGCTACATCCGACATTTTTAATTTTATTATCATAGGAGAACTAGCAATTATTTCTGCTAAATGCGGGCCATCAGCGGCTAAAAATTTCGCCTTATCATTGATCAATTTCAATTTATTAGCAAACGCAATAGCACAACGACCACCATTACCGCACATTGACCCTAGTTTACCATCCGAATTATAATAGATCATTTCAAAATCAAACTCTTTATGTGCTACTATTCTTATTAATCCGTCAGCTCCAATACCAAAATGTCGGTCACATAGTAATTTTATTTCATTGGTGCTCATTACTACTTTACTTGGCCGATCATCGATCAAAATAAAATCATTTCCTGTGCCGTGATATTTATAGAATTGGATTTTCATCGGATAGAGAGTGGTAGGTCAGACGGTTTAATTGAAGTGAAAGAAACAAAATCGTCTGAATTTGAAATTTTAAAAAACTCATGACCATATTTCATTACTATCTTATTTTCTATTAAAAACAATTTTACGGCTTCAGGTTCTTCAATACCGAAAAGAACCAATTTATTGTTTGCCATTTTATATCCTTTATAATTAATTGGCGAGATCCAAAACTCCACTTCGTAATTTTCAACTTTTGGATTTTCAACCAAACCAGCGGCAGGATTCAATTTTGACACTGTACTTTGCGACAGGCTCACTTCAACTTTCTTTTCGGTTAATGTTACCTCTTGCACTTTGAAAGTATGAGCAACCAATAATTGATCTTTTTTAACTTCCAGATTTTGATCAGAACCAGTAGGAATATTTACAAAACCCGAATCTTTAGAATCAACAAAAGTATTTTCAATCGCTGCAGCATTTTGATCTTCTACCGAATCACCGCCATTCTCTATAGTTTTGGGTGTTGATTTTAATTCCTTTTTAATAATTTGTTTTTCAGGATCTACTTTCTCACTTTTCTTTTTAAAAATTTCGAAAGAGAACAATTTGTTTTTCGGATTAGAAGTTCCCGGACCTATGTATTCCCAAAGCGTAATCCCAACAAAAGTGATTGCGAGGAAAATTAGAATTAATTTTAATGCCGAAGGAATAAGTGGTTTTTTATAATTGATAAGTTCAATCAAATTATTTTCAAGTCGAGAATTTTCTGCTTCTTGAATCGACTCAACTAATAAATTATGAAAGCTAACAACTTTTCTGAATTGTTCATCGTTCTCTAATCGATCCATAAATTCTTTTAGCTCCACCCCGCTCAATGAATTATCGAGGTAACGATCTATCAGTACTCTTTCTTTATCGGAAACTTCTAGAATCATATCGAAAGATTTAAGCGCGCTATTGCCAGTTGCTGCAGTTGGTGAAAAGCTTTGTTAACTTCAAATTGAGCAATTACAGGATTACTAAATTCGAATCTTGATGCAATCTCTTCAAAAGATAATTTCTCGACATAACGCGTACACAACAATTGCTTAGAGTTTGGATCTAAAATAGAATAACAAGCGGCAACAGCTTTTCGTTCTGTATCCGTTCCCTCTTTCAATCCTTCTCTTCTCTGTACTTTTTGAGATTCCTTTTCTTTTCGTAAAAATTCATTTAAAGAATTAAAAATATATTTCTCAAGATCAACATGCGCATTTACTTTTCCATGTTGTACATCGCGATAAACAGATACAATCACTTTTGAAAACATAATAGGAGTATGCGAATCTTTAATGCCACTTCTACGCATCCATCGACGAGATGACTCAAAATATTTCTTTTTTAAAACTTGAAGTGCTTTTTCCTCTCCATTTTTTATAGAGAGAATCAATTCTTCGTTAGATTTTCCGGTAGGCATAACAGCTGTAAAAATACATAAATTAACTCTTCTTAAGAATATGACTTTCCCGGAAAACCAATTCTTATCCAAGCCAATTGTTGATATTAATTGATAGAGAATTCAATCAGTCTATTTCCGGATAATCATAAATTTTGTTAAGCTGCACTTCAATTACAATATTTAGTTCAATCGAGTAGTTTAGAAATCTAGGAAAGCGTGTCTATTTTTCTTAGCATTTAATAACTAGATGTTAACTATTTTTAACGGCACCGTTCATAAGGATTTCATCAAAATGGTCAGAATTTTGAGGTTATAATTTTAGTCTAAAACTATAAACATAAATACAAAAATCATGAAAAAAGCATTCAGTATGTTACTCATCGCCGCTTTCGGTGGACTAGTAGGCGCTTTTATCTATTCACACTCTTCCACACAACTTATTTCCGGCAACATTTCAGAAAAACAGAAAGTCCAATTTGTCAGTATGCCGGGGAATTCACAGAGTTCATCTATGACAGATTTTACAAAGGCTGCAGAAATGTCGGTTCATGCTGTCGTTCATGTAAAAACTTTCTACACAAGACAAACTTATGCACCCTTTGGCAACCCTTTCGATTTTTGGGGAAGACCGCAACAACCACAATCACAGCAGCAAGAAGCAAGCGGATCAGGGGTAATCATTACTCAAGATGGTTATATTGTTACCAATAACCACGTTGTAGAGAACGCAGAGAAAGTCTCTATTACATTGAACAATAATCAGACGTATGACGCGAAGGTTATTGGTACCGATCCATCGACAGACTTGGCACTTTTGAAAATTGACGAAAAGAATTTACCCTTTATTACCTATGGAAACTCCGACGATGTAAAAGTTGGCGAATGGGTACTAGCGGTTGGGAATCCATTTAATTTAACGAGTACGGTAACCGCAGGAATTATTTCTGCAAAAGCAAGAAATATCGGGATCTTACCGGATCAATATAAAATAGAATCCTTTCTACAAACAGATGCTGCTGTGAACCCTGGAAATAGCGGCGGCGCCTTGGTTAATACCAGCGGGGAATTGATCGGTATCAATTCTGCCATTGCCTCCAATACCGGATCTTTCACAGGTTATTCTTTTGCTATTCCGGTAAACCTTGTTAGAAAAGTGATGGACGATTTAGTAGAATTTGGAAGTGTTCAACGAGGGTTCATTGGCGTGAGTATACGGGATATCGACACAAAACTCATGAATGAAAAAGGTATTAAACAAACTCAGGGAATTTATGTTGCAGGACTCACGCAAGGGGGAGCTGCAGAATCTGCAGGATTAAAAGAAGGAGATATTATACAAAAAGTGGGAGATGCTGTTGTAACTTCTACACCACAATTACAAGAACAAATTGGAAGATACAGACCGGGCGATAAAGTTGCATTGACGGTTTTGCGAAATGAAAAAACCAATGTGTTTATGCTGACTCTCCGTAATAAAGAAGGAGATACAAAAATAGCGAAAAATGAAGAGCCTTTAAAATTGCTTGGTGGAGAATTTGAGAATGCCAGCCAAGATGAAAAAGCAAATTTAAATTTAAGCGGTGGTGTAAAAATATCTCGACTTGTTGCAGGTAAATTACGCAGTGCAGGAATTAAAGAAGGATTCATCATTACATCGATCGACAAAAAACCAATCAACAGTAAGGATGACCTTGAAATGGCTCTGAAATCTAAGCAAGGAGGCGTACTGATTGAAGGTGTTTATCCGAATGGTACAAGGGCCTATTATGGTTTCGGAATTTAATTTTAGGAAAGAATAATCAATAAACTTTGTGACAAACCAACAAAAATCGCATTTAAGGTGCGATTTTTGTTGTATAAAAAAAGTAAGTCTAGAATTTCAGTTTTTCAACAAAAGTAACGAGTTATTAACCGATTGTTGAGAAAAATTTGCTTCGCCTTTAGGGAAGGCTTATCTTTGCGACACTCAAAAAAAGTAGATTTTTCTATTAAATCTGCCCATTTTTAATCATTAATCTCTCTCCGTAACTATGCGTCAGCTCAAAATAACCAAATCGATCACCAACCGAGAGAGTCAATCTCTTGAAAAATACCTCCAAGAAATTGGACGTGAAGAACTAATTACCGCTGAAGAAGAGGTTCGGTTAGCTCGGAAAATTAAAGAAGGTGATCAAAATGCATTGGATCGTTTAACAAAAGCGAATCTTCGTTTTGTTGTTTCTGTTGCCAAGCAATATCAGAACCAAGGCCTATCTCTCCCCGATCTTATTAATGAAGGGAACTTAGGTTTAATTAAAGCCGCAAAACGTTTTGATGAAACACGAGGCTTTAAATTTATTTCTTATGCCGTTTGGTGGATTCGTCAGAGTATCCTTCAAGCTTTAGCTGAGCAGTCCAGAATTGTTCGTCTCCCTTTAAATCAGGTTGGCTCTTTAAATAAAATATCAAAGGCTTATTCAAAACTTGAACAAGAATTTGAACGCGAGCCATCGCCGGAAGAATTAGCAAAAGTTCTTGACATACCAACAGAAAAGATCGCCGACACTATGCGTGTGAGTGGTAAGCACGTTTCTATGGATGCACCTTTTGTTCAGGGTGAAGACAACAGCCTTATCGATGTATTAGAAAACGCAGATTCTCCGCGTGCCGATGGTTTGTTAATGACTGAATCACTGCAAAAAGAAATCGATCGTTCTTTAAGTACTTTAACTGAAAGAGAACGTGAAGTAATAAAATTATTCTTTGGAATTGGAATGCAACATGGACTTACGCTTGAAGAAATCGGTGCAAAATTCGACCTTACTCGCGAACGTGTTCGTCAAATAAAAGAAAAAGCTATTCGTCGCCTTCGTCATAAATCGAGAAGCCGATTATTAAAAGCCTATCTTGGTTAATCCGTATGGATTATTTTATTCTATAACACAAACAGCTTTCACCAAAATGAAAGCTGTTTATGTTTTACCTAAATCAACTTAATACTAACCCCACTCATAGCATGTCATCATCTTCGTTACAAGATCAAACTTCGATCGATAAAAAAGACAAATACGAAAGCGAATTAGCAGATTGGATTCAACAAGAAAAATCGGCCATTGCTCTTATACACGTTGCAGGAACTTTATGGTTCGACAAATCGGTTGAATTGGTTTTATTCCGAAATCAACTAGTTGATAGAAGCGCTTCCGAAATATTGAATCTCCACCAATATGGTAAACAAGTAGTAAACAAACCCATCACTGTTATTGAAACGCTTGCTCTAGCCAAGGCAATGAACAAACTAGACCTTGCTCCTTCTCGAATTGATGTTGGAAAACTATGTGCTGAATGGATTCATGAAAGAAAACATTTTAAAAATGTCGAAGAGTTTATTGGCGACAAACTAAAAGACTTCATCGGTAAAGAGAAACGAGTAATCGTTCCGAAAGATGTGGTACTCTATGGATTTGGTCGTATAGGAAGATTACTTATGCGCGAACTTATTTCGCAAGCCGGAAAAGGCGAGCAACTTCGCCTCCGCGCTGTGGTTACGAGAAGTAATAGCGATGAAGATATTACCAAGCGCGCCGATCTTTTACGAAACGATTCTGTACATGGTGCTTTTCCGGGAACAGTAATTGAAGATTTTAAAAACAAAGCCTTGATCGTTAATGGACATTCTGTTCAAATGATCACTTCTAATGATCCTTCTACTATTGATTATAATTCGTATGGAATTAACGATGCACTGATCATTGACAATACCGGAGTGGTAAGAGATCGCGAAGGTTTAAGTAAGCACTTACTATCGAAAGGCGCGAGTAAAGTTTTATTAACAGCGCCGGGCAAAGGCGATGTTCCGAATGTTGTTTATGGTGTAAATGAATCTGCCTTTGATCATGAAACTGAAACCGTTTTCTCTGCCGCAAGCTGTACAACAAATGCAATTGTTCCGGTTCTTTCTGTTGTAGAGAAAGCGTTAGGAATTGAAAAAGGTCATATCGAAACAATTCACTCTTATACCAACGATCAAAATTTACTCGATAACTTCCATAAAAAATATCGCCGTGGAAGATCTGCTGCGTTGAATATGGTAATAACTGAAACAGGGGCCGACAAAGCTGTAGGAAAAGTTCTTCCGCAATTAGCAGGTAAATTAACCGGTAATGCTGTTCGTGTACCAACGCCTGATGTTTCGCTTGCTATCTTGAATCTAACAGTAAGAAAAGAAACAACAAAAGATGGAGTAAATGAGATATTGAAAGATGCAGCATTACACGGTGAACTTGTAGAACAGATTCAATATTCAATTTCAAATGAACTTGTATCTACAGATCTAGTTGGTAATTCTTGCGCTTCTATTGTTGACAGTCCGGCAACTATTGTTTCGAAAGACAATAAGAGCCTTGTACTTTATGTTTGGTATGACAACGAATATGGTTACAGCCGTCAAGTTGTTCGATATGCAAAATATTTAGCAAACGTAATACGGTTACGTTACTATTAAAAAGATACAGGCTGTCAACTTATTGACAGCCCTCTTTTATGTTTAATTATTTGCACTCTTTCGATTCCGAATAGATAGCTGTTATTGCAACATACTAGCATTATGTATTGACAAAAACAATGGAAATAATTTTACAACAGATCTAAGAAAAAATTATTTGAAATAGCACTCCAAAATTAATCAAAATAAGATGTACAATTTTTCATATTTTAAAGAAAAAGACAAGCAAACAATTTTAGATTTTCTCGATGAAAACCCGTTTGCATTTATGACTGGCAGTTATTTATCAGGGGAACAAGTAGCAACGCAGATTCCGATTTTATTTGAAGAAAGAAATGGTGAATTATTTTTGCAAGGACACATTATGCGCAACACCGATCATTATAAGGCATTTGCTGAAAACCCAAACGCATTGCTTGTATTTACTGGTCCGAGTGCTTACGTGAGCGCATCCTGGTATAGCAACGCTCAAATTGGTTCAACATGGAATTACATGAGTGTTCATATTGGTGGGCAAATGAATTTTATGTCAAAAGATGAATTAATTCAGTTTATGAGAAAACTGACATTAAAATTTGAAAAAGGCAATACTCAATCACTCACAATTTACGACAACCTTCCTGAGGTTTACTTAGATAAAATGATGCCGGCTATAGTAGGCTTTGAGATTAAAGCAGAAAAAATTGAAAACGTTTTTAAGCTAAGCCAGAATAGAGATGAAAAAAGTTATTTAAATATTATTGCAAAACTTAAAGAACAAGGCGGGAACTGTGCTTTGGTTGCATTAGAAATGGAAAAAAGAAGAACAGACTTGTTTCCTACCGGAGTTAAGTGGGACGGCTCAAAATTTGATTCATAACATATAAAAAATCGGTTGTTCGAAAATGGAAATAAAAAATTTGAATTTATACCAGAGATATACTGTATTAATTTGAACTGAGAAAGGTTATTAAACAAATATCAATGGAGCCAACAACGAATGCCAGATTGCCTATTGAAAAAAAAGAGTATTCGATGTTTAATAAGGATTAAACTTCATATCAAGGAAGCTACTATAAGTTGGTTGAATTCTTCGAGATTGGTTTTACAATTAGCCAACATGTCATTGATACTTCCTACTCTTTACCGAATGAAACTACTTTCATTTTGTATTCGAAGCCTTTCACAACTTGACCATTCTTTTTACCTAAATCGTCGCGCTCTTTGTAAATGAGACCAACACCAACTGCATACTTTTCATTGCCAAAGATTTTTTCTACGTAGTTATTTTCATCTACCTGAATAACACTCAGAGTAGAATCAAAACTTGAACCATTTACCGTTGTTGCTTCATGGAAGTAATCGTAATAGTACAATTCTTCTCCTAACGTATTCGAGTCATTTCCATCCCAAGTGGTAGATGAATTAATTGGAAAGGAAAGTTTATGAAAACGAATATTGTCTTCTGTTCTATAGGCTCCTGTTGAAGAAATAAACTGCGTCCATACAGTTCTTAATTCCCAGGGCTGAGATGCATCGTTTCGTTTATATCGCAACAAAACCTGATTCGTTCTCCCTTCTAGATCTAAGTATGATGAATCTACTTTTTCCTTCACTTGAAAATGATACGTATAAACTGAATCATCGTTATTATTATCGGTCTCAGCATGAAAAATAGAATCGACATCGTAAATTACAAACCGGCCTTTTTCAGTCGGGAAATAATTGTATGACAAGGAAGTCACTTCTACAATTTCTTTTTTACAAGAGAATGCTATAAGCAATGAAGCAAAATAAAATAAAACGTATTTCTTTTTCTTTAGCATAGTGATTTATCTTTCGATAAATCCTCCGCCTATAACATCATCGCCATCATAAAAAACAGCACTTTGTCCGGGAGCAATTGCAGTTACAGGATTATGAAAAATTACTTTCATTCTGTCGCCGTGTTGCTCTAGCGTACTCATGGTTCCTTTATCTTTATAGCGAATTCGGGTAAGGGCTTCGGTAGATTTTTCTAACGAATTGTACTTTATAAGGTTCACATTTTTCACCCACATTTCTTGTTTCTTTAGCTCATCGTAAGAACCAAGAATAACAGTATTAGTTTCCGGCTGAATTTCAACAACATAAGCAGGTTCACCTAAAGCTATTTCAAGACCTTTTCTTTGTCCAATGGTGTAAAATGGATAACCTTTGTGTTTGCCTAAAACTTTGCCCGAAGAATCAACAAAGAGACCATCGGCCAATTTCTCTTCAATACCTTCCACTCTCTTTTTTAAAAATGATCGGTAATCGTTATCAGGTATAAAACAGATCTCATACGATTCCGGCTTTTTTGCCAGCTCAAAGAAACCCATGTCCTCAGCCATCTGACGAATTTCTTGTTTATGGTAGTTCCCTACAGGAAACATTGTGCGCGACAAACATTCTTGCGAAACACCCCATAGCACATAACTCTGGTCTTTCCAGTCGTCCTTGCCTTTCGAAATAACAAACCGTCCATCAACTTCACGTACGTTGGCGTAGTGTCCGGTGGCAATAAACTCACAATCGAGCATATCTGCTCGCTTTAATAAGGCATCCCATTTAATATGTGTATTGCATTTCACACAAGGATTAGGAGTACGTCCGGCTAAATATTCATCAACAAAATCATTGATTACATGATTTCCAAATTCTTCTCTGATATCGATGATGTAATGTGGAAATCCTTTTTCAACAGCAATCGATCGAGCATCGTTGATGGAATCTAATGAGCAACAACCTGTTTCTTTCTTAGAACTGCCCGATGAGGCATAATCCCACGTCTTCATTGTCATTCCCACCACTTCATACCCTTGTTCGTGTAAAAGCATAGCAGAAACAGACGAATCAATTCCTCCGCTCATAGCCATTAAAACTCTTCCTTTTTTGCTCATTCTAACTTTTGTGAGCGGCAAAGATACGGATGATAATTTAAAAAAAGGCGTCAAAAATAGCCTTACTCTTTTTCAGGAATGCGGTTATTATCTTCACTTATCGGGTTTAACCAATTGCCGGCTTTATAAAGATCTTCTCGCTCTATTTCACCTGTCTCTTTGTTAATAAGCCACTTCCCTTCTTTTAACCCATTCTTGTACATCCCCTTCTCCCAGATTTTTCCATTTGGATGGTAAACTGTTACTACACCTTCAAATTCATCATTCTTCATAACTCCATCGATTTTTGCTTTTCCATCGCTAAAATACTCTTTGTAAGGCCCGTTTTTTTTATCGCTTCGGTAAACGAGCATTCTCGAAACTTGCGCATTGGGATAAAAAATCTTCCATACGCCTTCTTTCTTTCCATTTATATACTGCTCTTGAGCCGAAATTTTACCATTTGTATCGTAATAAGTCCAAACGCTATCTTTCAATCGATCGATGTATTTTCCTCTGGCCATTAAGCCCGAATCTGCCGAGAATAGTTCGGCATCGCTGATCTCGGAAGTATTTCTAAACCGCACTATTGACTGCGGCTTTCCTTCTTTGTAATAGGTTTTAAAAACACCAATGTGTTTGCCATTCTTATATATGCCTTCTGAAAAAAGCACATCATTCGAATAATACTTTTTCCAAATTCCTTGTTTGAGTCCTTTTTCATCGACTCTATTAATCGTATCGCCCTTAAACACATTGTACTTTTGTGCATTCAGATTTAGAGCTAATAATACAAGGAGCAATACAATAATTCTTTGTTTCATGAGGTAAATATAAAACTTGTTTGTTGCCTTTTGAGCTAATTAGAAACGCAAATATTCACAAAGTATTGAGCAAATGAAAAAGACGGTTTCCGGGATGCAAGATCTATGTTTATTTGACAATCACTACTTGTGGTGGAGGAAAAATACATTACAACGTTATTTCCGTTAGTTAGATTGTTTTGTAAAGGTATTTGTGAATGTTCATTATGCAGTATAAAGAGGAAGGAGTTTGTTGATGCACTTAACAGAAAATTAAATTAAAGGTTTACTTTTTCACTTGCCATTCACTTCTTCCTTTGAATATGTTTAGTGTACTGCTTCCATAAGTAGAATTCCGTTCGATCCATCAAAGCATTAACTTTATTTCCCACCTCCGCCTAAGGAAAAATCCCGATGAGCTGTTAAGATTGCAAATATTGTGAGAATTGGCAAAAATTTAAGATAAAATTTACCTCTACTAACATCAGCTTTACATTAATGCTTTTGTGAGAAAATAAATTCAAATTGGAAATCAGTTAAAAAGATATCCGAAGGAAATATTCAATCGAATCATAAAATTTTTAAATACCTCAATTTCATTGCTTATTTTTTGGTCTTACTAAAATAGATTCCTGACTAGAATAAATCTTTCTGTATAGCTAAACGTTATTCTCTAAAAGTCAACAAAAATTGAAAGGAGAGCTTATGGTTTTGTACTTTCCTACTGTAAATTTAAGATATATTTATTTCAAATTTAGCGATTCGCTTATCGCCTTTTTTATTCCGCTCCATCCACCTCATATTAATAACGATTTTTATAAATGTTTCAACTTTTATTTTTTTATTCAATTTTATTTACTACTCTTGGTTATCGTTCAACTTTTGTTCACATTTAATTTAAGATGCTATGAAAAAAATTACCATTCCTGCGTGATGGTTTTGTGCCTTGCTTACAATCTTGCTGCACAAATAAACATTAATGTTATAGGCAGTTTTGGAACCAATATTTCCAATTCGTCTAGTGCTGCTTTTGCTTGTCAGCCCAATCAATTCAACATTCAATTTAATGACACCAACTCTTTTCTGATTCAACCGGGACAAACAATATATCTTCAAATTGAAGATGTGGCATTCATTGAATTTCCAACTTTAATTACTCTACCTAATCACTCAAATTTACATTACTTGCAATTATTCAGCAACTTGTCTAATACAATAGACACTTTTAGACTCAGTACAAGTTCGGTGACATTTCAAATGCTTGTCAATTGCAATATTTTTGCCGCTAACACTACTCAAATTAATATATCTCAACATCTGGGTTTAGCAATTAATGGAACACCGCTTAATACAAATTTCAACGGTGTTTTTTACACTAACAACATTGTCAATAATGAAATTTCTTATACTGTATTTTTCCCATATCTAAGTATTGCCAATAGTGTTCAAAAATTCGATGTAAATTATTATAGTTTTTGGACACCAACTAAAAATGTTGAACGCACTCTGACTTACAAAAATTTAGGTGGTAACGGCGTTGATTCAATGGATTTAAATTTCAATTTTTCAGACACATTACTTTGTTCAAGTTTTAAATTACTTAAAATTGAATACACAATTAATTCAGGAAGTTTCGACAGTATTCCAACTGTGTCAACGGACTCCTCGATTAAAACAACGGTCAATACGACCATTCGTATCCAAAGAGGTGATGTATTAACAATTCGAGAAACAATACATTTAGTTGACTCCTGTCTGTTTGATGTCTGTTCTGATGCGCAAAAAATATTTTATTCGAATCTAACTTGGGGCTGCGCAGATTTGTGTAAAAATATACCAACTCAAACGAAATTAACTCGTGGGCCGCTACGACCACTTTTAAGTATAAATAGAATGACTCCTGTCCCAACTTCTACCTTACACTTTAATTCCCATGACTGTTATTGGGACACACTTTTTTCTTCACAGCAAATACAAAACTACATTTTCGTTATTGCTAACAGAGAACGTGATGTTTCTCAAAATATATCAGTAACCCTAGAAGATGCAATAATGTCTAATATGTATTTCGTTACGAATTCTTCTGATATTCATATTACTCCTTCTTTTGCAGATTTACGAAATTTTCATTCCTCAAGTGTTTTATATGATACGGCAGGTGCAAAACCCTATTGCGTAAAGCACTTGTATCCTAACGCAATAAAAAAATTTGAATTTGGCTATGACCATTTGATGCCTGGTGATTCAATTATCGTAAGTGTTCCATTAGTGTATTGTTGCCCATCAAACGATACGCTTAGTTCCCCTATATCATTAAATTTATTTCAACAATCTAAATCATTAAATACATGGAGTATTGGTGTAAGTGGGAAATCTGGATGCACTCAAGCGGCACCGACTTCGATTACCGCTAATCAAAACTTGTATTAAGTATATGGAAATCGTTTTTCCTTCAATGAAACAGCAGTTACAGAGGCCGATCAATTGTATCTTAAACAAGACTATACTCCACTTACTATTTCTTTCAATCCGTTACCTCATCTCAGAGATACATGTTCCTCTCCCAGTCGTTTGAGTTTAAATAATTATCAATTCAACCAAAACAAAGCCGGCTTATACCGTTGGATGGAGTCGAATTTATTCACTAAGGAGTATGATGGTAGTGGTAATGTGGCGGTCAGTGGTTTGTCACTTCAGTATCGAATAAAAACAGAACCAGGTTTACGGTTAGACGGGAATATAGCAAATTCATACATGACATTCGCTGGAAAACATTGGCCATCTTCAACAATTATTAGCAATCATCCTGATTCCTGCCCTCTAGCTAACATTTATACGATTACATTCAATGATTTAAATTTCCCTTTTACCAATCTTTCACAAAAAAACCTAGGTGAAATGTACGATGCATTGAACACCGGTGATTTCTTTTTCAATATGATTGGTTGCTGTTGCTATGACAATCTCAATAACAATCCAAATTATGTGATTGAAACTTTAATTGCCGGTTACGATCAATGCTTTATCCCTATGAGCAGTGTATTGGGAAGCTCAGAAATTCATTGTCCAGGATGTAAAAAACCCGGAACCACTGTATTCACTTCCGATGATAATATTTTGGAAAGAAAAAATTTCGGGTACATTGATTCCAATAACGATGGATTGATAGATGGATTGGGCAGAATAACCGCTCCTTATGTTGCTGCACACCGAGGCGACTTAGACCTTAACCATTCAATGGTAGGAGATACTCTCTCCTCTATGATAAAAATAAAAATAGATGATGGAGATACAGTTCGATTCTCTGATTTGGTAGCGCATAATATTAATCTTAACTATTTATTTGTCGAACAAAAAATTGAAAAATCAAATTCCAACCAATTTGATGTCCATCCTATTGCATTGACCATTACAGCGTACAATAGATCAATATCAATCAATCCGAATAGTCCCTCCTGGAATTTAATTGTGAAAGATGTGCGTGACTCTGTAGGGAGTAGTGGAAAGTTCGACATATTATTTTATAATCTAAGCATTCCTGTACTCGCTGCTATTCTCAACATACCTCCATTCAATTTTGCTGGTGGAGATACCATAACATTACAAGTGAGTTTGCATGTGTGCAAAAATTATCAACCGAACCCAGATTCAAAATTACTGATCGACAACCAATTTAATAGTAAGGTGAGTTTAAATGCTTACATGTGTGATGTGGACCTTGATGCTTTGCAAATCTATGATGCCTATACTCATCATAATATTAATTATCCTTTAGCTCAGGAAGACACAGGTGTTCTCTTACCACACAATAGAGTGTACATGTGCGAGCAGCGATCTGCTATGCATTATTTTTACTCGCTCTACTCCAAATCAGTTTCTTCCATTAATCAAATAGCTGGGCAACCTTGCAAACTTCGTTTTCTAATTGATTATGAAGCCTCCATTGGTGGAGAGAAAATAAATCCATTTAAAAATGAATTTCGACCTATCCCCAAATTTTTACCAATTTATATCCATTTACCGGGTACGATTGCGAATTATCATTTCTACAACAATGATAGCGCAGTTTCTTACGTAAGGACTTATTATACTTCTGCTTGTAATATTCCCAGCCTTCATAAATCAACTACTTTTTCAACAGTTAATTTTGACGATACCTTAAATGTTAATTATACTTTAGCCAATCAACAGCTCCTGGTCAATCAATCGTTCAGTCCTACGTGCGGAAGCCCATTTTCTCAGCTCTCTTCACTTTTTTATTCGAGCGATGAATATTTAAAACAAACCTTTAGTTTTCCCTTTACCTATACACACTGCGGTCTTGCCAATTCGCTTGCCATCGATTCCTCCACTGTCAATACATCCTTAGACATAGCAACGTGTGCTGCTTCTTCTCTAAAGATGTATAGCAAAGTTGACCCTATAAATTATGGCATCTCTTCTAACTTTGTTACGGACTTCCATATTGATCCGGCACTCTTGGTCTCAGCCATTCAAAATAGAAATCAATGGACCTTGCATGTTTATAATAGCAATGGAAATGCTCGACCCACTAGAAACTTGTTTATTTATTTGGCCGATACAAACATTTATTCTGGGGTAAGTATTCAAAATTTTCCAGCCAACCATCTTCTTTTACCCAATGGAAAACACATTGTGCTTTTCAAAATAGGGAATCCTCAGAGGCAAAATTTTGATTCTACTTTTATTGTTTCAATGAATATCAACAACTGTAATTTGGCGGCTATACCCTTTTATATTGGGTTTGATTGTTTTGATTATCCAACTGCTCAAGATATTCAAAACCGTACTATCTGCCAGCTAGATTCCGGTTACTTCAATTTGCAAATACTTCAACCACTTGTTGTTCCTCATATTGATCAGAATGTAAATGATGTAACGTGTGTTGTCGATTCAATAAATGTGCTGAGCACCGTTTTTGGATCAAACATTTATTCGTTCCATTATAAGGTGGATGTACTCAATCCAAATTTGCAAATTATTTCTAGGCAGATTACACTTTACCACAACGGTAATAGTACAATCACGACGGATTCTCTTGTTCATGTTCCCAATAGTACCCATTATGAAATAATCCCTCATTTAGTTGGCAATGAACTCGCACTTGGTGATACGCTTAAATTAAAAGTCGTTTACCTTTTAATGTCGCCGACAAACACCTCTCCCTTTTCTGTCAATTATTCATACGTGAATTTATGTGGTAATCTCATACCTGCGGGAGTAAATCCATTGGTCATTGGCAGTTATTCTTGCGTACAGGGAGTCGCTCATTGTTTCCAAGTTTTAGCTTCTCAAAATACGGTGCAATGTCCGGGCGATACGATCACCCTTAGCTCTACGATCATTGGCAATTCCGCCGGACTTGCTTATTCGTGGGCGATTGCCGGTCAAGTGATAGGAAGTGGTAATACGATTCATCCGAGTTCTCCAAGTGTTCCAACTACTTATACCGTAACTGCTAGCGACGCTAGTGGAAACACAGCATCTGCCTCT
>JANLPR010000028.1:0-3882 GCA_031367345.1 Bacteroidota bacterium | reverse complement strand
TGGGCATGCCGGATCTTTTAAGCTTGCAGGTGATAAATATATCAATACCATCAATACACTAACTTGTTCAAATTCTAATGGTTCAAATTGGAATTGTTTAGGTCCTTTTTTTTCAACTGCTCATCAAGGTATTGTAGTGTCAATGGCTTTTGATCCAGATGATGCTACTCATAATACATTGTATATTGGAACAAAATTCTCAGGTATATGGAAGACTACGAATGCCCAAAGTTCAAGTCCGATTTGGCAAAATTTGCAAAGCTCTCTTGGCTTACCAGAGGTTGGTGTACCTAGTATTGTAGTTTTACTGGGATCTCCAAAGCGCATCTACATTGCAACAGGAAGCGCACAGTCTTATGGAAAGGGTCTATATAAGTAAGACATAAATTTTACAAAATTAGAATCTAAATTAAATGAATAAATTAAACCTCAAAGTTATTCAAGTAGCAATAACATTAATTATTTTATTATTAAGTTCTCAGGTGAGTTCTCAATCTGCAAAATTCCCGACGGATAGTGCAATTTGGCAGTGTTATCATAATTATACTCCTGATCAATGTTACAATGCAATTTACGATTACCGATATACCGGTGATTCTTTAATTGGAGGCGTTCATTATTCTAAAGTAATTTCTGAAGGGTATAGTGGTGGCTGTTTTATCTTGGGCTATGAAGGAGCACTTAGGTATGATTCAGTAAACAATATTGTTTTTATTATTCTGCCTGATTCTATTAATGAGCAAGTTTTGTATGATTTTAATATGCAAATTGGTGACACCATCAATGGACCATTTCATCAAAACGATGTTTATCAAGTTGTAAGTATTGATACAGTCGTTTATGCTGGCATCTCTAGAAAAAGATGGATGTTTGGAAGTCTAATGAATACAAATCCATATATAGTAGAAGGAATTGGAAATATAGAAGGACTGTTTACGCCTTTGGATCGTATTCAAGAAATGTATTCTCTTGTTTGTTTTAGTTACAAATCATTCTCACTTTATCCGGATTCGAATTATGTATGCCAAACTTTTGATGAAATAAAAAATGTTGAAAGAGATTTCAATTTAAATATTTACCCAAACCCAATTCATGATGAAGCATTGTTTGTTCTTCAAAATTGTTTAATTCAATCAGTAAAACTATATAACATCCTTGGCGAAAATATATTTATCGCCAATGTAAACACTCATGAATTCAGATTTAATAGATCTAACTTACCTAATGGAATTTATTATTCGATCGTGCATTCGGAAAATAGAGACTATAAAAATTTAATTTTTATAAACTAAACTTCACCTCCATTTTTAAGATAGAAGATTATTATTTCTCCGACTATGAATCAAAATTTGAATATTTCAATTTTCAGTTTTTAAAGTCTGTCTTCAAAACTTCAGCTAATCGTATCCCGGCTAGAAAAAGCTGATTCTCTACTACAGGTGTGTTTTTGTCGACATAAGCCGGATCTAAAAAATTGTCTTTGAAATCATAGATCTGATCAAGCCATGTTCTCGACTCTTTCATCCACTCTAATACATTTATTTTTTCTAAACTCTTTAATTGTTCTTCTGAATATAAACTTGCTTGTTTTAAAACATCTTCCAGCTTAATATCTTTTTGCTCTATTATCTCCGTATCCCAAACGCTATGTAAATTTGAGCCTCTACTCTTAAACATAAACGAAACATTAATCGTATTTCCCCCTCTGTCAATTCCATATCCAACATGCAATGGCTGATGTAGATCTCCAATTAGATGAAAAAGATAATACAAATCCTCTTTTACATTTTTGTCCTTCATCGTCGAATAGTTTTTTAATTCTGCTATGGCTGAATTCAAAATTATTAGAACGTTTCTATCGGAAGATGAGGCTGTATAACTTTCCCCTTTCTCAACATTTACATAATGCCATGGTTTCATGTAATCGTAATAGTTATTGGATCGCATTTCATCCATCCAATTTGACGCATCTTCTATACTAGTTTTGCCTAAATATTTTAAAACTTTTGCTTTAGTCGAATCATCTAAATAATGAAAAGCAACTTCTACCACCATTTTATGGCCTTTTTTACCCCACGCTGATACAAGAAATGGGAATAATACTATCATTACAAAAAGAAGAGTTATTTTTTTCATTGGAAAGATCCATTTTTTGCTAAATCTAAACATTCTTTCTCAATCATTGAGTGAAGAGGCTGTGAATTCTATAATTGATGCTTTGTTTAAAAAATTACTGTAAATAACGTATCGTCATTAATTATTCGGATAAATGGAAAAAGTTAAAACTATTTTCCGGATTATTTGTTTACCATTCTATGAGTAGGAGGTTAATTTTTCCCGACCGTTATTTGTCCGGCGAATGTAATATTGGTCAAAGAGAAATTCATGTTCGAAAGAAATTCTTGTCATTGTTTCTTCCTCTCGTCCTTTTACTCACCATAATTAATTTCTTTCTTCCACAATCAATTTTTGTTTGGTCGTCGCTTTTGTTTACTTCTTTTTGTTCAATTGTACTTTATAAAGAAATCCGATCTCGCTTTTGTATCATCTTCGGATTTTTTAATTTATATAATTTTAAAGAGTTAGGAAATATTGAAGAAGCACAAAAATCTCAAGACAGAATAAATGATCGTAAAAAAGTTCTTCAAATAGTTGTTGGGTCACTCGCCGTTGCACTAATATATACAGCTTCGGTGCATTATATTGCCGTAATTTTTTTAGATGCTTAGTTTTTCATTAAAAGAATTGAAAGCCTGTTTAATTAGTGTATTAAAATCTGGTTCTGATGAAAAAATAGTGTATTTCTTAACGGTCACCTATCACATTATCATTTTCACCCTTTTTTTTTATTCATTAGTCAAATAGCAGTCGGGTGCTTTGCTATTTCATGTACTTTCATTGAGTAAACCTCTCTGATCATGAAATTACGACTACCTGTTACTTTGTTACTATTATTTTTATCGTTTTCGAGCATAGCTCAACGAACAGCAAACATTGCACTTTCAGGTGGAGTGGTTAATTATACAGGTGATCTAGGAAACGAAAAATATTTTCCATTTAGTTCTGCTAACTCAGGTATGGCTATCACGCTTCGTAATTTTATTAATAATCCGCAGAAAACTCGCAATTTATATCCATCGTTCGATACTCAAATCCGTTTGAGCTGGCATCGACTACAGTATGATGAAACTTCTCCAATAGGGACTAAACAAGGAACTGACCTTCGAAATTATTTGCGTGGTATTGGTTTTCGAAACGATCAGTTTGGTACGGAAGTCGATTTTACTTACAACATTTACATTAACCGATACGCACCTTTATCAAAACCAAGATTTAGTTTATTCATTACAGGCGGTGTTGGATTATTTTATGGCAAACCAAAAGCTGATCTTTTCAAAGGTGATGTAGCAATTGAAAACCGGTATTTTATCTGGACAGATGGAACAATTCGTGATGTAGCGCAAAACGCAAAAAATTATGGTAACATAATTGAAAAGGATGGAATTTATGAAACGGATCTTCGTAGTTGGATGTCAGAAGGGCAAGGTAAAGGTACAGAGGCCAGCCAGCCTAAGCAATACAGTAATTTAAATGTTGGAATACCAATTGGAGGTGGACTCCGATATAGTTATAATAAATTTCTGACTTTTTCTTTAGAAGCGAACTGGTATTATTTCTTTACTGATTATTTAGATGATGTGAGTGGGAGGTATGCAACCTATGATGAATTAAAACATTCTTTCCCTGATCAAAAGTCGTATGAGCTTGCTAAATATATTTCTGACCCGACAGGAATGGGAACCAATGGTTTTATCGGACCAGCAACAAGTGTACGAGGAAATCCCAATAGAAAAGATTCATTTACTTTTGTGAGCCTAGAGA
>JANLPR010000017.1:0-16730 GCA_031367345.1 Bacteroidota bacterium | reverse complement strand
CAAGTTCTTTAAGGAACTTTTTGAAAATGTTTTTATCAAGGATATTCATCATTCTTCTTATGTTGTACGCGACGAACATTAATCCAACATCAGCACTTGCTCGTTTCTTCCCCCTCTTTGTCATGATGTAATAAAATCCCCATTGCCGTTTTAAGATTCCATACGGATGCTCTACTATGGCCTGTCTTTTTTTGTAGAGTGTTCGATTTGCATCAATGTTGTTTTGATTTTGTTCTATATAAGGAGCATGTTCGGTACGTTCTATTAATCGGCCTCTCCTGTTTTTTGTGCATGCATCTTTAACCGGACAAATCATGCATGCCGCTGGGTGAAATATTTAGCCGGAGTAATCTCATTTCTTCAAAGCTAAAACCAATTATTCCATCGGCATTTCGCCCGGGTGCGCCAAGAGTGTGAGTGTGGAGTGTGGGTGTGATGCATGCAGTTGAAGTATGAAGTATGAAGAATGAAGAATGAAGAATGAAAAAACTAAACAGAGCAGTCAAATAATAAATAATCATTCTTCATTAATCATTGTTCATTGTTAATTATACCTGTGTGCGGCTGAATGATCTCTCTGAACCAGCTACATGAGACAAAATGTGTTATGCTTGGACAACCAATAACTAAATGGGAGAAAAAGAAAAGAAAGAATTGGAAAGAAGTTTGCAAAGAAAAATTAAATTTCGATCCTGATCTCTGTCCTTGTTGCAAGAAGGGGAGGATGGTTACAAAAGAATTAATTGAGAAATCGAAACGTGGCCCGCCAGAAATTTCTAGTTGGAGCAATTTACAAATCGTTTATTAAAAACACTTGCTATGCGAGCTGAAACTAGTATGAGCTACTACAGAATTACAGAGCAACTCCTCCAACAAAACACTTTTTTCAATCTATGAGAACTTCACTTTTTTCAAAATAAATTATTTTTGAAGCAAACTTTATATACGCTTCCATTAATAAATCAGTAAAAGCTACATTTAATTTCCATAATAAACCAACGCACCGCTAGAGTTTCGTGCAACAGCGACTCCATGTTCGGTCGTTCCGACCACATGAAGTCTTAGTTATTATGCGCATCACCGCTGCTGTCAATACGAAGCGGTGCCCTCCCAAGTCCGCACACACTTTGTTCAAGGCGATTTACATTCATTGCGATGTCGTTTGAGTTTGCACGAATGTCTGCACTGTCGTGTGTGGTTGCTTGCAAGCTCTTTTTATTTTTTTCTGCGTTGGCTCTTGTGTGTTTTCAAAAAAAATAAAATGTGCTTGCAAATGCGTTGGTGTTCGTAGCGAATTGTCTTTTCATTTCTGCTCGTCAAACTTTAATTCCTCTGGAGTTTTTTTATTCATCTTTCCGAATCGCCAAGTGAAGCCAAGATAAATGATTTGCGATTTTCGTTTGGCTGTTGTTTTTTGATAGAGGAAAGGAGTATTGATTTCACTTTCCCATCGCATGGTTTTGAATACATCGGATACAGTTAAAAGCAAAGATGCCTTTCCTTTAAATATGTCCTGACGCAAACCTGCATTGAGTGAATATCCAGCAAGATTGTTTCCCTGCGGTGTAAGTTCGGCTGAACGATAGTTTGCGTTCAACTGCATGACGGCTGATTTTGTTAAGTTGATGTTTGCTCCTAATTTCAAGTTACCCGATACTGCAGTTTTCTTTTTTGAATACCCAAGATTGGAAGCATCAATTTGATTATAAAATAAACTCCCTGTGAGATTCAGTGAGAGAAGTTTTTTATATCGCCACGAAAAAATAATTTCCAAACCTGCTGATTGCTCTTTGGCAAGATTTTCAAAAGTAGTGAGCAACGTAGAATCATTTATGTAGCGGCTTACTTCAGTGAAGCCGTCATACTTGTAGCGGTAATATAAAGTCGGCACGATTGCGAATGTGTCGTTCTTAAACTGATAACCTAATTCAAAGGAATGAATTTGTTCGGGTTTGATAAATGGATTACCTGAAAATAAATTTCGCGGGTCTTCGTATTCTGGAAAAGGATTTAGTTCATCTCCTTCTGGTCGCACCACACGCTTGCTGTAACTTAAGTTGAATGCGGCTTTACTGCTCACTTCATACGACAAATGAATAGAGGGATAGAGTTTGAAATAATTTTGCGTTACTGTTGAATCAAGCGATTCAAGATTTGAAGTAATGATTGCATCTTCTCCACGTAAACCCAATTCAAAACTAAAATCTTCTATTGTCCTTTTGTAAGTGAAATATCCCGCATGAATCATTTGTCCGAACTTAAACCGATTTGTTTTTCCAATGTCGCTTATAAAAACATTTTGAGAAGTGTCAAAGTGTTCTCCGTAGAAACTAAAATCCTGATTTATCCATTCAGTTGAATATCCCGTTTCAATTTCTACATCTTCGTTAATCGGATTAGCATATTCAACAAGCGCCTCGCCTGCATTTTCCCATTGCTGTATTAAAGTGTTGTCGTAAGAGTTTATCTTAAATGGTGTGCGATACTCTTGCGTAAATTTGTTGTCTTCAACTTCGTGATGTTTGGTCATGTTCAATTCAAAATTTAAAGTGTGGTCTTCCTTTTTGAATTTGTGTTCGTAGGATGCGGATAGTTCTTTGTCCCATTCATATTCATCATCTAAACGGTTGCGGTTAAAATCATTTACGGTTTGCAGTGCGCTGTCGCTAATGAAAGTTGCTGCATCTTCTGTGCGAAGAAACTTCAGAAGAAAATAATTTCCTGAAATGCTGATTGTGTTTTTGTCATTGATAAAATAATCTGCGCCAAGATTAGCGGTGTGTGATTGCGGATTGTAATGTGCAAGGTTGATGTAATCAAACTTGCTGATTACATTTTCCAAAGAATCTTTTATCATTCTGAAATCGGTAGAAGTTCGCAACCGTGTATCGTGCCTGTATCCGTAACTTCCAAATAAATTTATTTTATTCGGTCTGTAATTAAATGTAAGTGTAGAATTATATCTGTTCTCGTTTCCGATGTTGGCTGTTAATGTTCCGTTGAATCCTTGCTTAACTCCTTTTTTCAAAACAATGTTTATGATTCCTGCTGTTCCATCGGGTTTGTATTTTGCAGAAGGGTTTGTTATAATCTCAATGCGTTCAATGGTGTTGGCTGGAATTTGTTGCAATGCTGCTGCGCTATTCACACGCATCATCGTTGACGGTCTGCCATTGATTAGTATGGTTACATTGGATGAACCTCTTAAACTAACATTGCCATCAACACTCACCGCAACAGAAGGAATGTTTTCCAATATCTGACTGGCAGAACCCGAAGTGCTCATAATGTCTTTGCCGACATTGTAAATTTTTTTGTCAATAGAAGTTTGCAGAATTGATTTTTCATCGGTAACGGTTACATCATTCAACACATAACTTGATGCTTTTATTTCAATAGTGCCTTTATCAATTTGAGAAGTTGTGCTGACAGAAAACTCGGGAGTAAAAATTGTTTCAAACCCTATGAAACTAATTTGCAGATAATATTTTCCCTCATTCACATTCGCAAATGTGTAAGTTCCGTTTTTGTCTGTAACAACTCCTGTAACAAGCGAACTGTCGGTTGTGTGATACAATGCAACATTCACAAACTCCATTGGCTCTTTCGTGGATTGCTCAATAATTTTTCCTGACAGAGAAGAAAGCGTTTGTGCATTTGCAAAGTTGAAAGCGAAAGCAATAAATAAAGTGAATGAAAATATTTTCAGGTTCATATTTCAAAAACAAATTTGCATTTGAATATACAATCTGTCATCGTGTCCCCCTGGAATGTCAGTGATGTTTCCGCGCATCATATAATTTACAAGTATGCGGTATTTGTCTTTTGGTTTTCCATAGTAAAGTCCAGGTGTTAATACTTTCCACTGGTCTTCAAACACATCGTATCGGACAAAGGCACCAACTTTCCATTTTGTTTTTATTGCTAACAATGCCTGATAGCCCATTGGTTCGCCATACAATGTGTCGCTTACTCTGTCAGTTCCTTGTGCGTATTCTGCTGCAAGGAAAAAATATTTGTGGTCAATCTGTAAATCCGTTCCGATGCGATTGAAGTTTGTATATATATCATCAGCAGGGTCAATAAGATTATTGCCCAAATATCTTATTCCTCCTGTGCCGAACGAACCACCCAAACGAACCGTGAAATCATCTTTCTTATAACGAACACCCACTCGTCCCCACAATGCTTTTTTAGTATTGAAATCATAAGGTCCTGTAACATTTGACCTTGTGCCATTGGTAAAAGTTACAGCATCTTCTATTTGAAAATAGTTATTGAGTTTAATATCTCCAAATACGCCAAGCCCAAGGTCACGAAGATTTTCGCCACGCGAAACAGCATCAGACATTTCCGCGCGATTCACAGTGTAGAGTTCAGTTATTGACACACGATTCTCCCAACCGAATTGTGTTTTCATTTGTCCTGCACGGATGTTCTGATTTTTGAGCAAATGAAATTCCATGTATGCGTCACGCAACACACCGCCTTGTTCGGGTGCACGGGGGTCAATCATTACTTGATATGAAATATACTTGTTGATGTCGCCTTTGAAAATCAAGCGTGCTCTCAATATTCTGAAACCATCGGGGTCACGAAGAGAATCTCCGTTTGTATTGAACTCATTGAGGTAATGAAATTGCAATACTCCAGAAACATTGACTTTGTGTTTTTCTTTTTTGTTTGCTGTAGTATCGGTTGGAGAATTTGTTTGCGCGGAAACAAAAAACACTTTTGAAAATATCAAAAGGATTAACAGTAGATTTTTTTTCATTTGGTAATATTTTTTTAAAAGGTAAATTATTTTGTTACTGATTTTCTACTAAGAACGCAGTTTGTGCGGTTGGGCAAAATAAAATGTGAGGCAAATTGCGTTAGATTGATGCGGTGGCTTTGCCTCTCTTTTTATTTTACAGAAGCGATAGCCAAACGGCTTTGCAGACTTTCGAAGCGTGTCACTTTCGTGTTAGCAGTAACGGTCAATCGGAGCGGTTAGCATTGCGCAAACCGTCAGTCCGTCTAATAACTACCACTCATCACCAAATATAGTAAATATTTAAACGCATTACGTTCACTTTAGGCAGCCCGTAAAAATAGATTCGATTTTGATACTTCAAAAATAGGCCTCGCCCAAACAATTGCATTTTCGTTTGCAATGAACAATTTTCCAAAAAATAAAAAGCCAAGTTCTTTAAGAAACTTTTTGAATATGTTTTTGTCAAGAATATTCATCATTCTTCTTAAGTTGTATGCTATGCACAAAACTCCGGCTATTCCTGCTCGCCGGAATCTTTGAGCGTCGGCCTTTTGTGGAGAAGGGGATTCAGCTGCACACAGTACTTCAATTTTAATCTGGCTTAAGTTTTTCATCATGCATGATTGCCATTTTGCACACTTGGGGACAGCAGTTTATGTTGCATCCACATATTCATTGCATAGTTCCAGGTGGTGGTATTGATGAAAATGGAAAATGGAAAAATACACACTCTCAAGGCAACTATTTATTTCCGATAAAAGAAATAAAGAAAGTTTATCGCGCCAAGTTTGTAGCTGATTTTAGAAAATTAGTAAAGCAAAAAAAAAATGATCAGGGAAAAAAGTTTGTGGATAATTTGTTTAAGAAGGATTGGGTGGTGTATGCCAAACGACCGTTCAACAATAGTAAAGGAGTGATGGAATACATCGGCAGATACTCCCACAAAGTAGCAATTTCCAATCACCGACTCTTAGATATTACGGATAGAGAAGTTTCATTCTCTTATAAAGATTACCCCACCGAAGGAAGGAAAAAAGTAATGACGATTAGCGGCGAAGAATTTCTCCGACGATTTTCATTACATATTTTACCAAAGGCATTTGTAAAAATTAGACATTTTGGAATATTTTCATTGCGGTCGGTGGAAAAATTGCATGAAACAAAATGTATCATGCAGGGACAGCCGATAACCACACGGGAGAAAAAACCAAAAAAGAATTGGAAAGAAGTTTGCAAAGAAAAATTAGATTTTGATCCTGATTTATATTCTTGTTGCAAGAAGGGGAGGATGGTTACAAAAGAATTTATTGAGAAAGCCAAGCGTGCGCCACCGGAAATATCAAGTTGGAATAATTTACAAATCACTAATTAAAAAAATACTCGCTCGGCGAGCTGAAATTTGTATGTGCATCAACAAAATAAATAATCTTTCATCAATCAAAACACTCTTTTTAATATATGAGTACACCGTTTTTCACGCTATAAATTATTCCCGAAGTTAATTTTCTTCCTACTTTAATTACGAAATTAGTAAAAACCATATCCAATTTCCATAGCAGGCCAACGCACCGCCGAAGTTTCGTGCAACATTGACTTCATGTTCGGCCGTTCCGACCACATGAAGTCTTAATTATTAGCCGCCGCTCTACTCTTCCCACGAAGCACAACTGTTTGAAGTTCGCACACACTTTGTCCGAAGCTGTTTACATTAGTAGCAGTGTTGTTGGAGTTTGCACTGTCGCTGTGCGGTGGCTTGCATGCTCTTTTTATTTTTTCGTGCGCTTGCATTGTGCGAAGGTAAAAATAAAATATGATTGCAAATGCGTTGACATCAGAACCGTAAATATCTTGTTGCGCTTAACCTTATTGCTAAACGAAATTCGTTAAACTCTTTGTCGGTTGTTGTTAAGATGGAAGGCGAACTATTCAAAAAATGTCTTGCATATTCTAAATGAAAGTTGAGCAATTTGTTTGTGAAAGGAAAATTGTAATTGATGCCTAACCTAATTGCTTGTTCTGTTGCGGATGCTGTCGGGTTGGAAAGATTCACTAAATCATAACGAACAAAAGGAACCATGTCGCCAAATTGTTTTTTGTCCCAAACCTGAAATTGCAATTGTGTGTAGCCGCCTGCAACATTTAATTTTTGGTCGGAGTAGTTGGAATAAATTGCCTCGTATTCGAAAGTGAAAAAATGTTCTCCTATTGTGTTAGTGTAATCTAAATTATTTTCAAAAGTTAGTTTACTTCCTGTGGCTGGTGTGCTGCCAAGCACATCACTATTGATTGCTGAAGTGAGTTTGAAATTTTTGTCTTCAATATTTCGTGTGTGGTCAATTGCAAAACCAATATTTAATTTTTGGTTGCTGCTGTCGGTTGGTTGCAAAATGGATTCGGTAATTTTTACTGCAACTGCATTCCAAAATTGATACATCGGTTTGTCTTGATTGAGTGAACCTCTGTTATCTTGTAATGATGCTTGCAACAAAATTTTCTTGCTGACTTGTGATTGAAATTGAAACCCCCACTGCGTTCCAAAACTGTTGGTGCTGCCGTGTTGTTCTAAAATCAAACTGCGGTTGATGGTTGGTAAATTTCCCGATGATAAATTATCTTCTCTTGAAAGTATGGAAGTGTTTTCGCCAAACAAAACACGAAACTTGTTTGCATCTTTTGCATTTTGAAAAGAGATAAAAATATTTTCCAAAATTTTAAATCGTTTACTGTCTTTAAAAAAATTGTTGTCGGTGAAATCAACTTCATATACTAATGCGGTGCGAAATTTATTTCCATTTATTTTGAAAGGATAACTCGGCAACTGAAATTCCATTCCCTGCCGCACTCTGCGCCATGCAGGATATTGAGAGGGAGAAAATAATCTTTCAGCAAAGCCCCAAGTTGTCCATTGAAAATCGCCTTTGTTGAATTGTAAACCTGCATCAGGATTGTAATGAAAATGTTTTGTGCTGTCTTGTGCATAAGCGGAAAGCGAAAAAAAGATAATTGCTATTGTAACAATTTTCTTTTTTGATTTTATATGATAACGGAAACGGAAAATTGATGCTACAATTAAAATCAATACACATATTTCTGAAACTATTTTTTCGGCGTCAAAGAAATCAACTGGTCTGTCTTTCAGTTGAGGGTCTAACACTATTCCGTGAATGAAAAATAAAAGTGCTGTGCAATAAGAAATGAGATGAATGTTTTTCCATGTTCGGAAACTCATTTTCTTTTTGATAACTTTTTGTGTGGTGATAATTACGGTGATGATTGCGAACATTGAAAGTGTGCCAAATGCAACAAAAAGTTTCTGATGCGGTGCATTAATTGGAAAAATTATGTCAATGAATTTGAACTTCGTTGCAGGGTCAAAAAGCAAAAGCAACGGATGTAACAGCACAAACAACAAAGCAACATAGGCTGTCCAATTGTGTAAATCAAGAATGCTGATTTGTTTGATGTTGGCTGGGAGCCGTTTCCAATAGTTATGTTTTTTGTAAGCTGTGCCTATCATCATTCCCAAAAGGAAATTGAAAGTGAGCAACGCTGTTGCAATTAAACCTGCGTAATTAGAAAGTGTTAGAAAATTTATGTCTGTCATTACTGATTTTAATTTGATGAATAAACTGAATGAAATAGGTAACGCTTGCACATAAAAATGTGCAGCGAAAAATTCAAGCAGTAAAAATTAAATCAGGAAAACAGAATGTCGGAGGTATAGCCGTTGGGGTGGGTCGGGGTCTTTGAAATAAATTTCAGAAGAAATTGTTTCTGTTGTCGGAATAAAAAAGTTGTGGTATAAAAAATCAATTGCAATGTCGGCTGTCGGTGAAGTGAGGTTGAAAGTTTCTGTTGTCTTGGTGCAAGAAATATAGGTGTGCGTTTCTTTTTCGTAGTTCTGCTTGCGTTCATTGCCGTCCAATTCCATTGTCTGCATCAGGTAACAAATACCCGTGAGCAGAAGAAAGAAGGTGAGCACCTTTGATTTCATGTTGCGAAGATAGGTTTTTGTGCGGTTAGGTAAAAGCAAATGTGAAACAATTTTGGGTTGGCTTGTCTGTGGCGTTGTTTCTCTTTTGCTTTTACGAAGAGTGGCAAACACGGCTTGTCCGACTTTCTACACTGCCCGTTTCTTGCACAAAAGTTGAAGGTTGCACTGTCGCCAAAGAGTTCTGACTAACGTTTAGCATTGCCGAAGCATTAATTTTTTACCGAAATATAAAAATAAAAAGAGTAAAAAAATAACGTTGTGGCAATGCGGTGTTATGCATTATTATTTCTTCTTTTCCTTTCGATAAATGCTGTCAATCTACGACTATTCGTCATCAACAAATATCCAAAAGTTAATTCTGCAAATTGGTAAATTAATAAATCGGCATTAGCGTTTTCACGAAATATACTTTTTTGTTGGTAAAACGAAAAAACCTGTCGACAAAATTGCGGTAAACTAGTGACAAATATTTGTCCGCCGATTACAATTATGGCGATTTGTAGTATCGTTGATCGATGAACATTTAATTCAAATTTGTCTTCTCTGAAATGCTTTTCAAGAGACAATTTATCAATGATCCAATCTGTTTTAAAAAGAAATATATAAGTCCCAGTCAAGTATAAGGAAATTGTAAAAATAATTATGATAATAGCAATTGCAAGGCTTTGTCCGCCACTGTCATTGAAGTTCTGGCCAATCATTAATATTGAACTAATCGATTGAGGTATTACTGTCAGGCAATTTAATAAAGTAAAAATTCCAAAACATTTTATAAGGATTGTCCAAAGAGATCTTGGTGTCATTTTTCGATTTTTAAAATAATGCCTAACGGTTTAGCTTGTTGCTGGCGGGCTATTAAACCTTCTCCCTTTCCAACATGATAAAGATAAATAAAGAGCTACAAACTTCAATGACGCACAGCCCCGCCCGCTTGCAACAAGCTTTTGTTGGCAGTTCGTGCTAATTCAATTGCTTAATTTGTCAATAGGAATTTCTGTCGCATGGTAATGACCAAGTTTCCATTTATTGTCAATACGTTGCCACAAAATTGTTTCTGCTAAAGGCTTTGAAGATACATTCCCGTCACTCATGGTAGTAACTAACTTAACCTTCAGTGTCACCAAAACATTGTCAGCATTGATAAAATTGAAATCTTGACTTTCTATTTGATAATCCATACTTCTTACCAGTTTGTCGGTGGCAACCTTTTTATACCTTTCTGACAATGTTGAATAGTTGTCAATTCTACCATTAACTATTGCTCTGAAATCGGGAGACTCCACTTCAATAGTTAGTGCCTTCAGAAAGTCTCCTTGCCTATAAGTTTCGAGAAGCTCATTTTCAGTTTGTATAATTTCAGATTTAATTTTTTCCTTATCCATTGTATTATTGTTTGCATTGTTAGATGGTGTCTGACAAGAGAATAAAACTAATGTCGCAGCAATCGCAATTAGGGGTAAATTATTTTTCATTGTTATGATTTATTCTTAGTATTAATTGTCTTTGTTGTAAAGCATGCTGTCCCAAAAGCATGACCGCCAACAATATATTTATTCACCCCATTGCCTTAACTCCCCCCATTCCGGTTTCGGGCTTTGCGTTGGTGGGCTTTTGAAACACCTAACTGTCTGCCCTTACTATGTTTATTAATTGCTCAAATGTTTATACTCGCACTATCCGCCCACTAATGCAAAACCCAAGTTATAGGCTGCCCTTCTGTCTTCCTTAGTTAAACATTGTCGTAATTTTTTCATGTAAAAGTTTTTTTTCCTTGTTAGAGAGAGTCAGTTTGATTGCCTTTTCAAAGTGTGCCTTTGCTTTATTCTTGTCATTTTGCAAAGCGTAAATTTCACCGAGCAAGCTTTGATAAAGGTAATAATTGTCTGCCTTATATTTATGTTTTAAATTATTCAAAGCTGTCAACGCAGCTGAAGCTCCGTGAAATTTTAATATAACAACTGCTCTGTTTATTTCTGTAATCTCAGATGGGTTTAGTTTACAGAGCCAGTCGTATAGTTCTAAAATTCGCTCCCAGTTGGTTGTCTCAAATTTGTCTGCAATACAATGCTCAAAAGCAATTGCCGCCTCTAGATGATAGGAACTAATTGAGTCACCAAAGGCAGCTTTGTCCATATAGTCATTACCTTCTGCAATTAAATTATGATTCCATTTACTGCGGTCTTGATAAGGCAATAAAATTATTTCGCCTTCTGCTGTCAATCTGCTTTCGGTTCGTGATGAATGAAAACATATCAATGCCATCAGTGCATAAGTTTCGGGTTGTTGGGTATAAGAATTTTCGCAAAGTAATTTGCAAAGCAACTTGGCTTCGGCAATTAAATCTTCTCGGATTAATTCGTTTGATTGTGTTGAATTGTATCCTTCATTAAACAAAAGATAAATTGAATTTAAAACTGCATCGGTTCTGTTTTTTAATTCATTGACGGAAGGAATTTCCAATTTTATTTTTTGCTTCCGAAAAAATTCTTTCGTTCTGTAAAGCCGTTTTGAAACCGTGTCATCCGAAGTTAGAAATGCTTTTGCAATTTCCGCTGTGCTAAAGCCGCAAAGTGTTTTAAGAATGAGCGTAATTTGATTTTCAGGTGCAATTTCAGGATGGCAACACACAAACATCATTCGCAACATATCATCTTTAATCAATTCTTCTTTCCATAAATTTTCCATTGTTGCGGATAAAGTATATTCTGATTTAAGCAAGGCTCTTTCGCTGTCGCTAAAATCGTATTGAACGGAGTGTTTGTTTTTTCTGATTACATCAATGGCTTTATTTTTTGCCACACGATAAAGCCATGCCGAAGGGTTGTCGGGAACTCCTTTGAGATTCCAAACTTGCATAGCATCTATAAAAGTTTGTTGAACTACATCTTCGGCAGTTTCCAAATTTTCTACTCCGAAGATTTTGGTTAAAACAGAAACCATCTTTCCCGATTCGTGACGGAAAAGATGGTCTGTAAGTTTGTTGATGTTATTTGGCGAAGTGTTCAATTACATTTTTAATTCTTGTATTTCTCTTACTTCCACTTTTCCATCTTCAAATTCTAAAATGGGGCAATCTTTGGAAATTTTCACAGCACCGTCATATGATTCGGACCTGCAAATTAAGTAACCTCCAACCATTTCTTTTCCCTCTATAAATGGACCATCACTAACTACTTTTGAAGAGCCAGTAATTTGTTTACCTGTTCCATTCAACGGTTGTGCTCCAACTAATAAGCCTTCTTTTGAAAGGTTTCCCATCCACTCCATCCATTTCTGCATGTGCGTTTGTTTTTCTTCCGGTGATTGAGCAGCCATTGAACTGTTCCCACCTCTAAATAATAATAAATACTCTTTCATGTTATTTTTTAGGTTAAATTGATTTTACATTCCAGGTATTGCCATTGTTTCATGCACTTCAATTGAGCATGCAGCATTCCAACCTAAATGAGGATGACCTTGTAATAGTGCTTTTGCAGCTTCCATGTCTTTGGCTTGAAGCACAGAATACCCTGTTACCCCTTTACTGCTCGTGTTGCTTCCTTTTGAAGTAAGGGACAATCCATTAGCAAGCGGGGATCCCATGTCAACTAAATTGTTGCCACATTTTTTTGCCCAAGTCATCCAAGCTTCCATTCCTTCTGCTTGTTGTTCAGGTGTCATTTCATTTGTGTGCATTGATGCTTCTGCAGGAGCATGATAGATTACGATAAATTTTTTCATTTTTATTTTGTTCTAATTGTTTATGATTAATGAATTATACCTTAAAGACGAATGAGTTCTTTGGATTTGGACAGGTCATTGAAAATATTTTTTATTGATTTCATATCGATTGTCTGTTGGGGTGTCCTAAAAGGGTTGCCTATAATCGGGTCAGGCTCGAGAATCTCACTCAAACCTTCCCACAGAACTGTACGTGAACCTCTCGATTCATACAACTTGTCCCGCCTTCGCGGGAGCTCTTCTTGTTCAGTCACGAATGTATAAATACATTTCGGATGAACCAATGCCCAGTGAGGAAAAAGTTTCGAATTTTCTCTATACTTTTTCTTTAGCCATTTAACTGCGTTGCGTTTGTAAAGGCCCTTTTTCCCATTTTACCCATTTTATCAGTCGTGTGTTCAGTCGATTGAAGATATATCGTAGCTGTCCTTTTGAGAATTTACTATAGTAATTAATAATTACTCTAAGTACTGATCGGATTTCTTCGGCCAATTCTTCCAACGGTTTGCGCCGCTTGTGAATCTTCATGGCCTTGAACTTTTCCAATATACTCTTCTCCGATTTTGAACTGATAAAAATACTTGGCAACAGCAACATTCTGTTTTTTATCTGACACCAATTCGGCTTTATCGTAAAGCCTAGAAAGTCATAACTCTTTTGGTACTTCTTTTCTGAGGTCCCTCGTAAGTTGACAATCTTCGTTTTTGTTGGATGTATGCTGAGTTTGCATTGCAAAAGTCGATCACTGATTTGACGCAAAACAAACTTGGCTTGTTTCTCTGTCTTGCAATGAACGACTACATCGTCGGCGTAGCGCTCAAATGGCTTCTCAGGATGATGCTTGTCCATCCATTGGTCAAAGCACACATGCATGAAAATATTTGCAAGCAACGGACTTATTACGCCTCCTTGAGGTGTACCCGTAAGTCTGTTAATCTGCTGGCCACCTTCTTGCAGTATGCCTGCCTTGAGCCATCGCTCCACGTAAAATAAAATCCACTCGTCTGTGCAGTAGTGATGAACGGCTTTCATTAGCAACTCGTGGTCAATCGTGTCAAAGAATCTCTTGATGTCTAGGTCTATCACAAAGTCATGATTGAATGAATTCTGACAGGCTTGTGCAATAGCATCATGACAATTTTTCTTTGGTCGATAACCGAATGAACTTGCATGAAACATTGATTCAACTTTACTTTCCAGTTGGGTCTTTACTACTTGCTGTGCGATGCGATCCAAAATTGTTGGTATGCCTAACTTACGTACGCCTCCTTGTTTCTTAGGAATAGAAACTTCTTTTACTGCTTGTGGAAAATAACTGCCTGATGTAAGTCGGTTCCATAGCTTGTCCAACTCAGCAAAGCGATGCTTTTCTAAGTGCTGCCAAGTCATTCCATCTACTCCCGAACTTTGTTTGTTACTGCGTACTTCTTTGTACGCCGTCCATACCATCAGTCTGGTAATTGGTTGTGATTTTGTTTCGTAATAATCAATCATCCCATTTTATTGGTTGTAAATAATTATGAAACCAAACAAGCCAAACCCTTCGCTCCACTCTGTTTCCAAAGTTTCTTCACTACTACGATTTGGTCTGCCGCCGCCCTCTCGCATCATCTTTTATGCGCCTGTTTCCTCTTCTCGATTTTACACCTCGAGAGCGACTTCTCTTGTTCCGTACAAAAGCCCATGATACGTTCCTGCCTGCTTTACCCCGAGTACTATGCAATCAGTAAATAGGTCACCCATTGCACTTTTTTTTTGTCATATCCGAAAACGTAGCCGGATATTTTCAGTACTACCTGTTCCCTTACGAGGCTTCAATCACAGATTTAAGTTCTTCAGCTCCGTATCAATTATCTACAGGAATCATTTGTTCCCGCTTTTCCTTATCGTTCACCACAACAGTTCTTTCGCGCCGTTGCAGCATAAGGTGATTTGCAAACTACTCCTATCAGTCGTTTGCGGAAGGCCTTTCAGTTTTATCTTTTCAGTAAGACGACCGTCCGATTCGCTTAGACTTCGCTCTTATCATTCTGACTTTTAAAACTGTCTTCTATCTTTTGTACAGCATTAATTGTGCGGTTGACACATTCATTCAAGACACACACGAAGAAGTGATTAAAGAAGTAAAAAAAGAAGGGAATCGAAGCTACACAGTTCCCGCAAGAAAATGCAACCGAAGATAAATTATTTTCCGCCAAGGCGGTTGCGTTTTTTTGCAGATGCAGCCCGTTTCTTACTTGCAGACACTTCGATAACTGATACAGCCCTTGTTTTTTAAATTGCTTTAATCTTTTTGTTATGCGTTCGTGCTACTCACCTTAGGAATTGGCAGTTTCTCCTTCCAATTTCTCAATTGTCTTTTTAGCATTCGCCAATCGAATTGCTTTATTCTTCTCCACCAATTTATTGGTTGACCATTTTTCTGCTTTGTGATGAAACGGAACGAGTAATGCCGCTATACAAACCAAAGATAATAACATCAGCAGAGGTGAATGATGGGTTATGCTTTCTAAAAAAGGATGCAGCAATAAATTCAGAAACTCAAAAACAATCAACAAAACAATCACACCAAAAAATTCAATCAGCTTTGTATTGGTAATAAAGCTACGGCTCAACAATAGAAAAAGAATGATGAAAGTGATGATGCCCAATGCAATCAGGGCATATTGAATATTTTGTTTACGTTGCTCTTGTGCATTTATTTTTTCATCTGCTATTTGTTGCTGTCTAAGATTTTCTTCAAATGCCATTAACTGTGTCTGCTGAATGGTGTTGGCATTAAACAAACTATCATTTGCCAGCCGATATATTTCTGAATATTTAAAAGCGCTGTCTATGTTGTTTTTCCTGTAAATATCTAACAGTAATTTTGCAGCGCTCAGATTGTAATTAGTGAAAGCCGTGTTTTGTACAACCTCTATAGCTTTCTTGGCATAAAGGATGGCGGAGTCAACTTGATTTACATTGTAATAATATTGAGCTAATACAGTGAATGATGTATTTATAAATTTTGGCGATTTCATTCTATAACCTTCTTTTACTGCCAAATCATAATAACTGAGCATAAGAGCCGAATTCCCCAATCGCTCGTGGATGGTGCCTAACTGTTGGAGTAAAGGACCTAAATAATCTTTATAACCAATTCGCAAACTCAATTCGTAACCACGCTGTGTATACATTAATGCAGAATCCACTTTATTCATATTAAGATATAATTCACCGAGACTTAATAAACATACGCTTTGCATTTCATCTAAGTTTGCTTTTGAATTATTCTCCAATGCCATTGAGAAATATTTTATGGCTTTTGAATAATCTCCCATATCACCATAATTTGAAGCTACTGCCATATTTGCAATAGCTTTAGCTCCTGCACTAGCATTCTTTTCGGCAATTTCTGCTGCCTTCACACTGTATTTCCAGCTCTTTTCTTTATTACCTAATAACCTATAATCATACCCTATACATGCAAGGGCAAAAACCTCTTCTGTTTGGTCTTTCGTTTTTTTTGAGTGCATTAAAAGTTTATCTGCTATCTGCATATCGAATACCGGGTCAGTTTCCGAGGTGCCTAAACAATGCCAAAGCAATTTCGATCGAGCATCGTCATTTTTTTCCGACTCTATTTTGGGTAGCATGGTATCGGTGTCTGGCACCTGTGAGAAAACAGTATTAATGCTTAATATAAAAGAAAATAATGCTATTCTTTTCATTCTTAGTCTTGTGTTGTCAAAGTTAATTACTTGCAATTACTTTCAAGTTAGCACTGCCGCCAAGCATGACATTTAGCATTGCCGAAGCATTATTTTTTTACCGAAATATAAAAATAAAAAGAGTAAAAAAATAATGATTTGGCAATGCGATGTTGAACTAAACCTCCGGTAGCCTGTGTTCCTAATATTACCGTAAATATATCTTTTTGGGTTCACAAACTCAAACCAATTAAATCTTGAGTTATGACTTTTAAGAAAAAAGATTATTACACCATTGTGCAACAAGCACAGGATGCTGTGCCGGGTTTCAGAGACGCGTATGCAAAGTTCATTGAACGGGTAACGATTGATCAAAACAGCCCAAGTTTGATTATTAATTATGGTCGCAACTTGGCGCACCTGGCTCTGCATTTTTCTCGGGTGCCGCATTTGGTAAGTACAGATGAAATCAACTCGTACCTCTATCAATTAACCGTTCACCAACAACAATCAATCAGTTATTTTAAACAAACTGTCTATGGTCTGCGTTATTGGTTCCGACTTTTTC
>JANLPR010000015.1:0-27637 GCA_031367345.1 Bacteroidota bacterium | reverse complement strand
TAAAAGAAGTAAGAAGTAAGAAGTAAGAAGTAAGAAGTAAGAAGTAGGAAGTAAGAAGGTCAAGGTCATAGATCACTGTTATACTTACTACTCACTACTCACCAATCACTAATAATAAAATATGCCGGCACAGGAAGTATTAGATTTTTACGGGTACAAAGGTTTCTTTGGAAAAATGAGATACGCAATCAAATTTGTATGGCGATTTTTTCTTGACAAAGTTGCGTTCTTTTGCTTCGTTAAAAGTTGGAGAACGGTGATTCATCGTTGGAGAGGTGTAAACATCGGCGTTGGTGTTTACATAGGGCATGAAGTAATGTTTGATCGCGTTTTTACGGATCAGATCTTTATTGGCGACCATACTTCTATTGGCGATAGAACAATTATTAGTGCACATGCAAATATCCCATCTAATACTCGATTAAAAAAAATATATCCGAGACAGGTAATGCAAACTCGCATCGGCAAAGGAGTTTGGATAATGCCCAATGTAATTATTGCGCCTGGTGTTACCATTGGCGATGAAGCTGTAATTGCAACCGGATCGGTAGTAACCAAAGATATTCCACCTCGTTGTTTAGCTGCCGGTGTTCCTGCCAAGGTCGTAAAAGACTTATCCGGTCATGATGCATTCAAGAACTGATCTCCAATGAAAATTCTTGTCTATCTCCATCACCCTGCACACTTTCATCTGTTCCGTTTCACAATTCGTACACTGAAAAAAAATGGTCATCAAGTAACAATTGTTGCTACAAAAAAAGATGTACTGGAAGAATTGTTGCAAGCTGAAGGTTGGCAGTATGAAAATTTTTTACCTCATGGAAGAAAGGATAATAAATTCTCAATTGCATGGGGACTATTAAAACAAGATTGGCGGCTATTTAAAAAATGCATCGCTAATCGCCCCGATCTCCTTATAGGAACATCGACAGAAATTTGTCATATCGGAGCGCTACTTCACATCAACAATTATTTTGTGAATGAAGACGATGCCGATGTTATTCCTCTTGTGAAAAAACTGGCTCATCCATTTGCACGTCATCTATTAGCTCCTGATGTATGCAATACAGGCAAGCCTAATAAAACAATTACCTATAAGGGCTATCATGAATTAGCTTACTTGCACCCTACTCTATTTACTGCTTCAAAAGATGTGGTGAAAAAATATTTCAATCCGGACGAGCGCTATTTTATTCTCCGATTTGCCAAACTGAAAGCACATCACGACAGCGGCATTCAAGGTATAGATACCGAAATAGCTTCTAAGATCATTTCAATGCTTGAGCCGCACGGAATAGTATATATCACTGCTGAACGTGAGCTGGAGCCGCAATTTGAGCCGTATCGATTAAACATTAAACCGATCGACATGCATCATGTTATGGCATTTGCATCGATGTATATAGGCGATAGCCAGACGATGGCTGCCGAAGCAGGAGTATTAGGAGTTCCATTTATTCGCTTCAACGATTTTGTTGGTCGTATTGGCTATCTTAAAGATTTGGAAGAAAAATGGGGCCTAGGCTATGGTATCAAAACCGAAAATGTAAATGGACTGTATGATAAGATCAATTTACTTTTAATGAATAAAGATTTAAAACGTGAATGGGAAAGCAAACGTTTAATGATGCTCACGGAAAAAATAAACGTATCAGACTTCTTTGTAAAATTGATTGAAGGCTCGAAAAAATAATTTTATTTCTTTTTAGTAATCATTCTTTCAAGGGCAACAAACATCCATGCATTCGACCAACGCATATATGAAAGTTTGATCGTGTAGTTTTTAAGTTTTCTATAGTAAAAATACCCTTTTTTATCTTGCATATTATTGATTGTCCACTCGGCAATTTTTTTTGCAAACTCACCATATTCATTTTCGGGATTCGCAAAGTTTAAAAACGTTATTACGCCTTGACTTTGATTGTGAATCTCAACCGGATATTCGCGAGGTATTCGCCAAAGACTTCTACCATCGGGAAAGAACTGTTTGGTTTTATAATACTCAACGCCATTTTTCATAGCAGTATTCCAACTAGTTTTTTCTATGGCTAAAAGCCGAGAAATTAAAAGTATTGAATCCAATACATAGCCCTGATGAAAATCAATTTGAACGCGTTCTTTTCCTGTAACAAGATCTTTACTGTAATTCCAATGGCCGTCGGAATGTTGTTGCTTAACCACAAAATCGACAGCACTTACTATTGTTTTCCTATCTTCTTCATAGGGTGAAATTGAACAAGCCATTGCCAAAATTTCTGCGCCTAACAAACTTGCATTGTAACAACAATCGGCGAAAAGGGGAGTATAACTTATAACAACACCATCATCAGTTAATGTATGATCTAATTCTGATTTAACAAACACTGCGGCGTTAAGAATCAATTCTCGCGCTTCTGCATTGCCCGTCATTTGATAATAAGCAAAAAGTCCTCTGACAACAAAAGCCGTTGCGACAACAGTAGGTGCAAATGCAGGTAAATATTTTTCGGTAGTTGCCCATGGAAAATTGTAACCCCACGACGAACCTTTATAACCACTCGACTTATTTTCCTTCAAATACTTAAAAAAATATTCAATTTCATTTGTATAATCGCCTTGTTTTGCTTGATGTAATCGGACATACGATTCAAGAAATAAACCCATTGCTTTCGGATTATGTTCTTTTTTTATGCCAAGCAATGGACGAATATTAAAAGGATTTCTTTTTTGAAATTGCGTTGCTAAAACCGGTCCCCAAGAGGTAAAACGACGAAATGGAAATGGCGAACACAAGGTATCGTAAGGATCATATCCTTTGTACTCTTCAGCAACTACATACTTTTTGAGTTTGTTAAATGAATCATCAATCGTGATAGCACCTTTCATACTATTCTACAATTTTTATTGAAGATCCATTATTGGCAATTGATTCAAGCACTTTAAAAGTTACCAATGTAGAATGATAAATTTCTTCGAAAGAAATAGGTGCCGGTGATCCGTCTTTCAAACTATTAAGGAAAAGTTCGATCTCTTTAAAATGACCTTTATCTTGTTTATCTTTCCGCTCCGACACCTTTTTTCCATAGGTAGTTATCGACTTAAAGTCGTCAATTATCGAAACCGTTCCACCTGAAAACACTTCCAATTTTTCCTTGTTCAGATCTTTTTGTCCATTCGAAAAATAACTGATCGTGGCGATACTTCCATTCTCAAAAGTCAAACTAACAATTAACGTATCCGATTTCGAATCGTTTGTATTCATTGATTGTGCCGACACACTTAAAACTTTCGACGAAGCAATGAAAGTACACAAGTCGATGAAGTGACAAACCTCGCCAAGAATTCTTCCACCGCCAACAGATGGATCATGCACCCAATGATCGGCCGGAATAATACCTGCATTAATACGATAGTTTATAGCTACTGTCTTATTTTGATTTCCCGAAGTTGATTGCTTGATGAAATTCATTAAGTCATTTGTAAACGGAGAAAACCTTCTATTGAAACCTAGCATCAGCTTTACATTTTTACTCTCGTAAAGTTGTCGGATAGTTTCTAACTCTTGTCTATTTAAACATAGAGGCTTTTCTACAAAAACATTTTTATTATTCGTTAAAGCATCAATTACGAAACGTGCATGCGAATCGTGTCGTGTAGCTATGAAGACCGTATTTACATCTTGATTTTTGAATGCATCGTTCGCATCACCGCTGCATGTAGAAAACCCGTATTTGTCCGCTATGTATCTTGAATTGTTTGGACGTGCAGTTACAACAACAGCTAACTGAGCTTTATCTTTTACACCCGGCAATAAATAATTCTGAGCAAAAGAACCGGCACCAATAAAAGCAAGTACAGGCGAAGCGGAATCGAATTTCTTTTCGGATAATTTGATAACAGGAGCCACAGTTTTAGATTGATCATACTTTAAAATCATACCGGTAAATGGTTCTGTTTTCTCTACAATGATTTTGTATGCATTTGCTGCGTCTGTAAAATTAAATTCATGCGTGATTAAATGTTCAATCTTTACTTTTCTCTTTTTCATAAGATCGACAAAGGCTTCCATATTTCTATTTTCCGTCCATCGTACATAAGCATAAGGATAATCCATTCCTTCATCTTCGTATTCACGATCATAGCGACCGGGACCATAACTAGAAGACATCCGCAGATCCAATTCTTTCTTAAAATAATTGGCGCGTTTGAATCCGGTTGGCACAGCACCTACTATAATTACTTTTCCTTTTTTCCTTGCAATAGCTCCTGCAAAATCAATTGGGTCGGTTGAATCGGTTCCGGCAGTAATGATAACCGCATCGGTACCATAACCGGAAGTAAAATTCAAGATATCATTTTCTATCGTTTCCGACTTTCTATTCATTGCAAGGTCGCATCCACTTAGAGATGCAAGCTTTACCATTCTATCGTCGATATCAACGCCAACAGTTCTGATCCCTGCAGCATTCAACATTTGAATAGTTAATTGTCCGATGAGTCCCAATCCAATCACAACAGCATTTTCTCCCAAGCGAAGATCAGCTTGACGAATACCTTGCATGGCAATAGCGCCTAATGTTGCGAACGCTGCATCACGAATAAGAACATCGTCCGGAATATTCACACAAAGATTAACAGGCACCATTACAACCTCAGCATGCACAGCGGTATTTCCGCCACAAGCCACACGATCACCTATTCTAAAATTAGTAACATCACTTGCAACAGCAATCACTTCACCGGCGCAGCAATAGCCCAATGGCGAAGGCGCTTCGAGTTTATTCATCACCATTTTATAGGTAGGTAATAAACCAAATGTTTGAACCGATTTAAGAACTTTGTTTACTTCTTCTTTTCTTGCACGAGCTTTACCTAGGTAACCTAGGCGAGCATCCTTCACGCTTTTCCCTTCAGTGCCGGCACTAATTACGGAATAATGATTTCTCACTAACACACAACCCGACTGCAAAGAAGGGAATGGCACCTCCAGTAGTTGCATGGCACCATCTTTTAAACTTTGTACAAGTTGTTCCATAATTACTTTGCTATAACTGTTTCAATTATTCGTGAAAGATTTTCAACCATCTTTTTCTCTGTAAAACCATTCTCGTATTTTTCTCGTGAAGCTACACTCATTTTATATCGCAAGCTACTATCAACGATCAATTTTTTTAATCTGTCTGCAATAGAAGCAGCATCAGCAACCGGAACAATAAATCCATTTTCTCCATCCTGAACGCTTTCTATTATTGCGCCTCTATCGGTCGAAATAATAGGTAAGCCGGCAGCCATTGCTTCTACAACAACCCATGGATGTCCTTCCGGATCACGCGGAGCAAAAACAAAGATATCAGCATTGGCAAAGAACTGAAATTTTTTCTTTGCAGCATCAGCAGGATGAAAATTTACAGGTAAATTATACTCGCTTACAATTTTATTACAACTTTCCTCTACACTTTTAGAACGCCAAGCACCTACTACATCCAAATGAAAATTTTTAACCTTTTCATTTTTCAGTATAGCAATAGCATTCAAAAGATCTTCAATACCTTTGGAAGGCTGAAGATTTGCGAGGTATAAAATAGAAATATCGTTTATGTTTTTTTGTGATGGAGGAAAAACATAATCGCCTCCATTAGACGAAACATAAATTTTTTGTTCAGGAAAAACTCCTTTGAATAAATAACGAAGATTATTTCCTAAAACGATAACGCCGTTGTTCATCTTAAGTGTTGTTTTTACAAAAAAAGATGCGGGCAGAGAAGCAGCGTTCATCCAGTTGAGAAAATTACTTCCGCGTAAATGAACCAATGTTTTTCGAAAAGTCAGTTTAGCAATTAGGATAAAAATCAGGTCTTTGATATATCCTGAAGTTGATTGAGAAATGGGAATAATTACCAATGACGGACGCTTCGTTAGAATCTGAGAGAACATTTTTACCCAAATAGAAATACTTTGAAAAATTTTCTTCAAAGAGAATTTACCCATAGTAGTAAGGTCCTTATTCACTCTCGTATCGATGTGAATAAGATCATACCTGTCTTTCAGCGACGAGTTCAGAATAATCTGTGTAGCGATAGACGGGCCCATAAATGGAGGTGGAATTTTGCCGAGTATCATGATCTTCTTTTTCATATAGCGGCTTGTATTTTCAAATCAACTTCTCTTAGCTGAGGTTTTGACCTTACTTCATATATTTGTTTTGCAGGCAGAAGTGCAAACGAATAGATTGCATAGACAAGGTAATATATGCCGGGATAGATAGTTGGAAGCGTACTCATAGAATAGAGCATGACAATTCCCACTGCTCCTATGACAAGAAACTTATCCGGGATTCTCAGGAACTTGACTCGGTATAAAATAAGCAAGAAGAAGAGAATGTAAATTGTTACTCCTATTATTCCTGTAAGAAATAAAATACGGATATAATCATTGTGCATACCACCACTGATCATTATTGGCGCTTGTTTATAACCGGAAAATGAAACGCCCAAATAGTGAGTAATTGCCGGCATTCGATTCCATATTTCAAAGTACTTTTCCCATCGAGATACACGGCCATTGAATGCATATTGAACATCTTGATCTCCATTTATCACGTTGAACTCCTTTGCAATAAGTGGATATATTTGTGTCTCGTAAATTGTTCGTGCAAAGAAGGGCAGTATGATCGCTGCAATAAAAATACCGAATACCATTCCTTTTAAGTTCTGCGCATTGTAGAACATGAGTAGCGTGATTAGAGTTAGGAATACAACCCATGTAGAAACGTGACGAAGCGAAATGGCTCCAACCAAACAGATCACAAACCACATCATCAATTTCATAGAGGTATTTCTCTTTTTTCGCTCTTTACTTTTACTGTAAATTGCTTCGAGAAAAAAATACCCTTGAATTAAAAAAGCTCCTATTAAAAACGATGCATAATTCATACTGTCTGCATATTCACCACGAATACGCGAACCTCCACCACGACCTTCGGAAGCAAACTCAGGAGTGAACGGGTGAACGATGATCTCAAAGAACATCATGGCAAATGGAAAAATGCAACTGTATAAAAATGTTTGAAGTATAAAATGAATATCCTCCTTATTACGTACTGCTTTTCGCAAATACAAAAAGATAAGAGGAGGTGTTAAATATTTTATGCAATTACCAAAGGTATCGAGCGTGTAAAAGGAAACGAGAATTACAATGCAATTGAGTAAAATTAATATTCCCCAAAACTTAAAAAATTCGTCGGCTGGATTTGCCATATTTTTTCTTTTGATTGACATCATAGCAGAAATTGCAAGAACAGGAGCTAGAACACCCATGATATAAATCGGAGAAAGAAAAGAAGAGAACTCTTTGATCTGATAAAAATTGTCCACAATAGGGCGCAACAGAATGAAGATCGCAAACCACTTTCTGGTCCAATCTAATTTTTTCCAATACGCTTTCCACTCTTTGTACGACATCTTTTTATTTTATTGTAGAACGAATTGCTTTCACAAATCCTTCAGCACTTTGTTTCACTCCGGCATTCAGTTCGATAAAGGCAGAAGCATTTTCACCGATCGACTTTCTCATCGATTCATTGTCGAGCAATTCGTTTATCTTCTCAACTATTTTTTTCTGATTGTTGAAGTCAATCACAAATCCAGTCTTCCCTTCCTCAATCAGATCGTCTGCAGCTCCGGCATTTGGAGAAACAATACAAGCTAATCCGGCAGCCATGGCTTCATTTAAAACCAATCCCCAGATATCAAAATTCGTTTGAAACAAAAAGACATCGGTGCGCGAATAATATTCAGGCAATTCCTCTTTTTGTTTAAAGCCGGCAAAATGAACACAGTCATCTATTTTCAATGTTTTTACTAATTCCATCAATTGCTCTTTATCATCGCCATCGCCAATCACTTCCAACATAAAGTCACTGCGTTGCGTTTTTAGCAAACGAATGCAGTTTAACAGTTGCGAAGCATTTTTCCTTTTACTCAAGTAGCCTACGAAAGTAATCTGCTTTTTGTTTGTTGAATTAACTCTGTTTTCTTTCAAAATGCGTGACTGCACCTTAAAAAACGTCGTATCAACAGTATTTATGCCTTTAAAGATCTTACTTGATTTTACACCTAAATCTAGCAGGTATTTCTTAGCTCTTTCACCATACACCACAAAAGCGGAAGAATAAGCCATTAGCAGTCTTCTCTGCCATTTTCTCACCATGCCCATTCCTTTTCCTTTGACAGTAACAGAGCCGCTCCAAATCAGAAATTCTGCCTTATTAAATCGTGTGTACCACCAAACTTTCATTGTAGCTAAAGAGAATCCACTTACGATAATGCGATCAGGCTTTTCCTTTTTCAGAACATCCGATAAATTACCATAACGGAAAGTAGTTTTTTCAGAGTCACCAAAACTAATTTGCTCGGACCCAAGAAATGCAAAATTAAATTTGCAATCGTTCATATCCAACACAAATTTTCGTCGGCTATATGTCTCTGCTGCAAAAATCACTTTCATCTCCATTTTTTCGTGAATTAATTGTTTATTTAATTCATTAAAAAGAGGCAGCCGATAAGGATTCGGAATATTGGTTATGACCAGGATCTTCATTGTGGAATTAGTCTAGCCATTTTTTAAACCAGGCGATTAAAAAATAAAGCGTCCATAAACGATTTACACTTGACTCATCGCCGGCTTTGAGTTGTTTCAAGAGCGAATTTAATTCGTCATATTTAAAATGAGGATGATCGGTACAGAAGGACCGCAAATTCTTTTCAATGTAATCGATCATAAAATCGCCGGCCCATTCTTTCAATGGAACACAGAACCCCATTTTTTTCCGATAAAGAATATCGTGTGGCAATACTTTCTCCAATGCCTTTTTCAAAATATACTTTGGCTCATCGTTCTTTAACTTATACTTCGACGAAATAGAAAGAGCAGTGTTTGCGAGTTCATAATCCAAAAATGGTGAGCGAATCTCGATGGAATTTGCCATTCCTAAATGATCCATTCTGTAGAGGTAATAATTAGGAACCATAAATTTAAATCCCAAGTAACACATCCAATCGGCGTAGGTGAATTTGCGATTTGATTTTGACTGAATGGCCTCAAACTGCTGTTTGTATTTTTCAATAACACTATATGAATCTGAAATACCCAATCGATTTAAATAATCGACGGATAGAAATTTTGTCTTAGTACTTTCTTTAAAACTTTTAGCACCGCCCCAAAATAAATCTTGGCCTTTAGCTGAGCGTGAAAGCATTTCAACAATACTTTCAGAGGCAAAACTACCTGCTCCATTTAAAACACCTCGCTTTACTATTTCAGGAAGTTTTGCATAGAAATCAAACCATGGATGCAACTGAATAAATTTTTTCCAATTACGATAACCGGCAAAAAGCTCATCGCTTCCATCACCGGTAAGCACTACAATGCTACCTGACTCTCGTGCTTTCTTCGAAAGAAAATAAATGGGGATACATGTAGCATCAGCCAAGGGCTCATCAAAAATATTTACAACTTCAGGTAAAAAACCTTCTATATCGTTTGCGGTAACAACTATATCGCTGTGATTGGTATTAAACATTTTTGAAACTTTCCCTGCATAATATCGCTCGTCGTAACTTTCTTGTCCTTCGAAACCAATAGAAAAAGTATTGATAGGCACATTTGTCAACTTCGACATATAAGCAACCACAGCACTAGAATCGACACCGCCGCTAAGGAAAGCACCTACAGGAACATCGGCTACCATACGTAGATCGATGGAACGAGCCAACGCTTTCTCTACAGCAATTACAGAATCGACTTCATTCAACTGTTCAATTTGTGCTGAATAATCGACTTCCCAGTATTCTTCTTTTTTAATAGTTCCGTTAGAATAAACGGTCATTTTATAACCGGGTTCCAATTTCTCTATTCCTTCGAACATAGTACTAGGAGGTGCAAGTAAATTAAAAGTCAGGAAATGATACATTGCATTTTCATCGAGCTTACGTCGCATCCAAGGCAATTTCAAAAGCGCTTTTATCTCCGATGAAAACGCAAACTTACCGGCGATATTAGCAAAGTAAAAAGGCTTCTTCCCTACTCTATCACGAGCAATAAATAATTTTTTTTCTTCTACATTCCATATTGCAAAGGCGAACATTCCATTTAGATAATTTAAACATTGTTCACCAAATTTTTCATAGAGCGCCAACAAAACTTCGGTATCGCTATCGCTTTTGAAAATTTTACCTTTAAAATATTGTTGTTTTATTTCTTTGTAATTGTAGATCTCACCATTGAAAACGATTACGTTTCCATTAGAGGCAATCATTGGCTGGTGACCACCGGGAGAAAGATCAATGATGCTTAAACGTAAATGTCCAAAATGAATTTGTCTTTTTTCATCGGCCCAATAACCCTGATCATCGGGGCCACGATGTGAAGTAGCAGCATTCATCGCCTCAATCAATTCTTTTCCATTGTCGAGACTACCAATCATTTTAAAAACTCCGTTAATTCCGCACATCGATTATTTATTCGCTTAATTTAATTATTGATTGATCATTTTATTAAAATTCGCCAAATTAAATGGAAGAATAAATCTCTTTGAATTTATCTGCCATTGTTTTAATCCTGAATTTTTTTGAATACAATATCCTTTTTTCTACATTCAATTTATTTCTTGCTTCCGGATTAATTTTTATTTCTATGATCTTTTTTGCAAGTTCTTCTTCATTTTTTACGATCATACCAGGCTCTATTGCATTGACTAATTCAGCTGCACCGCCACCATCATTAAAAACAAGAACAGGTTTCCCTTCTGAATAAGCTTCCACGACCACCAATCCAAATGCTTCATTTTGCGATGGAAGTATAAAGATATCACAAATTGAAATATACGTGTGTATCCTAGAACGATAACCGGCGAAATAAACATTATGTTCAACATCCAGCACCTTGGTTAGCGCCTTTAGTTCCGCTTCCAATGGTCCAACACCCATGATCAGTAAAACGATATCACTCCTTTCCTGAATGAAGGAGATCGCTCTAATTAATCGATCGATTCTTTTTACCCCTGCGAGCCTACCTACAAATGCGATAACAAATTTATCTTTTATCAACTTTTCAATATCTCTTTCCGGAAGAGCCACCACCGATGGTTCTGTTTCAGCGACTCCATTGTAAACTACAGTGTGATCTACTTTTTGAAGACCATAACGTTTCTCTGAAATAGACCGACTGAAATCTGAATTGAATGTTATTACATCCGAAAAATGGTTTAAAAATATCTTTTTAAAAAATTCGACTATAAAAAAAACTTTCCCTTTCTTTTTACCAAAGCCGAAATTGCCATGCTCTGTAAAACAAACTCGCTTTTTACTTAGAATGGCTGCAATAGCAGTACCGAGGTGAAAAGTATGAAAATGTAAAATGTCGTAATGCTCAAAAAACTTTTTCGTTTTGCTGATATGCCCCCACCTCAAGTCACTACCTGAATTGAAATACCCAAGATGAATAGTCGGATTACCTATCATTTCTTTCATGGATACACCTTTGGCTTGTCCAATTAGAATATCCACTTTAATGGTATCGTCCTTTTGCAGCTCATTCAATAAAGAATAAACTAAGCGTTCAATCCCACCCGATTTCGCAGACCAAATAATATGCAGCACCTTCAACCGATGTGCTGTACTATCATTTGAAAAATCGTCTACTTTTTTACTAGTCATTCGTGTGTTATTGATTCGAAAACTCTTTTTAATGGTATTACTGTTGATAAAGTAAGGCTATACATGTGAGATATCCCGATCTTTTTTATGCAAATAAAATTTTATTTACATAATTTTTAGACTCGTTCCAGGAGGCATAAAATTTGGAATATGAATTTTATTGTATTCATTCATCGTTTTGAATAACGCGAACCGATCACCGAGAAATTCAGGAGGATTTTCATTCACCGGAAGCTTCATTGAGAAGGAATTAACTTTGTTCAACACTTTGAAATAATTTTTCTTGAACATTCCCGCAATAAATGAAGGCATAGGAAAACCAAATTTAGAGATTGACAATGAATTCGCATTCGTCCATCGCACATTACTCGCAAATCGTCCATTTAAAATATGAGAAGTGTAAAAAACTTCTCGTGTTAAAATTTCTGCAAGAAAGGTGGAAAGGTGAGTGAAGAGTGTATTGAAAATAGCCTCAATTTTTTCAGTATTATTTCTTGTCAGAAACCATTGCTTTCTCAACTCAATGATCTCTTTAACACTATCGAACAATGGACCTTGAGTAACACCTAAAAATTCCAAGTCATATTCTAAAGCTCGTGCTTCTAAAAGAAATGCACGAACTTTAATGATCTTATACTTTTGTTGAATATTCATCACCATATACATTTTTATTAAAAACTCTAGCGCAGTCTGAGTCTTTAGTAGTCGTTCATTTGCAGGCAGGAGATCATTAGAGATTCTGGTTTCCTCTCCTCCAACCAGACGGTAGTTGTGAAACTTCGTGACTCTTAGAGCTTGATGGAAATGTTCAAGCGAGGCACCAAATAGTTTATGGACAAATAAGTATTTACCCACCTCATCTAACTTATGAAAAGGATCATGATTTGTTTTTACACCGTCTTTAAAAACAACAAACATATCAAGATCAGAAATACCTGGAGCAGTAACACTACCAATACGATACACACTTAATATCTTGCCATGATTCATTAAGGAAGATGTGATTGCTGATATATTTACCTCGTACATTTCCGGACGTACATACATCGGAAGATCGATGAGTGAATATTTACTCATAATTTTTCACCCGAATTAAGTTTACTCTTTACAATGTCTATAAAACTATTCATACGACTAAACAATCCGTCATGGATAGCAGTCTCTATAAAATCAGGGATAGCCATTTTTATTTTTTGTCGCTGTTTCCAACTTAAAAAATCGATACGTTGCAAAAACCTGATCTGTTTATCATTCAGTTCGTACTTCCAATTCATCCGTATCGTAGAAACTTCGTCCATCACAGAATATTCTTCTGCTGTCAAATCTTTTCTCATTTCTCCGAAACTAAATTTTTTATAGATGCCCTTACTATCTCTTGCTTGAATATAGGCTGAAGGCAACATCATGAATTCGCTAAAGATCGCTTTTAATTGATACAAATTCCAATCAACTTTTGGGCTTGACAATTTTCGATTCAAGCTTTCACATAAGCGTAAAAAGGAGCGGTTAAAATCCATATCGGTAATTGGAGGAATATGGATGGCTAATTTAGTTGTTCCAATTAATGAACGACTATGTTCGAAAATTGCTGATGGTAAAAACCATTCAGGATAATTTTCAAGATCGTATTCTGAAAGAACAAACCATCCGTGATGCTGAAATGGATCGATCTTGTGCATTATTTTACGCAACTGATGCAATTCAAAAGCGACTTTCGCCAACAACACTTCATCATTTACAAGTTCCTTTGAAAGAACAATAAGCCCATCGAAATCGCTGTAGGCTATTTCCATTCCTGTAGCATAGCTTCCATGAATTACCGCTAGGTTTATGTATTTTTTCAAAGGTGTCAGTCTATCGATCATTTCAAGAATACGAGGATGATCACCTGAATATACTTTCACTTCAATTATTTTTTCTTGCGTTTCTAAATGTTCGTGTTGATGACGATACATTTTACTTACAACACCGGCGTTTCTATTGAAAAGTCTTTGAGCAGCCACTAACGAAAGCATTCCACCCGAGGGAGTAAAATATCCGCCGTTAATAAGGCGATTTAATAAGTAAATTCTCTTTTGCGCAGTCAATTGTAGTTGCTAAAAAATGAAATGATAGGCCGATTTACGTTCCATGTGCAGATGGTATTTATTATAAAATTACTGCCAAAAGTTCAATTAAATCTTCTCTGTGGAATTATTTTTATATGTCCAATTAGCGGAAATGTTACAAATTATGCCGATTAACACGAATTATGTACACCGCCTATTCCCTTTTGAACAAACTAAAAATAATAATTTTTTATGAGGAAATTCTAGTATGTTGTTCATCAAATAGATACTCTTCTAAACTGTATTCCTTTGAATGGTTTTCACCAAAAAACGCAACATTCTAAATTGATTAGTGACAGACAAAAATTAGTACAGAATGCGAACTTTTGTGCCGAATTGAAAAATAGTAGTTGACAAGTACTCACTACTGACTTACATTGCAGGTTGAATAACAGACAAACTATGGAATCGAAAGACCTAAACATTGCCCCGAGTATCGTATCATCAAATCAAGCTCAAAACAGAGAACAATTGATTGAACTTTTTGAACAGAATCCGATGCCAAAAGATGAGGCAATGAGAAATTTTGGTCTTTTCTTGAATCCAACAGATTTGAAAAAATTCCTTTTCATCGACGACCTCTATAAAAAAATGATTGATGTTCATGGAGTGGTGATGGAATTTGGGGTACGTTGGGGACAAAATCTCAATTTATTTCAATCATTACGTTCAATCTATGAACCCTTCAACTATGGCAGAAAGATTATTGGTTTTGACACGTGGGACGGTTTTCCTTCTGTACATGAAAAAGATGGTGCAGAAGTTTATGCTATGAAAGGTGCGTACAATGTTGCCGATAATTATAAAGCGTATTTAGAAAAAGTGCTCCGCAATCTGGAGAAAGAAAGTCCGCTCGACCACATGCAAAAATTTGAATTGGTGCAAGGTGACGCAAGTGTAGAACTAGCACATTATCTTAAAGAGCATCCTGAAACAATTATTTCGCTAGCATATTTTGATTTTGATATTTACGAGCCAACAAAAAAATGCCTAGATCTAATCAAGCCATATATTACAAAAGGTACCGTGATTGCATTCGACGAATTGAATCAGCCTAAATTTCCGGGTGAAACTGTTGCAGTAAGAGAAGCTTTAGGACTTGATAAATATGCGATCAAAAGAAGTCCGTATAGCCATTATCAATCGTATATTATCATTGATTAAAATTAACTAGTAAGAAAGTTTGCCAATAAATTCTAAAAGCTCTTTGGTTTTACTATCGAAGGTTAGGCCTTTTATATCTTCCAATGCTTGTGTGGCCAATATAGCTCCCACTTCCGGGTGCTCTATTAAAAACTTAATTCCATTTGCTAATTCTTTTTCATTATCAGGAGCTACGAAATAAACATTCTTGCTGTTGAGTACATCTTGTGTTGCAGGAAAGTCGGGAGTAACAATAGGGTTACCTGTTGACATATACTCATTAATTTTTTGCGGGTAATTAAATTCTACCATGTGATCGTGAGAGGTATAATAGCTCAACAATACATCGCCGGCTAATTGATAGTTACGAACCACTGTAGAATCGTTAAAGAAGCCGGTAAAGATGGCATTACTAACACCTAATTCTTTGCAATAATTTTTTACTGTATCGACTGCACTTTTACGACCGCCTGTAAATAGAAAATTATAATCAGGAAGTAGTTTAGCTGCTTTTAAAATATATCTCAGCTCCAGCACTTCAATTCCTAATTTACCGGTATAAACAATGAGGGGTTTATTTTCTGTATAACCAATTTTAATTTTTGCTTCCTGTTTTGTGCAGTCGTTTGTATAAACAGGAACAGGAGCCAAAGAGAGCATGAACTTTTCTTTTGGCACTTTCGCCACTTTCATGATAGCATCTCGAGTGGTTGAAACGCCTGCGAAAACACCATCTGAATTTCTTACAACCCATTTGTAAATAGGTTTATCTTTTACTTCGGCTGCTAAAAAAACAATTTTTAATTTCAACAAACGTCCGGCCAGTTTACGTAAAAGGATAGCCGGAATTAATGATTTAGCATCGCGCGACATGATTACCGCCTCACGCGATGAAAAAATTTGCTCGATCGCAATCCGAATTGTAGCGAATGTGAATCCGGACATCATCATCACGAAGCGATAAAGTTTAGGAGTATGTTCTTTCAACGGAGTCAAAAGCATTCTTGTCGTGACGTTATTCTTTACGCCATAAGATGCGGGAATTTCTTTTTGCGAAATATTATCCTTCATATACGTATAAGGATAAATGATAGTCACATTTGCCTGATTACCTGCTAAACTATCGCACAAGCGCATATCAAAAATCCGATTGGTCGTAGGTCGCAACAAACAGAAAGGCGAGTAAACATATACAGCTAATCCTTTCGCAGATTTATTTTCTACAATTTGATTTGATGGAATGTCGGATTCTAATTGATTTGTCAACGGTGGAGAATGCTCTAGATGTTATTGTTAAATATGCAGAATTATTTGATTTCCGAAAACAAAACACCCATATAATACTGATCATAAAAATGACCTTGCTTATAAACATCTTCACGAATAGTTCCTTCAATTTTAAAGCCGCAAGCTTCGTATATTTTTATGGCAGCGACATTGTCGGTACGCACTTTCAAATAAACTTTGTTAAGTCCTAAATTTCTAAAAGCAAATTCCAATGTTTTATAACATGCGTCTTTTCCATAGCCTTTCCCTTTTTGAGAACCATCAATTAAAATTGCAAACTCTGCATGTCGAAAGATCATGTTGATGTTTTTAAGGAAAGTTAGACCAACTAATTGTCCACCGGAATTAATTTCTACACCAAAAGTTGTATTCGGAAAATTTAGTTTAATATTTTTTTCATACCAAGCTAACTCTTCCTCGTAGCTTACCGGAAAAGGGTGACCGCTGAAATCATTTTTCACATCGTCCTGATTGCGCCACTTCCAGGTAGTTTTCGCGTCGTCTAAGGTAAGAGCACGCAAACGAATATTATTTATTTTGATTGATGAACTCATAGCAATTCTTCTTTAGTCAATCTGTAACGCTGCAAGATAGACTTATATTTCACAGCTTTTTCACCATGAGAACTATCCCAGACTTTAATTAATTTATCATACACTTCCTGATCGTGAATTCTTTTTCCAATAAAGAATTTAACGGTTTTTTCAGAAAAATTTTTCTTGAAAACCAGCAATGGATCATTTTGATCGGCTGAGACGCCTCCGCCCAGATGCATCATCTGAGCATTGTTCTCTTTTGCCCACAATAGTCCTTTATGAACCATCAGATTAGAAACGCCATTTTTCCTGCCGGCTTCACTAACCGAGGAGAGAAAATAATGGGAATACATATTGCTTTTAAAAAAGACAGTAGCTCCAATAATCTCTTCTTCCATTTTTGCTAGCAGTAAAACTCCTGACTTCATTACTAACTTTTTCAATGCTGCAAAAAATTCAGGCGAGAAAAAATACATGTTCGCTGCATTTAATCGAGTCATGTTTTCAAGATATATGCTTTCAAATTCAGAGAAGGCTTCACCGTTTTTATCAAATACTATTTTCACGCCCGACTTCTCAGCCTTTCGAATCTTATTTCTATTTTGAGGAGAGTAGCTTGTCATCAATGAATCATCAATGGTTTTAAGATCAACTGAAATATAGTCTCTTAGTTCAATTAATTTCATTGCTGAATTTCCCTCTAACAATTGTTGATTTTGCATCAAAGGATTAAACCTTATAAACTCAGTAATGATTTTCTCTGACTTACAGTACGCGCAAAAAGCTTGATCTGCTTCATTCAAAAAATCATGATCATTTGTTGTTGAAATAGGACCGGTATAACCATACACTGTTTCGATATCTTTAAATTCACTTTTACTACCCTCTATAATTATTGCTCGAAGCAGAAAGGGATAATAGTATAGCTGTTTATTTTTTTGAAAAACAAACAATCGTATTTCACCATCGCCATTCTTTTGATAGAGATTGTTATAATCATAGGTGAAATGAACGTCTTGAAGCGCAATTGGAAGTTCATCGTATATCGCATTCCACCTGCTTTCATCAGCAGAAGAAAGAATGGTAGTATGATCGATATCTGATCTCACGAATTACATTTTATTTTTTAACAGAAAATCTTTTATTTTTCTGGTGACCGTTAATATTTGACTTTTCGTTAATTCCGGGAAACTAGGCAGAATCAAACACTGATGATTCAAAATATTAGCAACAGTATTATCACTCTTTAACGCAGCCAAATGTGCATGTTCATTGATGCTATAGAACATCGGTCGTGTTTCAATATTATTTTCGAAAAGGAAGAGTTCCAACATTCTCTTTTTATTCAAGTCGAATTGATTGAACCTTATTGCAAACATCCATTCTGCATGCTGAGTACCTGATTCGATTTCCTGAAAAGAAATCTCATCTAAACCGGACAACTCCGAACGATATAAATTAAATACAGCCGATTTACGTTCTCGTATTTCATCAACTATCATTAACTGCCCGTATAAGATAGCAGCTTGAATATTTGTCATTCGATAATTGTACCCAAGTTTATCATGTACATAACGCACGCTCGACATACCCTGACCACGAACAGAATTTAAATATTCGAACAGCTCACTGTCTTGTGTTAGAACAGCTCCACCTTCACCGCTGGTAATTGTTTTATTACCAAAAAAAGAAAGTGAAGAAATTAGAGATGCTGTTCCTGAATACTGACCATTATATTTTCCAAAGAGACCTTCACAGTTGTCTTCTACAACAACCATATCAGGAAACCTTTTTTTCAATTCAGGTACATTGATGATGTTTCCCAGATTGTGCACAGCTAAGAATGCTGTGTCTTTTCCGGTTCCTTTTATTTTTGAATAATCGACATTCCATGTTTTAAGATCTGCATCGATAACTTCAAATTCCCAACCACCGCTAAATAGAAAACTATTCCATGCAGCTACATATACATTATTGGGAACGATTATTTTTTTTAGGTTGGGATATTTAAACTTGAGTCCAAGCGCAAGCATGTGTGTAGCACAAGTTCCGTTATTAACGAGCACCACGTAATTACTCCCGATAATCTCTTTTAATTTTTCTTTGGCCTTGTCGATATAAACGCCTTGCGAAGAAATCCATGTTGAATCGAGTGCATCGTGTGCATACTTCAAACAAGAGGCAGGAAGGTACGGTTGGTAGATGGGTAACATAGTCTGTATTTACTCTTTTAAGAGTGAAAAGTTACTTCTAAAAGAGCTGAAATGTCTTGTTTTACGTCTTAAAGTAAGATTTAAACATTTCTTTTTACCGCAGCACCACCTTTAGTGAGGAACTGTATTCCGGTAATGTGCTCGGCATTTACAAAATCGCGGAATGACTCATTTTTATGGACATCATCGGAAATAATAAGTCCTCCTTCATTGAGATGATCATAGATTGCCTTGAATTCAAACATCATATTTTGATACGAATGATCGCTATCGTGAAAAAAAATATCGATTTTCCCTAAGCGTTGCATCAGCATAGGTAATAATTCATGCGAAGAACCTAATTGAAGGTCCCATTGAGAACGTAATGGTTCCGATACGGCCCATCCACTTTGTTGAGCAATATTTTGCGGATTATAGCTTTTAAGATCAAGATTGGGAAGGTCGATTGAATACAACTTACCCGACCCATTTTTATGCAATGCGTTTAATATTGTCCATGACGATACTCCGTGAGCAACACCGGTTTCAACCATTACTTGTGGCTTTGCACAACGCACAATGAAGTACAAAAACTTTCCAAACAAGTGAGCAGGTTTATTTCCGGGCAAATTAACACCGGGCAATGAATTCATTGGAATAAAATCTCCGGCTCTAATTTCTGCCAAATATTTCTGAGCTTCTTTATGATTGTATTTATTTCCCAATAATGTTTTTGCAGCTCTGGTAATTATTGCTTCGTGCAATCCTTGCTTGTTGCCACGAACAAAATTGAGGAGTGCAAGAGGACGAGAAATGAAAGATGTTTTTTTGTACTGAATGATCATATAGAAGTGAGATTGTTAGTTGAGCTGTTCGCGAATGGATTGATTGATTCTTTTTTCTGCAACATAAATGAAGATGAGCATATTCATCACATTTGTAAGCAAGAGAGCTAATGCCATTCCTGCATTGTGCATGATAGGGATTAGAATATAGGCGAGAGTACTGCCAAGAATTATGGTAGCAATATAGACTTTGATTCGGACTTTTACTATACCCATACTTTGAACGAGAGGTAAAGTCCAGAAAGTTGCTGTGCCTAAAACTGCACCAATTACGAAGTAAAAGAATGCCTTAGTAGCAGGCAAATATTCGGGCCCATAAATAGTTTTTATTATCCATTCGTTTAGAAAAAAGGTAAAAACAATAAAAATAAGTCCGGGAATCATTGCCAACGAAGTAATTTTTATTAGCATATTTTTCACTTCAGAGAACTTTTTTTCTGCCAACAATTTTGAGAGTTGGGGGTAAATAGATTGTACAAGCGGGTCAGAAAGTGTAAGGACAGAGTAAGCGAGTTTTTTTGCCACTGCATAAAAGCCTACTTGCTGTGGGTTGGTAAGCAATCCCAAAAGCAATACATCACCTTGACTGATCACCGTTTTCATTGAATTACCGATAGAGTTACCGAGAATAAATTCACGAATTGATTTGCGTTCCTGTCTAATTAAAATCATTGGAGCAGTAAGATGGGGAGCCAGTTCTTCTTTGAGTTCATAATATGCAAGCAAATTGCAGATAAACCCATTTAAAAAACGAGTGATGATAATGGCAACGAAAAATATATTCAGATCTTTCGGATAGAAAAATACAGCGATTGCAATCGCTAATGTTTCTATGATATCCATGATCATTTGAATAATAGAACTCATTCTAAATTTATAATGCAGACGTAATAAAGCACGTGAAATTGAATTCACATACGTGATGCTTGCAACGATTGCATAAGAAATAATAAACCATTCAAGATCCGGCTTATCGATAAAAGTTCCGTAGGATAAAAAACATAAAGCAGCAATAACCAAGATGGATACAAATGCCATGATGAAACTAACAAGTAAACCAGATTTAACAAAAGCCATCAACTTATCAGAACGATTTTCTAACTGATAAACAGCACCAAATTTAATCAATGCTGTTCCTACATTTAGATTTAAAAACTCTTGTATAAGTCCTACAAAAGCTACTACGATGGCGTAAGTTCCATAGATGCCCGGGCCTAGGCCTCGAGCAATAATTACAGAACGAAGAAAAGCCAGACCAGTACTAAAAAAATTAGAAAAGAAGACCCAGCCACTGTTTTTAAACAGCAGTTTACTTTGCGAATCTAGTTTTCCTTTTAGCATTTATTATTCAAACCCAATTTGTCTGTTGATGAAATTGAACACTCACTTACCAACTAATTTATTGTAGGGAATTTTATCTTTCTAAGAAGATCCATTCTCCGGAAGTAAATTCAGCACCAAGTTTTATGCGAACACTTTCAATTTTGTGAATAGCAGACTATAAAAAGCCAGACGTTTCAATGTATATTGATAAAACCTTTACTCTTACTTTTGCGCAGCGAGTTTATTCAATACTACTTTCTTCTCACATTACTTCGATATTCTTAAACGACACTTCGTTCAATATGCAAGTATATGTCAATGAATGAAGAATCAAAAGACAATATTGTTACTTTTTCTTTTTACTGAATTTATTCCACTTTGCTTTTTTCTTATCATCGCCTTCTATTACATCATCATAATATCCGGAATCCGCTTTTGAGCCATATCCGTAACCATACCCATAGCCGTATCCATATCCATATCCGTAAGCTGTTGACTTTTTAGATACTGCGTTTAAGATCACTCCGATATTCTTTATCCTGCCTTCTTTTTGAAGTTTGTTCAAGATTTCCAAGTGTACACGACGAGTTAGATTTTGACGGACAATATAAATTACTGCGCTGCAATATCTCGACAAGATCAACGGATCACTAATTAAACCTAATGGTGGTGAATCGAGAATGATATAATCGTAATTTTTTCTTAGGTATACAAAAAGTTCATCAACTTTATCGCTCAATAATAATTCAGAAGGATTGGGGGGCTTAGGACCGGTAAGTATAATGTCAAGATTAGCAATTCCGGATGCTTGAACAATTTGCTCTCCTGTGTTTGATCCTATCAAGAAATTAGTAACGCCAAGTTCACCTTTTAATCTTAGATGACTCATCGCTTTTGGCTTTCTTAAATCGAAACTAACCAACACCGTTTTTTTTCCGCCTAAGGCAAAGATTGCAGCTAAATTCAATGAACAAAAACTTTTTCCTTCTCCTGAAATAGAACTGGTAACAAGAAATGTTTTTGTTTCATTTTGATTTTTTACGAAGTACTGCAAATTGGTACGAATAGACCTGAATGCTTCAGCGATAAACGATTTCGAATTTTCTTGAATCACAAATTCGTTTTCCGACTCACTCATTCCAACCATACCGATCACGGGCAATTTGACTACTTTTTCTATGTCTGATCGTTCTACAATTTTATCGTTTAGTATACTTTTAAAATATACAAATGCAGCCGGCAATGCTAGGCCAACAATCATAGAGATCAAATAAATTTCAGAGCTAACAGGGCGAATAGGATTGACAGTTGCTTTTGCTTTGTCAACAATACGATTATCAGAAGTTGTTCCTGCCAAAATAATAGCGGTCTCCGCTCTTTTCTGCATCAAATACGTATACAAATTTGCTTTCACTTCCATCTGTCGCTTGATATTCACTATCACTCGATCGGTTCCAGGCAGCGTTGAAATATGACCTTCTATCCTACTCAATTGAGAAGCTGCTTCCGTTTTAGAAGCTGTCAATCCGGCTTTTATACTTTTTATATTTTCAATAAGGTCGTTCTTGGTATTTTGAATAGACAAATTTAATTCTTGTATTCTAGGATTCTCATCAGTTGCTCCGGCGCGTAAAACTTCTCGCAATCCTTCCTGATCGCTTAACTGACTGATCAGCTTCAACAACAAAACATCTTCGATACCAATGGAAGCCGGCGACATTCCACTAATATTTTTATCGTCTTCGACATATTTTTCCAAGTAATCCAAAAAACTTAACTTGAGATCTAATTCTGATAAGCGAATATCAAAATCGCGGGCGCTGTTCATATACCCTTGCGCTTCAATATTCAGATCGGTGATACCTTTTGACGACCGAAATTCTTCAAATTCTTTTTCAATTGTGTTCAGATCTTGTGAAACAAATACAATTTGTTCATCGATAAATTTTAATGAGTTAGTTGCTAATTCATTTTTCTGATCGATGCTACTCTGCATCCAAATCTCAATCAACTTGTCAATAAAATCTACTGCTTTGGTTGGAACAATATCTTCTGTATAAACGCTCACCATTGAGGAAGCTTTTGTTAGAATTCCAACGGTTAAATTCGACTGATATCTTTCAACGAGAGATTCAAGATTCTGTATTTTAATAAAATAATCTCTCTTATCATATATTGGATTATTAAATGCACGCGCATTAAAAAATCCTCTTTTTACAACTCGAAAATTACCTAATTCATTATCGATATTTTGATCGAATGAATAAATTTCACTAAATTTATTTTTACTTTTTCCATTTTCGTAAGAAAGCCGGAATTTTTTATCGCTGATAATATGAATATTTATTGGCTCTGCCATTGCTTTCAACTTAATAGCATTGTCTATTACTTTGAAAGGACAATCTTGATAAACTTCACGCGTTTTTACATTTCCAACATAGAAATAAGAAATGTCAAATTCCAATGCTTTCAGTGTACGCGTTACAAGTGTTCGTGATTTCAACACTTCCATTTCATTTTGAATATTACGATCATCATCAAATTCGTTCATTGCATTGAGGATGTCGCCTTTTGTAGTAGAGGGACTTGACAATTTGATTAACACCGTTGCACGAGCACTGTAAACCGGTGTGGTGTACCATAGGTAATAGTAGCCAATCATCAATGCTAAGATGAGACTTAGAATATACAAATACCAAAAACGCACTATGTAATCAAAAAAGATTTGCTTAATGTTTATCTTTTCTGATTCATTGTTAAAATCGCTCGATGAATAATTATCGTCCTCTGACATAATAGTCTAAATTATTTTTTTGTAAGCTGAATTATTGATAAAAGAAAAGTAACACTTCCAAGAATTACAGGGAATACTCTGTAATAATTTTCACCCAAGAATCTTTTCTTCTTATTTGGTTCTATGTACACAATGTCGTTCGAATGTAAACTATATCCGGGAGTAGAAAACAAACTTCGATCACCTAGATCAATCCTGATGAATGTTTTAAAACCTACACTGTCTCTAATAACCATTACTTGGTCTCTCTTGCTGAATACTGTTAAATCGCCTGCTAAAGCGATTGCTTCGGGAAGGGTGAGTTTTTCATTTTGAACTGTATAAATTCCCGGATGAACTACTTCCCCAAGTACCGTTACTTTAAAATTTCGAATACTCAATTTAACAGAAGGGTTTACCAGATATCGTGACAATCTTTTTGAAATAGTATCTCGTGCATCAGCAGAATTCAATCCTGCTACTTTAACTGCTCCGATGAGAGGTGTTTGAACCTCCCCATGCAAATCGACTAAGTAGCTGTTCAACAATCCACCTCCTGTATTCTCAGGGCTTTCAGAATAATTAAAGTACTTGCTCGCTTCCGGACTTGTACTGGTAACGTAAATGTCCAAGATATCATTTGGCTGAATCAGCGGACGATATGTTTCATCGATTTTGTTTGGTAAGGTATCTTGCGCTGAAGGCTGAAACATTACAGTTTTTCTGTAAGGTGTACAACTAAACATTCCTGCAATGAGCAGTACCAGCAGTATTGAAATTCTTGTAAATTTAGTCATTTTCTAATTTCCGATCAGTAAATTGGTCAGATTACTATCTACTATTTGAAATTGAAAAGGTTTCGACTTTCTTACCAAATGTGAACACGAAAAGCTTAAAAAGAAAATAAATTCTGCTTTATAGTTGAAATATTACACTGCAAATCAATCCGGATTTTATAGAAAAGTTGATTTTTGAATAGGCAAAGAAAAAAAAAGCACAAAAAAAAGAGGCTGCTATTAATTAGCAACCTCTTGATCATAACCCGTAAGTGGTATTTTATTGAATAATAATTGATTTGTTTATAGCGACTTTATCGGCATTTACGACTCGGATAAAGTACATTCCTGCTGCTATACCTTCAAGATCGAAGTCCTGCGTTGTTAAGCCGGAAGTACCAGTGAGTTCAGTAACTTTTAGAACTCTACCTGTTTGATCCATTAAACTGATGGAATACTTTTCATCTAATCGCGATTGAATGCTCACTGTAAATTGACCGTGATTAGGATTTGGATATGCATCAACAATTAGCTGATCACTTACTGCAACTTCTGCTGCCGTACGACACGAAATGGCAACATTCAACGTACGCGTTCCTGAAACACCACAACCATTCAGTGCCTTTACACCGATGTTTCCACCTGATAATCCCCACTGAATAAGTACGAAGGTATTTGTAGTTACAGTTCCACTTAGGATAGTTGAGCCAATTGGAGCAGCAATTTGATATTGAGTAGCTCCCGATACAGGCGGCCATGAGTATAATTCTACATTACCGAAACACACACTAGTAGATCCCGAAATTGCAGTTGGTGTACCCGGGTTTCCATAAAGAGTAACAGAACGACTAAAACCAGGACCGCAATCATTGTTTCCGGCAACACTAAGTACACCTGAAACAAAATTAGAAGTAAACTGAAGTGTGATACTGTTTGAGTTTGAAGGACCAAACACTGTGGCTCCTGATGGAATTGTCCAAATGTAACCAAGTGTTGCATTGGCAAGAGAAGGAATTGAATATTGATATAGTTGACCACATACACCGGCTGTTGGATCGCCAACTATATTTCCCGGCGTAGCCAATTTACCTGTAGAAACTGATTTTCCTCTTAATCCGCTCTGTGAACCACAAGGGCCATTTGCAGTTACCTGAACTTGTCCGCTTACAAATGAAGCTGAAAAGAAAATATCTACTGTCTGACCATGAGAATTCCCAACGATAGATGCTCCTGTTGGCGCAATCCAGCTAGTTCCGTTTGCTCCTGGACCGGCATTCACCGAATATGTAACAGTTGATCCCGGACATACTACCGAAGGACCACTAATAGCACTTGGAACCGATGGTGATGATTGCACATTCATACAACGTGTTGGCCCTGGTAGTCCACAAGGATTAATACCAGCTACACATATCGTTCCGCTAGAGAAATTACCAGGAAAATTTACGGTAACTGTTGCGTTTCCGTTTCCTGAAATCGTAGCACCGCCTGTTGCTGTCCAAGAATATCCGGAAGCTCCACTAAGTTGAGAAACAGAATATGTAACACTTGAACCTTGACAAACTACAGTAGGAGCATTCCTGAAATTAGGCGTACCAATATCGCCACGGATCCACAAACATTTTGTATTAGATGAACCACAATCATTCGCTGCGAAAATACAAATGTTGTAACCTGATTGTCCTGATTGTAATGATCCGAAAGTAATCGTAACAAACGTATCTGTTACATTCACCGGACTAGCTAATCCATTGATTAACGTTCCTGCCGGAGCTGACCAAGAATAGTAAGCTGTATTTGAAACTCTATTTACAGAGAATACACCACTTGTAGCAGCACATCCTGAGTTCGGACCAACAATAGTTGAAATAGTACCATTCGGTCGGTTAGTATAAACAGTTATCGTTCTTGAAATACATGCGGTACTTCCACATAACCCTTCTGCTCGTACAAAATAAGTAGTTGTTGAAGAAGGAGTAACTTGAATAGAGTTTCCAGTGCCTAATAATGTGCCTCCACATGAACCACTATACCAAACCCAATTTGCATTACTTCCTAGTGAACCACCTGATACTTGAAGTATATCGACAGTTCCGGCACATAATGAATTTCCACTTGTGCTAGATATAGAAGTTGCGGCTGTAGAAGGTGTAAGTACTGTTACATCAAACATACACAATGTCGTATTTCCGGAACCATCTACCGCCGTATAAGTAACGGTTGTTGTTCCTACAGGGAATGTTGATCCGCTATTATGTGTACTTGTTAAACTTACTGAACAATTATCTGTTGCTGTTGGCGCTGTCCAAATAATAACATTGCTACATGAATTAATATTTGCCGGGCAATTAGATATTACCGGATATTCATTATCGTTCACTGTTACTGTAAATGAACAATTCACTGAATTTCCTGCACCATCGGTTGCTGTGTACGTTACAGTTGTAGTTCCGATTGGGAATGAACTGCCCGGATTATGATTTGTTGTTAATGCTACTCCTGAACAATTATCATTTGCTGTTGGTGCTGTCCATGTGGCAACTTGAGAACATGAACCGCTTGTATTTAAAACAATGTTCGATGGACATCCACTGATTACCGGATTTTGATTATCACGTACGGTAACGGTAAACGAACACGTCGATTGATTTCCGCTTGCATCAGTTGCTGTTGAAGTTACTGTTGTTGTTCCCACTGCAAAGAAAGATCCCGATGCAGGTGATGAAACAACTGTAGCTGAACAATTATCCGTTGCACTTACGGTGAACGTTACTATTTTTCCACACTGACCTGCTGTTGCATTCGTAGAAATATTTGCCGGACATGTAATGACAGGGTTTTCATTATCCGTAACAATTACATTGAATGTGCAAAGTGTTGTATTTCCTGCAGCATCTACTGCTGTATAAGTTACAGCTGTTGTGCCAATAGCGAACACTGAACCGGATGCGTGTGAACCGG
>JANLPR010000006.1:0-1778 GCA_031367345.1 Bacteroidota bacterium | reverse complement strand
CTGATAGGTTTTTTTCTCATCATAATCATCTCTGATTGGACAGATATCTATTCCTCTATTATCTGAAATTAATCGTACAGGTAGTCTTTCGGATCCATGCCGCTCTTGTTCACCATTTGTATGCCAAATGATTGATGGAAGGCTATCGCAAATGGAGCCGGTTTCTCTTCCAAGAAAGTAATTCGGAAAATTAGGTATGGTGTTAATGCTATAAGTAGGTAATTGAAATGAATGTTGCAGGAAATCACAATTTAATCCACTTTGATTGGGATGATTAATTACATGAAATATTCGTGAACTATTTCCACAAGAAATATAAATCTTATTGTCATTCATTATTTGAGACAAATAAAACGCTGTGTAAAAAGGAGGAACAGGCTCTGCGAATGTCTCAGCCTTACCAACTAAAAATTTACTTGAATCTATTGGGGTCGCATTTATATTGAATTGATACATGTATATAGCAGATGTCACATACATTAATTGTGAGTTTGATGCAAATGCAAGACCTCTTGCATTGGCTGAATCATTCAAGTAAATAGAATGGCAGTTGCTAAATAGACCAGTACATCGATCAAAATCCATTATATCAAATGTATCCTTGGTGAAAACATTACCATATTTATTTCCATCCGGTGAAAAACAAGCCTGCCAACTCCAATCACGAGGTAAAATTGAATATCCGATATCTTGAATATATGGTCCTTGTAGTCCTAATGGCGAAAGTAAATATTCATAGTAACGGCGCCCTTGTGATTTGTGAACAACAATCCACCAATCTCTACCGTTGGCGTGTTTGCATGCTGTAATTGAGCCAATAGTTAAAGTGTCAGATAACAAAATAACATTTTTTTGTGTAATCGCACCTCTGCCTGAATCGAGCGACATGTCTATTATTGAATAATACAATTCCGAAACTCGGTAGTCGCCAACACTTTGATCTCGAAATAAAGTTTCGTGAAATAGGTAATATAGATTGTTATATCCAGGCATTGGCAAAATCAAATCTCCTTGTTTTACACCTAATCCATAATGAACTTGACTAACATAAAAACTGGGATTCAAACTATCGCCATTGAGCATAGTATCACCGAAGGCATTTGCAATATAAATTCCATTTGTATAAAATAATAAATTCCCAGCGCTGTCAGAAATATTTGCATTTGATTCCGAAAAACTCATTTGAATATTACTATGACTTGTGTCTGCAAATCCAGAATAAAAATTCATAATAGAAATACCGCATTCAGGACGATTACCACAAGCATATCCGCTTATCCAATTATTACTAATTCCTTGTGAAATACCAGTACAAGGAATTAAAATTAGAAGAACCCATATCTTCTTAGCGAACGATGCTAAATTTTCCAGTAGAAATAACATGATTGTTTTGAATAATATTATAAATGTATAAGCCTTGGATATAATTTCCCAAGTTCAATTGTTTCTGTCTTTCAGCGTTATTCAAAACTTCTGTAAATACCAGCTTTAACGAGAAGTCAAAAATTTCAAGCGTAGTCTTTGTGTCTTCAGAAATTGAATATGCCAGTGTTGCAGAATTACTACTTGGATTCGGGTAAACTACCGATTCCAGTAAAGGCCGATCTTCAGATGGTCTTTTTCGCAAAAAGCCAAGAGAATGACAAAGCGGATAATCGTCATAGGCTTCAATTGGGTTCACCAAACGATATAGCGCTCTAGCTTTATATACCGCTTGCCCTCCTACAAAAGGACATTCGTGTGCAATCGACAAAAGTTGAGGTTGATCACTAGTAGGA
>JANLPR010000162.1:0-52559 GCA_031367345.1 Bacteroidota bacterium | reverse complement strand
GGAATAGGCGATAGAATTCGATAATGAAATTGTTGGCATGTAACAAATCATTGCAGCGAAGATTACGTAATACAACGTTTCAGGATCGTTTACGCTCGGGACGTAGAATAAAATTAATCCATACATGATATGTAGAATGCCATAAAGTTTTTCTGCGTTCATCCATTTATCGGCTATGATGCCGGCAATGGTTGGCATAAACAACGATGACAAAGCCAACGTCGAAAAAATGGCTCCGAACTGTGCACCTGTCCATCCTTTCGCATTGAAACAATAAGTACCGATGGTAATCAGCCATGCACCCCATACGAAGAACTGGAAGAAACTTAAGATAGTAAGTCGAAATTTAATACCCATATAGTTATTTTTTAAGACCGAAAGATAGTTTAAAAGTCGAATAAATATCAAAGGTTTCGTTTTTTAAACTCCACGGCCGTAATCGTTGAAATGTTGCTGTTTTTGCTCATAACTTCTGTCATCCTCAGTAGAAATATTCTCTAAATTTGCAGTATCAATCTTTCTCTTAATGAAGCAATATCTCGACCTTCTCCGGAATGTAATGAATAATGGTACCGACAAAAGTGATCGTACCGGAACAGGAACGCGCAGTGTTTTTGGTTATCAAATGCATTTTGATTTAGCAGAAGGCTTTCCACTACTCACCACCAAAAAACTTCATACGCGCTCTATTTTCCATGAGCTGCTTTGGTTTATTAAAGGCGATACAAATATTAAATATTTAAAAGATAACGGTGTTTCTATCTGGGACGATTGGGCTGATGAAAATGGTGACCTTGGTCCTGTTTACGGTTCGCAATGGAGAGCATGGAAAACTGCAGACGGAAAAGAAATTGATCAACTTTCTGAGGTGATCGATCAAATCAAAAAAAATCCTGATTCTCGTCGATTGATCGTGAGTGCATGGAATGTTGGAGAAGTGAGTAAAATGAAATTGCCCCCGTGCCATGCTTTCTTTCAGTTTTATGTTGCCGATGGTAAATTGTCTTGTCAGTTGTACCAACGCAGTGCCGATATTTTTCTTGGTGTTCCATTTAACATCGCATCGTATGCTGCACTTACTCTTATGGTTGCTCAAGTTTGTAATTTAGAACCAGGCACTTTTGTTCATACGTTAGGCGATGCGCACATTTATAATAATCACTTCGAGCAAGTTCAATTGCAACTTACGCGCGATCCTCGCCCTTTACCTAAACTCGTTTTAAATCCGGAAGTAAAAAGTATTTTCGATTTTAAAATTGAAGATATGACTATTATTAATTACGATCCACATCCTCATATTAAAGGAGCGGTTGCTGTTTAATTCACACGTATGATCTCAATTGTTGTAGCTGTTTCTGATAACAATGTTATTGGTGTTGGAAATGCCCTTCCATGGAAAATGTCGAGCGATCTAAAGCGTGTTAAAGCGCTAACCATGGGTCATCATCTGATTATGGGAAGGAAGACGTATGAGAGTATCGGTCGACCATTACCGGGAAGAACTATGATAATTATAAGTCGCCAAAAAAATTATTCACCCGAAGGATGCATTGCAGTTGACTCTCTTGCAAAGGCAATAGAAGAAGCAAAGGATGATGAAGAAACTTTTATTTTTGGTGGGGGTGAAATTTTCAAAGCAGCAATTCCTTTTACAGAAAAAATATATCTGACAAGAATCCATACAACAATCTCAGGCACTGTTTATTTTCCTGAATTGAATATGGACGAATGGGAAGAACTATCGCAACAAAATTTTCCGGCAGATGAAAAGAATGAGTTTGCTTGTACGGTTTATGAGTTGAAGAGAAAATAAATTTAAGCAAGCTGTTTAGATCGTTTGGGAGCGCGTGTTTTGTTTGACTTTGGTTTACTGATTCCTTTCAAATGATAATTTCTATTGAAAGCTTCTTGTGATATTTTAAAATGATTTGATATAATTCTGATTACTTCTTTTGAAAGACCTTTTTTATAATTCAAAATATCTGAAATCAAACCTTTGCTGATCTTTAGAATTGAAATAAGGTCTTTTGGTCTCATATCACTTTCTTGCATTAAATTTTTAAGCAGTTCAATTGGATCTGAACCATTAAAGGAATTGTGTTCTGAATCCCAGATTTCAATCAGTACAGTTAAAAGTTCTATTTCATCCGTATGATTTTTGACTTTTGATTTGGACTCGAGTAGCTTTTCTAATAATTTGCAATAATCTTTGTATTGGGATTTTGATTTGATTATTGTATATTTTAAAGTTCCCATGATCTTGGTTTTATTCTTTTAATAAATACTTATTGTGTACTGTTTATTGTCGGAACATAATTTATCATATTCTGCATGAGTGCCTATCCAACACACAAACAGATGAAGTTGCTTTTCACCAAAGTGGTATTTACAGATCATACGATATTTATTTCCTCCAATATTAAAGATAACGCGATTTGAGCCTGCGCCAAGTAAATCTGCAGTGCCAAAAGTAAAAAGAATATCATCGGGAAAACTCCAGTCTGCATATTTGATTATTTCAAGCCAATTTGAGAAGGATTTCCGACTCTGAGTGTTTTTTAAACAGTATTCTTCTATCGTCTGTTTAATAATCAATCTTATTTTCATGTAAAGGTACGTTATAAAATATATAATGTTCACAAAAAGAGAACTTAATTTTTGAATTTATGTGGGTAACATATTTTAGTAGGCTAATTTATTAATCGTTACTATCAAAATGTTCCACCTTAAAGGATTTCATATTATAAGCGAACTTTAGAGCGCAGAAAATTTACTTGTTATTGTTTATTGGTTTGTAGATTTTGTTTTCCGCTTGGCAAAATGAGGCAAGATAAAAACAAGGGTAAGTGGTCAATTGATTTTTACTTACTAACCATTTTTGAAGCATGAAATACGAAAAAGGAAGTATGAAATAAGAGAATTGAAGTAAGAAAAGTTAAAAAGAACTCTGCGGTATTCAGTGGTTTCTGCGGGAGAAAAAAATCGATTACTCATATAAGAAGTAGGAAATAAGTGAAATGAAGTATTAATTATGAAATAAGAAGTAATAAAAAATAAAAAAAATTGTTTGTCAGAAAAAAAATTTTTGAATTTTTATTTATAAATCATTTACTCTCCAGGTATTATTCATAAACGAAAAAAGAAAAAAAAATCCGGACTCTTTCGAGACCGGATTTTTTTTATTCTATAATATATTATTTTTTACAGCACGCCGAATTTTTAGAAGGGCACTCTGTACTTGCGCAATCGATTCCTTTTGCCTTACATGCTTCCATACATTCTTTCGAACAAGGAGATCCTTTGGCACAATCAACTCCTTTTGCTTTGCAAGCATCCATACATTCTTTAGACATTTCTCCGTTCATTGAACAATCTTTTTTCATTGAACAATTTCCGCCATGCATTGCCGACATACAAGCCTGCATATTGACGTGGCATTTCCCATCGGCACTCATAGTACACGCTGAAGAATCGATTTTTCCACTTGCCATAAACATTGCACAAGTTGCAGAGTCAATTACACAGTTGCCGTCTGAATCCATTTCGCACGACATCGATTTCATTTCAGGACAACATTGCATCATTCCTTGTTTGGAACCATTATTCATTCCATCATTCTTGCCACCATGCACTGCGATGTGAGGTGCTATAATCAATGAAACGATCGACATTAATTTAATAAGGATGTTCATAGACGGACCTGAAGTATCTTTGAACGGATCGCCTACAGTATCTCCAGTTACTGATGCTTTGTGAGGTTCAGAACCTTTGTAAAATACTTCTCCATTTATAGTTGCTCCTTTTTCAAAAGACTTCTTAGCATTGTCCCAAGCACCACCGGCGTTGTTCATAAACATTCCTAACAAAACACCTGATACTGTTACCCCGGCTAATAATCCACCTAGTACTTCCGGTCCAAAAGTAAATCCAACAATAACTGGAACCGTTAACGCTATTGCGCCCGGTAAAAGCATTTCACGGATAGAAGCTTTAGTAGAAATAGCTACACATTTTTCATATTCCGGTTTTGCCTTGTATTCCATAATTCCCGGAATCTCTTTGAACTGGCGACGAACTTCATTTACCATATCCATAGCTGCACGACCAACGGCTGCAATGGCAAGAGAAGAGAATATGTATGGAATCATTCCTCCAACAAATAAACCTGCTAAAACCGGAGCTTTGAAAATATCTATCGAATCAATTCCTGCTATTCCAACGAAAGCAGCAAATAGTGCAAGCGATGTTAATGCAGCAGAAGCAATAGCAAAACCTTTTCCTGTTGCAGCAGTTGTATTTCCTACTGCGTCCAATGTATCGGTACGCTGACGAACTTCTTTTGGTAATCCACTCATCTCTGCAATTCCTCCTGCATTATCTGCAATAGGACCAAAGGCATCGATTGCTAATTGCATTGCAGTTGTTGCCATCATACCAGCAGCAGCAATTGCTACTCCATAGAGACCTGCAAATGCATAAGCGCCATAAATTCCTGTTGCAAGAACTAACATTGGAAGTGCAGTTGATTCCATACCAACAGAAATACCACCAATAATATTTGTTGCGTGACCTGTAGACGACTGCTTTATAATTGAATTAACAGGACGCTTGCCCATTGAAGTATAATATTCTGTTATCATACTCATCAATGTACCGACTACCAATCCAAGTATGATTGAATAAAATACATTCATCTTTGTAAATTCAAATCCGCGGATACTCATCGTATCTGCTAACATCCAATTTACAACGAAGTAAGAAGCGATAGCTGTAAAAATAATCGACGACCAATTTCCTAAGTTCAATGCTTTCTGAACATCGCCGTTATCGTCTTTTACTTTTACGAAAAACATTCCCAGAATAGAAAAGATAATACCTAAGCCTGCAATAAGCATTGGTAATAAGATAGGAGCTATGCCACCAAACTTATCGTTAGAAACAATTTCGCGGCCAAGAACCATTGTAGCAAGGATTGTTGCTACATAAGAACCAAAAAGATCGGCACCCATTCCGGCTACGTCACCTACGTTATCACCTACATTATCGGCAATCGTTGCAGGGTTACGAACATCATCTTCAGGAATTCCTGCTTCAACTTTTCCAACTAAATCGGCTCCCACATCGGCAGCTTTCGTATAAATACCACCACCAACACGGGCGAAAAGAGCAATAGATTCGGCACCTAGTGAAAATCCGGCAAGTACTTCAAGAGCCTTTTCCATTTCAACGCCATTGACTGCACCACCAACAGATAGTACGTACATTTTGTAGAATACAATGAACAAAGATCCTAAACCAAGTACGGCCAATCCGGCTACACCAAGTCCCATTACAGATCCACCTGTGAAAGAAACTTTTAATGCTTCACTCAAACTAGTACGTGCCGCTTGTGTAGTTCTTACATTGGCTTTGGTTGCTATGTTCATTCCGATATAACCGGCTGTTGCTGAAAATACAGCACCGATGATAAAAGAAATTGCGATTACCGGACTAGAAGTTGATACCGCAGTACCTGACCATGCAAGCAATGCACCGGCAATTACTACGAAGTAGGAGAGTACTTTCCATTCGGCTTTTAAGAATGCCATCGCACCTTTTGCAATGTAGCCAGAAAGTTCCACCATATTGGCGTCACCGGGGTTTTGTTTAGTTACCCATGTTGCCTTGAGGAACATGACAATCAAACCAAGTATACCGAACACCGGTATCAAGAATACTAAATTTTCCATTAAATGCTATTTTTTGAAGGGCTGCAAAGGTATATGAATCTCTATAAAAAGCAAATCCTTTCAGCCTGAATTGAAATTGATGACTCAAATTCAAATTCGATGCATCATAAAGCATTTATGTCTGATTCTAATTACAAAAGATTATTAGTTTCATGATGTCATTTTTCATACAAGCAATTAATAATTAGCACTTTTAAACCAACCGTAAGCTTCGAAATCTCAAATGAGTTCGTTAAATGAAAACGTGTTCTGATACCTGATTCCTTCGTTTTCTCCGGATATTATTCCTACCTTTGCGGCCGCTTACTTAAAGAAGCGACTTAACTACATGCAAATCAGAAACATCGCAATTATTGCTCACGTCGATCATGGTAAAACTACCTTGGTTGATAAAATGCTTCATCAGGCTAAACTTTTTAGAGATAACCAAGCTACCGATGAACTTATTCTTGATAGCAACGACCTTGAAAGAGAACGAGGAATCACGATTGTTGCAAAAAATGTTTCTATCAGATACAAAGATGTTAAAATCAATATTATAGATACTCCCGGTCACGCCGATTTTGGTGGTGAAGTAGAACGTGTATTGACAATGGCTGACAGTGTTCTTTTACTAGTTGATGCTTTTGAAGGTGCCATGCCTCAAACTCGTTTTGTTACTCAAAAAGCTTTAGCCTTAGGTTTAAAGCCAATTGTCGTAATCAATAAAGTTGATAAAGAGAATTGTCGCCCCGACGAAGTGCATGAGCAGGTTTTCGACCTTTTCTATAACCTTGGAGCTACTGAAGAACAGTTAGGTTTCCCAACGCTTTATGGTTCATCGAAGCAAGGCTGGATGTCGACTGATTGGAAGCGTCAAACAGAAGATATCACAGAATTATTAGATGCAATTATTGACTATTGTCCTCCTGCAAATGTGCGTGAAGGAACCCCTCAAATGTTGATTACATCGTTAGATTATTCTTCATTCGTAGGTCGTATTGCTATTGGCCGTGTTTTCAGAGGAACAATGCGTGAAAGCATGCCTGTTTCATTAATGAAACGCGATGGTACTATCTTAAAAGCACGTGTTAAGGAAATTCATTCATTCGAAGGACTTGGTCGAAGCAAACAAGAGTTTGTAAAAGCAGGCGACATTTGTGCCATTGTAGGTTTGGAAAATTTCGATATCGGTGATACAATTGCCGATTTTGAATCTCCGGAAGCACTTCCAACAATCGATGTGGATGAGCCAACAATGAGTATGTTTTTTACGATCAATAATTCACCTTTCTTTGGTAAGGAAGGTAAGTTCGTGACTTCTCGTCATCTTCGTGATCGTCTGTTTAAAGAAATTGAAAAAAATCTGGCATTACGTGTTGAAGAAACTAATTCGCCCGATGCATATAATGTTTTTGGTCGTGGTGTACTTCACTTATCGATTCTTATTGAAACCATGCGTCGTGAAGGATATGAGCTTCAAGTTGGTCAGCCTCAGGTAATCATCAAAGAAATTGATGGTAAGAAATGCGAACCGATCGAAATGTTGACGGTTAATGTGCCTGAGCAATTTTCAGGTGCTGTAATTGATCAAGTAACACAACGTAAAGGAGAGTTACTAATCATGGAGCCAAAAGGTGATGTATTGCACCTTGAGTTCAATATTCCTGCACGTGGAGTAATTGGTCTTCGTAATAATATGTTGACAGCAACGCAAGGTGAAGCAATTATCGCTCACCGTTTTAAAGGTTATGAGCCATTCAAAGGCGATCTTCCTAGTCGTAGCAATGGTGTACTTTTATCGATGGACAAAGGGAAAACTACAGCTTATTCTATCGATAAACTTCAAGATCGTGGACGTTTCTTTATTGATCCGGCTGAAGAAGTTTATGCAGGTCAGATTATTGGTGAAAGTATCCGTCCGGGTGACATCTTAGTGAATGTAACGCGTGCAAAACAGCTTACAAACATGCGTGCTTCCGGAAGCGATGACAACGTTCGGATCTCTCCAAAAATCAACTTCTCGCTAGAAGAAGCAATGGAATATATTGAGAAAGACGAATACCTCGAAATTACACCTAAAGCAATCAGAATGAGAAAGATTATTTTAGATGAAACTGAAAGAAAGCGTTATTCAAAAAATAATTAACAATACTTTATTATCTTCAAATTAATTGCAATATTGCGCCAAAATTCACCTCTACTAACTTTTATCTCCACTCGAAATGAATAAGCTACAAAAACTCTCCTTTATACTGATTGCTGTTGCAGTTGTCGGTTGTAATGGTTTAGGGAAAATGGCTAAAAATTACAGCCTTGTAAAACATGAAGTAACTCCCAACCCACTTGAACTTCACGGTGATAGCGTAGCAATCGCTATTAAAGGAACATACCCTGCTAAATACTTTGCAAAAAGTGTTGATGTAACCGTTGTTCCAATGATTAAATCAACTTCTGCAGAACATGACTTTAAGTCGGTAACTATGGTTGGTGAAAAATCAAAAACAGCCGGAACAAAAATAAATTACAAGACAGGTGGAAGCTTCACGTATTCTGATAAAATCGCTTACACAGCAGACATGAAAGCTGCCGATGTAATGGTAAAATCGACCGGAGCAAAAGGCAAAACAATAAAAGAATTAGGCTCAATAAAAGTAGCTGATGGAACAATTGTTACTCCTTTGTTAGTTCAGCCAGCTGAGCAAACAATTGTTGGTAAGGATAAATTTGTTCGTATTACTCCTGCAAATTATGAAGGTACTATTTTCTATCTGATCAATACGTCTAATGTGAACGCTAACTTTAAAGTGAAGCAATGTAACATTAACAACAAAACAGAATTCGCTCTTCTTGACAGCGGACTGAATGCTTTGTCTGTTGCTCCTTACAGTGTAAAAGGTGTTAGCATCATGGGTGCTGCATCACCTGATGGAACAGAAAAATTAAATACCGCTCTTGCTGAAAATCGTTCTAAGTCTGCTGCAAAATATGTTGCAGATGACATGATGAAAATGATTAACAAAGGTCGTAAGCCAAAAGAGAAAGTAAAAATCAGCGCTGACAGTTCTTTATTCTCTCGTAGTACTACCAATGAAGATTGGGTAGGTTTCCAACGTCTAATGGGCGAATCTAACATGGCACAAAAAGATATGATTCTTCGTATCGTTGCTTCAAATTCGGATGCAGATGCGCGTGAAATGGAAATTAAGAAAATGGGTAAAGCATATACTGAAATAGCTGAAGGCGTTCTTCCAAAACTTCGCCGTTCGGTTGTTACTATCAATGCTGAAAAAACAGGTCGTTCTGATGAGCAGATTTCTGCCTTGGCTAAATCTAACCCTGATTCTCTTAATGTTGAAGAAGTACTTTATGCTGCTACTCTAACAAAAGACAACTCTGAAAAACTTTCTATTTATCGTTCTGCTGAACGTATATATCCACAAGATTGGAGAGCTGCCAATAATGCCGGTATGATGATGTTTGAAAAAGGTGATATGGATGGTGCAATGACAGAATTCAACAAAGCTGATCAGTTAAGTAAAAACAATCCTATCGTTAAAAACAATATTGGTGCTGTTTATAGCCGTAAAGGTGACCGTACAAATGCTGCTGCCGCTTATGCTGAAGCTGCTTCTGCGGGTCCTGAGGTGAGCACTAACATGGGTATTCTTGATATCAAAAATGGAAATTATTCTTCTGCCGTTTCTCATTATTCAGGTTCTAATTCATTCAATGCCGCTCTTGCTAAATTATTGTCTGGCGATAAAGATGGTGCAATGAGCACAATCGATGCATCATCTGATAAAGATTCTGCAATGGGTTATTACTTGAAAGCTGTTATCTCTTCTCGTAAAGGAGACAATAGTAGTGTTGCAAGTAATTTGAAAATGGCTGTAGCAAAAGATGCTTCTTTAAAAGCAATGGCTGCTGAAGATCGTGAATTCATTAAATTGTTTAACGACGCTAGCTTCAAATCAGCGATCCAATAATCAATTGAAAAATAAAATTGAAAAAGGCTATCCGATTGGATAGCCTTTTTTTTGCTTTAACAATTACTAGTATTTATCTGCGGAGGAGCTTACATATTGCTTCACACTAATTTATCCGATACATTTAATCGCAACCTAAATGTAATAGAGTGGGAAGGCTTAATAAATGAAATGGAAAAGTGATAATTACCGAATAATTTCCCAATCGGAATCCTTGTAGATCTTAGCGCGATATTTTGAAAATTCCGATTGCTCTTTCTCTGTAAATTCAGATGGAATAAATCGATTGCCTGATTCTATAATCAAGTCATCAACTTCTACTCCCAGATCATTTGCCAAGAGTTCAATCTTTTGGAAACAATGGTAAAGCCGAGATAATTCCGGGTGTTTCTCTATGGTAAGTTTCATGTGTTTTGTGTACTCGAATTATATTGATACCCGCAATTTGATGAATTTCTGCTTCACACACAAAATTATTATCGTCTTTCTAGCACTAAAAAAAGGTAGTTCGCCAATTATTTTCCTTGGCGATCAAAAACGTACTGGATAAGATTGGCTCCCATCTTCAACGCTTTTTGATGTAACTCCGGATTGTCTTTATGTACATCATAATCTTCCCAACCATCACCAAGGTCACATTCATAACTATAAAAACAAACTAATCTGCCTTCATAGATCAATCCGAAGCCTTGTGGGGCCTTTCCATCATGTTCATGGATCTTCGGCAGTCCATCTGGAAAATCGTATTTCTGATGATAAATAGGATAACTAAAGGGTAGCTCTACTAATGTTAATTCGGGAAATACTTTTTTTAATTGGGGGCGAACAAAGGGATCTATTCCATAGTTATCGTCGATGTGTAAAAAGCCTCCGCTTATTAAATATTTTCTCAGATTCTCAGCTTCCGTACTAGACAATGTCCAATTTCCATGACCTGTCATGTGTATAAAAGGATAATTAAAAATTTCAGGACTCCCGACCTCAACAATTGCTTGCTCCGGGTTGATGTTTGTCTTCAGGTTTGCATTGCAGAACTTGATAAGGTTTGGAATCGATGTTTCTAAATTGGCATACCAATCACCACCTCCATTGTATTTTAAAAGACCAATTTTAAAAGAAGGGTCGGTAGCTTGTGCTTGAAAGAGTGAAAATAAAAGAAAGGCAAGAATCAATTTTTTCATACGATAAAATTACTCATTTATACTTAATATTTGTTGATTAGATTGTTAAAGAGATTTTCATTTGATTCAGTTGTGTAAATTTAATGCTTAAAGAAATTAAAATAAACACAGGCTGAAAGTGCTGCTGTTTCTGTTCGCAATCGTTCGGGTCCCAAATTCACAGAAAGAAATCCATTCTTGTAGGCATATCCAATTTCTTCCTGACTGAAATCTCCTTCCGGGCCTATGAGAATTAATGCATCTTCTCTCTTCAAAATATTTTTTATATGATGATCGATTGGTGCATTCATTTCACAGATTAATTTTTGGTTTTCGGTAGCTGACTGAACGAAAAGATTGAAATCTGTTATCTCACTAATAACGGGAAGAAATTTTTTCTTCGATTGTTTCATTGCTGAAATTGCAATACGATTCAACCGTTCTGTTTTGATCTCTTTGCGTTCTGAGTGACGGCATTTCAAAAAACTGATTCGATCAATTCCTGCTTCAACACACTTCTCAACTAACCATTCTATTCTATCAATGTTCTTTGTAGGAGCAATCGCTAGATGCAGTAAAGGTAATTGCTTTTCAAATTGTTCTTTGTTTATAACTGCAAGCTTGCAATCATGTTTTCCTATATCGATAATACTAGCAGTAAATAAATTCCCTTCTCCGTCCGTCACTGATAATTGGTCGCCAACATTTGTACGCACAACTTTCAAATGACGAAACTCATCATCAACTAAAACTATTTTTCCGTCGTCATCGGCTTTGCCATAATAAAGATCCATTGCCGTTTTTTTTCTGATTAGAATTCTTATTAAGGTTCAAAGAAACAAAAAAACCTTTCTCTTCAGAGAAAGGTTTTTATAAATATCAATCTATCAATTCAGTCATGCATTCACGGTTAATTTCGGAGCTGCATTAAGAATTTCTGTTGTTGCATATTCTGCGTATTGTGCAAAGTTTGTTACGAAGGCTGCAGCTAATGAAGCTGCTTTGGTGTCAAATTCACTTTTATCTGCCCATGTATTGCGAGCATTCAGAATTTCATTTGGAACTCCGCTACATGTTTTAGGAATTGCTAATCCAAAAACCGGTGTAGTATCATATTCAACTTTGTCGAGTTCTCCATTCAAAGCAGCTGCTATCATTGCACGAGTGAATGATAATTTCATTCTGCTTCCTACTCCGTAAGACCCACCTGACCAGCCCGTATTCACTAGCCAAACATTTACATTATGCTTTCTTAATTTTTCACCAAGAAGTTCAGCATATTTTGTTGGGTGTAGTGGAAGGAAAGCTTTTCCAAAGCATGCAGAAAAAGTTGTTATAGGTTCTGTAATTCCTACTTCTGTTCCCGCTACTTTTGCAGTATAACCTGAAATGAAATGATACATCGCTTGCCCTGTTGTCAATTTTGATATTGGAGGTAATACTCCGAAAGCATCACAAGTAAGGAAGAAAATATTTTTAGGTATTCCTGCGATTGATGGTTCTACTGCATTATCAATATGATGAATAGGATAAGCAGCACGTGTGTTCTCTGTTTTTGAAATATTATCATAGTCAACACTGGCAGTGCCTTCATGGAATTCAATATTTTCAACCAGAGCTCCAAATTTAATGGCGCCGAATATTTGCGGTTCTTTTTCTGCTGAAAGGTTTACACACTTTGCATAACAGCCTCCTTCAAAATTAAAAACGGTTTCTTCTGCCCAGCCATGCTCATCGTCTCCTATTAATCCTCTGTTCGGATCGGCACTCAACGTTGTTTTTCCTGTTCCCGAAAGTCCGAAGAAAATTGCTGTGTCTCCATTCTTGCCTATGTTTGCAGAGCAATGCATCGATAAAACTTTCTTATCGTGTGGCAATACATAATTAAGAACAGAAAAAATTCCTTTTTTTATTTCACCTGTATATCCGGTTCCTCCTATAAGAATTATCTTCTTGGTGAAATTCAAGACTGCAAAATTACTCTGACGAGTACCGTCAATTTTTGGATCAGCGTGAAACCCGGGAGCACAAATAATAGTCCATTCTGCTTTCGTAGTTTTTAATATTTCTTCTTTCGTTGGTCGCAAGAATAAATTGTACGCAAATAAATTATGCCACGGTGATTCTGTAACGACACGAATATTTAAACGATATTTAGGATCAGCACATGCATATGCATCTCGAACATAAATTGTTTTGTTCTGCAAATATCCTGTAACACGGTCGTATAAACGGTCAAATTTTTCAGAATCAAATTTGATATTTATATCTCCCCACCAAACCGATTTTTCGGTTGTTTCGTCGCAAACAATAAATTTATCTTTTGGTGATCGTCCGGTAAATTTTCCGGTGTCAACTGCGAGTGCTCCTGTATCGGTAAGCATTCCTTCTCCACCTAAAATAGTTTCTTCAACTAGCTCAGCCGGATTTAAATTCCAATAAGCGTCAGCAACGTGTTTTAAACCCAGGTCGGCGATGGTTGCTTCCTTCGCTTTTAGGCCAAATTCATTCATGAGTTAGGATCTTTTTTTAGAATGGTGCAAAGAAAGGAAAAAATATCAAATGGTACAATTTAAGGTTTTTTGATATGCGTACATGGTTCATTTTCATATACATGTACCCATTTGGCGCCTTTTAGCAAGTCCTTCGTTTTGATGATAAATTCTTTTTGCTGACTATCATCCAATTCTTTTAAACGAAAGCAATAATCGGTTTCTCCTTCTTTTCCCCAACCTGATTTTTCATAATCAACATTTAATTTTTTTTCTGCTGAAAAAGTCCCTACAAAATCTTCTAGCTGCAACATCATTTCATTTTCAGTTCCTGATCCAATTGAATAGAAATTTACTTTAAGCCGATAGAGATTTTCTTTCAGATCAAGATTTGGTTCTTGTGCTAAAGCGCCTGAATTTTGTGTTAAGCCTGTGGTCTCTTCTGGTTTAGTGATAGCCGGAGACGATTCAGGAGCTGAAGTCTTCGAGACATTTTGTGCCGGACTTTCTTTGTGTGTTTTACATGCAACACTAAATGTGATCAAAACAATTAATCCAAGATTTATTATTTTCATAATTTATAAAATTATTTTTTTGAAGCGATTATTAAACTTATCCAACCCAAAATAAAACAAAGGCCACCAAGTGGTGTAATTGGTCCTAAGATCTTTTTTATACTCGACAAGCCATTTATATCAATTGTACTTAAGAGATACAATGATCCAGAGAACAACAATATTCCTGCCGTAAAAAAGCCGGCAGCATAGTTCAATGATGGAGATGCGTATTTGTCAATCATCAGTCCTACTACTATTAATGCAAGTGCATGGTAAAATTGATACTTGACACCTGTTTCAAATACTTGAAGTTGTTGAACAGATATTTTCTCTTTCAAAGCATGTGCTCCGAATGCTCCTAAAACAACAGCAACAGCGGCAAAACATGCTCCTAAAGATATATAGCTTTTCATTGATTTTGAATTGTAAAGATAAAAAAGCCTCGCTACCAGCGAGGCTTTTTTTATCTTCTTGATGAAATATAACTGTTTAGTTCCGAAACCGATGATTCAAACTCAAAGGCATCATTAACTTTGTAATAATTGCCTATATCATACGTATGGTCATACGCATATTTTGCGTATTCTAGTTTAGAATTTTCGAAGTCAAAAAGTGATAATACTTCTTTCACTTGCGACGATGTTAAACAATTGTTTTGTAACACTTGCTTTGCAATTGTCAATTTCGTTGCTTCAAAGTCTTTTGATTGCACAGTGCTTTTAAAATCAGAAAAGTCTTGAGGGCTCATAGGAATTGGACAACCAATTTTCCCATTATATCCATTTACATAAACGACAGTTGTTGGTTGTGGGGTTGGAGGATTTGAATAGACAACTCCTCCAGAGGAAGAAGTAGTAGTTGTGGTAGAATGTGTTGTAGTAGTTGTTGTCGTGCTGCCATCATCGCCCATTCCCATACCTGATGCATTGATGCTAATGTTTCCACCATTACCTCCCATATTCATTCCCATATTAATATTCACATTGTCTCCATCGTTCATTGAGGATGTTTGTGAATGAGTAGTTGTTGTGGTGGTCGTGCCGGTTCCCACAACTACCGGCGGTGGTGTTGAGGTATAAACAACAATAGTTTGTGTGGAAGTTGTTTGTGGCGCTTGTGCTACCGGAACTTCACTAACAAAACGTGTTGTGTATTGCCCTTTGTTGTTCTGTTTAATATTCCAGGTAATTTCTGAACCCATTTCATTGAAGAACATATTGAAGTCGAGGTAACCTAATTTAGTGTCAGCGAAAACTATTCTACATTTGTAGTGGTCTGCTACCAATTGTGTCATTTTTACATTGGTCTCCGGTGTTGAATTTTGTAATATCCCATTCAATACAACTTGAAACCTTTCGCCATTCTCAGAAAATAAAATTGCGTTATTTGATTGTGCTTGAGCTGCTGTACAAAAAAGCCAAAGCATTAAAATGATATTCCTACTTTTTTTCATGTTGATTTTAACGTCTTTAAAGGTTAATAGATAAGTATCTATTGTGCCGTCAAAATTATAAAAAAAGGTGGTTTGTAAAAGACGTAATTAAGAAAAATTGGGCAATCTTATAAAAGGTCGGAATTATGTGTTTTTGCATAGAAAATGTAATATTTCAAAACTATTTTAAAACATTCGTGCAATGCAAATACTATCTTCACGGCGGAAAATAAATTAATCAAATGCGTCGTATTCTACTTATTGGAGCGGGAAGGTCATCTCCTTCACTTATTCGTTATTTTTTAGATAATTCTGTTGCTCAAAAATGGGAACTCACTGTTGCTGATGTTTCCATTGAAAGTGCTAAACAGAAAATTGGAAACCACCCCAACGGTGTCGCAAAGCAATTTGATATTAACAGTGAAATTGAGCGAGTAATACTAGTCAGTAATGCTGATATCGTTATTTCTCTGCTCCCTGCTACTATGCACTTGTCTGTTGCGATTGAATGCGTCAAGCAAAAAAAAAACCTCGTAACGGCTTCTTACGTAAGTGAAGAAATGAATGAACTAAATACTGATGCAGAGAATGCCGGTATCGTTTTATTAAATGAGTGCGGACTTGATCCGGGTATTGATCACATGAGTGCAATGCAGATTATCGATGAAATAAAAAATGAAGGCGGTGAAATTATTTCTTTTAAATCGTACACCGGCGGATTAGTTGCTCCTGAATCGAATGATAATCCGTGGGGTTATAAATTCAGTTGGAATCCACGCAATGTAATTCTTGCTGGTCAAGGAACTGCTCGCTTTTTAGAAAATGGAAAGTATAAATTTATTCCCTACAGTCGTTTATTCACAAACATCGAGACGATTTCTGTCGGTATTAACCAACAGTATGATGGTTACGCTAACAGAGATTCGCTTATATATCGCCATCCTTACGGATTGGAAAAAATTCCAACGATCTTGCGAGGTACACTTAGACAAAAAGGCTTTTGTAAAGCGTGGAATGTATTTGTGCAACTCGGACTAACAGATGATTCGTATACGCTAGACAATACAACTTCCATGACGTACGCTCAACTAGTAGAAGCTTATTTGCCCGATAAAATAAAAGGTAATACCATTTTAGAAAGGCTGGCTATATTTATGAATACTACTACCGATGATGCAAGTATTCAAATGGTGCAATGGACTGGCATTCTTGGTCAAGAAAAAATTGGTATGGAGAATTGCTCGCCGGCGTTTATTCTTCAGTCACTTCTTGAGAAAAAATGGTTACTTCGTTCAAACGATAAAGACATGATTGTGATGCAACATATCTTTGAATATGTACTGAATGGAAAAAACGTAAAACGATACTCTTCTTTGATTGTTAAAGGTGACGATTCAATTTACACAGCTATGGCCAAGACTGTAGGTTTACCTGTAGCCATCTCTGCGAAACTAATTTTAAACGGTGATATAACTATTAAAGGAGTTCAAATACCAATACGTTCTTCAATTTACAATCCTGTGCTAAATGAGTTGAAAAATTATGGTGTTGAATTTGAAGAACACATTGTTGATTAGTCTTTGTTTCCTTCTATGCTTGATTTCAAATTGATGTAATAATCTTTTGTGAGTTCGATATAATCATTCGTAAATGCACCATCTTCTTCCTGAACGATCAATTCGCTATCGGCTAATGTTCCGAATTGAAATGAGAATTCCATAATCAATCTTTTTTCTTTTTTATCAGATCGCGTTTTTATTCTACACAACTTTTTGCAAAAAAGTCCTCGCTTCTGTGCTTTTTCCATAAACTCCATTCCTTCTTTCGAAGGTAAGATAAGAACTAACCTTCCGTCTTTCTTTAACAAGTCTAACGTCCCGTCTATCAATTCATCGAACGAGAGAAAATCATTGTGTCTTGCATGAAGACGCGATTCTTCACTTGGTTTAGAAGCATGATGAAAATAAGGAGGATTGGTAACGATTAGATCGTATTTTGTGTCAACGTTCTTTTTTGAAAAATCTTGAAGAGAAATATGATGTGGGTAAAGACGAGAGAACCATGGTGAGATTCTGAAATTTTCTTTCGTTTGAAGGAACGCATTCAGATCGATATCGATTGCGTCAATTTCACCGGTAGATTTTTGTGCAACCATCAATGAAATTATTCCGGTGCCGGATCCTATATCTAATATTTTACTTGCATCATTGGGTTGAATCCAAGATCCTAATAAAACAGCATCGGTGCCTACTTTCATAGCACATTTTTCTTGGTGAACTGTAAATTGTTTGAATCTAAAAGTAGAATCGCTCATAAAATTGGTTAACAAATCTCCGGCTAAAAATGCGTGACAAAAGTTCAATCAATTAATTTGTAATTGATTTTTCAAAATGATTGATAATGCAAAATAAGGAATAATACTTACACGTGAAAGAAGGATTATTATTTAACTCAAAAAATACTTCCGGCAATTAATCGGTTAATCAAGGTATAACTGAATCAGTCCATCCGGTAGATCCAGATGGATCGTTTTATTATCTTCATCAATGTCTTTGATCACATTTTCATTTAACGGAAAAAGTACTTCTTTTTCGTCGATCAAGCATTTTGCAACATATTGCATTGGGTATTCTGCCACTTCTATAATAATTCCCATTTCTCCATAACTTTCATCGGTAGCCGTAAATCCTTTCAGATCTTTCCAGCTCAGAAAAGCATTTTGTTTTTTCTCGCGAATTTTTTCCGCATATAATTCAAGAGAATTTAATTTTTTACCATCAACATCCGAATTAATGTCTTCTAACTTTACAAAAAAATCGGTTTCATTTACTTCTATGTCTTCTACAAAATATGGAACCGGTAGTCCATTAATCAGGACGAATAAATATTCTGCTTGCAATAATTTCTCGGGGTTGGCAAGTTGTGTTACGCAGTGCAACATTCCCTTGTATCCATGAGTACGGTTAATAAAACCAATTTTCGATAATTGCTCAAGCTTGATTTGTTTCATGGCTGAAAAATAAAAAAATCCGTTCTGCAAAAGCAAAACGGATTTTAATTTGTTGATTAGAACAGATTATGCTTCCGTAGAAGTTTCACCTTCTGCTTCTGTAGATGGAGCAGCTTCTTCTACTGCCGGAGCAGGAGCTTCTTCTTCCACCGGAGGAGGCGTATTCTTTATGCGTATAGCTTCAGCTTTTGCTTCTTTCTTCTTTGCTTCATCAGCAATACGATTCTTGAAAGTTTGTTCAGCCGAAGTACTTAATTGTTTTTTCTTGTCTTCTATCTTATCGGTCTTGCCACCTTCCCAAGCTTCAAATTTTGCATCTGCTTGTTCTTGTGTGTGAACACCTTTTGCAACACCTTTTTGAAGGTGATTACGGAAAAGTACTCCTTTGTAAGATAAAATTGCACGGCAAGTGTCTGTGGGTTGTGCTCCATTGTTGAGCCAAGCTAACGCCTTGTCGGAATTTAAATTAATGGTTGCAGGATTCGTGTTCGGGTTGTAGTTACCTATTACTTCGATAAACTTACCATCCCTCGGAGCACGTGCATCTGCTACCACGATATGATAATAAGCGTTATGCTTTTTACCGCGACGTGATAATCTGATCTTTACTGACATTTTTCTATATTTTGATGGTTAATGAATCCCTTTTCCTCTGACCTAAGCGGATCAACATTCTCCAATGTCGTTTTAAAAAGGGATGCAAAGATGCGCTTTTCCAATTAATTATCAAAGCCTCAGTGAAATTTTGTTGGCTGTGAGAAATTCTATTCATTCTGTGCTTAAAAGAAACAAAAAAATGGTATTTTTGAGAATCGAATTAGCCGGGTATACCGGCTTTTTTATGCTGTTTTCTTAACTTCCCAGATGAAAGACAATTATTTAGCTGAACTCAATGAAGCTCAACAAGCTGCGGTTATTCATACCGATGGTCCAATAATGATCATTGCCGGTGCCGGTTCGGGAAAGACGCGTGTACTTACTTATCGTATTGCTCATCTATTAAAAAACGGAATTGATCCTTTTAATATTCTTGCCCTCACATTTACCAATAAGGCATCTAAAGACATGCGCGAACGGATCACCGGTATTGTTGGTGCAGAAGCGAAAAATATTTGGATGGGTACTTTCCATGCTGTCTTTGCTAAAATACTTCGTATCGAAGCTGAAAAACTTGGATACCCAACCAACTTTACAATCTATGATACCGACGATTCTAAAAGTTTGTTGAAAAGCATCGTGAAAGAATATGGTCTCGATGATAAATTATACAAGCCTGATGTAGTTTTTAATCGAATTTCGTCTGCTAAAAATAACCTTTACTCGTGGTCGGAATACCAAAACAACGCACAATTTGTTGCCGATGATCATGCTTCCGGCCGACCTAAAATTGGAGAACTCTACGAACAGTATGCACGACGATGTTTCAAAGCATCAGGGATGGATTTTGATGATCTCTTGTTTAACATGTGGGTTCTGATCACTAAATTTCCAGATGTTCTACATAAATATCAGCACAAATTCAAATACGTATTAGTAGATGAGTTTCAAGATACCAATTTCGCTCAGTATTCGATTATTAAAAAACTTGGAGCCGCATTTGAAAATGTTTGTGTTGTTGGCGATGATGCTCAATCAATTTATGCATTTCGTGGTGCCAATATTCAAAATATCCTTTCTCTTAAGCGCGATTATCCTGATCTCAGTGTTTATAAATTAGAACAAAATTATCGATCCACTAAAGTTATTGTGAATGCAGCAAATAGTGTAATCGAAAACAATAAGAATCAGCTGAAGAAATTAGTGTGGACAGATAATTCTGAAGGCGACAAGATTAAACTTATGCGTGCGCTGAGTGATAATGAGGAAGGCGCTATGGTTGCAAATGCCATCTTCGAGAAAAAAGTTAATCATCAGTTACACAATAAAGACTTTGCCATTCTTTATCGGACAAATGCACAATCGCGTTCGATGGAAGAGGCACTACGAAAATTAAATATTTTATATCGTATTTATGGTGGTCTTTCGTTTTATAAGCGAAAAGAGATCAAGGATCTCTTAGCTTATTTTAGATTGGTGATCAACAGCAATGATGAAGAGGCGCTGAAAAGAATTATTAATGTTCCCGCACGTGGCATAGGAAAAACTACAATTGAAAAATTAATTGTTACTTCTTCCGAGAAAGAAAAAAGCATTTGGGATATTATTGCCGATCCATACCATAATCCTTGTGGATTTAATAGCGGCACACAAACAAAGATCAATGAGTTTGTTGTTATGCTAAAAAGTTTTCAAGTAAAGTTGAAAATTGAAAATGCCTTTGATCTTGCTAATACTATTTGCACATCTTCTGGTTTGTTGAGAGAGTTATATCAAGATAAAACACCGGAAGGTTTAAGTAGATATGAAAATATACAGGAGCTTTTAAATGGTATAAAAGAATTTGTTGATACAGGCAGAAGTATTACTCCCGCCGGCGATGAAGATGTAAACCAAGATCCGGATAGCGTTGTAAGAACGCTTCAAGAGTATATGCAAGATATTGCATTGCTCACAGATGCTGATGACGCCGAAGATGGAAACGACGATAAAGTTTCATTGATGACCATTCATGCATCAAAAGGGTTAGAGTTTCCGGCAGTATTTGTAGTTGGTTTGGAAGAAAATCTTTTTCCTTCGCAAAGGTCATTAGATTCTCGTGAAGATCTAGAAGAAGAACGGAGATTATTCTATGTGGCAATTACACGAGCTGAAAAACATCTTACTATCAGTTTCGCTAATTCACGTTATCGGTTTGGTAATTTAGTTAACAATGATCCTTCACGATTTATAGAAGAAATAGACCCAAAATTTATTGAAGAAACGTTTAACCGACCAGCTAATAAAAATAATTTTGCTTTTGAAGAAATGCCATTCGATCGTTGGGATCGTAAACCGAATTCTGCTTCAGCAGTTCAAAAGTTACAACCGACAATTAACACAGCCCATCTTAAAAAACTAAGTAATTTACCTTCTACTTCATCCAGTGAATTTGAAGGAGATGATACAGCAAACTTAAAGGCTGGAATGGAAGTGGAACATGTTAAATTTGGACTTGGGAAAGTAGTAATGGTTGAGGGAGTTCAAGGTGACCTCAAAGCAACAGTCTTTTTTCAAGGATTTGGGAATAAGCAGCTTTTACTGCGTTTTGCCAAATTACGTATAGTTGGCTGATAAGCTTTCAATCTCTATATTTGCACTCCGCCAGCAATTTATTGGCCACCTCTATACGAATCTTTTATTCGTTTTTCAGGTCCCTAAACAACCCTAATTCATTTAAATGTCAGGACACAAAAAATTTTCGCCACCTAAAGAACATGTCTTTATGGACGTTCAAAATCTGGAATATAATACAGAACGAAATCATTTGATTATTCCTGAATATGGAAGGAATATTCAAAAAATGGTCGACTCTGCAATTTTAATAGAAGATAGAGAACAAAGAACCAAAGTAGCCAATACAATTGTTAATGCTATGGCTATGTTGAACCCGGCTGTACGCGAGATTACCGACTACAAACAGAAACTATGGGATCATTTGTATATAATTTCTGATTTTAAATTAGATGTCGATAGCCCATATCCGGCTCCGGAAAAATCTATCATTGATGCAAGACCGAGACATGTCGGTTATCCAAGTAGTGATGTGAAGTATAAGTATTATGGTAAAGTAATGGAAGATATGATCAGAAAAATTTCTGATCTGGAGGACAGCCCTGCCAAAGTTCAAACTTTGCAGAACTTGGCAAACTTTATGAAAATGTCTTACCTCACTTGGAATAAAGATACAGTTGATGACGTAACGATTTTTCATCACATGGAAGAACTTTCAAAAGGCTCGGTAAAGTTGCATGATTCAGTACGTCTTAATCATACGGCTGAAATTCTTGCACTGAGTAAAGAAAAGCAAAGAGACAATAACGTTCCTAAGCCAAAAGGCCGTTCGCAACAAGGAAGGAATAACAACAACAACAACATTAATAAACGCAGAAAAAAATAATTAATCGATGTCAAAATCACAGTTTCGATATTCTCCTGAACCTGAACCTCATAAAACCAGAACAAAACAGATATTAAGTCAGTATCCTGAAGTACGAAAATTAATTGGTAAAAACCCAATCACCATTATTCCTCTAGTGGGAATTGTTGTTGGTATGATTTTACTTTCTTATTTCCTGAAAGAGAGTTCATGGTGGTTGATTTTTTTAGTTGCTTATGTTGTTGGAGCTTTTGCTAATCATGCTCTTTTTGTAATGATTCACGAGTGCTCTCACAATTTACTTTTTAAAGGTAAAATACCCAATTACTTGGCATCCATTACTGCTAATTTACCACACGTTCTACCAAGTGCTATTTCTTTCACTCGTTACCATCGGATGCACCATGTACATCAGGGTAATCACGAACTTGATGCCGACCTTCCTGATTTTTGGGAGGCAAAATATTTTGGAAATAATTTTTTCAGTAAAGCACTTTGGCTTTTGCTTTTTCCATTCTTCCAATTAAAAAGAACGTTTCGGTTAAAATATATTAAACCAATTGATAGCTGGGTTGTTGCTAATTGGATAATTCAGTTTGCCTTCGATTTTGCTATTTTCTATTTCTTTGGATGGAAAGCCTTGGCGTTTTTATTGATTAGCTTTTTCTTTTCTGTTGGCTTGCATCCGCTAGGAGCACGTTGGATTCAAGAACATTATTTGGTGCTCGATGAAAAACAAGAAACATACAGTTACTATGGCTTCTTCAATGCGGTTGCTTTCAATGTTGGATTTCATAATGAACATCATGATTTCCCTTCTATTCCTTGGAACCGTTTACCTGAACTTAAAAAACAAGCGCCAACTTTCTATGATACGTTGAAATCGCATCGCTCATGGACAGCGCTATTTTTCCGTTTCTTGTTTGATAATAAAATTACACTTCACAGTAGAATTCTGAGAGACGATAATTCAAAAGAAAAGTCGCTCAAGTTCGAAGATCAACCGGTGAAATATTATTAATGCCTTGAATTCTTGTGTTCCGGTATTCACCCGGCGAGATGCCCCGGAAACACAAGAAATAATCAAAGTCGATTCTTACGGGAATCATTTATTAAGAACAGGAATTATCCTGCAGAGTTGTTTACCGTTAACATTCGCTGAAAAAATATACAGGCCTTCATTCATCTCACCGGAATTAACGGTATGATTGAAGGCTTTTGTGTTGTTTTCAATTTTTAGTGTCCCATCTATTCCATAAACCTTGTATGTAAATTGTTTTTCCGAGGTGAGGGAAAGAATTATTTGCTGATCAACTGTTATTGCCACTAACTCCTCCTCCTTTGCTTTCTGATTTTGTTTGTAAAGCTGATTGTTCGTTAACATCGTATAGGTATACCAAATAGAACCATCACATAAATTCCCAGCTGTGTTGGTGGGAGAATAGTGGTTGTCGTTATAAGGGTAACAGCTACAGGTAGGACAAAAATAATTTGGATCGTTCAAAGCAGTTAAAAACTGATCTTCCACGCTGAACATATTTCCAGATGGCGAAACCTGGCCGGACAAATATTTACCTAGATGATCTTTTGGAGTGTCAGTTGAATTGCAAAAAGTATATTGATCGCTCTGTGCACTGAAGCCAATAACAAAACGTGTTTTGTTTTTTGAAAATCGATCGGATACTAGATGTAATAGTTTGCAATTTTCATTAATAGCGGAATTACTAGTGTATGGGTCTGTATAAAATGGTATGATCATTCTATCAATCACTTGATCGGCTTTTTCAATTTGATCGGTGCTTGTCCATCCATTCGGCCAGAAAAGATCTGTAGGTTGAAATTCTGCCTCAATCGAAATATTGGTATACGAACATTTCAATTCTTGTAACAGTCGAAGTGTTGAATAGTATGAATTAAAGCGATTTTGAATCGTTGCAAATGGAAGAGATGAAGCATCTTTCCAATATGGATAATCTAAGTACAAAACATCGAAAAGCGATTTGTAGGTTAAAGAACAACAACCTTTCAAAGTCGTGCTAAAACGCATCGCACGTAAAAAAAACTTTATTGTCTCTGACCTTTGTAAGTCTTCGTTGTTATTAACAGTGTTGACCATTGAATCTATTTGGAAGCTAGTTGGACTAGCAGGTCCTGTTTTGCATGGTGTCGAAAAATAATCGGTCGTTTTTATTTTCCCTGATCGACTTGTGTAGCCATCGTGTTTTCCTACTAAGCCAATTTTTATTTGAGGAAAAGAAATACGAAGCTCTGTTAATATTTTTTTCAATGATGCTTCCATCGAATTGTTCCCAATTACTTTTCCTTGATCTAGATCACATAGGGCTATATAGCTAATGTAATTTTCTTGGATATAAGTTTTTAAAGCGTCAAATAATGCAAGCGGACTTCCGTTTTTATAATCGCTCACAATTTCATCCATGCAATCAACAAACATTCCGCGTGTAAAAGGTATGTTGTTTAGTGGTGGTGCTTGATGCTGTTGTGGTGATTGTGAGAATGAAGTAATGACTAAGAATAGATAGATTATTGTTATGGATAGTTTTTTCATGGTGTATATTTTTATCGGAACAAAGATGAAGTACCTAAAACTGTTTTGCATCCAATAAAAGAAAGTGATTTGTTTATCCAACATAAATGATGTGTATCATTTATTTGGAAGATCCGAAATGTCACTTTCCACACCTTCAGAATGTTCAAAACTTTCAGTGGTTATTGGCTAATTTCTGCGTTCATTATTTTTCCTTCGTTACACCGTTTAGGCGGGCTAAAAAATAATATATGGCAAATAGTTTTGAAGTAACAGGTGGCTTAGAGTTATCGGGTGAAATTGTTCCGCAAGGAGCTAAAAATGAAGCGTTACAAATACTTTGCGCTGTTCTATTGACTCCGGAAAAAGTGGTCATTAAAAATATTCCGGATATCCGTGACGTGAATAAGTTAATTGAATTGCTTCAACAATTGGGTGTAGAAGTGGAGCAGACGGGTGTTTTAAAAGGGGAGTTCAGTTTTAGAGCCAAGAATATTAATATTGATTATCTCAATACTCCGGAATTTAAAAAACATGCTTCTGCATTAAGAGGATCTATTATGATAGTCGGGCCGTTACTTGCCAGATACGGCGAAGCAAGAATTCCGAAACCGGGCGGCGATAAAATTGGGCGTCGACGTTTAGATACTCACTTTGTCGGTTTTCAAAAATTAGGAGCTGATTTTATTTATAATGATACGGACAGTTTTTATACTGTAAAAGCCAAAAAATTGAAGGGCGCCTACATGCTTTTAGACGAGGCATCTGTTACAGGTACGGCTAACATAGTAATGGCTGCCGTTCTTGCAGAAGGTACAACGACTATTTATAATGCTGCTTGTGAGCCCTACCTTCAGCAATTATGTAAAATGTTGAATAGAATGGGTGCTAAAATTAGCGGCATCGGTTCTAATTTATTGGTGATTGAAGGTGTGTCTTCACTTAAAGGAACAGAGCATAAATTACTGCCGGATATGATCGAGATTGGTTCATTCATTGGCTTGGCTGCAATGACGAAGTCGGCAATCACAATCAAAGATGTAGGTTTTGAGCACTTGGGTGTTATCCCTGATACATTCCGCCGATTAGGAATACAAATTGAACTTCAAGGTGACGATCTTTTTATTCCCCGTCAGGAAAATTATGAAATTGAATCGTTTATTGATGGGTCGATCTTAACTGTGGCCGATGCAATTTGGCCAGGATTTACTCCCGATCTTTTAAGTGTTGTTCTTGTAACTGCAACGCAAGCAAATGGAACAGTGCTGATTCATCAAAAAATGTTTGAAAGCCGTTTGTTCTTTGTCGATAAACTCATCGATATGGGTGCACAAATTATTCTATGTGACCCGCATCGTGCTACTGTAATTGGACTGAATAGAAAGGTGCCCCTCAAGGCAATTCAAATGACATCGCCCGATATTCGTGCCGGTGTAGCGCTTTTAATAGCAGCACTTTCTGCTAAGGGAAAAAGTGTTATTCATAATATCGAACAAATAGATAGAGGATACCAACGAATAGATGAGCGACTTAATGCACTTGGTGCAAATATCGTTAGAGTCTAAAATGAATAAATGGCCTAAGTGGTTGGGCAAAATTGAATTATTCATTTTTCTGTATCTTTGAAACACAATAAATGGCAGGATACTTGCCAATCTGCGTCTGTAAATAAAAAAAAACATGAAAAAAATAATCTATATCGTAACTGTGTTGTTTTTTGCTGCGACAACTAGTTTTGCCCAAAAGTCTAATCCTATTCCTACCGGCCTTGAAGTAGGTAATAAAGCACCCGAACTTAGTTTCTCTTCTCCGGCTGGTAAATTAATTCCGCTCTCAAGTCTGAAAGGAAAAATGGTACTGATCGATTTCTGGGCATCATGGTGTAGTCCATGCAGAAGAGAAAATCCTAATGTTGTTGCAGCATACAATAAATACAAAGCAAAAAATTTTAAAAATGGAAAAGGATTTACTGTTTACAGTGTATCGCTCGACAAAGAAAAAGCACTTTGGCAAACTGCTATTAAACAAGATAAATTAGAATGGCCAAACCATGTTAGTGATTTAAAATGGTGGTATTCGGATGCAGCTAAGATGTATAATGTTCAATCGATACCAACAAATTGGCTAATTGATGGTCATGGAATTATTATAGGGCGAGACTTAAGAGGAGAAGCCCTAGACCAGGCCATCCAAAATCAATTGAAATAAGTTCTTCTAAAATAGTTGAAAGGCAGTGATGTGAATCGCTGCCTTTTTTTATGAGCTTATTCCAAAGTGAACTTTTTAGACCCCACCCGGAAGCATTTTTCCCGACATAAAAGCGTATATTTGCAGCCTGCCAAAATGTCCCAAATGCTATTAATGGCAGAGTACTTGAAAAGAGATAAGCCCACGAGTTTTATCGATTTTTAATCAAAAAATTATACTAATGAAGTCCAAAGAACCTATGAATAACATGGAGAACGGTGCAGAAAATGAATATTTAGCATCTGATGAAAATAAAATAGAAGAGTCGCTTCCGGATGCAAGTGCTGAGGAAGTAGACCCAATCGCTAAACTTGAAGGTCAGCTTACTCAGTCAAAGGATCAGTACCTTCGCCTTTATTCTGATTTTGAAAATTATAAAAAAAGGGTTTCTCGCGACCGAATTGAGCTTTCTAAAATGGCGGGTTCCGAAATTTTTCTTTCTATTCTTCCAATCATAGACGATTTTGATCGGGCTATGAAATCAATTGAAAGTTCATCAGACATTCAAGCAATTAAAGAGGGAGTTGAGCTAGTGTATTCTAAATTGAAATCGACTACTGAAGCTAAAGGTTTAAAACCAATGCAAGTTGTAGGAATGAATTTCGATGCTGATTTTCATGATGCCATTACCAATATTGCAGCTCCAACTCCAGATCTAAAAGGAAAAGTAGTCGACGAAATTGAAAAAGGATATTTCCTGAATGATAAAGTTATTCGTCATGCTAAAGTTGTTGTAGGAAAATAAGCGAGAGAGATCATTATGTCAAAAAGAGATTATTACGAAATTCTTGGTGTTGCAAAAAATGCAGGAGAAGCGGAGATAAAAAAAGCATATCGTCAGATGGCACTTAAATATCATCCGGATAAAAACCCGGGTAATAAAGATGCCGAAGAAATGTTTAAAGAGGCTGCAGAAGCCTATGAGATTTTAAGTAATACCGAAAAACGTCAGCGTTATGATCAGTTCGGTCATAAAGGTGTGAATGGTGCTGCCGGTGGTGCCGGAGGAATGAATATGGAGGATATTTTCTCTCACTTTGGAGATATTTTTGGCGGTGGTAGTCCCTTCGAAAGTTTTTTTGGCGGCGGCGGACAAACGCGAGGGGGTAAAAAAGTTAATCGAGGATCTAATCTAAGAATTAAAGTTAGCCTTTCACTCGAAGAAATAGCACATGGCGTTGAGAAGAAAATTAAGGTCAACAAATTTGTTTCCTGTAATTCTTGTAAAGGTTCAGGTGCACAAGACGGTGCCTCTTTTCAAAAATGTGGTACGTGTGCCGGAAACGGACAAGTACATCGGGTAACTAATACTTTTATTGGTCAAATGCGCACAACTACTACATGTCCAACTTGTGGTGGTGAAGGCCAAACAATTCAGAATAAATGTAAATCTTGTCATGGCAGCGGACTTGAACATGGAGAAGAAGTAATTTCGATTAATATTCCGGCGGGTGTAGGAGAAGGCATGCAATTAACTGTGAGTGGAAAAGGTAATAGCGCCGAACGTGGAGGAATTCCGGGCGATTTATACATAATTATTGAAGAGATCAAACATCCACATCTGCAAAGAGATGGAAATAATTTGCTCTACGATTTATATATCAATTTCGCTGATGCAACTCTTGGAATATCTACAGAGATTCCTACAATAGAAGGAAAGGCCAAAGTAAAGATTGATGCAGGTACACAAGGTGGAAAAGTATTGCGTTTAAAAGGAAAAGGATTGCCTAGTGTTAACGGCTATGGAAAGGGCGATTTATTTGTAAACGTAAATGTATGGACGCCTCAACATATTTCTTCTGAAGAAAAAAAGATTCTTGAGCAATTGAAAAATTCACCGAATTTCAAACCGAATCCAGGTAAAGGCGATAAAAGTTTCTATGATCGAATGAAGGAGTTTTTTAACTAAATCATTGCTTTTGTACGAGTGATTTTTTTGGTGATAAAATTTTAGACCCCGGCTATTTTATTAGTTGGGGTTTTTTACATTTACTGACCTTTTAAAATGACTATGAATATCATTGAAATTGAAAATGTCTCTAAGAGTTATGCAAGTCATAAAGCCTTAGATAATATAACACTTCACATTCCGGCTCAAGCGGTATACGGTTTACTTGGACCAAACGGTGCCGGAAAAACTTCGCTGATAAGAATCATTACCCAAATAACGGCTCCTGATAGTGGAAGCATTAAGTTCAATGGGAAATCTCTTTCGGCAGAAGATGTTTTTAAAATGGGTTACTTACCTGAAGAACGTGGCTTATACAGAAAGATGGAAGTAGGTGAACAAGCACTTTATCTTGCTCGATTGAAAGGCCTCTCTCGTCAAGAAGCATTGAAGCGCTTAAAATTTTGGTTCGAGAAATTTGAGATCCAATCGTGGTGGAAGAAAAAAGTTGAAGAGCTCTCAAAAGGAATGGCTCAAAAAGTTCAGTTTATTACCACCATCATTCACGATCCTGAATTTTTAATTCTCGATGAACCATTCAGCGGCTTTGATCCTATCAATGCTGAGCTTATTAAAAATGAATTAATCGATCTTAAGAAAAACGGTACCACAATTATTTTGTCGACACATCGAATGGAAAGTGTAGAAGAACTTTGTACCGACATAGCACTGATCAATAACTCTCATGTAATATTAAATGGTACTGTAAAAGAAATTCGAAAGCAATATAAAACTCAAACGTACGAAATTCAATTCGTAGGAAATCGAATTGGTTTTACCAATGCTTTATGGACCGGTTTTGAATTAATAGATTTACAAGACCAAGATGATCATACTGTAGCTTCAATTAAAATGTTAGGCAATCATACAATCAATGATATATTGTCATTATTAATTCCTCATGTTCAAATATTAGGATTGAAAGAAGTAATTCCTAGCATGAATGATATTTTTATTCGTAAAATTAGTGAAGCAAAAAATTAAATTTCGAAAATGAATAAGATCCTCTTAGTAATCCAACGCGAATATCTTAGTAGAGTTAAGAAAAAATCATTCTTGATCATGACTATTCTTGGTCCGCTTCTTATGAGTGGAATTTTTGTTTCTGTTTTTTTACTTGATAAGGTAGACACTGAAATTAAAAAAATAGCTATTATAGACCATACCAATATTTTTATAAATAAATTTAAAGATAGCGACCGGATCAAATTTGAATACATCACCGATAACTTGAGCCATTTAAGAGCTGAAGGGAAGTCGAGTGGTTATTTTGGAATTCTAGATATACCCGCAACTGAAAATCTAAGTACTCTTGAAAAGGCAGTGAACTTTTATTCAGAATCGCAACCCGGGTTTGATGTTATATCAAAAATAAAATACACGCTTGAAAAAGAAATCAATGCTCAAAAATATATTGCTGCAGGTATTGATGAAAAAAAATTAGCCGGAATAAAAACTGATGTTGAAATCCAAACACGCGATTTAGAAAATAAAGAAACCAACACTCCTATTACTACCGGAATTGGTTTTGCTGGCGGCTTACTTATTTATTTGTTTATTTTTATTTATGGCGCTATGGTTATGAGAGGTGTCTTGGAAGAAAAAACAAGTAGAATAGTTGAAGTTATTATTTCTTCTGTAAAACCTTTTCAGTTGATGATGGGAAAAATTATTGGCGTTGCATTGGTCGGCTTAACTCAATTTTTACTATGGGTTATTTTAACTACTACAATAATTGCCGGCCTTTCTGCTTCTTTTATGGGCGGAAAGAGTGATCAGGAAAAAGTGAGTATGATGATTAAGGCTAAACCGGGAATGGAATATGCAATGCAACAAAGCTCAGACAGCACCGTTGTTTCTGGTTCTCATATGGCACAGCTTACCGATATAATGAGCGGAATAAATTTCCCATTGTTAATAGGGATGTTTATCTTTTATTTCATAGGAGGATATTTGCTCTATAGTGCACTCTTTGCTGCAATAGGAAGCGCAGTCGATTCCGAAACCGATACGCAACAATTTATGTTGCCGGTCACGATTCCTTTGGTCATCGCCTATATTGCTGCCGCAACAGTAATTAATAATCCACAAGGGCATGTTGCGTTTTGGTTTTCCATTATTCCATTTACTTCTCCTATTGTAATGATGGTGCGTATACCTTTTGGTGTTCCTGTAAGTGAAATATTGCTTTCTATGACATTGCTAGTAGCCGGATTTATTTTTACTACTTGGCTTGCAGCACGTATTTATAGAGTGGGAATATTGATGTATGGAAAAAAAGTTTCTTATCGCGAACTATGGAAATGGTTGCGTTACCATAATTAATAAAATGTTTTTCATTGAAAATCGCAATACTAGATTTAGGTACGAATACTTTCCATTTATTAATCGCTGAGATAAGCGAAAAAGGAGAATGGAAGAAGCTATTTAAATCAAAAATGGTTGTGAAGTTAGGAGAAGGTGCAATAGATAGAAATGAAATTGCGATAAACCCTTTTAAGCGTGGCATAAAAGCCATGAAGCATTATAAAAAGATAATCAATAGTTATAAACCTAATAAGGTTATTGCATTTGCTACATCGGCTATCAGAAGCGCAAGCAATGGAGAGGACTTTGTTGCAACTGTAATGAAAAAAACCGGAATTAATATTCAGGTTATTGATGGCGATAGGGAAGCTCACTTAATTTATTTGGGTGTGAAACAATGTATAGACCTCGCAAATTCATGTTCTTTAATCATTGACATTGGTGGTGGTAGTACAGAGTTTATTATTTGTAATGAAAAAGAAATATTTTGGAAGTTTAGTTATAATATTGGAGCTGCGCGATTGCTTGCAATCTTCAAACCTTCAGATCCAATTACCAACTCTGAACTGGAAATCATCCGATCTTTTTTGAATAATGAACTTAAGCCAATGTTTGAAGCAGTTGAAAAGTTTAAACCCATTAACCTAATTGGCTCTTCTGGTTCATTCGATACGTTCGCTGAAATGATAGGATATCAATTTCATGGACGAAATATTATTAAAGGTATCACCTCGTACAAATTCGACATGAGTGAATATTTTCAACTTTATAGTCATATTTTATTTTCAACTACCGCTGAAAGAAAAAAGTTCAAAGGGTTGGTTAAAATGCGTGTAGATATGATCGTATTAGCAGCAATTTGTACTACTTTAGTAATTGAAAAGACCGGATTAAAAAGTATGGCATTGTCCAAGTATGCTTTAAAGGAAGGTGTATTGGCTCAGGAAATTTCAAAAGTAAAAAAATAATAAGTAAAATTTGAATAATAAAATTTGTGTATGGCTCGTATATTAATTATTGATGATGAAAAGGCAATTTGTAATACGCTGAAAGAAATTCTTACTTATGAGAAGTATGAAGTAGATATTGCCAATGACGGTGCTGAAGGAATAAAAAAAGCAGAAACCGGAAATTACGATTTGGTTTTATCTGACATCAAGATGCCTAAGATGGATGGCATTGAAGTACTACAGAAATTACAAGAAATTAGTCCTGATTTACCTGTGGTAATGATCAGTGGACATGGAAATATTGATACCGCCGTTGAAGCACTCAAAAAAGGCGCATACGATTACATTTCAAAACCACCCGATCTTAATAGGTTATTGGTTACTGTACGCAATGCTTTAGATAGAACTACTCTCATTGCAGAAACCAAAGTTTTAAAACGGAAAATATTCAAAACTCGTGAAATGGTTGGAGAGTCTCCAGCTATAGCTGAAATTAAAAAAGTTATTGAGAAAGTTGCTCCTACAGAAGCTCGCGTACTTATTACCGGCAGCAATGGAACAGGAAAAGAGTTGGTTGCTCGGTGGATTCATGAGAAAAGTAATAGGGCAGCCGGACCAATGGTGGAAGTAAATTGCGCTGCTATCCCCACTGAATTAATTGAAAGTGAATTGTTCGGTCATGAAAAAGGAGCATTTACATCTGCTATCAAACAACGTATTGGGAAATTTGAGCAAGCTTCCGGTGGAACATTGTTTCTTGATGAAATAGGCGATATGAGCTTGTCTGCTCAATCGAAAGTGTTGCGTGCGCTTCAAGAAAATAAAATTACTCGTGTTGGGGGCGAAAAGGAAATTTCGGTTAGTCCTCGAGTAGTTGCTGCAACCAATAGAGACTTGAAAATTGAAATCGAAAAGGGAAATTTTAGAGAAGATCTTTATCACAGATTGTCTGTCATCTTAATTCATGTTCCATCGCTCAACGATCGAAAAGATGATATCCCGATTTTAGCAAATTATTTTTTGAAAGAAATTTGTGATGACTATTCCATGCCTTTGAAATCATTTTCAACGGAAGCATTAAAAGAATTGCAAAAAATAAATTGGACAGGGAATATCAGAGAGCTTAGAAATGTAATTGAGCGCTTAGTGATTCTCTCCGATGTAAAGATTACTGAAAAAGAAGTTATTCAATTTGCCAGCAAAAAATAATGAATATGTCGAAATTTAAAACCATTAAAAAGTACAATCAAAATTTTAAGAATTATAATTTTTCAGAAGATACTCCTGTGGCAGAATTGGAATTTCTTGAAATGACAATAGATTTTGATACTGAAGGTAGAGTTGTTTCTGAAATTAAATTTACTGAAGACGGGGAAATGGAGGAGCAAAACGACTATCGCTATGATGCAAATGGTAAATTGATTGAACATGAACTTTATTATGCATTGGATGAAGCTAGAGAGAAGGTCGTATTAGTGCGCGATGAAAAAGGGAAGCTGGTATCGGAAACAAAAATGTATGGCGATGAAAAAGGTGCACATGTTGAATTTGAATACGATAGTAAGGATAGAGTAGTAGCAATTGTAAATTACGATGATGATGGCGATTTTTCTTCTCGTGAAACGATTGAATACAATGATGCGGGTGGTATTGTGAAAAGAAGCACACTTGGAATTGACAATAAAATTGTTTCTGAAATTAAATTTGTTTATTTATCAGATAAACAAGTCGAGGAAACGCATTATGATGAAAAAGGGAAAATGGGTAACCTTACCGTCACTACTTTCGATGATAAAGGCAAGGAAGTAAACTCAGTTGAAAGGAATGCGCAAGGAAAATTAATAAGTTCTATGTTGAATATTTTTGATGATAGAGGAAATGTAATTGAAAAGATTTACAAAGATTTTCATAGTAAAAAAGTCAAAAATGAGTATGATGAGAAAGATCAACTTATACTCCAGGAAATTTTTGATACAAATGGATTGCTAGTGAAACGGAATACGTACGATTACGACGAAGCCGGAAATATTATTAGCGAGCAAAACTTTGAAATGGACTCCTCGAGAGGAGGACGTGATAGGCACTTTGGAACCAGATATGAATACATCTCATAGGTTATTCATTTTTCCTCAAAAGTTTATAATCGATTAAATCTAAATCTATTTCGCTAAATATTAAGGGTGCCTGATTTTCATTTTTTCTTATCAGATAATACACTTGTTTGGCCGGTATATTTGGATCTAAAGAAATATTGTACAACCTCTGAAAATAAAGGTGTAAACTCCAGCTTGAATATAATTCTGGATCTATAGAAATATTGCTTCCATTCGGAATTGCTTCTCCAATTAGTTTTATGTCGTGAATTAGTATAGCATCGCGCTTAGGAATATTGAAAGTTGTCCAAGTAAGAATAATCATACCGGTAAAGGTAATTATCGAAACAATATTTACTATCAATGCTAGTTTTTTGGTTTTGACTTTCTTGATAAAGTAATCTATTGTATAAAGAATGGTTATTGAAAAAGCCAAAGCATAGAATGGAAATGTGGGAACTAAATAAAATCGACGTTGTTCGCTCGTAATCAATAGAGGCAAGGTTCCTGCTAAGGCAAGTAGAAAAAAGAAAAGTGCTATTCGACTGTGTTCAACTTTCCTGTTCAGTTTTTTTACTGACGCTATTGTTAAAAACAAAAATGCAATTAACATTGGGGTTAGTTGCTCCATCAGTAATCTGTAAACCAAATAAAATCTATTCTCAGTTGTAGATGCACCGGGATTCTGAAAAGTATTCACAAGTCGAGTAAAATAATAGTTTTTAAAATATTCGTTCGATGGTTTGTAAGAGTATAGTACAATTATTGAAATAATAATGACGAAGCTCATTATGATATATGGTTTTACTAGTGTCTTCCAATTGTCCAATGTTACACAAAGAGTGAAAAATAATATTCCTACGATTGGGAATGTACCCTGTATTCCTTTACACATAAAAGCTAAGAAGATTGACAACGTCATTAATATCGTATTCGTTGTTTTATTTTTATTTAGATAGAATCCGTTTAGTAGAAAATAGATAGATGCTATAATAAAAATACTCATCGTATTTTCTTCCATATTATTTGTATACGACCAAAAACAAGCCGGTGGAATAATCCAAAATAGTACAGGTAACCACCAGTATGTTTGATACTCTTTCTCTTTGTAAAATATTTGACACCAAATTTTTCGAATCAATAACAGAGAGATAATTGCTGTTGTCAATGAATAGATTCGTTCTGTGTAAATAGTATTTCCAAAAAGTTTGAAGTAAAAAGACGTGATCCAGATTGTTAATGGAGGCTGATCGTAATAACTATTCGACAAAAAATTTGTAAGATGCAAATGCCACAAACTACCTTGTCCGTTTGCCAGATTTTTAGCAACAGTAGCATATATTAATCCGTCCATAAACATTCCATCACGAAAGATCCATGGTAAGATTAAAAGTAAAAAAATAGAAATAGTTAATTTTTGTAATGCATTATTCATCAATGCAATGTTATGGAAATAAAAAGCGATCTTATTTTGGTTAATAAAATAAGATCGCTTTTTACTTATGATTGATTAATTTAAAAATGATGAAGCTTTTTCAATCGCACTTGCCAAGCCTTCAGGATTTTTTCCTCCGGCTGTAGCATAAAAAGGTTGGCCACCACCACCGCCTTGAATTTCCTTAGCCAGTTCTCTAATAATATTCGTTGCATTTAAATTTTTCTCTTTGATCAGATTTTCTGAAATGATTAATGAGATTAATGCTTTGCCATCTATTTCAACGCCGGCAACAAAAAATAAATTGTCGACTTGTTGTTTTAATTCAAAGGATAGATTTTTAACAGCATCTGCCGATGGAAGATCTATTTTTTCGGCTAGGTAATTAACGCCATTCAATAATTTTATTTTGGTAAGCAACTCTTTTTTGATCTGTTGTGTTTTATCGGCAAACAATGAATTGATCTGAGTTTGAAGGACACCATTTTCATCGATCAAACTTTGAATTTTTTGAACAACATCTTTCGGTTGTTTTAAAAGTTCCATAATTAAATTCAATTGGACTTGCTGTGCTTCAAAATATTTTTCGGCATTTTCACCTGTAATTGCTTCTATTCTTCTCACTCCGGCTGCAACTGCACTTTCTGCTATTATTTTTATTTGTCCAATTTGTCCGGTCGCTTTTACATGTGTGCCTCCGCAAAGTTCTACAGAATAAGATGGATCAAATGTAATTACTCGTACAAATTCACCATACTTTTCTCCAAACAATGCCATTGCTCCCATATCGGTTGCTTGTTGAATAGGGACATTTCGTTTTTCATCCAGGAAAATGTTTTCACGTATTTTTTCATTTACGATCTTTTCAATTTTTAATATTTCCTCATCTGTTACTTTGCTGAAATGCGAAAAATCAAATCGAGTTTGTGCTTCGTTTACTAATGAACCTTTTTGATTTACATGTGTGCCCAAAACTAATTTAAGTGCAGAATGTAATAAGTGTGTTACTGAATGGTTGCTGGTAATTTTATTTCTTCGTACAGTATTGATCTTTGCTTTAAATAATGCTGAAAGATCTTTTGGTAGCTTATCACAATAATGAATTATCAAATTGTTTTCTTTCTGTGTATCGGTAATAGCTATTTTTTCACTATTTGATTCTATAAAGCCGGTATCGCCAATTTGTCCGCCACTCTCTGCATAAAATGGCGTTCTGTTCAGCACTAATTGAAACTGCTCTTTATTTTTAGCTTTTACTTTTCTATAGCGTAGTATTTCTGCATCTCCTTCTGTTTCGTCGTAGCCTATAAATTCTACCTCTTCTCCGTTTCGCACAATTACCCAATCATCTGTATCAACTACTGCGGCTGCTCTCGATCTTTCTTTTTGTTCTTCCAAGCATTTGTTGAATTCTGTCATATCAACAGTCATATTTCTTTCTCTCGCCATTAGCTGAGTAAGATCGATCGGGAAGCCAAACGTATCGTATAGTTCAAAGGCAAATTTACCATCTACGTTTTTACCTTTGTATTCTTCGAATTTTTTTATGCCTGTGTCTAGTGTTCTTAAAAAAGAAATTTCTTCTTCATGAATCACTCGTATCACAAAATCAAGTTGGGCTTTCAGCTCCGGAAAAACATCTTTGAATTGCTCAGCAAGGATAGGTACCAATTTATTTAGAAACGGTTCTTTCAAATTCAAAAATGTAAAAGCATATCTAACGGCTCTTCGTAAAATTCTTCGAATTACATAGCCCGCTTTATTATTGCTCGGTAACTGACCATCTGCGATCGCCAATGCAATAGCTCTAATATGATCTGACATTACTCGCATAGCAATATCTGTTTTTTCATCTACTCCATATTTTATTCCGGAAGTTGCGGCAATGAACTGAATCATCGGTTGAAAAACATCGGTATCATAATTTGATGTTTTCCCTTGCATTGCCATACACAAACGTTCGAAGCCCATTCCTGTATCTACATGTCGTGCAGGAAGGTTTTCTAAACTTCCGTCAGCCTTCCGATTGAATTCCATAAAGACATTGTTCCAGATTTCTATCACCTGCGGATGACTTTCATTGACCAGATTATGTCCCGGTAGTTTTTTAATCTCTTCATCACTTCTTAAGTCAATGTGTATTTCCGAACACGGACCACATGGACCCGTTTCTCCCATTTCCCAGAAATTGTCTTTTTTATTTCCTTTAAGTATTCGGTCTTCCGCAATAACTTTTTTCCAGTAGTCGTAGCTGTCTTGATCGAAAGCCAGGTTTTCTTTGCTATCACCTTCAAATACTGTTACATACAATCTATCTTTAGGTAGCTTGTAAACTTCAGTCAGTAATTCCCAACTCCAAGCTATGGCTTCTTTCTTAAAATAATCGCCGAATGACCAGTTACCCAACATTTCAAACATTGTATGATGATAGGTGTCGATACCAACTTCCTCAAGGTCATTGTGTTTACCAGAAACACGCAAGCATTTTTGAGTGTTTGCTATTCGTAAATATTTTGCTGGTGAGTTGCCTAAAAATATGTCTTTGAATTGATTCATCCCGGCATTGGTAAACATCAATGTAGGATCGTTTTTTACTACCATTGGGGCAGAAGGTACAATGTGGTGTCCCTTACTCTTGAAAAAATCAAGAAAAGCTGTACGGATTTGAGCCGAATTCATCATTTATTGTTAGAATTGTATGTCGTGTTTGCCTGTTGTATATTTGCACTGTTCTCAAGCCCTGCGAAGATAATCAGGAATACCTTAATTTATCAAATGCCTAACGTAAAATATCACTTCAATACCCATTCGCTTAAATATGAGCGTGTGATTATTAGTTGGAAGAAACGCTTTTTGCGGCTGACCGGTTGGTTAGCAACAGCGGTGGTTTTTGGTGCTATAATTATGTTAGTGGCCTACAATTTTTTTGACTCTCCTCAAGAGAAACGATTAAAGCGAGAATTGGAAGAATCAACTTATCAATTGGAACTTCTTACCAAGCGTTCTGATCAAGTTGCCGAAGTTTTAAAAGATATTGAAGAGCGCGATAATACTATTTACCGAGTAATTTTTGAAGCTGAGCCCATTCCTTCCAGTGTAAGAGAAGCCGGTTTTGGTGGTGTTGACAGGTACAATAAGCTACGTGATTATTATAATTCCGATTTGATAGTTGATGTTACCAAACGTATTGATCAAATTTCGAAGCAGCTATATGTTCAGTCTAAATCGTACGACGAAGTTTGGGCGTTGGTTAAAAATAAGGCGACAATGATTGCATCTATACCTGCTATTCAGCCGATTTTTAATAAGGGTCTTACGCGTGTTGCCTCCGGCTTTGGGTGGAGAATTCATCCTATCTATAAGACTGAAAAGATGCACACCGGAATGGATTTTACTGCACCCATTGGTACGGAGATTTATGCAACAGGTAATGGAGTAGTAAGTAAAGTGGAGAACGATGGCAGAGGCTATGGAAATAATATTATTATCAACCATGGTTATGGTTACGAAACGTTATACGGACACATGAGTCGTTTTAGTGTGCGTCAAGGGCAGAAAGTAAATCGTGGCGATCTCATTGGGTATTCAGGAAACTCCGGTTCTTCTACCGGCCCTCATTTACACTATGAAGTGAGAAAAGGTGGTGCGCCAATGAATCCTGTCAATTTCTATTACAACGATCTATCACCTGAAGAATATGAAAAGATGTTAGAGATATCATCTAGGGCTGGACAGGCATTCGATTGATTTGATAAATTTGTTTTTTTTAATTCCAACATCACTAATTATTAGATGCTTTCATTAGTTGTTTCCAATAGCAAAATCTGAATGAGAAATCTTGATAAACTTATTTTTTGTTAATCAAGGTTTTCTTGTATCTTCGTAAAACTTCAATACAATTTGATATGCCGTACAAAGAAAAAGAAATCGAAAAATTATATTTTACCATTGGTGAAGTTGCTCAGATGTTTAATGTGAACACCTCTCATATTCGATTTTGGTCAAAAGAATTTGATGTTATTCGCCCTGCTACCAACAAAAAAGGTAACAGAATGTACACGCAAGCGGATATCGATAACTTCAAAAAAATATATCATCTGGTAAAAGAAAAAGGTTTTACTCTTAAAGGTGCTAAAATTGAATTGAAGGAAAGAAAATCATTGAAGTTTGAATCGCCTGTTGTAAATCCGGACGTACAGCTGCACGATAATCCATTAGAGATGCCGCTGATCACTACTTCTCAAGCATACCAAGATCAGTTTGTGAATACAATTGTTATCAAAAATTCACTAACAAAAATGAGAGCTTCTCTTTTAGAAGTTCAGAAAGAACTTTCAAGCCTCGAATAATATTCGACCGGCACCGATGCGTTTTAAAGTAGTTGTGTCCTGCTTCATTTTAACTAAGAATAATATGAGATTTATCTTTGCTTTCGCAGCACTTCTGCTGGTTGGAAATTTTATTTCTGCTAGAGAAGGAATGTGGCTTCCTCAATTATTAAAAAATCTTAATGAAACGGAAATGCGTTCGATGGGAATGCAGATTTCTGCTGAGGATATCTATAGCGTCAATAATGGTTCAATTAAAGATGCTGTTCTTCAGTTCGGTGGTGGATGTACCGGTGAATTAATTTCAGATAGAGGTTTGCTGGTTACCAATCACCATTGTGGTTTTTCTCAGATACAATCGTTATCCACGATCGAAAAAAATTATCTGAAAGATGGTTATTGGTCGACAACTGACCAAGATGAAATTCCTTGCCCGGGTCTCGCCGTCACTTTCGTTCGTGAAATTAAAGATGTTTCAAAAATTATTTTAGAGAACATCGATGAGAAAACTTCTGAAGCAAATCGTACTGCCCTTATAAAAATTAAAAGTGATAGTCTTGAAAAAGCGATGTCTGATAAAAAAAGTATCAAAGCATTTGTACGCTCTTTTTTTGCAGGGAATGAATATTATTTATTTATCACCGAAGTTTATAAAGACATAAGATTCGTTGGCGCTCCTCCACAAGCTGTAGGAAAGTTCGGTGGTGAAACTGATAATTGGGTTTGGCCTAGACATTCGGCCGATTTTTCTCTATTCAGAATTTATGTAGATAAAAATAATAAGTCAACAGATTATTCAATAGACAATATACCATATACACCAAAGCGATCACTTGAAATTAATATGGGAGGCATTAAGGAAAATGACTTTGCAATGATCTATGGATTTCCCGGTAGAACTAATGAATTTGTCACTTCGCCTGCTTTAGAACTGTACTTGAATCAAACTGATCCTGATCGAGTTTCTATTCGTGAAAAGCGTCTTAATGTTTGGCGCCAAGAAATGCATGATAACGATACTATTCGTTTGCAATACGCAGCCAAGTTTTCTTCTCTTGCCAACTATTACAAAAAATGGACTGGTGAAATGATGGGACTCCGACGATTTAAAGTGATAGAAGTAAAGCAAGAATATGAAAAGAGCATGATAGCTCTGTCAAAGGGTAAACTTGCTCCTGTTCTAGATAGTATTGCAAATCTCAACAGAGAAATAAAGCCGTTGAGTTACGCATCTGACTATTACACTGAATCTCTTCAAGGAATTGAATTGCTAAACTTAGTTTCTAAGTTTAGCAAACTTATCGCTCTCAGTAATACCGATTCGGTTAAAACTGATGTTTTAAAAGCTGAAATAGATCGATTGAAAAATGATGTAAGAACTTTTTATAAAAACTATTCTGCAAAGACAGACAAGCAAATTTGTTTTGAAATGCTAAAGCTTTCCGGTGAAAAATTGGAAGCAAATGATAAACCTGTTGCTTTGAAAAATTTTCGTTCTGCGATTGATATCCAGTTTCAAACTGATAAGCTCTTTAATAGTTTTTTGGTAGACACTTCAAAAGTGTTTTCATTTCTCAGTAGTTATTCAAAAAAGTCTGTAAAGAAATTAGAAAAGGATCCCGCTGTAATTTTTTATAAAGACTTTACGGCATTGAACAAAAACCTTGGTGAACGTATAAGTGGTTTGACTTCTCGATTGATGCTATTACAAAGAAGCTATGTTGAGTTGATTCGTACTGTCGATACAAGTCGAGTCTTTTATCCTGACGCTAATAGTACGTTGAGAGTGGCCTATGGAAAAATTAAATCTGTAGAACCGGCAGATGGAAAGACATATAAGTACTTTACGACTACTGATGGTGTTCTCGAAAAAAGCAATGGCACCAATCCAGATTATAGTTTACCTGATAATTTCAGAAAAATTTTGGACGATAAAAATTTTGGACGATATGCTGTTAATGGTTCTGTACCTGTAAATTTTCTAGCCTCTGTTCATAGCACTGGAGGTAATAGTGGAAGTCCAGTCTTAAATGCTAAAGGTCAGTTGATCGGAATTAATTTTGATGGCTTGTGGGAAGGGATCATGACGGATCTGTACTACGATGAATCATATTGCAGAAATATTTCATTAGATGTACGATACTTTTTATTTATCGTCGACAAATTAGGAAATGAAAAACGCCTGATAGATGAAATGAAAATTGTAAATTAATATTTCGGCAATCTTTTTCATACCTGAATTCGAAAGGGGAAATAAAAATTTACTTCTTACTTCTATTAGTGATTGGTGAGTAGTAAGTGGTAAGTAAAAATGACCTTTCTTACTTCTTACTTCTAATTTCTTACTTCTTACTTCTTACTTCTTACTTCTTACTTCTTACTTCTTACTTCTTACTTCTTACTTCTTACTTCTTACTTAATAATACAGGAGTCCTATTAAATAATTTTCAACGTAATCTTTTACGCCATCTTCAAGTGTGTAAAAAGGCTCAGCGTAACCAATATTTTTCAACTTACTCATATTAGCTTCAGTAAAATATTGATAATTTTCTCGAATATCAATTGGCGTGTCGACAAAACCGATTTTTTCAGGAACTTTCATTGCAATAAATGTGTTTCGAACGAGGTCTAAAAATGTTCTCGCCTTGCCCGATCCTAAATTATATATTCCGGAATCTTTCCGATGCTTCATAAGAAACATACAGATTGATGTTACATCTTTTACATATACGAAGTCGCGCAATTGTTCACCATCTTTAAAATTGGGGTTGTGCGACCGAAATAATTTCATTTCTCCGGTCTTATTAATTTGAGTAAATGCATGAAGGATCACAGAGGCCATTCTTCCTTTGTGATATTCATTCGGTCCATATACGTTGAAAAATTTTAATCCCGCCCAAAAGTAAGGTTGCAGTTCTTGTTCAATAGCCCAGTTGTCGAAATCGTTTTTTGATTCTCCATAAGGATTCAGAGGCTTTAATTGATTGATAATAGAATGATCGTCGTTGTACCCATGCTCACCATTTCCATAGGTTGCAGCTGAAGAGGCATACACTAAAGGTAATCCGTACTCAACACAACTAGCCCAGATTTCTTTTGTATAGTGTACATTCAGTTCATCAAAGATTGCACGATTGAATTCAGTCGTATCGGTTCGGGCGCCAATATGAAAAATGAATTGAACAAATCGATGATTTTCTCGAAGCCATGTTTGGAAAACATTACGCTCTATTTTCTCACTAAATTTTTTACCTACCAGGTTTTCTTCTTTATCGGGATAACTGAAATCATCAACTAAGATAAGATCGTTATATCCTTCGCTGTTCAATCTGCTAACTAAACAACTTCCAATAAACCCCGCTGCGCCAGTAACAATTATCATATCGCCTAACTTTTTTAGTTGTGTGTGAATTTACAAAAGTTTCTTTAATCAAAATAAACTTTATCAGCATCAACTTTTAAAACATTGTTTCAAAAAATGTGATTGGTTTTTTTGACTAGTCATTTATTATTACAGAAAAAGTTCGTTTTGATTCATTTTATCTCGAAGCATTTCTCCGATTGCATCTCTTCCTTTTTGCCCTAAGTCTAACGAGTAATCGTTCACATAAAGCTCAATGTGTTTCTTACAAACTTCCGGCGACATTTCTTGCGAATGTTGTTTTACAAATATTTCGGATGATTCCGGATGAGCAAAAGCAAATTCAATACTTCTTTTTAATATACGTTCAACTTGTTTTTTTAATTCATCAGGGAGTGAACGTTTGATGGCAATCCCTCCAAGAGGAATAGGCAGAGACGTTTTCTTTTCCCATAATTCACCTAGATCAGCTATTTTGAGTAGACCTTTAGATTCATAGGTAAATCTGTTTTCATGTATAATAACGCCGGCATCTACTTCATCATTGATCAATGCATTTTCGATTTCCGAAAAAGCCATTTCTTTTGTGTTCTTCAAAGTCGGAAAAAATGTTTTTAAAAGAAAATAGGCAGTGGTATTCTTTCCCGGAATAGCAACTAACTTAATATCTTTTTCCGGATCTGTAATTTTTTTTTTAGATATTAATATAGGTCCAACTCCTTTGCCCAAAGCACTGCCTACTGAAAGCAGTTGATATAATTCAACCACATTTCCCAATGCGAAAAAGCTCAGCTTAGTGATGTCAAGTTCTCCGCTTGTCGATTTTTTATTAAGTGTTTCTACATCTTCCATTACTGTTGTGAAGGTTAATCCTTCAGTATCGACCTTGTGATGAATCATTGCATCGAACATAAATGTATCGTTCGGACACGGCGAAAAACCTAATGATAATGGTTTCATATTGGCAATTGATTTAACACAACAAAAACAACATCGTGAAGATTTTTTAAAGCAAGTGCGATGTTCCAGTTTTCTTTGTTTCGCAATTCTACATAATTAGAGATCGCTCTTAGCTGAAGTGCAGGAATTTTTTCCTTCTGACATACCATTAAAAACGCTGCACCTTCCATCGTTTCAACCTGAGGATTCAATCGTTCTTTTATTTTTGCAATGGATGTTTCATTTCCATGTACAGTATTTACAGTTATCCCTCTCCAAACAGGCAAAGCATTCAACATATCAGAATCGAAATCAATTTCGTTTTTTACTGTCGCTATTCCCGGAAGATCCATTTGTTCTAGTGTTAAAAAATCATTGCCGCTTTCAGCTCCCAGTTCACTAAAAATATCTTCTTCAATTCTACAAACACCACCGATTTTAATCCGAGGGTCGAAGCTACCTGCTAATCCAATTTGAAGTGCTAGATCATATTCTGCTGCGGCAAATTGGCGTGTCAACGAATAAGTAGTGGCAACCATTCCAATTCCTGTAACCAGAAAGTCTATTTCTTGGCTATTTACTTCGATTTCACGTAAGTTGCTCAATTCTCCCTCCGTGGCTGCACATAAAAGTATCTTCATAAATGCAAAGATAGTCGCCACTTTGAACATTCCTTTCTTTCAAACGTTTATCTTTGCGGCTTCTATTTACAAGCAATGATCTATATTACTAGAAAAGAGTCGTTTAGTGCGGCGCATAAATTATCACGACCCGACTGGACAGACGCTAAGAACAATGAAGTTTTTGGTAAATGCTCTAATCCGAATTGGCACGGGCACAACTATATACTCTGGGTAACCGTAAAAGGCGAAATTAATCCCGAAACAGGTTTTGTTGTGAATCTTTCAGATGTGAGTGAAATTATCAAAAGTTATATTCTTGAAAAAGTCGACCATAAAAATCTTAATTCAGATGTGGATTTTATGGTAGGTAAATTGAGCTCTACAGAAAATCTAGCAATTCAATTTTGGAATGAAATTGAGCAGCCGATAAATAAATTAGGCTGCTTCTTACACAGCGTCAAAATTCAGGAAACGGAAAAAAATTTCGTTGAATATTTTGGAACTAAATAATAAAAATATGGCTGAGAAATACACCGACGGCGAAGAGATGTTTGGCTACGAAAAAATAGACCAGTACAATCCCGAATTGATTAACTCAATTTCTAAAAATTACTCAGAAATAATAACCAAATTAGGAGAAAATGTTTCTCGTGAAGGGTTGTTAAAAACGCCGGAACGCGCAGCGAAAGCTATGCAGTTCTTGACTCACGGTTACGATCAAAACCCGGAAGAAATTTTACGTTCGGCTTTGTTCTCTGATGATTATCGCCAAATGGTGATCATAAAGGACATTGAAGTTTACTCTATGTGTGAACACCATCTTTTGCCGTTTTTTGGTAAAGCGCATATAGCTTATATTCCAAATGGCAGCATTGTAGGGTTGAGCAAAATTCCTAGAATTGTTGATGCCTTTGCTCGACGTTTACAAGTTCAAGAACGACTCACCACTGAAATTCGTGATTGTCTTCAAAATACGCTGAAACCTCTTGGCGTTGCTGTCGTAATTGAGGCCAAACACTTATGTATGCTAATGAGAGGAATTCAAAAACAAAATTCGGTAGCCACTACTTCAGCTTTTACCGGACAATTTGAGCATGATACAACTCGCTCTGAATTTTTCCGCTTAATCTCTGCCAATCTTTCATGAGTAGAACATTAGGAATAATTTTTGAACCGTTAAACCAAACAATAGAAATAGTAACTTTGTAAATTAGTTACTTAAGCCAATAAAAAAAACTATGGAAAACAATAATTGGAGTTTTAACTCTGTACAACAATCGACAACACAATCTGCTCCTGTTGCTAAAACATTTGTGGCAAGCGTATTCAGTTGGATGGGTATAGCTTTATTTATTTCTGCTATCACTGCCTATGTGTTTGGAACTGTGCCTGCATATTCAGAATATTTACGCAATGCAGAAACCGGCGGACTATCAGGTTTAGGATACTTCGTTATGTTCGCACCTTTCGGTTTAGTTTTACTTATGGGATTTGGAATTAATAAACTGAGCCTTTCTGCTGCTACAGGAGTTTTTCTTCTTTATTCTGTATTGATGGGAATGAGTTTAAGTTTCATTTTTCAAATGTACCTTGCTTCAAGTGTTTATGTAATTTTTGGTGTGTCTGCATTGATGTTTGGTTTGATGGCTGTACTTGGTTATACTACTCAAACAGACCTTACTAAAATGGGATCACTTTTATTCATGGCATTGATCGGAATTGTAATTGCCAGTTTAGTAAATATGTTTTTACACAGCAACGGAATGTCTTACATTATCAGTTTTATCTCTGTAATTGTATTTACCGGATTAACAGCTTATGATGTTCAGAAAATTAAAAACATAGGTGCTAATGCCGATATGTCTCAAGAAGGAACAGGAAAACTTGCGATTATGGGAGCATTAACATTGTACTTAGACTTCATCAATCTTTTCCTTGCATTGTTGCGTTTGTTCGGAAATCGTCGCAGCTAATTGTTCGTCCCTATTCATTCTGATTGGACGATTTTAATAAGAAATTGAAAAAGCTTCTGTCTTTGTACAGAAGCTTTTTTATTGAGAAGAACTTCCTTTTCTAGAGAGATAATAAATAGGAGACTAAACCCTTTCTCAAGATCAAAATACTGCTTATTATTTATCCGGTTTATTTGTGAGGAAAAAGAACAGGTATTTCTTTTCTAATCATTCATATATTAGTTGCTGAATGAAAAAAAATGAAGATATTAGCTACATAATGAATTGATTTATATAAAAACGAAATTAATATGAAAACTGCTTATGTATTTCCCGGACAAGGTTCTCAATTCATGGGAATGGGAAAGGATTTATACGAATCCAATTCGGAAGCCAAACAAATGTTTGATAGAGCTAATGAAATTCTTGGATTTAATATTACAGAGTTGATGTTTGCAGGCACTGATGAAGATCTCAAACAAACACGCGTAACACAGCCGGCTATTTATCTTCACTCAGTAATATTAGCTCATACTCTCGGAAGTTCTTTTCAACCAGACATGACAGCCGGGCACTCATTAGGGGAGTTCTCTGCTTTAGTTGCCGCAAAAGCACTGTCATTTGAAGATGGATTGAGATTAGTAAAGGCAAGAGCCTTTGCCATGCAAAAAGCCTGTGAACTCCAGCCTTCAACCATGGCTGCAATTTTAAATTTAGAAGATATAATCGTTGAAAATATTTGTTCAGAAATTACGGCTAACGGTGAAGTGGTTGTGCCTGCAAATTATAATTGCCCAGGTCAATTAGTAATTAGTGGTTCAATTGCCGGCATCAACGATGCTTGTGAAAAAATGAAAGTTGCAGGTGCAAAACGAGCACTTGTTCTTTCTGTTGGTGGTGCATTTCATTCTCCTTTTATGGAACCGGCACGAGCAGAACTTGCTGCCGCTATTTTAGCAACAGAAATTAATTCGCCTATTTGCCCTATCTACCAAAATGTTTTTGCAGCACCGGTAATAGATCCGTTAAAAATTAAAGAAAATCTAATAGCTCAACTTACTGCTCCGGTTAGATGGACACAAACAATTCAGAATATGATTACCGATGGCGCCGAAAAATTTATAGAAGTTGGTCCGGGAAAAGTTCTTCAAGGTCTTGTAAAAAAGATTAGTAAAGATATGGAAGCAGTGAGTGCTTAATAGTTCAAATAACGTCAATGGCAATTATCAATTCTATTATTTCCTGGATAATGAAAAAGCGAATCCATCAGATCGAGCTTTTCATGAAGTACCCTATGGAAGTGCAACAGGATTGGTTCAATCGATTAATTGATTCAGCTAAAAATACAGAATGGGGAATCAAGTACGATTATAAATCGATTAGTTCAGTCGATGATTTTAAAAATCGTGTGCCCATCCAAAATTATGATTCTTTGAAACCATACATTGATCGATTGATGAATGGCGAACAAAATATTTTATGGCCATCTGATATTCGATGGTTTGCTAAATCGTCCGGAACCACTGCAGGTAAAAGCAAATTTATTCCTGTTAGTACTGAAGCGATGGAAGAGTGTCATTTTAAAGGTGGTAAAGATCTTATTTCTCTCTACTGCAACAATCAGCCGAATACTCAAATATTTTCCGGCAAGGGATTGACATTAGGAGGAAGTAATCATCTCAACATAAACAGCAACGAAACTTTTTATGGAGATATTTCTGCAATCTTAATGAAGAATATGCCGTTTTGGGCACAGATGATTCGTACACCTGAGCTTTCAATTGCCTTGATGGATAAGTGGGAGGACAAGATTGAAAAAATGGTAGCCGCTACGCTCGAAGTAAACGTGACCAGTATAAGTGGCGTTCCGACATGGACGCTTGTGCTTGCCAAAAGGATTTTAGAAGTTACGGGGAAAGATAATCTGTTACAAGTGTGGCCAAATTTAGAATTGTTTATTCATGGTGCTGTTTCCTTTACTCCTTATAGAGAGCAATTCAAGCAACTACTTCCTGCCGATCATTTCAATTACGTTGAAACATATAATGCGTCAGAGGGATTTTTTGGCATTCAAGATAGAACAGGGTTCGACGATCTTTTATTGATGCTTGACTATGGAGTTTTCTATGAATTTATGCCAATGGATGAATATGGAAAGGAAAATCCAAAAACAATTTGCTTGGATGAGATCGAATTAAATAAAAATTATGCCATGATCATTTCAACAAATGCGGGATTATGGCGTTATGTGATTGGCGATACAGTAAAGTTTACTACGAAAAATCCATATCGAATAAAAATTACCGGAAGAACAAAATTATTCGTTAATGCTTTTGGCGAAGAAGTCATTATTGAAAATACAGATCAGGCTATTCAAATTGCATGTGAGAAAACCAATGCGTTAGTAAAAGATTACACAGTTGCACCGGTTTATTTTTCCGGGAAAGAAAATGGTGCTCATGAATGGCTCATTGAATTTGAAAAATCCCCACTAAGCATCGAATATTTTACAAATGTACTCGACAATGCATTGAAGTCGTTGAATTCTGATTACGAAGCGAAACGTTACAAAGATTTAGCATTGAGGTTGCCAATTGTGAGAATAATGCCTTCCGGAATATTTTTTGAATGGTTGAAAAGTAAAGGAAAATTAGGAGGCCAGCATAAAATTCCGCGCTTGTCAAACGATCGAGATTTTATCGATCAAATTAATTTGTTATTGAACTTGCAAAAAATAAAATAAACAATTTTGGTGAAAAATACTGTTATTGCTTTGTTGATTTTCTTTTGCTTTGGCGCAATTGGCGACTATCAATATATTAACTCCATTCCCTTTACCCGTGGTCCGTTTTTTACAACTGATAAGCTAGGAAACGCTTTCGTAATTCTTGGTCGTCAGTTATTGGAGTTCGATATGAATGGGAAGCCACTTGCAAATTTCAGTAAGTCTAATTATGGCGATTTGCAAAGTATTGACGCTTCTAATCCACTAAAAATAGTATTGTTTTATCCCGATTTTGCACAGCTTGTCATTCTTAATAATAAACTGGCTGAGCAAGCTACAATCAACTTACGTGCTTCAGGAATTGATCAGCCGTTGGTAGCATGTGGGTCTGAAAATGGCGGATTCTGGATCTATGACAATAGCGATGACCAACTTAAGAAATTGGATCTCAACTTACAAATAGTGTATCAAAGTGGAAACGTAACCCAAGCAACGGGCAGTAAAATTCAACCACGATTTATTATAGAAGAACAAGGTTTTGTGTATATCAGCGATCCGCAAATTGGAATTTTGGTGTTTGATCAATTTGGTACTTATTATAAATCATTGCCCTTTAAAGGACTAAGGCAATTTCAAGTAGTAGATAAAAACATATTATATATTCGAGATAATAAATTAATTCGCTACGATACAAAAACAATCAGTGAACAAGAAATTCTTTTGCCAGTTCACGATTCAGTTATTCACAGCCGAATTGAGCAACAGCAACTTTATTTATTAACAAGTGACTCATTGAGTTTTTATTCTTTTTAGCTTTATCGAACTTTCCTGAACACTTAAAATTAAACCTATGACTTCTAAAAGCATTTCAGTGGCAAAAACGAATTCAAAACCAACTGTGACGTCAGACTCTTCCTCTAAAGCTTCTGCTAAATCAGCGCCTGTAAAATCTACAGAGAAATATGCGCCAACTAAAAAGCAACTTTCTCCTCTTCATATTGCCATAGCCGGTAATATCGGAGCCGGAAAAACTACTCTTGCAACTCTACTTTCGAAAAACATGAAGTGGGAAGCGCATTATGAAGATGTGGACGATAATCCATACCTCAACGATTTCTATGAAGACATGCAACGCTGGTCGTTCAATCTTCAAATCTATTTTTTGAATTCTCGTTTTGAACAGATCACAAAAATCCGTCAAAGCGGAAAGACCGTTATTCAAGATAGAACCATTTATGAAGATGCGCACATCTTTGCCCCAAACCTTCATTCTATGGGCTTGATGACAAGTCGTGATTTTAATAATTATCAATCACTTTTTGGTTTAATGACGAAGTTTGTTTCACCGCCTGATCTATTGATCTATTTAAGAGGAAGCGTTCCAACACTCGTAAATCAAATCAGTCGTCGTGGCCGTGAATATGAAAACTCTATCCGCATCGATTATTTAAAACGACTTAATGAACGTTACGAAGCTTGGATTTCTACTTATGATGCCGGAAAATTACTGATCATTGATATAGATGATTTAAATTTTGCCGATAATCAAGAAGATATGGGCAAGATCATTAATAAAATCAATGCTGAGATTAATGGCTTATTTTAATTGAAAGGAACAAAATATCTTATATTTAAAAAACCCCTCTGTTTGTCAGAGGGGTTTTTAGTTATTAGACCATTATTATTTTCTTCCTGGATAAATTATCCCATTTGTCCGATGTAATTGCTGAGCTCATTTACACTACTGTCAAACGTAAATGAATTGTAGGTTTGGAAGTAATGGCTTTTGTCCACTGTTCTGTTGTAGGCAAACTTTGCAATATCTAATCTACTTGAATCGAACGTAAACAATTGTAAAATTCTAATTACTTGATCGGTGGTTACGTATTTACTGCTTAAAATTTGTTTTGCTACATTCAAGCGTGAACTATCGAACGAAATATTATTTAGCGTATTCATAATATTTTCAAATTCATTGGTGCTTATTGGACGAATGACGGACGAATAATTATCGAATGGAGAGTAATGACTTTCGCAATTGTAAAGCGGAATGGATTGGCAATTGTTGTTATAATTCCCATTATTATTTATACAAGCTGAAGGAATATTTAATGGTTCTGTGTTTAGAATTCTAATAAAACCATTTCGTTCCAACGTTGCTGTTACAATTGTGTTAAATGGTATTTCAATATTCCCTGAGAAAACTTCTCTTGAAGAATAGAAATTTTTCAGATCACTGTTAGGCTCGTAATAAACGAACTTGCTACCATCTTGTGAAAAAACAGTCTGACCGAAATAATTCGTTCGCCATGCACCTGTTTCATCAATCCACGGGCCTTGAATACCCGAGGGTGTCACAAGAAATTTATAGAAGGTATCGCTTTCAAATTTATGCGCCATAAGCCACCAGTCCCTGCCATTGGCATGCTTACAGGCCTTTAACTCTCCTTCAACGAGACTGTCATGCAGCAGTACTGTATTTTTTTGTATAACTCCACCTAAACCACCGTCCAATGTCATATCAATAATGGAATAATATAAATAGAATGTGGCGTAAGTATTAAACCTGTCATCACTTGTTTCGTGAAACAAATAATATTTTGTAGGATCACCCGGCATTGGAATAACGAGATTAGCCTGAGGAATATGTAAACCATAAAGTGTATGTGCAGCAGTATAATCACTGGGATTTAGTCCGCTTCCGTTAAGCATTGTGTCATCTAAAGCATTTGAAACATAA
>JANLPR010000185.1:0-42950 GCA_031367345.1 Bacteroidota bacterium | reverse complement strand
TCCTATTGGTCGTTCTACTGTTTCTTCAATGTTTTCTAATGAAGTATTTTCATCGGTAGCTACACCTGCTGTGGCAAGAATAAATTCGTAGGTATAAATTGGGCAACCAAAACGAACTGCTACGGCTATTGCATCGCTTGTACGAGCATCTATCTCTTCTTTTTTATCGCCATTGTTACAAATTAACTTTGCAAAAAATACACCTTCAACCAGATTGTAAATAATAACTTCATCAACATTTATTTTGAAAGAATGAGCTAAACTTTTAAATAGATCGTGAGTAAGTGGACGTGTAGGCGTCATATTTTCCAACTCAATAGCTATGGCCTGCGCTTCAAAAGCACCAATGATAATTGGCAGTCTGCGCTTTCCTTTATCTTCTCCTAAAACTAATGCATACGCACCCGATTGCGTTTGGCTGTATTGGAGGCCGATTATTTCAAGTTTGATCTTTTTCATTTTAAAATGCCTATAGGCAATTGGCTTAATCGAATTTAATAAAAATTAGTTTCGGCGATACAATTAATTCTGATTGGCTTTAAAGGTTTTTGCTGCTTCAATCAATTTAGGAACCACTTCAAATGCATCACCAACAATACCGTAGTCGGCCGCTTTAAAAAATGGTGCCTCAGGATCTTTATTGATAACAACAATCACCTTAGACGAAGACACACCTGCCAAATGCTGAATAGCACCACTGATACCAATGGCAATGTATAGATTCGGACTTATTGCTATTCCTGTTTGTCCTACGTGTTCCGAATGTGGACGCCATCCGGCATCAGAAACCGGCTTAGAACATGCAGTTGCTGCACCTAGTATTTTAGCCAACTCTTCAATCATTCCCCAATTCTCCGGACCTTTCATACCTCGTCCGGCAGAAACTACTAATTCAGCTTCAGGAAGAGAGATTGTATTTCCGGCACGCACTCGTTCTTTAATGCTTGCAGCAAAATCTTTATCAACCGGAGTAAAATCAAAATTTGAAACAGTAGTTGTACCTCCGCTTTCAATTACCTTATACGAATTTGGCATCATCGAAATAACTTTTGAACCGGCCATCATTTCAATTATTGAAAAAGCTTTTCCTGAAAACGATCCTTTTTTAACAGTGAATGCACCGTCCATTGAAGGAAGACTTACCACATTTTCCGCAAGAGCAGCATCCAATTTAATCGCCACACGTGGAGCAATTGATTTGCCGGCAAATGAAGCAGAAAGAATAATCACCTCCGCATTTTCTGATTTAGCTGCTGCTGCAATTACACTTGCATAAGGTTGCGGATTTGGAAGTGTTAATTGAGCACTATCGGTAGTCAACACTTTTGTTGCTCCGTACTTTCCTACTTTGGCCAATTCATCCTGACTTACTTTACCAATAGAAATAGCTATGAGCGGCTGATTTAATTTTGTTGCAATTGCTGAGGCGAAACTTACGGCTTCGAAAGCAGACTTACGAAAAGCACCTTCAGAATTTTCTATATAAACGAGTACTGACATGAGATTTTTTTTATGTGATGAATAAGATCAGATGATTTTTTTCTCTTCGCGAATAAGATCGAAAAGAGTACCGGCATCATCAGGACTGATTAATTTTACTGCACTTCTCATGACAGGTTTTTCATAAGAAACTAGTTTTACTTTTTGTGCCACTTCTATTGGCTCAATTACAACGAGCGGTTTTGTACGAGCAGACATGATTCCACGCATGTTTGGAATTTTCCATTCAGCCATTCCTTCAGATGCACCGGCAACAAAAGGAAGAGACGTAGAAATAATTTCTTTTCCACCTTCAATTTCACAATCGAGAGTAGCAGTAGACCCTTCGATCGATAAACTTTTAGCAAAAAGCACACATGGAATATCGAGTAGTTCGGCAATCATAACCGGAACACTAGAACCATTATGATCGCTACTTTCACGTCCACAAAGAATAACGTCAACCGGATTTGTTTTTACGTATTCAGCAATTTGTTTGGCAACGAAAAAAGAATCGCGTGGAATGGAGTTGATACGAACCGCATCAGTAGCACCAATTGCCAATGCTTTTCGAATGACGGCTTCAGTAGAAACATCACCAATATTGATGACCGTTACAGTACCATTCTTAGAAGCGGCAAGATCTACAGCTTTAGAAAGTGCAATTTCGTCGTATGGATTCAAAATAAAAGTGACACCGGCAGAAACAAATTTTTTATTATCCGGAGTAAAATTTATTTTTGCCGTGGTATCAGGTACGCTGGCAATACAAACTAGTATTTTCATAGGATTGGATTATGTATTACGTGATTATTTTTACCTTTAACAATCACGCATTCAGCATGTTCTGAAATTAATGAATTATATTTTACTTCTTATTACAGAGCGGCGAAGATAAAGAAATTAATCACGAATAATTAAGTAAAAATCGGTTATGTCTGTCAGAATCAGTATTCTTGAAAGTTATCTAAACGAAGATCCGCACGATGAGTTTCTACGCTATGCTTTAGCATTGGAATACAAAGAATTAGGTAATTTTCAACTTGCTTACGATCATTTTTTAACCTTGCGTGAACAGCATCCTGACTACCTACCTATTTATTATATGGCGGGAAAAACAGCAGAAGACCTTCAATTATTTACAGAAGCGTTAGAATGGTATTCGGCAGGTGGAATCATAGCGATACGATTGGGAAATGGAAAAACATTAAATGAACTGAATAGTGCAGCTCAGATGTTGATTGATGAAATGAGTGAAGAGTAGAACAAATTTTTATCTTTGTGGCCCCGCATAAAAACGCGATGCATTAAATTAGAATTATGAGAGAGATACAATTTCGTGAGGCCCTTCGAGAGGCAATGAATGAAGAAATGCGCAGAGATGAGCGTGTGTTTTTGATGGGAGAAGAAGTTGCTCAGTACAATGGAGCGTACAAAGTAAGTCAAGGAATGCTCGACGAATTTGGTGAGAGGCGAATAATCGATACACCAATTGCTGAATTAGGTTTTGCGGGAATAGCAGTTGGCGCAGCCATGAATGGCCTCCGCCCTATTGTTGAATTTATGACATTCAATTTTTCATTGGTAGCTATTGATCAGGTAATAAATTCGGCTGCAAAAATGATGAGTATGAGCGGCGGACAATTTACTGTACCTATAGTTTTTAGAGGACCTACAGGATCGGCGGGAATGCTAAGTTCACAACATTCACAAGCCTTTGAAAGCTGGTACGCAAACTGTCCGGGCTTAAAAGTAATAGTACCAAGTAATCCGGCAGATGCAAAAGGTTTGTTGAAGTCGGCCATTCGCGATAACGATCCGGTAATATTTATGGAAAGTGAGCAGATGTATGGCGACAAAGGAAATGTTCCCGACGGAGAATATTTAATACCGATTGGCGTGGCCGATGTAGTAAAAGTTGGTACCGATGTAACCATAGTATCGTTTGGAAAAATGATGAAGATAGCAATGAAAGCAGCAGAAGAATTGGCAAAAGAAAACATCAATGCAGAAGTGATCGACTTGCGCTCCGTTCGTCCGATCGATTATGCAACCGTGATCAATTCAGTAAAAAAGACAAACCGTTTAGTGATAGTAGAAGAATCGTGGCCATTGGCGGCAATTGCTACCGAAGTTACCTTTAAAGTTCAAAAGGATGCTTTCGATTATTTAGATGCGCCAGTACTTAGAGTAATGGGAATGGATGTACCACTGCCATATGCACCAACGTTGATTGAGGCATATCTTCCTAATCCTGCAAGAGTTATCAAAGCAGTGAAAGAGGTGATGTATCTGGTAAAATAATTAGTCGACAAGAAAAGATTGAAGCTGCTCATATATAAGAGCAGCTTTTTTTGTGCGAATAATTTTTTGGCCGAAAAATGATTGACGCAAAGAGCGAGTACAATTTTAATTTAGGGAACAGGTCTGTTTTTTCGCATAGATTATTGGATTTCAATACTATTCCATCAATATAGTAAGCACTATATAGATTTCTCCGGAAATAAGGTGTACCTTTGCCGCTTAATATTCAAAAAATGCTTTCTTTCTCAGAATTAGGAGTTGGCGAGAATGTTTTGAAAGCCATAACAGAGTTAGGTTTCGTTGAACCGACTCCAATTCAGCAACAGGCCATCCCTCAATTGATGGCCGATGAGACAGATTTTATCGGACTTGCACAAACAGGTACCGGAAAGACAGCTGCGTTTGGCCTTCCCATTCTTGAACTCATTGACCAAAACAAAACGGTCACACAATCATTAATCTTAGCACCAACACGAGAACTGTGTGTGCAGATTACAAATGATCTTATTAAATACAGTAAATACAATCGTTCGGTAGCAGTAACTGCCGTTTACGGAGGTGCTAACATTGTACAACAGATTCGCCAGATCAAAAAAGGTAGTCAAATCGTGGTGGCAACACCCGGTCGTTTACTTGATTTGATTAATCGTGGAGCAATCAATATGGATAAAATCCGTTATTTGATTCTTGACGAAGCCGATGAAATGTTGAACATGGGCTTCCAGGAAGACATCGATGAAATTCTATCACACCTTCCAGAAGAGCGGAGAGTATGGTTGTTTTCAGCTACTATGCCGCAAGAAGTTCGTACAATTGCAAGTAAGTACATGTCGAATCCTTTCGAACTTACGGTTGGTCGTAAGAATGAAGGCGCGGTAAACTTAGAGCATTATTACTACGTAATTCACGAACGTGATCGTTATTCAGCACTTAAAAGATTGCTTGACTCGGTACCGGAAGTATTTGGAATTATATTTTGCAGAACGAGAATCGATACACAACGTATCGCTGAGAATTTGGCAAAAGACGGTTACAATTCAGATGCATTGCACGGCGATTTAACACAAGCGCAACGTGATAAAGTAATGGCACGTTACCGTTCTAAAAACCTAGATGTATTAGTAGCAACCGATGTTGCAGCAAGAGGAATAGATGTGAATGATATCACTCACGTTATTCATTATAATTTACCTGATGAACCGGAAAGTTACACGCACAGAAGCGGAAGAACAGCACGTGCAGGTAAATCGGGAGTATCGTGGGCATTGATCAACATTCGCGAAATGGACAAAATCCGTTTTATAGAAAAGAAGATCGGCGCTAAAATTCATATAGGACGTATTCCTGATGCAGTAACTATTTGTGAGCAGCAGCTTATGAATTTAATGCAAAAGATCGAGCATGTAAAAGTGAACGAAAAAGGAATTCAGAAATATCTTGAACCTGTTTTAGAAAAGTTGAATGATCTATCGAAAGAAGAATTAATAAAACGAATTGTAAGTATTGAATTCAATCGCTTCTTAGATGCATACAGAGATGCGCCGGATTTAAATGTTGACGTAGCTCATCAAGGCAAAGGTAGCAGTACAGGATATCGTAATGCCGGACCACGTTTGTTTATCAATTTAGGATCGATGGATGGTTTGAATGAAGGAGCAATGCGTGATTATGTTTCATCGATACTGGAAGTTGACAAAGCAATTGTTGGCCGTATAGATGTGAAAGGTGTTTATTCATTCATTGATTTACCGGAAGCAGTTTTGAATACCGCTATGGAAACATTCCAAGGTGAAATATATCAAGGCAGAAAAGTAAGAATAGAAGTTTCTTCAAACGAAACGCGTAAATCGAGTAGCGGTTTTGGCAATAAAGGAGGAAGAGGCGGAGATTATAAAGGCGGACGAGATCGTGGAACAAGAAGTTATTCAGGTTCAGGATCGAGCGACTTTAAAAGTGGCGGACGCAGTTCAGGTGGCTCAAGTAGTTCATCAGGTGGCGAAAGCAGAAGCAGAAGTTCGAGTGGAGATGGAAGAAGCAGAAGCTCAAGCAGTGAAAACGGCAGCCGACGCGGATGGAGTGAAAATAAACCTGCAGCAGGAGGCGACAGTCGTCGTCCGGATACAGGAAAAAAGAAGAAGTGGTAAAACAGTTCTTAACTAGTTAATGTGGAAATTTAACGTTTGTAAAACTCTTTTACGACGTTAAATTTCGTACATTACATTCAAATAATTTCAAATAAATTAATGGCTACCATCAAATTTAATGGAAATGCGTCTGGATTTTATTCAGACCTAAAAAATAGAGTTGATGCATATTTTGCAGAGAAGAAAATCGATCCCCATGGAAACGGAAAGATCTATTTCAAGACTGCATTTTATATGCTTTCCTTTTTGGCAACCTATATCACTTTAGTATTCTTTACTCCTTCTCCTTTTATCGCTATTTTACTATGTATCTTTTTCGGATTTTTCACAGCCGGAATTGGATTCAATGTAATGCACGATGGGGGTCATGGGAGTTATTCGCCGAATAAAACGGTGAATAAAATGGCTGCACTTACTTTAAACATGTTGGGTGGAAGTTCTTTTTTATGGAACATCAAACACAACATGATTCATCATACCTATACGAATATAGATGGTCATGATGACGATATAGCAGCCGAACCATTGCTTCGCCTTTGCGATTCACAAAAGAAATATTTCTACCACCGATTCCAGTTTATTTACTGGTTTATCGTTTATGGATTTACATATGCTTTGTGGATATTCATGCTTGACATCGCGAAATTTTTTACTCGTACGATATCATCGAAAACGGGAATTAAATTCGATCTCAAAACAACACTTGGATTTTGGATCACAAAAATAATCTACATAGGTTTATTTGTTGTTCTTCCAATCAAAATGGTAGGCGTTGCCGATTTCTTAATTGGTTATAGTATCTTTTTATTTACAACAGGACTTTACATTAGTGTAATATTCCAGTTAGCACATTCAGTAGAAGGAGCGCAATTTGTTGATCCTACCAATCAGCCGGTTTTAGAAAACGACTGGGCGGTACATCAAGTTTTAACGACATCAAATTTCGGATCAACGAGTAAAGTACTTTCATTTTTAACTGGAGGTTTAAACCAGCAAGTAGAGCATCATTTGTTTCCAAAGATCTCCCATATTCATTACCCGAAATTAAGTGCTATTGTAAAAGAGACTTGCTCAAAGCATGGACTTGTTTACTTAGAGCAACCAACCATTTGGCATGCCGTTGCTTCTCATGTTAGACATCTTTATCGTTTAGGAAGAAGTTAACAAGAAATAAAATTTTGAAAAAGCAGTCCGGACGGGCTGCTTTTTTTATGCACTCACTTTTTTTGAAACTAAAATTCAGCCAAATTTCGATTTATGATTGGCATGAGAAAGTGCTCACAATTGTAATAAAAGGCAATTTTACATTCAATTGCTGCACGTCAGATTTGATTGAGTAGGCTCATAAAACGAAAAGAATCCATTTTTTGATGAAAACCATCTTCGGCACGATTCTTCAATTATAAATCAACGAAAAACACCAACTGTAAGAAAAATATCATTTTTTTCTTACAGTTGACTAATAAACAGGGGGGTGTTTATAAAAAAACATACTTTTTTCTTGACATACCCCCTATTTATATGATACATTTGGCAAAATAATTAAAAACCCATCAAACTTAATAATTAATAAAGATGTCTACCATTCGATTTCGAGCATTGGAGAATTCCCTGAACCGTCAGCCGGTAAAAGTTACTCCACCTTCAAGTAAGATCTCCGATTACTACGGGGTCAATGTTTTTAATAAAGAAGCCATGCACAAATTTTTACAGCGCGATGCTTATAAGGCAGTGATGGCAGCTATTGATCATGGAGAACAGATAGATCGGAAAATGGCAGATCAAGTTGCACTAGGAATGAAAGAATGGGCGAATAGTAAAGGAGCTACTTCCTACACACATTGGTTTCAGCCATTAACAGGACTTACAGCAGAAAAGCACGATTCGTTTTTTGAATTGATCGACGGGAAAGCAATTGAGCATTTTTCCGGAAATGCTTTAGCTCAACAAGAACCCGATGCATCAAGTTTTCCAAGCGGAGGAATAAGAAACACATTTGAGGCGCGAGGATATACTGCTTGGGATCCGAGTTCACCTGCATTTATAATGGAAAGCACGAGCGGTAAAACACTCTGCATTCCAACTATTTTTGTATCGTATACGGGAGAAACCTTAGATTATAAAGCACCATTATTAAAAGCACTTCATGCATTAGACAAAGCAGCTGTAGAGGTGAGTCAGTACTTTGACAAAGACGTTACCAAAGTGTTTGCTACACTAGGTGTAGAGCAAGAATACTTCCTAGTCGATTCCAGTTTACTTAACTCTCGTCCCGACTTGCTTACAACTGGCCGAACACTCTTTGGACATTCACCTGCAAAAGGTCAACAGTTAGAAGATCATTACTTCGGATCAATACCGGAAAGAGTGTATGCCTTTATGGTAGACTTTGAAACCGAAGCGTATAAATTAGGTATTCCATTAAAGACACGTCACAACGAAGTTGCGCCAAGTCAGTTTGAATGTGCACCAGTGTTTGAAGAGATCAATTTAGCAGTAGATCATAATGCTTTGCTGATGGATTTGATGGATAAAGTTGCCCGTCGTCATCACTTCAAAGTATTATTGCATGAAAAACCATATGCAGGAATCAACGGAAGTGGCAAGCATAACAACTGGAGTTTGAGTACGAATACCGGAAAAAATTTACTTTCTCCCGGTACAACTCCGAAAAGCAACTTGATGTTCCTCACATTCTTTGTGAATACGATTATGGCGGTGTATAAGCACGCTGACTTATTGAGAGCGAGTATTTCATCGGCGAGTAACGATCACCGGTTAGGAGCAAACGAAGCACCACCGGCGATTATGTCTATCTTCCTTGGTGGACAATTATCGCGAGTGCTCGATGAAATTGTACAGATGGTAAATGAAAAGAAGATGTCGGCCGATGAGAAGACCGCTTTAAAATTAAACATTGGGAAAATACCGGAGATTTTGCTCGATAATACCGATCGAAACAGAACATCGCCATTTGCATTTACAGGAAATAAATTTGAGTTTAGAGCTGTAGGATCATCTGCGAATTGTTCGAATCCGATGATGGTATTGAATACGATCGTGGCCAATCAGTTAGGAGAATTTAAAAAAGAAGTGGACTTGTTGATTGAAGCAGGTACAAAAAAAGATGAGGCAATTTTAAAGATCCTTAGACAGTACATTGTAGAATCGAAAAACATCCGATTTGAGGGAAATGGTTACGGAGATGAGTGGGTAAAAGAAGCCGCAAAACGTGGCTTATCGAATATTCAAACTACACCATTAGCACTAGATGCATATGTATCTAAGTCGTCGTTGAACCTATTTGAGTCATTGAATATTTTCAGTCACAGAGAAGTAGAAGCGCGTCATGAGATTATGCTGGAAACGTATATTAAGAAGATACAAATTGAGTCGAGAATTATGGGGGATATGGCGATAAACCATATAATTCCATGTGCAATTCGTTATCAGACACAATTGGCAACAAACGTTGAGACATTGCTCAATATCAAAGCCGGAACAGACACTACCAAGACACAAATGCTGATGATCAATGAGATCAGTTCACACATTAGCAACATCAACGTGAAAGTAGAAAAGATGATTGATGCGAGGAAGAAAGCCAATAAAATGACAGACATTCGCAGTAAAGCGATTTCATATTGCGACGAAGTAAAACCATTTTTCGAATCGATAAGAGATCATGTAGATGCACTGGAGATGCTTGTGGACGATGAAATGTGGCCATTGGCAAAATACCGTGAATTGGTTACTATTCGCTAATAATAAAAGGAAGTAAAAAAAGGAGATCGATAGGTCTCCTTTTTTCGTTTAGTATCTTCGTCATTCAAAAAATTTATTTGCGAGATTTCATAACAGAATACGTCGACTTTCGTACTAGAAAAGCAGTTACGTAAGTATTTATAGGTTCAAATGATTGAATAACCCTTAAAACCAGTTTGTCAATCAAAATAAAGAATCCCAATTGGTCATAATTTCTTTCAAACAAGTGCTGAATACTTTTGTAATCATTAAAATTCTTATTTTATTTGCATAAGAGTGTTCTCTTAGCTCTCATCCAATCTAACCAAAAATGAAAATGAACTTTCGTTTGCTTTTAACTGCATGTTTATTATTTGCAGCTTCTTTAACTTTTGCTCAACGAGGACCGACGTATCAAGCCGATCTGGCCTTTGACAAAGGCGATTACTACGACGCCGCTTCACTTTACAAGAAAGCTTTTACCAAAGAAAAGAATAAAGTTAAAAGAGCAGAGATCATCTATAAAGTAGCTGAATCGTATCGGTTAACAAATGATTACAAGAATCAGGAAGTTTGGTATGCAAAATCAATTAAAGCAGGCTATAAAAATGCTGATGCGATTCTTCATTATGCTGATGCATTAAAAATGAATGGCAAGTACGATGAAGCAATTGTTCAGTACACTGCTTTCCAAAAGGACGCTTCCGGCGATCCACGAGGCGACCAAGGAATTCAAGCAAGCCAACAAGCACAAAAGTGGAAAGACAAACCGACACGTTATAGAGTGACAAATGTTGCTCCAATCAATACAAAATATTCTGACTTTGGAGCATCTTATTCTCATAAAGATCATCGCCATTTAATTTTTACTTCTGCTCGTCAGGAGTCAATTGGAAAAAACAATGACGGTGGTACAGGAGAAAAATTTCAAGATTTATATGAATCGACAGTCGACAAAAAAGGAAAGTGGAGTAGTCCAAAACCATTATTAGAACCAATCAATTCAGGATCGAATGATGGAAGCGCTACAATGGATTCAAAAGGTATCGATATGTTTTTTACTCGTTGTGATGCAGAGAAAAATAAAAATGGAAGCTGTTTAATTTATTACACTAAACGAAAAGGAGCTACCTGGGACGAGCCCAAATTAATTCCTCTTTCAAGCGACAGTTTTACAGTAGGTCAACCATCACTTTCAGCAGATGAGCAGACACTTTATTTTGTTTCAAATATGTCAGGCGGTCAAGGTGGAAAAGATATTTGGCTTACCAAATACGACAAGAAATCGAAGTCGTGGGGAACACCGATAAATGCAGGAGACAAGATCAATACAGAGTTTGATGAAATGTTTCCTTATATAGCAGCCGACAACACGCTTTATTTTTCTTCCAAAGGTCATATAGGAATGGGAGGCTTAGATATTTTTTCTGTTAAACAAACAAATGGCATTTTTGAAGAACCTATAAATCTTAAATATCCAATCAATACATCGTACGACGATTTTGCTTACATCGTTGATGATTTAACCGGAGATAAAGGATATTTAAGTTCAGATCGTGATGGAGGAAAAGGCAGTGATGATATTTATGCATGGAGCTTACCTCCTCTTCTCTTCACAGTTTCGGGAAAAGTTTTTGATGCCGATACAAAAGGTAATGTAGAGGGAGCAACCATCGAATTATTTGGAAGCGATGGAAGTTCAATTCCAATTAAGACAGATAAAACAGGCGCATATAAATTTGATTTAAAGCCGGAGACATCTTATCGTTTGTCGGCAACAATGCCAAATTATTTGAATAAATATATTGAAGTATCGACGGTTGGAATTGAGCAATCGAAAGATTTCATTGGAGATTTTGACTTTGCACTTCGTTCAACATTGCGTGCAATTGAATTGCCGGAAGTGTATTATGATCTTGCTAAATGGGACTTACGACCAGAATCAAAAAAGGCGTTGGATGGATTAGTAGAAACATTAAAAGAGAATCCGACGATTGTAGTAGAGATTGGATCACATACCGATTCACGACCGATCCCAATGACAAACGATACACTTTCAAAGAGACGAGCAGAATCTGTTGTGAAGTATTTAGTTCAACATGGAATTGAGAATGATCGTTTAAGTTTTAGAGGTTATGGTGCTACTACACCACGATCATTAGATAAAGATCAAGGAAGCTTTAAGTCAGGCGATGTATTGAATGAAGCATTCATCAATAAACTTTCTTCGACTAAACTAAAAGAAGAAGCACATCAGATGAATCGCCGTACAGAGTTTAAAGTATTGCGTACAAATTATGTGAAAGGGCAATCGGCAACAGACGATATTAATTTACAAGCGCCAACGAAAACAGTTTCCGATACATCAACAATGAAACCGGTAGAAGATGTGAATGTTGCGAAGCAAGTAGATGTGAAAGATGCGGCAACAGGTGAAGTAGTAACGCCAAATCAACCATTGCCTACAATAGCAACAGTACCGGGTGAATTATATTTAGCTAAGAAGAACGACACGTACAATACGATTTCAAAAACATATAATATTACCGTAAAAGAACTGAAGACTCTTAATGGTCTAAAAGGAGAACCGATATTTGAAGGAATGGAATTGAAAGTAACTGTTGGTGGTGACTATACAGAGTACGATAAAAAATTCCACACCTTAGAAAAAGGTGAAGACAGTTATAGTGCTTTAGCAAAAAAGTTGAGCATGAAAGCAGCAGATCTGAAAAAACTGAATAAGGGAGTTGATGACGACACCTTCCGTCCCGGAAAGAAGATAAGGGTTACACAATAACATTAAAAAGAAAGGCTGTCTACAAAGACGGCCTTTCTTTTTTCATTTAAAACAAGTGCAATAGTTGTCTTTCTCTAAATTTCACCTATTTCACTCTAAATTCGACTATCACGGGATGCTTCAAAATGCCTTAAAATAGCATCGTATTTTGTACTTTTGCGAACGAGCAAACAATCACCATGAATACTTCAGAGAATTATGCAAAAAGAGGAGTTTCTTCTTCGAAAGAAGATGTTCATGCTGCCATAAAGAATTTGGATAAAGGGCTGTTTGAAGATGCCTTTTGTAAAGTAGTTCCTGATTATTTAACTGGAGACCAAGATCATTGTGTGGTGATGCATGCAGATGGAGCAGGCACTAAATCATCGTTGGCTTATGCATATTGGAAAACAACAGGCGACATATCCGTTTGGAAAGGCATAGCACAAGATGCTGTGATTATGAACGTGGACGATTTGATATGTGTAGGAGCAATTGACAATATATTGCTTTCCTCAACCATCGGGCGAAATAAAAATCTCATTTCCGGAGAAGTGATCAAAGCGATCATAGAAGGGACAGAAGAGATACTAGAAATGCTGAGGAGTCATGGTATCAACATACATTCAACAGGAGGAGAAACAGCAGACGTAGGCGATTTAGTTAGAACAGTTATTGTTGACTCTACTGTTGTTTGCAGAATGGAACGATCGAAAGTTCTTCGTACGAATAAAATAAAAGCTGGCGATGTCATTATAGGACTTTCTTCATGTGGGAAGGCAACATATGAACAAGAATATAATGGAGGGATGGGAAGTAATGGATTAACATCTGCTCGTCACGATGTATTTTCTAAAGAGATCGCAAATCAATTTCCTGAGACGTATGATCACTCGATCGAAGATTCGTTGGTTTATTCAGGAAGTAAAAAATTGACAGACAAAATTGCAATAACTTACTTGGACGAATTTCGAAGTTTACAACAGGAAAATATTGATGCAGGAAAATTAGTCTTGTCCCCTACTCGTACTTACGCACCTATTATTAAAAATATACTCGACGAGTTACCAAATGAAATCCATGCAATCATTCATTGCAGTGGTGGTGGCCAAACAAAAATCAATCACTTTAACAAAAACTTATTGATTGTAAAAAATAATTTGTTTGAAGTTCCGGTATTATTCAAGATGATCAAAGAGGAAAGTAATACAGACTGGTCAGAAATGTATCGTGTTTTTAATATGGGACATAGAATGGAAATATATTGCGAAGAAAAGTTCGCATCAAAAATTATTAAGATAAGTCAGTCGTTTAATGTTGATGCGAAGATTATAGGAAAGTGTGAATTATCGGAGACACCGGGATTAAAAATAATCACCGATCATGGTGAATTTAAATACTAATTTTATCATTGGTCAGTAGACCATAAGAATATTAAAATGTTAATAGAAAAACTAGAATTAATTAAAATACGATTTGAAGATGTTGAAAGAGAAATTAGTTCTCCTGAAGCAACTGCAGATATGAAACGATTTGCGCAATTAAATAGAGAGTACAAAGAGTTACAAGTTATCGTAGAGCGATTGAATGTATATAAAAACATCAATAGCAATTTAGAGTTGGCAAAACAAGTTGTTTCTACAGAGAAAGATGAAGAATTTCGTGAGTTAGCAAAAGCTGAAGTCGATGAACTTTCCATACAAAATGAAAAATTAGAAGAGGAAATCAAATTACTGCTCCTTCCATCCGATCCTGAAGATCAGCGTAACGCCATTATGGAAATACGCGCAGGGACAGGAGGCGATGAGGCATCATTATTTGCAGGCGAGATGTACAGAATGTATTCAAAATTTTGTGAGCGCAAAGGATTAAAAACAGAATTAGTTGATTTTACCGATGGAACATCAGGCGGGTTCAAAGAAATTATTTTTAATGTAAACGGACCGGGTGCATATGGCATTATGAAATATGAAAGCGGCGTTCATCGAGTTCAACGAGTACCACAAACAGAAACGCAAGGAAGAGTGCATACATCGGCTGCAACAGTTGCGGTATTACCTGAAGCGGATGAATTTGACGTTGACATAAAAACAAATGATATCCGTAAAGATTTGTTTTGTTCGAGTGGTCCGGGAGGACAATCGGTGAATACTACTTATTCGGCAGTTCGACTGACGCATATACCATCAGGAATTGTAGCACAATGTCAGGATCAGAAATCACAGATCAAAAATTATGAGAAAGCATTAGCAGTTTTGAGATCGCGGATTTATGAAGTGGAGTACAATAAAATGATGGAAATACGAGCAAAAAAAAGAAAGACGATGGTTTCGAGTGGCGATCGATCGGCAAAAATCAGAACATACAATTTTCCACAAAGCAGAATTACCGATCATAGAATTGGATTGACTATGTATAATCTCCAAACCTTTATGGATGGCGATATAGAAGAAATGATAAGTGCATTACAGGTAGCGGAGAATGCTGAAAGGTTGAAAGAAGGAATGATTTAATCCTGATTAGTTTTATATTCATTCTAATACATTAAAGAAAAAAGTATGCTAACAGCAACTTCTAAAAAAACTAAGTCGACAATCGATAAAGGAATCCTTAAAGAGGCATTTGAAATAATGTGTACTGCACGTTCTATGTCAGATCTTTTTGAAGCTAAGTCACAGATCACACAGAAATATGTTCATGCAACTTCAAGAGGCCATGAAGCGATTCAAATAGCCCTTGGAATGCAGCTAAAGCCATACGACTATCTGTCTGCTTATTATCGTGATGATAGTATTTTACTAAGCATAGGAATGCAGCCATATGAATTGATGCTTCAACTTTTAGCAAAAAGAGACGATCCGTTTTCAGGAGGAAGAACATATTATTGTCACCCAAGTTTAAAAAGAGACGACAAACCAAAAATCCCACATCAGTCATCAGCTACAGGAATGCAAGCGATACCTGCAACGGGAATTGCGATGGGCATTCAGTACAAAGAAAAAATTGGCATTGCAGAAGGAGAAGAAAAAGGCATTGTTGTTTGTTCGCTAGGCGATGGATCAATAACAGAAGGAGAAGTAGCAGAAGCATTTCAGATGGCTGTTTTAAAAAAGATGCCGATACTTTATTTGGTTCAAGATAATGAATGGGATATTTCTGCTCACGCAAAAGAAGTGAGAGCAATGGATGCACCTGAATATGCAAAAGGTTTTCCAGGATTAGAAGTAAGATCGATTGATGGAACAGATTTTATTAAGAGTTACGAAACGATACAAGAAGTTATAGAGCTTATCAGAACAGAACGTCGACCGTTCTTAGTGCATGCAAAAGTTCCACTATTAGGACATCATACAAGTGGAGTAAGAAGAGAATGGTATCGACATGATTTAGAAGAGCATCAAAAACGAGATCCATTTCCTCGATTTAAAAAAGAGTTGATCGATGAAGGATTTGATAAAACTGCTTTGGATGAAATTCTAACCAATGCAGCAAAAATAGTAAACGATGATTTCGAACGCGCCTTAAAAGCAGAAGACCCACGTCCGGAAGATTTATTTACGTTTGATTATGCACCTACACCGATTACAGAAGAAAAAGGAGAGCGGGAGCCGGCAGGAAAAGAAAAAACATTGATGGTAGACTGCGCATTATTTGCAGTACAAGAATTAATGACGAAGCATAAAGAGTGTTTATTGTACGGACAAGATGTTGGAGGAAGATTAGGCGGAGTTTTTCGTGAGGCAGCAACATTGGCACAAAAGTTTGGGGACGACAGAGTATTCAACACTCCTATACAAGAAGCATTTATTATTGGGAGTACCGTAGGAATGAGTGCTGTGGGATTAAAACCGATAGTAGAAGTACAATTTGCAGATTATATTTGGCCAGGGCTGAACCAACTTTTCACAGAGGCGAGCAGGAGTTATTATTTGAGTAATGGCAAGTGGCCTGTAAATTCGATAATACGAGTACCAATAGGAGCTTATGGCAGTGGTGGACCATATCATTCATCGAGTATTGAAAGCGTACTTACAAATATTAGAGGCATCAAGATAGCATATCCATCTACTGGAGCTGATCTAAAGGGTCTTATTAAGTCGGCATATTACGATCCTAATCCGTGTGTTATTTTAGAACATAAAGGATTGTATTGGTCAAAAATAAAAGGTACCGAAGATGCAAAAACTATTGAGCCATCGGAAGATTATGTAATACCATTTGGAAAAGCAAGAACAGTATTAAATGCAGAGCCGGGAAAGGAAACAACACTAGTCGTTATTACTTATGGTATGGGTGTGTATTGGGCTAAAGCTGCTGCAAAAAAATTCGCAAATAGAATTGAGATTTTAGATTTACGAACGTTGATGCCACTCGATGAAAATGCAATTATGCAAGCAGTGAAAAAACATAATCGTTGTTTAGTAGTTACAGAAGAGCCGGTAAATAATTCTTTCGCTCAATCGATTGCAGGAATGATAGCAGAAAAATGTTTTGAAAATCTAGATGCGCCTGTAAAAGTTATTGGTTCAGAAAATCTTCCCGCTATTCCACTTAACTCAATATTAGAATTTACGATGATCCCAAATGCAGATAAAGTTGAATTAGCAATTTCAGCTGTGTTATCATATTAATTATAAAAGCTCTTTTCAAACACAGAAAAAGCTCTTGATAATTAATCAAGAGCTTTTTTATTATCATTATATTTTCTCAAGGCTGTGATACTTACAGTAATTTTGTAAGTATCACAGCAATATTAAACTTTTTTGTGTTCAGTTTGGTGTTGATTTGTAGCGGAAACCAACGCACATGGAAACGACCAATAACTTTTTTAAGAAAGGTGCTCTTTTTACTTTTCTTGCAGCGATCTTTTTAAACATCGCTAATGCTCAAACATTCAGATGGGCAGAACAAGGCGGTTCGCAAGGCTTCGAATACGGAAATGCGATTTCAGCCGATGATTCAGGTAATGTATATTTTACCGGTCAAATAGAATACACAGCTAAATTCGATAGTATCAGTTTAGTTTCGAATGGGAAACATGATATTTTATTGGGCAAATACTCTACTGATGGAGTATTACGTTGGGTAAAACATGCCGGAGGAACCGGAGGAGATGTTGGATGGGGAATTGGAATAGACACCTTTGGAAATATTTATCATACAGGTGAGTACGAAAATACGGCAGGCTTTCAGTCGGGAGATTCTTTAACTTCAGCCGGATTGAATGATATTTTCATTTCAAAATATTCAACCGATGGTTCATTTATATGGGCGAAAAGTTTGGGTGGCCAAGGAGATGATAAAGCAAAAGCAATAGCTGTTGATGCGAATGGTAATAGTTATGTTACCGGTTACTTTTCGTCCAATTCAAGTTTTGGAAATTTCAATTTGACAAGTTCGAATTCAAGCAACGATATTTTTATTGCGAAAGTAAATTCTCAAGGTACAGTGTTGTGGGCTAAAAATGCCGGGGGAACAAAAGAAGATCGTGGAAAAGGAATTGTACTCGACGGTCTAGGAAATGTATATGTTACCGGTACTGTGACACAATCAGCCGTCTTCAATTCAACAACATTAAACGTACAAGGGAATAATAATCTCTTTGTTGCCAAATACGACACCAATGGAGTATTCAAATGGGTCAAAGGTTCAACGGCATGTTGTGATACTACCAGGTCGAATGCCATTACTGCCGATGAAAATGGAAACGTATATATTTCCGGTTACTTCAAAGCTAGTACAACAATCGGAAGTTTTAATTTGACGAGCAGTGGATCGACTGATATTTTTGTAGCAAAATATGATCCAAATGGAAATGTAGAATGGGTAAAACAAGCCGGTGGTCCATACGAAGATATGGCATATGGTTGTTCGTATGATAAATATTCGAAACAGTTGTATGTTACAGGACAAATCGACGACCATGGAATGTTTGGAACCATTTACGTTGGCGCAGCAGGAAACAGAGATGTGTTTATTGCCTCGTATGATGAAAATGGAAATGAAATTTTTGCTCGTCCAGGAGGAAGTAATCAAAGAGATGCCGGGCAAGCGATAACAAGCGATACACTTGGAAACATTTACACCTCTGGATTTTTTACTGATACGGCATCTTTCGGCAGTACGAGACTACAAGGCTATGAACTTGCAGATTTTTTTGTAGCAAAAATGACACCGGCTCCGGCCGTTCCACCAACATCCAATGCTACTTCTATAATTGCAAATGCCTCAGGTTGTAATAATATTCAGTTGAATTTTGTTTCCGGAAATGGAGCAAGACGATTGATAGTAGCAAGAGCAGGTGGTCAAGTAAATGCTCTTCCGGTAGATGGAAATATTTATTCTGCTTCGACTTCATTCGGACAAGGAACAGATTTAGGATCCGGAAATTATGTAGTTTATAGTGGCACAGATAGTAATGCTTTTATTTCTGGTATATCCTCAAGTATCACTTATTATTTTGCGGTTATAGAATTCAATGGATTTGGGTTTGCAACAAATTATTTAACTACAGGATATCCAACTTCAAGTTTACAAACAAATTCTTTCAATGTTACCACAACCTCATCGAATGCCAATATTTGTTTAGGTGGAACCTCTACGTTACGTGCTTCAGCCGCAAGTAGTTTTTTATGGTCACCAGCTACCGGATTGTCATCACTTACCGATATAGAAGTATTAGCAACACCTCAAACAACCACAACCTATAATGTTATTGCCACAAATAGTTCAGGATGCACTGCCTCAAGCAGTATAACAGTTATTGTCAATCAAAATCCTATAGTTTCATTTGTTGTCTCTTCGTCAGTTTGTGAAAATTCGTCACCTATACTATTAACGGGAGGAAATCCTTCCGGTGGAAGTTATACTGGAACAGGAGTAACAGCCGGAGTTTTCAATCCTACATTGAATGGAACAGGAAAATTTCCAATTACATATACTTATACAGATTCGAATAATTGTAGATCAAGTTCAACTGATTCTATCCTAGTATTAGCAAAGCCAAATGTATCGCTTAGCACTTTCAGCGACATTTGCGTAAATGAATCGGCAATAAATTTAACGGGAGGACTACCAACCGGAGGAAGTTATTCAGGCAATGGAGTAATTGGCACTGTGTTTTCCCCCACTGGCTCAGGTGCGGGATTACAAACGGTGACCTACACATATATGGCTGGTAATGGTTGTTCAGCTTCAGCTACAACAACGATTAAAGTTAATGATACACCATCAGTAGTTCTTGCACAATTAAGCACTGCATGTGTTGACAATGCTTCATTACTATTATCAGGTGGCCAACCATTAGGAGGTGTTTATTCAGGAACGCAAGTCACCAATGGAATATTCAATCCTGCAGCAGCAGGAATAGGTAATTATAGCATTACTTATTCTTACGCAGATAATAACGGTTGTCAGTCTACAGCAAATACAACCATAGATGTTGTACAGATGCCGGTAGTAACTTTATCTTCACTACCGAACACTTGTTCGAATTCTTCGCCATTTACTTTAACAGGAGGAATTCCTTCTGGAGGAATCTATACAGGATTAGGAGTAACAGGTTCGGATTTCAATCCGACATTAGTGAGTTCGGGAACAACAACAATATTGTATACTTATACATCACCACAAGGGTGTGCGAGCTCTTCTACCAACACCATTTTAGTGAATGCAGCACCAACAATAGCTCTTAGTGGTATTGCTCCTCGATGCGCAGATAGTGGAAATTTAACTTTAGTAAACGGGACTCCGATCGGTGGAACATATTCAGGAAATGGAATATTAGGAAATGTATTTTCATCTTCTATTGCAGATACCTATGTGGAAACCTATAGATATACAGGATCAAATGGATGCACTTCATTGGCACAAACAAATATTATTGTTAATCCAATACCAATTGCAACACTTAATAATTTTAATTCGATATGTGTAAATAGTGCGCCGATTACACTGAATGGTGGACAACCTATTGGTGGAATTTATGGAGGTTCCGGTGTGAGTGGAGGAATGTTTAATCCGGCTATCGGAAGTGGATTACATGTGATTAACTACACAGCAACAAATTCATTTGGTTGTAGCAACTCTGCAACTTCAAATATTTTGGTGAACCCGGCTCCAACAGTAAATTTAGGAAGAGATACATTAGTATGTTCAGGTGCAGGTGTAGTATTAAATCTTGGTAATAATTATTCGGGAGTATTATGGTCGACAGGGGCAAGTTCAAACTCGATAACTGTTGATAGTAGTGGGGTTGGATTAGGAAGCAAGGCAATAGCAGTTACCGTAAGTAATAATGCTGGCTGTTTGGCCAAAGACACGATCATTGTCACGTTTGATAATTGTACGAACATTAACGATGTGAGAGTTCCGCTCTTTGGAGTTTACGTTTATCCAAATCCATTTGATGGCGCCTTTCATATTTTATGTGAGAACCCGTTAGACTATTCTATCTATGATGTTAGCGGACGATTAGTTGAATCAAGAAAAGATATCATCGGAAATTATTTAACAGGAGAGTCACTAACTCCGGGATCTTATTTTATTGAATTCAGCAAAAAAGATCAGAAGAAAACGTATCATTTAATAAAAGCATCAGGAAAGTAAATTAAGGGTGAAATGAAACACTAACTATTTTAATAAAAGGTGTTTCATTTCATCATCGCTTATTGTATGACATCCCTTGCAATTTCAATGAAGTTGTGACCAACGTTTCGCTTTCAGACAATAGGCGATCACCAACAGGATCTAATAAATGCCGTTCGTCTATTCTAGGGTTCTTTATTTTTTTATCTATTGGATACGCATTCATTTCATCTGAAGGATAAGGCTCCAGCAGAGAGGTAACTTCATTTAGATGTTCTGCTTTTAACCAACGATTTTCATGGCTACGAGATAAAATAACAGGTGAGCGATGATGACCGATCATCTGAATTAAAGGATTTGCCACTGTGGTAATAATAGCAAATGAATTAGTGATTGCACCGTTAGTTGGATCAGTCCATTTTTCCCAAATACCTGCAAAGGCAAAAGGTCTTTTTTGATCTCGCAAATAAACGACATAAGGTTTATCTAATCCTTCTTTCTGCGAACCTTCAATAAAAGCATCGGCGATAACCAAACATCGTTGACTTCTTATAGACCGTTTGAAAGATGGTTTTGAAATTATTCCTTTTCCACCGGTATAATTTGGGTCGTTATCAGAATTTCCATCTCCTTCAGATCGAGCATTAAACAAATACATTTTCTTCTTTGCCCAGAAAGGAGTTAAGCCGAATTGAAAAAACTGAACTTTGTTTGGTTCATCGTTTGTAATCACCGGAGCATACGCACCAGGACCAAGATTGAATGAAGGCAAAATGTTCAATGGAAGTTCAGGTACAGAAACATTAAATCGTTTCTCTATAACTTCAACAGTACTTACTACGACATATCGGCCACACATTTTGAATTAATTTCTTTTCCACGTTTTATAGATGTCCTGTTGCTTTGGCAATTCAGCAGGTACTTCTCGCAAAGGTTCACACGCTTTCAAAGTAGCAAAAAGCTCAGCGGGTAAATCCTGATACAATTTTGTTCCTTTACTTTTCCACTCAATCATTTCATCAGAAACATCCTTAATTATTTTCGCAGGATTCCCTACAACAATTTTTCTTTCAGGAATAATCATTCCGTCAGGAACAAAACATAATGCACCAATAATAGAATGATCACCTACGATTACATTATCCATTACAACAGCATTCATTCCTACAAGAACATTTTCGCCAATAGTACCGCCATGAATAATTGCACCATGACCAATGTGAGCATCTTTTTTCAATAGAACAGTTACACCGGGAAACATGTGAATGGTACAATTCTCTTGCACATTACAACCATCGCTAATAATTATTTGTCCCCAATCGCCTCTAAGAGCAGCACCCGGTCCGATGTAAACATTTTTTCCTATGATTACATTCCCGGTCACCGTAGCATTCGGATGAACGAATGACGATTCATGAACGACAGGTTTATAACCATTGAATTCAAAAATATTTGCCATAATATAAATTTAAACTTTTTCAATAATTACGGCATAACCTTGCCCTACTCCGATGCACATTGTTACAAGTGCATATCGTTTATTTTTCTCGTGTAATTCTAACGCTGCCGATCCTAAGATTCTTGTTCCGGTCATACCAAGAGGATGCCCTAAAGCAATTGCTCCACCATTAGGATTAATTCTAGAGTCATCATCCTTCAAACCCCATGAACGAATTACCGCAAGCGATTGAGAAGCGAATGCTTCATTCAATTCAATAATATCAATATCATCGAAAGAAAGTTTTGCTCTAGACAATGCAATGTTCGCAGCTTCTACAGGACCAATTCCCATAATGCGTGGCTCCACTCCTACTACGGCAGATGAAATAATTTTAGCAAGAGGTTTTAATTTATACTTATCAATTGAATCTTGCGACGCCAAAAGCAATGCTGCCGCACCATCGTTTAAGCCGGCAGAATTTCCTGCAGTTACAGAACCATCTTTTCGAAAAGCAGGTTTTAATTTTGCCAAACCTTCAAGGGTTGTTTCAGGTTTCATAAATTCATCTTTCGAAAAACGAATTGCATCTCCTTTTTTTTGAGGAATCTCTACCGAAATTATTTCTTTGCTAAAACGGCCATTCTCGTGGGCTTGTTTTGCTTTCTGTTGACTATTGAAACTAAATTTATCTTGATCGATTCTTGAAATATGATCACGGTCAACCAAGTTTTCTGCCGTATCGCCCATTGCATCAGTACCAAACATTTCTTTCATCATTGGATTTACAAAACGCCATCCAAAACTACTATCGAACATTTGTGCATCGCGACCATAAGGCGTAGAGGTTTTAGAAATTACCCACGGACCTCGAGTCATATTTTCAACTCCGCCGGAGATTGCGAATTCAGCATCTCCTACCATAATAGCTCGAGCAGCGGCAATGGTAGCAGATAAACCTGAAGCACACAAACGATTCACTGTTTCTCCGGGTACATTAATAGGTAGTCCGGCCATAAGTCCGGCCATACGAGCAACATTTCTATTGTCTTCGCCCGCTTGATTAGCACAGCCAAGAATTACATCACCTATTTTTGAAAAATCCACAGAAGGATTTCTTCTAATTAATTCTTTCAAAACCAACACAGCAAGATCATCCGTTCTAACAGCAGCAAGCGCACCACCAAAACTACCAATCGGAGTTCTAATATAATCTACAATAAATACTTCTTTCATAATTAATTTTTAAATCTCCCAATTTTTAGGAGTTCTGTAAACTGTGCCTTTAAACAAAGCAACAGTTTCTTGATTCTGGTTAATAATATTTACTTGATACACACCAATCTTATCAGTCAATGAAAGTTCTTCTGCAGTTGCAGTTATTACATCACCTTCTTTTAAAGATTTAGTGTGAGAAATACTTGTTTCAATAGATACTGCCATTCGTCCATGAGAATTTGAGGCGAACGCCAAGGCGCTATCGGCCAATGAATAGGTAATACCACCATGTGCAATCCCAAATCCGTTTAGCATTTCTTTTTTCACAGACATTCTAAGGACGCATTTGCCAGATTCGACTAAAATTTTTTCGATACCTAACCACTGACTGAACCAATCGGCATCGAACATTTTATCAACTACTTTTTTTGCAACTGTACTTTCAGACATACATTATCTTTTTTTAGTTCCGAAGAGCATTCCTAAAAGGCCACGCGTAACTTCTCTGGCTACTTGCTTTACAATCGGGTTTTTAGTTACGGCAGCAATAGTACCTGCGATATTCATTCCCGAATCTTTATCGTCTTGAACTACAGTTTTAGGAATTTCTTTTCCATTACTATTTTCAGGTTGCATTTTTTTGGTCAACATTTCATAGGCGCTCGTTCTATCGATCACTTGGTTATATGAAGCAGCAATAGATGAAGTGCTAACAATCTGATCTTGTTCGTCTGTTGTCAACACATCCATTCTTGTAGTTGGCGGAGAAAGCAGCACATGTACCAATGGGGCCGGAATACCTTTTTCGTTGAGTACAGATATCATAGCCTCGCCAATTCCCATTTCGGTAATAAGCGATTCCGTTTTATAAAATTCTGTTTCAGGATAATTCTGAGCAACGAGTTTAATATCTTTTCTATCGTTAGCAGTGAAAGCCCGCATCGCATGTTGAATTTTAGAACCTAATTGTCCAAGTACAGATTCAGGAATATCAGAAGGAACTTGCGTACAAAAATAAATTCCAACACCTTTTGAGCGAATCAGTTTGATTACTTGTTCGAGTTGGTCCATCAATGCTTTCGTTGCATCTTTAAAAATAAGGTGAGCCTCATCAATAAAAATTGCAAGTTTAGGAGCAGCTTTATCGCCCAACTCAGGAAATGATTTGTAAATTTCTGCTAACAAACAAAGCATAAACGTTGAAAACAATTTTGGCTTGTCTTGAATATCGCACAAACGTATCACACTTAAATAGCCATGGCCATTTCCATCTTTTCGCAACAGATCATTTACTTCAAACGATTTTTCACCGAAGAAAACATCGCCACCTTGTTGTTCAACTTCTAAAAGTTTGCGCATAATTACACCAGAAGTTGCAGAAGTAATTGCACCGTATTCTTTTATTTGATCTTTGCCTTCGTTCGTTAAATATCGAAGTGCTTCGCGAAAATCTTTTATGTCTAACAATGGCATTTGATGATCATCACAAAATTTAAACACGATAGTTACAGCACCTTGTTGATTATCGTTAAGTTCAAGAATTTTAGATAAGAGTAAAGGACCGAATTCAGAAACAGTAGCTCGAAGTCGTAATCCTTTTTCTTTAGAGATTGACATTAGCTCAATTGGAAATTGATTTGGTTTCCATTCAATACCAATTTTAGCCGCTCGATCAGTAATTTTTGGATTCTCAGTTCCCGGTCTACCAATACCACTTAAGTCGCCTTTGATATCCATTAACAAAACACCAATTCCTTTTTGAGAAAGAGACTCCGCTAAAACCTGAATCGTTTTTGTTTTACCTGTTCCTGTTGCACCGGCAATAAGGCCATGCCGACTCACCATATTCAGTGGCAATTTCACGAGAGTCTTTTCAACTGCCGCTTTATCGACCATTGCAGTTCCAAGAATTATAGAATCGCCTTGAAAAGCAAAAGCGGAATCAATTGTTGATTTAAAATCAGACATAATTTTTATTTAAGACTTTTTATAAAGTTACTTTGATTGAAACGATTTATCAAGAATAAAATTTCTTGTTTTCCGACGCCATCTTTTTTAGCAAAGGAGAAGGTCGATATCGCTCTTCGTCATAGAATTCTCTCAATCCGTTTAGCGTATCAAGAATTATTTGAGCTCCAATTTCATCGCACCATTTTAGTAATCCTTTTGGATAATTCACTCCTTTGAGCATAGCAGTATCTAAGTCATCGCGATTAGCAACATTTAAATATAAGGCATCGACAGCTTCATTGATGAGCATTGAAACAACGCGCATAAATATTTTTTCAGCAAGTACTAAATCTTTTAAAGCTGCAGGAAAAGGCTGTGGTAAAGAATAGTTGTAGTAACCGATATTTGATTTTTTTCCAAATCGTTTAGCTTCGAATAATCGCTTTTGAGTTAGCGATGGTTTAAATTTGGGATCGTAAAAAAATTGAGTCCATACAGTTTCTGTCACTGTATAATTAATGTCATTCCCAATAAGATCCATTAACTCGAAAGGTCCCATTTTAAAACCACCAATTTCTTTCATGGCCCAATCGATCGTTGAAAATCCAATTGTTCCGGAAGGAATACCCTCCCACGACTCTTCATGAATACGAATAGATTCACCATAGAAAGATCGAGCAACACGATTTACGATAAAGCCGGGAGTATCTTTTACAATAACAACCGATTTGCCCCAATCTGTAATAAGTTGTTTTAAAGATATAGGTAAATTTTCATGAGTAGAAATTGCAGGAATAATTTCAACTAGCGGCATGAGAGGAGCGGGATTAAAAAAATGTATTCCGATTACACGTTCGGGGTTAGTGCAAGCAGCAGCAATAGAAGTAACCGATAAAGAAGAAGTGTTAGTAGCAAGAACACACGACTCACTTACAATTTTTTCAAGCTGAGAAAAAACAGATTGTTTTACTTCTAATTTTTCAATGATCGCTTCCATTACCAATTCGCACGAATGAAAATCATTCATAGTAGTAGAAAACGAAATTCGATGTAAAAGTTGATCAGCTTGATCACGAGTATATTTTCCCTTTTCAATAAGTTTATCGAAAAGCGATTTCAAAGCAGCTTCTGCCTTTTTCAAAACCGCAGGGTCGACGTCGAATAAAATGGTAGAATGGCCTGCTGAGGCGGCAACTTGAGCGATACCTGAACCCATTGTTCCGGCTCCGATAATCCCTATTTTAGATGATTTTGAGAATTCTTTCATAACTGATAAGGGGTAAAAGTAGTAATATTTTCATCCTTCATAAGAATTAATCTTTGAAGGCAGTACTACATTCGACTCATTTTCAACACTATACAAATATGATTATTTTGACAAAAAGTGCGTCAAATTCCTTGGAATATTAGTGTGTTTATGTATATTTGCAACCCCTAAAAACACATAAGGGCGTCGCGAGAGTGGCAGAACACTTTAAAGAAACATAATACAATGGCAAATCATAAGTCGTCAAAAAAGAGAATCCGTAGCAACGAAGCGAAAAAAGATCGTAACCGTTACCAAGCAAAAACACTTCGTAATGCAATGAAGAATTTCCGCGCTGTTACAGTAAAGAAAGATGCTACAGAAGCTCTTCCTAAATTGGCGTCAATGCTTGATCGTTTAGCTAAAAAGAATGTTATTCATAAGAATAAGGCGTCTAACTTAAAATCAGAGTTAGCTGTACACCTTAACCTTTTAAAATAATCGGTTTTCAATAAAGAAAAAGGGTCTCATATGGGACCCTTTTTTTTGTGCCAATTCTCCGCATATACTGGTTGTAAACGAAAATCCGGATGCCGTACTTGTGATATGGAAAATCACCTATCGTTGAAATTGTGGTCAGAAGAAGATCGACCAAGAGAGAAATTAATGACAAAAGGGCGGCACACATTGAGTGATACAGAACTTTTAGCAATTTTGATTGGCACAGGAACTAAAAACGAAACAGCCGTTGAGTTGGCTAGAAAAGTTTTAATTACCAATGAAAACAGTCTGAATAAACTAAGCAAACTGAATGTAAAAGATCTGACAAAGATCAAAGGCATAGGACAAGCAAAGGCTATAAATATTCTAGCAGCACTGGAATTAGGAAAACGACGAAAGGAAACTATTGAAACAAAGGTTGCACAAATAACAAGTAGTAAAGACGCAGTAGATATTTTCCAACCCCTATTGGGCGATTTACAACATGAAGAATTTTGGGTTTTGTTTTTAAATCGCGCCAATAGAATTTTAAAAAAACAGCAGATAAGTACAGGAGGCATGAGTGGCACGGTTGCTGATCCAAGAATGATTTTTAAAGCGGCCCTCGATGAAAAGGCAATTGCAATAATTTTATGTCACAATCATCCTTCCGGTAACACACAGCCAAGTAGTGCCGATATTCAATTAACAAAAAATATAGTAGAAGCCGGGAAAGTATTGGAGATAAATGTGCTTGACCATTTGATAATTACACAAAACAGTTTTTACAGTTTTGCAGATGAGGGTATAATTTAGATTCATTTTTATGGCAATTCAATAACAATGGTTTATCTTAGCAACCATAGCAAAAGACACCATTGTTACTGATCTACACTACAGCATCGACGCCAAGGTTGCGTTATATTTTTGATTTGATCTTAACCGATCTTTCAGGAATTGCTTTTGAATTGACTCAAGATGCTGATCAATTTATTTTCTATACCGGTCCCAAATTTAATTATAGTGAAAAGCCCTTTGGGGATGAATTGTTTTTTTTCTCTTCGAAAATATTATTCGAGAAAAAAATTCATTCGCAAGATCTTTCTGTATTAGACTGGAATGATACCAAAGCTTTTTTTGCCACACATCCAAAATACATACTTCCCTTCGACCCTTTTGCCGCTTCATTTTATTTGGTAACAAGATACGAGGAGTATTTGCCATTTATTCCTGACAAACACGGACGCTTTGATGCGGCAGAGAGTATGGCTTTTCAAAAAGGTTTTCTTCAAAAACCTGTAGTAAATATTTATGCAAAAAAAATTAAAGAGATACTTCTTGATAATTTTCCTTCACTTCCCCATCAAGAAAAAAAATACCAATATATTTCGACGATCGACATTGATAACGCATGGGCATTTAAGCATAAAGGAATAATAAGAACAGGCGGAGCACTCATTCGCTCGTTGAGCAAATTTGAATTTAAGAACGTGATTGAACGAGTAAATGTTTTGTTTAATAAAAAAAAGGATCCATACGATACATATGATCATTTATTTGAAATACAAAATAATTATAATCTAAAGAGTATTTACTTTTTTCTTCTTGCCGACTATGGAGAAAACGACAAGAACGTTTCCATTGCAAAAATAAAATTTCAATCGTTGATTAAGAAGATAGCCGACTATTGTGACGTTGGAATTCATCCATCATACGCTTCAAATCTCGATATAAATAAATTAAAGTTAGAACAAAAAAGATTGCAGAAAATAATTAGACGAGAGATTAAACTAAGTAGACAGCATTTTCTGAAATTGACCTTCCCAAAAACATATCATGATTTGATTGAATGTGACATTACAGATGATCATACTATGGGATTTTCCGGTGAAATAGGATTTAGAGCAGGAATATGTTCATCCTATTATTTTTATGACCTAGATAGAGATGCACCTACACGACTGAGAATACATCCTTTTGCTGTGATGGATGCAACACTGAGATACTATATGAAAATTCAGCCGGCTGAAGTGATGAGTTATGTAGGACCGTTGATAAAACAAGTAAGGGCAGTAAACGGAACATTCATTACTTTATGGCATAATGAATCATTGTCAGGAATAAAACCATGGGAAGGATGGCAGGACGTATATGAAGAGATAGTTAAAGCAGCAAGATAAATTGATCAACTACATTAGACATACAGAGATCGATAAAAAAAAATGGGATGAATGTGTTCAAGCATCACTCTTCGGAATCATTTATTTTTCATCGTGGTATTTAGATATTGTTTCACCGGGTTGGGAAGCAATTGTTGAAGATGACTATCAATCAATTTTCCCTTTGTGTGGCAGAAAAAAATTCGGATTTAATTATTTATACCAACCTTATTTTACACAGCAGCTAGGATTAATTTCCAAAAATAAAGTTAGTACAAAAGGTACACTAGATACTTTCTTAGCTCAGATTCCTTCTAAATTTAAATTAGTAGAAATTAATTTAAATACCGAAAACCATTCCAATCAAATTGAGAAGTACACTCTTCACAAAAAAAGAACACACCATTTATCATTAAATGATTCAGCAGAAAACATCAGAAAAAAATATTCGGAGAACCTATCAAGAAATTTAAAGAAATCGATTAAGACAGAAATTAAAATTGAAAGCACGAGCGCTTTTCTGCCAATCATAGAACTATTTAAAAAGGAAAGAGGAAGAACGATTGAAACATTAAAAGAAAAAGAATACAAGACACTTATTTGCTTGATAGAAGAAGGGTTGAGAAAAGAGCAATTAGAGATTTATACAGCATCTAGTCTCATTGAAAAGAATATTGCAGGAGCAATTTTTTTGAAATCATTTCATTCCTACATTTTCCTTTTTTCAGCAGTAGGGAATATCGGAAAGCAAAGTGGAGCAATGAGTTTGATCATCGATCATTTTATTGAAAAGCATCAGCTTGAGAATAAACTACTTGATTTTGAAGGCTCAATGGATGATCAATTAGCTCGTTTTTATAAAAGTTTTGGTTCGCAGGAAATCGTATATTTACAAATCAAAAAGAATAACCTACCTCCTATCATTCGTCGATTTAAATAACATAAGCTATGGTACACGATTTAAGTTTAACAAATTCTATTATCAATCAGTTTGTGGCCGAGCTGCGTAATGTTTCCATACAAGGTGACAGAATGCGATTCAGAAAAAATCTTGAACGTATTGGAGAAATTTTCGCCTATGAGATCTCCAAAACAATTCAGTTTGAAACAAAAGAGATCACTACTCCTCTTGGTATTGCCAATGTACCTGTTATGGCAGAACATCCAATAGTAGGAACGATTTTGAGAGCGGGACTTCCACTCCATTACGGTTTACTAAATTATTTTGACCAAGCCGACAATGCTTTCATTAGTGCATATAGAAAGCACCATAAAGATGGGAGTTTTGATATCAAGTTAGAATATGTTGGTAGTCCATCGTTAGCCAATAGAGTGTTAATCTTATGCGATCCAATGTTGGCCACCGGATCATCAATGGTAATGACGTACAAAGCGCTTATGGAAAAAGGCATTCCAAAGCATACGCATATTGTTTGCGCCTTAGCTAGTGTGCAAGGAATAGAATATGTAAAAAGAAACATGCCGGAGAATGTTACCATCTGGGCAGCTGCGATTGATGAAGAACTGACAGCACAATCTTATATTGTTCCGGGCCTTGGCGATGCCGGTGATCTTGCGTTTGGAAGCAAATTATAATTAAAATTCTTTTCAGGCATTAAATAATTTCATTGGAAGAATTTCTCAAAATACTTACGTTAATATTAATTAGCAGTGTAAAATTTGCTTTCGGTCCGTCGTTCGCCTATTTAAATGAGAAATATGATTTCACATGGATGGAAACAAACATCTATGCAATCATGGGCGGAATGATTGGAGTGATCATATTCATGCACCTTTCTGATTGGCTAATTTCTATTTGGGAAAAGGTGAGACAACTTATTTTCAAAAGAAAACGCAGAAGAAACGAAATGTTTTCGGCTCCGGTGGCTGACACACCCGAGTTTCTTGAAATTCATTATCAGTATGTCGAAAGCATGGTTCCGCCTACAAAAAAGATCTTTACAAAACGGACAAGAAAAATTGTAAGGATTTGGAAACGTTACGGACTAATGGGGTTGGCTGCGCTTACGCCCGTAATATTTTCTATTCCGCTCGGAACTTTTTTCATGACACGGTTAGAAAAGAATAAAAAGAAAATAATTCTGTACATGTTCATCTCCATTACATGTTGGTCGTTGATCATTACCACTTTTTTTCAATTCACAGAAAACAGAAACCTTCACGATATAATAAAATAGGATAGCGAAATTTTGGCAAACGCAAAACTTGGAATAGGACAATTACATTAGAAAAATTATGAGTAAATACAAGCATATCTTTTTTGACCTCGACAATACGATTTGGGATTTTGATAAAAACAGTTTGGAGACTTTAACTAATTTATATGTCTCGCATAAATTAGAATCGTTAGGAGTAAAATCATTCGACACATTTCACAAAGCGTATGTAGAAAGAAATGCAATGATGTGGGATCAATACCGTTTAGGAAAAATCGACAAGCCAACATTACGGGATAAGCGTTTTGAATTAACTTTTTGGGATATGGGATTGGATCCGGATCTAGTTCCAAAAGAGCTGGCAATTGATTATCTGAAACAAAGTCCGTTGAGAAATCAGTTATTTCCTCATGCTCATAAAGTATTGAGTTATCTGAAAGAAAAATACATTCTTCACATTATCACCAACGGATTTGAAGAAGCGCAAACAATAAAAATGGAAGCATCCGATCTAAATAAGTATTTCGATGAAGTGATTATAAGTGAGCATACCGGCTTTCGCAAACCAGACATTAGGATTTTTGAATACTCAATACAAAAAACAGGTGCAGATCCACAAGAAAGTTTAATGATAGGAGACGGCTTAGAAGTAGATGTACTAGGAGCCATTTCAGCAGGCTGGCATGCAGTTTATTTTAATCCATTAGCGATACCACATACTGAGTCGCCAACATTTGAGATCCGTTCATTGGATGAGTTAACAACCATACTGTAATAGAAAATAGAAACAAAAAAAAGAGGCTACCCAATGGATAACCTCTTTTTTTTCTCTTCTAAGAAAAATTATTTTGTTCCGTTAGAAGACTTAGTTGTTTCAGCAGATTTACCGGCTTTTTCACAAGCAGCTTTTTGATCATGAGTACAAGCTTTTGCATCTTTGTTGTTTTTGCAACAAGCAGCATTAGCTTTAGCACAACAAGCGGCTTTTTTCTCGGTTGCTACCGGAGCCTTTGTGTTGTCAGTTGATTTTGTTTCCTGAGCAAAAGTGCTGGCAGTAAAAATTGCTGTGAAAGCAACGAGGGCGAATACTTTTTTCATTTTTGTTATTATGGGATTTATGTTGTTTGTCTTGAATCAAAAATAAACATTTAAAACAATATATTTAGAAAGAAAATGGATAAGCACTGTTTTTGCCAAAAAAATAGCATTCTTTAACATTGTTTAACTGGAATTAAACACGAAAATCAGGATCGTTTTCATAAATTCACGACGATTTACTTATGGACCACAAAGAAAATTTAAAGGTTGCTTTTCAGTCGGTACGCAGTCAAATGCTTCGTACCGTATTAACAGCATTGATCATCGGTATTGGCATTATGGCATTGGTAGGAATACTTACAGCTGTAGATGCAATTAATCATTCGATCAGTGAAAATTTTCAGAGCATGGGTTCCAATTCGTTTACGATACAAAATCGTGGAATGAATATTAGAATTGGTAACAAAGGAAGAAAGGCAAAAAAGTTTAAGCCGATCGATTACTATCAGGCGACACGTTTCTTAAAAGAATATACATTTCCTTCTACTATAAGTATCAGTGCTTATGCATCACGAGCATCGACGATCAAGTATAATATTAAAAAGACGAATCCCAACATTAGTATTTTAGGTGGAAATGAAAACTATCTTTCTACAGCAGGTTTTACAATTGACCGAGGAAGAAATTTTTCAGCGCATGAAATCGAGACAGCAGACAATGTAGTAATACTTGGAAAAGATGTTGTAGACAAACTCTTTACTTCAACAGATCCTATCGATAAAATTGTTGCGATTGGTAGTCAGAAATACAGAGTAATAGGTACACTTGAAGAAAAAGGATCGTCAATTGGATTTGGTGGAGACCGAATGTGTTTAATTCCTGTTTCAAATGTAAAACAAAATTATTACCGACAAGGAATGTCATTTTCAATTAATGTTAGTGTAAAAGATGTGACATTGATGGATCATGCTATTGGCGAAGCAACCGGATTACTGCGAACAATTCGTCAGGTTCATATTGGAGAAGATGAAAATTTTGAAATAACAAAAAGTGATAGCATTGCACAGTTATTTATTTCTCAAATTTCATTCTTAAGAATCATTGCCATTGTTATTGCATTTATAACATTGCTAGGAGCTTCAATCGGATTAATGAACATCATGCTAGTATCCGTTACAGAAAGAACACGTGAGATCGGAATTCGAAAAGCATTGGGAGCAACACCAAAAATAATTAAACGGCAATTTCTATTTGAAGCAATATTGATTTGTCAGATGGGCGGACTTATCGGAATCATACTTGGAATTTCAGCAGGAAATATTATGAGTATGGTTTTAGATTCCGGTTTTTTCATTCCATGGGACTGGATTCTTCTTGCATTGGTAATTTGTTTTGTAGTTGGAATAATCAGCGGCTATTATCCCGCTTCCAAAGCATCCAAATTAGACCCAATTGAAGCACTGCGCTACGAGTAAGCAGAAATTAATTCATTGCTCTATTTTTATGATTCACCAAATTCATAAAAACACTATCTTGTTCAGAAGTTCAAATTCAGATGAGCCAACGTAATTTCCCTTTGTATTTTAAAATTGTCATTACTTTCTTTTGTTTTGTTTCACTAGTTGTAGAAACAAATGCAATGGTAGCCGATACAGCGTTTATCAAAACGTATGGCGGAATTAATTCAGAAGTATTCAAAGATATTGTACAAGTTGGGGACAGCGGATTTATACTGGCCGGCTATACGAATAGCTATGGCAATGGAAGTAATTCCGTTTATGTGGTTCGGGTAAAAAAAGATGGAACACATATTTGGTCAAAAACTGTAGGAGGACCCGGAACAGATTTTGCGAATTCGATGAGTAAAGACACCAGTGGAAATATTTTTATTGCAGGTACCACTAACAGTTATGGCGCAGGTGGATATGATGGCTACCTGATAAAAATGGACACCGCCGGCATTATCAGTTGGGAAAAAACATTTGGAGGCGTAGACTGGGATTTTTTGAATAGCGTGAAAGTGATGCCCGATCAAAGTATTTTATTAGCCGGAGAAAGTTATTCTTTTAGTGGGGGTGGAAGCGATGCTTGGGTTTTACATTTGAATACAAACGGAGACACTACATGGACACATCATTATGGAAATTTCGGGAACGATGCATTTAAAGGAATAGAGTTGAGCTCTACTGCGATTTACTTAACAGGTTATTTAGATAGTACCAATGCAGCAAGAAAAGACGGACTCTTAGTTAAGTTAGATTACGATGGAAATTTAATTTATCAATTGCGAAAAAATAACGAAGGCAACGATTTTTTAAATGGGAGTTTAATATTGCTCAATAACAATTTACTTATTTATGGATCAACCACAGCAATTGATTCAACACAATCAGATTATTGGATAGAAGAGTTAGACACAAATGGAGTTTCGCAATGGGTACAGAATAGTTACTTACCACAAAACGATTACTTCAATAAAATAATTTCGATCAGTAACAATAGACTTTTAGCCGTTGGACAATTAGATCCAAGTGGCTTTGGCCGATCGAGTATGTTTGCGCTTGTAACGAATGCATTTGGATTTTACTACGACTCGCATAGTTTTGGAGGAACGAATGACGAAGAAGGAAGTAATGTGATCCGAACAGTAGATGGAGGACTTGCTTTTGTAGGTTTCACTACCAGTTACGGAGTGGCGAATAAAGATGCGATGTTGGTATTGTTGAGATCAGATACCAGTGTTACACCAAATTTAGTTTACAACAATGTTACCTATTTCGAAACACTTTCTCCGATTGGCGTCATGGAATTAAATAGTCAGTCAGACATTTCAGTATTTCCGAATCCTGCGCTGAGTTCAATTTATATTCAGTCGAAAGAAAACAAGGCTATTGGTCGAATTGAGTTGACAGATTTAATAGGTAAAATACTTATTGAAAGTTCAGACCGAAACTTAGGATTAAAAAAATTAGATGTAACAACAATTACGGAAACCGGAATTTATTTACTAAAAATATTTTCTGCCGGTGAATGGTTGGTTCGGCGAATAGAGGTAATTCGATAAAGAATTTCATTATACAAAAAGCATACGTTGTAAAAGAAAGGAGTTGACCAACTTTGAGGTACTTGTAAATCATTCGTCGTTAATTTTTCTATTTCAAAGCAAATAAGGTTTGCGTTGATTCGAAGAAAATTAAAAGCAAAACTTGTGTATCTGGTACAATCAAGTTTGATCTATTGCAGAAACAAATTCAATCATTTCAAAAGAATTCGAAATTCAATCTCTAAGGCTTTATGATTATAGTGGCAAATTGGCATTTCAGAGGGAAGGGATAAACTCAAAAGAAATTCCTATCCCTTTATTACCAAACGGCTTTTATATTGGACATTTTGTCAACACCAATGGCGACCTTATAAACAACGCGATTTCAATAGTAAAATGAAATATCTATTCCTCTTCTTATTTATCTTACTTGTTAAAAAAAGTTCTGGACAGAATTTTTTTGAAAAGAGTTACCTCATTCAAGGAAATAAGCAAGCAGGCGTTTCAATACTAGAAAACAATTCGGTTTTTTACCTGACTTCTATTTCTGATGATTGTGGCTCATGTGCAAGTTCCGAATGTTTGATTTCCCTAAACGACACAGGAAAAGTGCTGTTCAACAAAGTTTTTTCAAAGGGAACAAATGATGAATCAATTGGGAATTTGATCGCAGCCGCTAATTCCTTTTACTTTCCTATTACTTATGATCATTTTAATTTCACTACTGCTACGAAAGAAATTTCTCTCACAAAAGTTGATCATTTTGGAAATCTACTCGTCGAAACAATTCTTCGCGACACTTTGATGGATTTACAGTGTGTAAAAATAGTTTGCGACGATTCATTAAACATATATTGTATTGTAAATACTCCAAACATGGGAGTAAGAATTTACAAAGTAAATTCTTACGGATTGTTACTATGGGAAAAAACAATTGGAAGTTTTCCTAACATTTCACAAGCCATAGATGTACTCGTAAAAAATAACGAGCTTTTTATTCTTGGTTATGGTATCAATAACACTTTTCTGAAAACAATATTTTGTAAAGTAGATACTTCAGGATCTCTTCTAACTACCAATGAATATTCCAATCCAGATTCAATAAGAGGAATTTCGCTTAACAAGTCTGGCAATGAGTTTGTAATCAGCGGACAGCAATTTGATTCAATAGGCAATGCACAAATTACGATTATGATTACAGATTCTAGCGGTCAACCGATAAGTTTGAATCGAATAAATTCCGTTGACAAAGAATATGTATTCTCGTCCGCCGTCGATGATCAATCCAATATTCTACTTACTGGAACTGCTATAGATACTAATCAAGACGCAAATCTTTTAGTGACTAAAACCAATAGTGTCGGAAACTTAATCTGGAAGAAAAGATTTTGCTTACAAGATAGTTTTGGTTGTTATTCAAGCTTAGGAAGATCGATCGTTGAAGCTGCTGATCATTCAATAGTCGTTTGTGGACAAGTTGAAAATGTGGCGAACTATCCAAAAATTTATATTGTTAAAATTGATTCAAGTGGATTATTTAATTTTGTTTCTGACTTATCTATCATTCAAAATGGCAAACCGTTCGTTAGTTTCAATCTAGTTTCCAAACAAGTTACAATTACAGATTTAAATGAACCTTTTGAAATTTCCATCTATGATCCACAAGGCCGTTTCATTTTGTCAGAGCACAATGAAACGAAATTCACCTTACCTACTATTTCATCAGCGATTTATTTTTATCAGATAAGAACAAAGTATAAAATATTTTCCGATAAATTATCAATTGTTGGTGAGTAAACCCGCTAGAGTCGGTCTTCAAATGTATTTGATCCTAATTATTGTCAACTCTAATTTGTAAATACATAAAATGAAAAGCGAATATTGAGCGAAAATTTACGAGACCTTGTGAATTTGCTTGTTGCTAAGAGGGATTCCACAGGAGAATTGTTGGCAAAAGTTGAAAGTAATGACAACCTTTCAATTCTCATTTTTAAAATATATTGTGCAAATTAATTACAGCAATTTTTACTTGCCCATTTTATCTACAGTAATTCATCTGCGCCGGCCCATTCAACCATTTGTCATTAATTTTTATATCTCAATCCAAATAAATTTTGCGTTGCAATCATTTCCGATTGCTATTGGAAATGAGTACAGTCGGGCTTTTATTTAATTGGCGAAAAAGGAAATTGTTCTCCTGACATCATTAGTTAAAACGGTATCGAACAGTATTTTTCAAAAAAATTGATAATTACCTATTAAAAAATACTATCGGTAATTAAACATGATGAGCATTTAAATGTGGTTGAATATCACACAACTCAAAACAACGGACGGATCTCCGTCGAAGCGGCGAGTTTTGAAAAGTGGATCAATCTCTACAAGTGTACAACAACGGACGGATGGTCGTCGAAGCGGCGCAAGGCATTAAAGAAAATTAAAAGCATAACCGGCGGAGCAGATAAATTTTTAACCTTCATTAGTTGAAATAAAAAAAAGCTGCCTCAAGGAGACAGCTTTTTTTATTTGTAGAAAGTAAATTAAATACTTTCCAAAAGTTATTCAGCGATTACTTCGAAGTTCACTTTAGCTTTTACGTCTTTGTGAAGATTCACAATAGCAGTGTACATACCAAGTGCTTTGATGTGATCAGCGTCAAGGTGGATCTTTTTACGATCAACAATAACACCGTGCTTAGAAAGAGCATCAGCTAACTGAAGAGCGTTAACAGATCCGTAGATCTTTCCGCTTTCACCAACTTTAGCACCAAGTTTAATAACCATTGCTTCTAATTGCTTAGCTACCGCTTCTGCATCACCTCTGATCTTTTGTGCTTTGTGAGCACGTTGTTTCATCGTTTCAGCAAGAACTTTACGGTTCTCTTCATTTGCAATAGATGCAAGTCCGCGTGGGAAAAGGAAGTTACGAGCATAACCTGACTTAACCTTCACAATCTCATCTGCATAACCTAAGTTATCCAAATCTTGTTTTAAGATAATTTCCATAGTTCGTTCTCCTTATTTTAATAGATCAGATACATACGGCATCAACGCAATGTGACGCGCGCGTTTAATAGCTTGTCCAACTTTACGCTGATACTTCAATGAAGTACCGGTAAGGCGACGTGGCAATACTTTACCTTGTTCGTTTACAAAACGAAGAAGGAAGTTTCCATCTTTATAGTCGATGTATTTAATTCCGCTTTTTAGAAAACGGCAGTATTTCTTTTTTGACGTGTCAACCGCGGGTGGGTTGAGGTAACGTACTTCATTTTGTGCGCTCATCTTTTTTCCGTGGTTTTAGGCAACTTTTTCTTCTTCTTTTTTCAATGCAGCGTTCTTCCGCTTTTTCTCATTGTACGCTATTGCGTGTTTATCAAGTTTCACAGTAAGGAAACGCATAATACGTTCGTCACGTCGAAACTCGACTTCTACTTTATTAATTAAATCGCCTTGCGCTTTAATCTCTATCAAGTAGTAAAATCCCGTGTTTTTCTTTTGGATCGGGTAAGCCAGCTTGCGTAATCCCCAGTTGTTCTCATGAACAATTTCGGAACCGTTGTCGGTGAGGATTTTCTTGAATTTGGTGACAGTATCCATCATCTGTTCCTCCGAAAGAACAGGAGTCATAATGAACACCATCTCATACTGATTTAACATGTTTGTTGTTTTGTTTTTTTAACGGAGATAATTTTTATTTGGGCTGCAAATGTAGATAATTTTCAGACAAATACAAGCCAAACACAGGAAATCGACGAACTATTTTCTCCACCAAAAAATAATCGGAAAAAAGATCAAGAAAACTGTTAATTAATGTGGTCGTCTACTTGACATCCGCCTACTTTAGGTTATCTTTGACCACGCTATTTTCAGTCCTATTTATCGACGACCACATTCAGTAACTAATTGAGAGTGAATAGTTGGTCAATTAACTCCGACAACCGTAAGGCTTGTCGGGAATGGCTGTTTCAGCCCTATTTATTGAAAAACAATGGCATTAAAGCTTAAAAACTATACTCAAGGCCGATGGGTCGAAGGCGAAGGGATTGGCAACTCTTTGTTCAATGCCATTACAGGTGATGAAATTTTTAGTGCTACCAGTGAAGGTCTCGATTTTGGAGGTATGTTAGATTATGGTCGAAAAACAGCTGGGTCAAAACTTCGCAAAATGACTTTTCATGAGCGTGCGCGAATGATCAAGGCTTTGGCGATGTATTTGAACGAAAAGAAAAAAAGTTTTTATGCCCTTTCTGCTGCAACAGGAGCCACAAAGGCCGATTCATGGATCGATATCGATGGTGGAATTGGTAATTTGTTTGTTTATGCCAGTAAAGGTCGCCGCGAATTGCCCGACGAGTCGTTTTATGTTGATGGCAATATGGAAATGATTTCTAAGAACGGAACTTTTGTAGGTCATCATATTTGTGTACCTTTAGAAGGAGTAGCCGTTCATATAAATGCTTTTAATTTTCCTGTTTGGGGAATGCTAGAAAAGATCGCTGTAAATTTATTAGCAGGAGTTCCTGCTATTGTAAAGCCGGCATCGTCAACATCCTTTTTAACTGAATTAGTTGTTCAAGAAATAATTGCATCAAAAATATTACCTGAAGGTTCACTCCAATTAATTTGTGGAGGCGTTGGCGATTTATTCGACCATCTTACTTGTCAGGATGTAGTAACGTTTACAGGCTCGGCTACTACCGGGAGAATGCTAAAGAGTAATTCAACCATTCTGAATAATTCAGTTCGCTTCAACATGGAAGCCGATTCGTTGAACTGTTCTATTCTTGGTCCGGATTGCACACCTGAAACAGAAGAGTTCAAACTCTTTGTAAAGGAAGTAACACGAGAAATGACAGTGAAAGCCGGACAAAAATGTACGGCAATAAGACGGGTAATTGTTCCGGAAAATTTGGTTGAAGCAGTAAAGAATGCAGTGAGCGAGCGATTAAAAAGTACAGTGATTGGTGATCCTGCAGTTGAAGGAGTACGAATGGGACCATTGGCTAGTCACTCGCAAGTGAAAGACGTAAAAGATAAAGTACGACAGTTAATGACATCATGCGATCTCGTTTATGGAAATGTAGACGACGTAGATGTAGTAGGTGCCGATTCAAAAAAAGGAGCATTTATTTCTGCCATGCTGTTATATTGTAAAGAGCCGATGAAACATTTAGAGCCACATTCAATAGAAGCCTTTGGTCCGGTAAGCACGATTATGCCTTATCGATCGAATGAAGAAGCGATTGAGTTGGCGAAAATGGGAAAGGGAAGTTTAGTAGGATCAATCTTTACAGCCGATAATAAGTTTGCAAAAGAAATGGTAATAGGGGCTGCTTCCTTGCACGGAAGAATGGTGATCATCAACAAAGAATGTGCGGGAGAGTCGACAGGTCATGGTTCACCACTCCCCCACTTAGTACATGGTGGTCCGGGGCGTGCAGGTGGCGGAGAAGAAATGGGAGGAATTCGGGGAGTGTATCATTACATGCAGAGAACCGCATTGCAAGGATCACCAACTACACTTACAAAAATATTAAATACATATTTGCCGGGAGCGGAAACTAAAGAAGACGTAATTCATCCATTCCGAAAATATTTTGAAGAAATAAATGTTGGTGATTCATTGATCACACACAGAAGAACAGTGAGTGAAGCAGACATAGTAAACTTCGCAGGAATCAGCGGCGATTTTTTCTATGCGCACATGGATGAAACATCGTTAGAAGGATCCATATTTGAAAAGAGAGTTGCTCATGGATATTTTGTGATCTCAGCAGCAGCCGGACTTTTTGTTGATCCAAAGAAGGGGCCTGTGCTTGCTAATTATGGATTAGATAATTTACGATTCATTCAGCCGGTATATGTTGGAGATACTATTCACGTTAAAATAACTTGTCAGCGTAAAACTCAAAAAGATAAACGCGAAGGACAATTAAACCAAGGAGTAGTTGAGTGGTATGTACAAGTAATAAATCAAAAGCAAGAAATTGTTGCACTGGAAACAGTGTTGACATTGGTTGCATGTAAAGAGCAAGAACAAACAAAACAATTAGTATAATAAACTATTTTAAAAAATATCGCCATGTTACTTTATGACACGTTAGACCGATTTGAAAAAAAATTTGGTCACCTTAAGAAAAAGGGACTTCGCATCAATGGATTAAAACTGATCGACCCAAAGCGTAAAAAACACGTGATCGATGTTAGTCGTCCATTAATTTTTGACAATCGATTGCTTCCAAAATCATTTGAAGGCTTAGATGTTAAAATGATTATTCACGGTGATCTGCCGAATGAATTTAAAATAGATCGCACTACGCCCGATTGGCAGAAAAAAGAATACATCTGGGCGCCGGAACGTTTTGAAATATTCGTAGATCGTTGTGCAACAGAAATAAAAAAACAGTTGGGCAATACAAGTATGACACGTGATGAAATGTTGTCGGCCCTTTGTTTCGGCGATTTTACAGCACACAAAGAAAAAACAGAAACATTAATAGCCGAAGGTAAATTACCAAGCTATACCATCAACTAATTTTTTTATAAGATTAAAAAAGGAGACTATTCTGTTAAAGGGTAGTCTTTTTTTTGTTTATAGTTGAAGCGAGAAGCATGACAAAGAAAAATTCGCGGTACTCAGCGGATTCTGCAGGAACCAAAAAAAAATCTCCCGCTGACACCGCAGATTTTCGCAGAAAAATTCGCTGAAGTATTTCATCATGATTCAAATTACAATTCTCGACATTCGAATTACGATAAATATTCTGCGGTACTCAGCGGATTCTGCGGGATCCAAAAATATTTCTCCCGCAGACTCCGCAGATTTTCGCAGAAAAATTCGCTGCAGTAATGCCTCATGAATCTAATTACAATTCTCGACATTCGAATTACGATAAATACTTTGCGGATTCTGCGGGAACCAAAATATTTCTCCCGCAGACCCCGTAAATTTTCGCAGAAAAATTCGCCGTTGTGCATTTAATCTCGATTCTCAAATTACAAATTACGACTCTCAATTCTAAAATTACAATCCTCGACTTACCAAATACCACTCACTACTCACTAAAAAAAGCTTTCGTTAAATTCTTTTAACCCACATTGCAGCTATTTACCCCGTACTTCTTGCTAATCAGGTGGTTTGGCAGCGGCGGGTGGCTCAGGGGGGA